>CAMTXB010000053.1:0-19900 GCA_947085575.1 uncultured Caulobacteraceae bacterium
GTCCGTGAAGGATCTGGCGCCGCGGGACATGGTCAGCCGGGCCATGACCATCGAGATCCGCGAAGGCCGGGGCGTGGGGCCTGGCAAGGACCACATCTTCCTGCACCTGGACCACCTGGACCCCAAGGTGCTGCATCAGCGCCTGCCGGGCATTTCCGAAAGCGCCCGGGTGTTCTCCGGCGTGGACGTGACCAAGGCGCCGATCCCGGTCTTGCCGACGGTTCACTACAATATGGGCGGCATCCCGACGAACTTCTATTCCGAGGTCGTCACCCGCGACGGCGACAACCCCGACAGCGTCATCCCCGGCCTGATGGCCGTGGGCGAGGCGGCCTGCGTCTCGGTGCACGGCGCCAACCGCCTGGGCTCCAACTCGCTGATCGATCTGGTGGTGTTCGGCCGTTCGGCCGCCCTGCGCGCCGCCGACATCCTGACGCCGGGCGCCAAGCAGCCTGACCTCAAGCCCGCCCAGACCGAGGCCCACCTGGCCCGTTTCGACCGGCTGCGCAACGCCAAGGGCGCTACGCCGACCTCCCATCTGCGCCTGGATATGCAGAAGGCCATGCAGGAGGACGCCGCGGTGTTCCGCACCGGGGAGAGCCTGGCCTCAGGCGTGGCGCGCCTGGACAAGATCCACGGTCAGCGCGGCGACATCCAGGTCACCGATCGCGGCATGATCTGGAACACCGACCTCGTCGAGACCCTGGAATTCGACAATCTGATCGGCCAGGCCGCCGTCACCGTGAACGGAGCGCTGAACCGCACCGAAAGCCGCGGGGCGCACGCCCGGGAGGACTATCCCGACCGCGACGACGAGAACTGGATGAAGCACACGCTGACCTGGTTCGATGACGCCACGGGCAAGGTGAAGCTGGACGACCGTCCGGTGCACTCGTTCACGCTTAGCAACGACATCGCCTACATCCCGCCGAAGGCGCGGGTCTACTAGGGCGGGTCTGTGGCCCCTCATATCGCTCATTCCCGGCTTCGGACCGAACGCGCCGCCCGCGCGGGGTCCGGAGTCTTCGCCTAAGGAACGCCTCCGATGGTCGAACTCGCCCTGCCAAAGAATTCCCGCGTCCAGAAGGGCCGCCATCATCCGGCCCCGGCCGGAGCCAAGAAGGTCAAGACCTTCAAGGTCTATCGCTATGATCCCGAGGGGGCCGAAAATCCCCGCTGGGACACCTATGACGTTGATGTCGAGGCCTGCGGACCCATGGTCCTGGACGCCCTCATCCACATCAAGAACACCGTTGACCCGACGCTGGCCTTCCGGCGGTCGTGCCGCGAGGGTGTGTGCGGCTCCTGCGCCATGAACATCGGCGGCCGCAATACGCTGGCCTGCACCCATGGTTGGGAAGAAGTCCCCGGCCAGACCTGCACCATCAGTCCGCTGCCGCACATGCCGGTGATCAAGGATCTGGTGCCGGACATGACCCTGTTCTACGCCCAGTACGCCTCCATCGAGCCCTGGCTGCACACCAAGACCCCGGAACCCCAGGGCGAATGGCTGCAGACCCCGGCTGACCGGGAGAAGCTGGACGGCCTCTATGAGTGCATTCTCTGCGCCTGCTGCTCCACCTCCTGCCCCAGCTACTGGTGGAACGGCGACAAGTATCTCGGTCCGGCCGCCCTGCTGCACGCCTATCGCTGGCTGATCGACAGCCGTGACGAGGCCACCGGCGAGCGCCTTGACGACCTGGAAGACCCGTTCAAGCTCTATCGCTGCCACACGATCATGAACTGCGCCCAGGTCTGCCCCAAGGGCCTCAACCCGGCCAAGGCGATCGCTGAGGTGAAGAAGATGCTGGTCGATCGGGTCATCTAAAGACGTCCCTGTGCTTTTCCCAAGTTGACGCCGGCGTCATTTTTCTGCATCGGGGAACGGCATGTGTGATCTGGGCGCAAACATCGTGATCCTCGGGGCAGGCCATGCCGGCGGCACGGCCGCCGCCCTGCTGCGTCAGTATGGCCACACGGGTCCGATCACCCTGGTGGGCGACGAGCCCCTGGCCCCCTATCAGCGCCCGCCCCTGTCCAAGGCCTGGCTGAAGGGCGAGGCCGACGCCGACTCCCTGGCGCTGAAGCCGCTGGAATTCTACCCCGAGCACCAGATCGACTTCCGGCCCAATACCCGGGCGGTGAAGCTGCGGCGGTCCGACAAGCTGGTCGAGCTCTCCGACGGGACGACGCTCTCCTACGACATCCTGATCCTGGCGACCGGCGCGAGGGCCATCAAGCTGCCGGTCCCCGGCGCCGACCTGGCCGGCGTCCTGGAGCTGCGCACCGCTGCCGACGCCGAGGCGCTGAAGGCCGCCGTGGGGCCGGGCAAGCGCCTGGCCGTGGTCGGCGGGGGCTATATCGGCCTGGAGGTCGCAGCCTCCGGCCGCGCCCTGGGGGCCGAGGTGGTCGTCATCGAGCGGGAGCCGCGCCTGCTGGCCCGGGTGGCCTGCGAGGCCCTCTCCGACTTCTTCCAGGGGGTGCACCAGGCCCACGGCGTGGTGTTCGAGATGGGCGCCAGCGTCACGGGCTTTGTGGGCGAGAACGGTCATGTCACCGGGGTCACCCTGGCCGACGGCCGCACGCTGCCCTGCGACGCCGCCGTCATCGGGGTCGGCGCGACCCCCAATGACGAACTGGCCGCCGAGGCCGGGCTGGAGACCGCCCGCGGCGTGGTGGTGAACCTGGAGGCCCGCAGCTCCGACCCGGCCATCTTCGCCATCGGCGATGTGGCCCACCGGCCCATGCCGCTCTATGACCGCATGTTCCGCATGGAAAGCGTGCCCAACGCCCTGGAACAGGCCAAGCAGGCCGCCAGCGCCGTCACCGGGCGCCCGCCGCCGGCCGGCGAGGCGCCCTGGCAGTGGTCGGACCAGTATGATCTGAAGCTCCAGATCGCCGGCTATCCCTTCGACGCCGATGAGGTTCTGCTGCGGGGCGATCCAGCCAGCGGCAAGTTCGCGGTCTTCCACCTCAAGGGAGACCAGATCCAATCCGTGGAGGCGATCAACTCGCCCCCGGAATTCATGATGGGCAAGCAGCTGATCTTGAACCGCAAAGCGGTCTCCAAGGCCAAGCTTGCCGATCCCAGCGTTTCAATGAAAGAGGTCGTCGCCTGAACGCGGCGCGAAAGGGAGCCATGGCCAAGATCACCTATATCGAGCACGACGGGACCGAGCACGTCGTGGACGTGAAGACCGGGCTCACGGTGATGGAAGGTGCGGTGAAGAACAACGTCCCGGGCATCGACGCCGACTGCGGCGGCGCCTGCGCCTGCGCCACCTGCCACGTCTATGTGGACGAGGCCTGGAAGGACAAGACCGGCGAGTCCTCGGCCATGGAAGAATCCATGCTCGACTTCGCCGAGAACGTCGAACCCAGCAGCCGCCTGTCCTGCCAGATCAAGGTCTCCGACGCCCTCGACGGTCTGGTGGTCCGGCTGCCCGAGAGCCAGCACTGATCAACATCTGCAAGGTCGGACCAGCCGATGCGGCCCTGTTTGACAGGGTCGCGCCGGAGGTCTTTGACTTGGCCATCAGCGCCGAGCGCCTGAGCGCCTATCTTTCCGAGCCGACCCATCTCATGCTGGTGGCGGTTCATGAGGGGGAAATCGTCGCTCAGTGCGCGGCGGTGATTCACCGCCGTCCGGAAAAGCCGGACCAGCTCTATGTCGACGAGGTCGGCGTGACGTCTGCCCTGCGCAGACAGGGTTTGGCGCGCCAATTGATGTCGGAAATGTTCGCCTGGGGACACGCCCTGGGCTGCCAGAAATCCTGGCTGGCGACCGAGCTCGACAATATTGAGGCTCTGGGACTCTACAGAGGCTTTGACGGTGTTTCGTCCAAGGTCGTTCTCTTCGAATACGATCTGAGCGCCTTGCAGAAGCCCACGGGCGCTTCCCGATAAACGCGAACGGCTATCTGCCGCATAGCCGTCAGAATTCCAGTTCCCGGTGGGTGGCGGCTTCGGCCTGGGCCAGCTCCGGCAGGTGGCAGGTGAAGGTCGCGCCATTGCCCGGCTCGCTTTCCAGGGCCACCCACCCCCCATGCAGTTCCGTCAACGCCTTGACCAGCGCCAGGCCAAGGCCGGGGCCGCCCCGCTCGCGGCCGACAAAGCGGTCGAAGATGTGCGCCTGGACGTGGAAGGGGATGCCCCGGCCCGTATCGCTGACCTGCAGCTGCACCTCCCCGAGCGCCCGGCGGGCGGAGATGGAAATGGTCCCCTCCGGCGGGGTCTGGCGGATGGCGTTTTCGATCAGGTGATCGAGGATCTGCCCCAGCCGACGGGCATCGGCCCGGATGACCCCGATCTCCTCGGCGTGATCCACCCTCAGGATGGCCTTGCCCTCATCGGCGGCGCGTGACCAGCGACCGGCGGCGCCTGCGATCAGGTCTGCGACCCGCACATCCTCCAGATCCAGGGCCATTTCGTCGGCGTCGATCTGGGCCATGTCCAGAACATCGTCGATGGAGCGGGCCAGCTGGGTGGCGGCCATGCGCACGGCTGAGGCATGGCCCCGGCCCCGCTCGGAGAGGTTTTCGCCGGAGCGCTCCAGAAGCTCCGAATAGCCGATGATGGTGGTGAGCGGCGTGCGCAGCTCATAGGAGACATTGCCGACGAAATCCCGCTTCAGCCGTTCGGCGTCGGCGAGCGCCGCGGACCGGGCGGCCAGCGCGCTCTCCAGCTTGCGGGCGTCGGTGACATCGGTGAAGGCGATCAGGGTGGCGCCGTCGGGGAGGGGGCGCGACTGAAAGGCCACGATGCGGGAGTCCGAGGTCTTGACCTCGCCGGAAATCGGCGTCCGGGCGCTTGGGTCGGGATCAGCCACCCGGCCCTTCAGCTCCCGCCAGAAGTTCAGGTCGTGCAGGCGCGGCACGCAGAGCTCCACCACACCCTCGAAGTCGCCGGCCATATCCAGCTGGGTCGGGGTGACGTTCCAGAACCGTTCGAAGGCCTCGTTGTGCAGCCGAAGCCGGCCGTCGGAGCCGAACACCGCCACCGCATCATTGAGCTTGTCGAGGGTGGCCTGCTGCACCTGGATGAGGGCGTTGTACTGCGCCTTGAGCTTCAGCTCATCGGTGATGTCGGAAAACAGCAGCAGCACCCCGCCCATGGGGTGCGGCTGGCGCACCACCCGCAGGGTGCGGCCGTCCGGCAGGCTCCAGAGATCATCGGGGCTGGAGCCCAGGGCCTCGTAGCGGTCAAGCTCGGCGGCGCGCCACTTCGCATAGTCAGCCGTCTCCGGCAGCCGGCGGCGCTGGCGCAGGCGGTCGAGCAGTTCCCCATGCCCCGGCCGCTCCCCCAGCCAGGCCGGCTCCAGACCCCAGAGCTCGGCAAAGGCGGTGTTGTGGAAGATCATCTTCCGGTTGGCGCCGAAGATGGCCACCGCATCGGCGATGTGGTTCAGGGTCTCATCATGGGCGGCCACATGGCGCTTGAGCGCCTCGCGCATCTCCTCGGTCTCGGTGGCGTCCTCGGCCCAGACACCGACGCCGCCGCCTTCCAGCGGTCGGGCGGTGATGTGGAAGGCCCGGCGGCGACCGCCCAGGGTCAGCCAGCGGGTGGTCTCGCGCACCTGGGCCAGATTGGCGGCCTCACTGGCGATCTCATCGCAGGCCTTGTCGAAGGTCACGCCCCTGGCGGCGGCCTCATCCAGGCTGGCGGCGTCCACGGCGGCCAGCCAGGCGGCGTTCACCCAGACCGGGGCGCCATCGGCCGAGGCGATCCAGGCGGGACCTGGCCGGGCGTCCAGCAGGGCGGCGAAGCGCGGCGCGGTGGGCAGGCCGGCGTCCTCGCCGATCACCGCCGACAGCCGCAGCCAGGCCAGGGCGCCTGCGGCCCGGCCCTCAACGGAGACGACGCCCGCAGGGCCGCGCACCTCGAAGGCGCAGGCTTCCCCCCGCTCGAACAGGGCGCGCAGGCGTCGGGCATGGTCGGGGTCGGCCCGCATCAGGGCGTTGACCAGGCCCTGGGCGTCGGCCTCGGTGAGATCGAGGGCGGTGGCGCAGACCGCCAGACTCTCCTCTCCAGAGGCCAGGATGGCGCGACCGTCCTCCACCGCCAGCAGGGCGGAGTCGAAGGCCTCGGCCGAGGACTGGGCCACCTCGGCCCGCATCTCCAGCTCCGATACACGACGTTGCAGGCCTTGCAGGCGAAGACGCCCCAGACGCTGCTGGGCCAGAGCCCAGACCGTGGCGCAGATGGCCAGGCACACCGCGCCAGCGGCCGCCGCCAGGATCAGTTCATCTGCGTTCATCACCACTCCATCGACCCCGCTTGCGCCGATGCGAATCACTCCCTGGCCAACATAGGACCCAATGCGGGCCGCCGCACGCGCGGTGCGTTCCCAGGGGCGCGGGTTTGAGCGAGAATGGAGCCATGAGCGCCATCCTGTACCCGGTCGCCGTTGACGCCGAAGCCGCCCTGGCCGCCCCCCTGGGCCGCGCCGCCCGCGCACGGGAGGCCCGGCTGCTGGCCGGGGGCGAGGCGGTGAGCTTCCTGACATGTCCGGTGGGGCCGGAGTTCGCCAGCCAGGCTGCGGCCCTGGACGCCCATGCCGGCCGGGTGGAGGATGACCGCCCCGGTCGCCTGCTCAGCCTGCCGCCGGAGGATCGCTATTGTCGCCTGGCGGCCCTGGCCGCCCAGGTCGGCCGGCGCCGCCCTGTGCCGCCTCCGGCCCAACCCACGCTCCAGGATGGCCGCCGCTGGCCCGCCCCGCCGTCGACCCCGATCGCCACCGTCTGGCGTCTGCAGGTTTCCTTCTGGAGGATCGGGGCTGCCGCCGAGCTCCCCTCCGACGGACCCCAGGCCCGCCGGGTCCGCCGGGCCGGCGCCGAGCCGGATCGGGAGATCCTGGACGCCCTGACCCGCCAGCCCCTGCGCGCCGTCCGGCCGCAACAGCCCCTGGACATCGGCCTGTTTGAGGTTCGCACGCCCGAGGCCCCTCACATTGTGATCGCCGACGAATGATCTGCACCCCCACGGGGCTCGCCCCAAGCCTGGACGACATGGCCGCCCTGGCCGAGGCCGCCTTTGCCCACCTCCCGGCCGCTTTCCGGGCGATGACCGGCCATGTGCTGTTCCGGGTGGATGACTTCCCCGATCAGGACACCCTGGACGCCCTGGAGATCGAGGACCCCTTCGACCTCACCGGCCTCTATCACGGGGTGGATCTGGCCCATCGCTCGGTGATGGATCCCGAGACGCACCCTTCCATGGTCCTGCTCTATCGCCGCCCCATCCTCGATGAATGGGCGGCCCGGGGGGACGTGACCCTGGAGGAGCTGGTCAGCCACGTCCTGGTGCATGAGATCGGCCACCATTTCGGCCTGTCCGATGCGCAGATCGAAGCCATTGAGGCGGCGGCGGATGATGATGACGCCCCCGTGGAGAAGTTGACGCACCCGTCATCTTCTTGACTGAACGGCGTTCATCTGCAAGGCTGCCGTGCAGATCAAGGGGGTTGCCCGCAAGGTGCGGAGCCTGGGCCGCAGAGCCTGCCCCAAGTTCCTGGAGGACGAAGTCATGGCGGCCGACGGCAACATCACCAAGGACATCATCTACGACGCTGTGTCCCCCGACGACTTCGAGTCGATGCTGGAGCTCGACCGCTACAACGCCCGCTCCACCGCCTTCGACAAGATCATCTCGGCCACCCACGACCACTTCTGGGATCCGCTCGACAAGAAGTACATCGACTTCGACGAGCCCTTCGACATGGAAAACGAGATGATCGTGCCTGAGGACATGATCATCTCCATGTCCACCGACTATGTCTCAAACCACCTGAGCGACAGGAAGACCCGGGTCCGCTTCGTGAACCAGGCGGCCCTGCGGTCCTTCTCCTCGATCCTGCACGGGGAACAGGGCGCCCTGAACCTGTCGGCCAGCCTCTGCCACGTGCTGAAGGACCAGGGCGCGCAGGAATACGCCGCCAACCAGACCCGCGAGGAAGCCCGGCACGTCACGGCCTTCGCCAAGTACATCAAGGCCCGCTGGGGCCGGCCCGTGGAATGCGGTCCGACCCTGAAGGCCCTGCTGGTGGACATCATCGGCAGCCCTGAGGTCTATAAGAAGATCATCGGCATGCAGATGCTGGTGGAAGGCCTGGCCATGGGCGCCTTCGCCACCTTCTTCAACAACATCAAGGACCCGACCGGCAAGAAGCTGCTGCAGCTGGTGATGACCGACGAGGCCTTCCATCACAAGTTCGGCAAGATCTGGGCGGATCGGACCATTCCGCATCTGACCCCCGAAGAGCACGCGATCATCGAGGACTGGGCGGCCCACTGCTTCCAGACCCTGCTGTTCAACCTGGTGTCCCCCAGCCAGCAGCGGGGCCTCTATGAGGAGTTCGGCCTCGATCCTGACAAGGTGATCGCCGAGATGGCCGAAATGGTCACCGACGCCACCCGCCGGGAGAACATGAAGGAACAGACCAACATCTTCCGGGTGCTGGTGAAAACCCTTCTGAACGCCGGCATCATCACCGACCGCACCCGGGCCTTCTACGCCATCTATGTGGACATGGATGAGCTGAAGGCCGAAGGCGACCGCATGGTGGGCGATGACATCGCCGAGGAGGGCATTCGCTACCTCCAGGAGATCAACTTCAAGGATCGCCAGGCCGCCCCGGTGACCATCGCCGCCGAATAGGTGCTCCGCCAGGATCGCCATGGATCAACGCCTGTCGGCCTCCGGCGGGCGTTTTTCATCGTCCCGCATAAAACTGACGCCGGCGTCACGGATTCCTTTGACGAACATCGGTCATCGAGTCAGGCTGCCGCCCAAGTGAAGGACGCGGCCCCGTACCCCCGGCCGGACAGGTCGCCCAGAACCCCAAGGAGGATCCCATGGCCGCCGACGGCAACATTACCAAGGACCTGATCTACGACGCCGTGGCGCCAGATGACTTCGAGTCGATGCTCGATCTGGACCGCTACAACAACCGGTCGACGGCCTTCGACAAGATCATCTCGGCCACCCACGACCACTTCTGGGATCCGCTGGACAAGAAATATATCGACTTCGATGAGCCCTGGGACATGGACAACCAGCCCCTGGTGCCCGAGGAACTGAACGTCGCCCTGCAGACCGATTATGTCGCCAACCACCTGAACACCCCGAGCCTGCGGGCCCAGTTCGTCAACAAGTCGCTGCTGCGGTCCTTCTCCTCGATCCTGCACGGCGAGCAGGGCGCCCTGAACCTGTCGGCCAGCCTCTGCCACGTCCTGCTCGACCAGGGCGCCCAGGAATACGCCGCCAACCAGACCCGGGAAGAGGCCCGCCACGTCACGGCCTTCGCCAAGTACATCAAGGCCCGCTGGGGCCGGCCTGTGGAATGCTCCAAGGTGCTGCAGACCCTGCTGGTGGACATCATCGGCAGCCCCGAGGTCTATAAGAAGATCATCGGCATGCAGATGCTGGTGGAAGGCCTGGCCATGGGCGCCTTCGCCACCTTCTACCAGAAGCTCAATGATCCCCTGGGCCGCAAGCTGATGCAGCTGGTCATGACCGACGAGGCCTTCCATCACAAGTTCGGCAAGATCTGGGCCGACCGCACCATTCCCAAGCTGAGCCCGCAGGAACACGAGATCATCGAGGACTGGGCGGCCCACTGCTTCCAGGTGCTGCTGTTCAATCTCGTGTCCCCCAGCGAGCAGCGGGACCTCTATGAGGAGTTCGGTCTGGATCCGGACCGGGTCCTCGCCGAAATCCAGCTCCTGGCCACCGACGAGGCCCGTCGGGAGGATATGAAGGAGTCCACCAACATCTTCCGGGTGTTGATCAAGACCCTGCTGAACGCCGGGATCATCACCGACCGCACCCGGGCCTTCTACGGCATGTATGTGGACATGGATGAGCTGAAGAACGAGGGCGACCGCATGGTCGGCGATGACATCGCCGAGGAGGGCATCGTCTATCTCCAGGCCATCAACTTCAAGGAGCGGGCCCTGAAGCCCGTCACCATCGCCGCCGAATAGGCTGCGGTTCAGGCAAGCCTGCGACGCCCGCCGGGGATCTCGGCGGGCGTCCTTGTTCCCGGCGCAATGTTTTTCTAGTTTGCGGCGATGCTGCGCTCCCCTGCCCTTCGCACCTTCGCCACACCGCTCCTGGCGGCGGTCGCCCTTCTGGCCGGTCAGACGGCGACGGTCCATGCGGCAGCGCCTGAGCCGGCCAATCGGGTCGAGCTGACCAAGATGACCGGCCGCTGGTACGAGGTGGCCCGCACCCCCAACGCCCTGCAGAGGGCCTGCGAGGCCGCCACCGCCGACTGGACCCGTTCGGGCGCCGGCTATTCGGTTATCCAGACCTGTCGCCGGGGCGCCCCGGACGGCCCGAAGAAGGAATGGAAGGCCAGCGCCACCCCGGTCGATCCGGTGAAGAACGCCAAGTTCAGGCTGAGCTTCTTCGGCGGCGTCATGAACCAGGAGTACTGGGTCCTCGACCATCGCACCGACGAGGGCTGGCTGATCATGGGCACGCCGGGCGGCAACTATGTCTGGCTCCTGTCCAAGGCCCCGCAGCTCAGCGCCGCCGTGCGCAGCCAGGCCATCGCCCGCATCCGCCAGCTGGGCTACGACACCTCGAAACTGGAATTCCCGCAGCAGGTACGCTGAGGCGCGCGCCCGCCTGCGACAGCCCCCTTGCGCGGAGAACGAAGCCCGAACAAGGTGGGGCATGGATCTGGTTCTCACCACCTGCGCCCCGGCGTCCCGACCGGAGATCACCCAGGCGGTGACCCGGGGGGCGGCCCGCCTGCTGGCGGCGCTGGGCTATGCGCCGCTCGCCGAGGTCTGCCTGCCCAATGGCCGCAGAGCGGATCTCATGGCCCTGGGGCGCCGGGGGGACCTGTTCATCGTCGAGGTGAAATCGGGGCTGGAAGACTATCGCGCCGACCAGAAGTGGCGGGAATATGAGCCCTATTGCGACGCCTTCGCCTTCGCCGTGGCGCCGGAGTTTCCCCAGGACATCCTGCCTCATGACCCCGGTCTGATCGTGGCCGACGCCTTTGGCGGGGCGGTGCTGCGCGAGGCGCCGGTGGCGGCCCTGGCGGGGGCAAGGCGCAAGGCCCTGACCGTGGCCTTCGGTCGCCTGGCGGCCCTGCGTGCGGGGGCGGGCCTCAGTCCTTGACCGGGGATCAGCGGGGCGCGCGCTTGGCGAGGATCCGCTGCAGGGTGCGCCGATGCATGTTCAGCCGCCGGGCGGTTTCCGAGACATTGTGGCCGCACAGTTCATAGACCCGCTGGATATGCTCCCATCGCACCCGGTCGGCGCTCATGGGATTGTCCGGCGGGGCGGCCACATCCCCGGGCAGGGCCAGGAGGGCCCGGGCCACGTCATCGGCGTCGGCGGGCTTGGACAGATAGTCCACCGCCCCGGCCTTCACCGCGGCCACGGCGGTGGCGATGTTGCCATAGCCGGTCAGCATGATGATCTTGGCGTCCGGGCGGGCTTCGCGCACGGCTTCAACCACCTTCAGGCCCGTGCCGTCCTCCAGGCGCATGTCCAGGACGGCGAAGGCCGGCGGATAGACCTTGACCGCCGCCAGGGCCTCGGTGACGCTGGCGGCCAGCACCGGCTCAAATCCCCGCCCCTCCAGGGCCCGGCCGAGGCGGGTGCGCAGGGCGACATCATCGTCCAGCAGAAGCAGGCTTTTGTCGGCCAGGCCCTCGATCTGGCTGCTCAGGTCGCTCATCGCCGCCACCCGCGCGTGCGGGCCTCCCTTGATGCGTGCAGGGATATTGGCTTGCGCCGGGTCCCTTGGGCAAGGGGGCCGGCCCCCGGGGCTAGGCGTTTGGGGACTCGATGCGGCTGCGGGGCCATCGGACGGAGACCGCCGCGCCCGTGGGGCGACCATTCTGGAAGCTGACCCTGGCCCCCGTGCGCTCAAGCAGGGTCTTGGAAATGAAGAAGCCCAGCCCCATGCCCACATGGCCGGTCCGCGAACCCTCGGCTCCGGGGCGGCTGGTCACATAGGGCTCTCCAAGGCGGGCGAGGATGTCCGGGGCGATGCCGGGGCCGTCGTCGCGGACCTCCAGGGAGATGGTGTCGGCGTCAAACCTCGCCGTGACCAGCACCTCGGAGGCGGCGAAATCCACCGCGTTCTCGACAAATGAGGAAATGGCGTGGACCACCTCGGGCATGCGCTTGATGGCGGGCTTGCCCGAGCCCGCCCCAGGGGCGCCGGTGACGATCGCCTCAAGCCTGACGCCCTTCACGTCCCGGTGGGGCTCGATCACCTCCTGCAGCAGCTGCAGCAGGCTCATCCGTTCGTGAACCTCGTCGGAGGCGCCCGGCGTCTGGGTCAGGCGCGCCAGGATCTCCCGGCACCGCTGGGCCTGGGCCATCAGCAGCTCGGCGTCCTCCCGGACCTGGGGACTGTCGGTCTCCCGGGCCATCTCCTTGGCGACAATGGCGATGGTGGCCAGGGGGGTGCCAAGCTCATGGGCGGCGGCGGCGGCCAGACCCCCCAAGGCCGAGAGCCGTCGCTCCCGCGCCAGGACGGCCTGGGTGACGTCCAGCGCCAAGGCCCGACGCGCGGTCTCCTGGGCCGCCTCGCGTACGAAGGTGGCGGTGATCCCCAGGGCCAGCAACAGGGCGAACAGGGCGGCCAGCTGTCGCCCAAGGTCATGGCCTGCGGCCTGGGTCTCGGCAAGCGGCGGCGACAGGACGCTGACCGCCATCAGGGCCAGGGCGGCCAACACGCCGAGGATCGCCGTCGGCCTCAGGGGCAGGGTGGCGGCGGCCAGGGCCAGGGGCGGCAGAACCAGGATCACGAATGGGTTGACGATCCCGCCGGTGAGGGCGGCCAGGCCGGCGATCCAGAGGATATCGAAGCCCAGCTGCAGGGCGCCCTCAGCCGGATGCAGCAGGCGCTGGCCTGGACTGGCATGGCTGACCAGCAGGTTCAGCCAGGCGATCAGGCCCAGCATGCCAAAACAGATGGCGTAGGGGGCCGGGAGCTCCAGCACGGCAGATTCCAGGACCAGACCCGTCCCCTGGAACAGCAGCAGCAGCCAGCGCAGGGTGACCACCGTGCGAATCCGCAGACGGCCCTGGCCGACAACGGCCTCGTCCCAGGCGAGCTCGCCTTGCAGTAGGGCGGTGCTTTGCCTATCCAGACCCAAGGGATCCTTCAGGCCCGCCGATCCGTCGTTCTTCAGGGCCATGGCCCTGACAGGATCACCGAGATCGGCGGTGCTGGCGAGCCCCAAACGAGAGATCGCACCCTTGCCAAGAGGCCGCGCCATGTCGAAACGCGCTCTGATCATCATCGCCCTTGTGGCTGTCCTTGGGCTTGCGGCGGGCGCGGCCATGTTCTGGCGGATTGATGCGCCCGTCACCGGGTCGCCGGGGCAGGCTGATGTGGGCGGTCCCTTCGAACTGGTGAACCAGGACGGCGAGACCGTGGACCAGTCGATTCTGGAGGGCCGGTGGAGCGTTGTCTTCTTCGGCTTCACCTATTGCCCGGACATCTGCCCGGCCACCCTGCAGTCGGTGGCGGCGGCTCAGGCGCAGCTGGGGCCAAGGGCCGATGACCTACAGACCGTGTTCATCTCGGTCGACCCGGAGCGCGACACCCCAGAACAGCTAAGGACCTATCTCAGCCTGGACGCCTTTCCTGATGGGGTGATCGGCCTCACCGGCTCGCCCGAACAGATCGAGCAGGTGGCCAAGTCCTATTACGTCTATTACCGCAGATCGGGCGAGGGGCCGGACTACACCATTGATCACTCGACCGCCGCCTATCTGATGGATCCCAAGGGGCGGTTCAACCGGGTGCTGGCCTATGGCATCGCCCCTGATGAGATGGCCCGGCTGATCCGCGAGGCCATGGCCGGCGGCTGAGGCTGGGCGCGCCTGACCCCGGAGAACGGCCATGACTGGACTCCGTTAAGGGTCGCCGTGTTATGCTGCGGCGCACAAGGATCCTTCGCAGATGCTCTACACCCTGCACGAGACCAGCTATTACGGCGCCGCGCCCCTTCGTCTGACCGCGCAGCTGACCCGCGATTTCTGGAGTTCGCCGCTGAATCCGGCGCGAAACACCGAGTTTGGTCGGCGGGTTTTCGCCACGACCGACCTGTTCTCCAACATCACCAGACGTTATCGCCGGCCGGAATGGAGCATCGCCGCCACGACCATCAATGGCCAGTCGACGCCGGTGGCGCCCCGGACGGTGTGGAGCTCGCCCTGGGTCAGGCTGACCCACTTCGCCCGTGACCCCGGCGCCATGCGCCGGGCCGGCGCACAGGCCTTTCAGCCCAGTGTCCTGATCGTCGCGCCCCTGTCGGGGCACTATGCGACCCTGCTGCGCGGTACGGTTCAGGCCTTTCTTCCCGACCACGAGGTCTATGTGACCGAGTGGGAGAACGCCCGCTCAGTGCCGGTGCTTGAGGGGCGGTTCGACTTCCACGACTATATCGACCATGTGCGCGCAATGCTGCAGGTGGTCGGCCCCCGGGCCCATGTGGTGGCCGTCTGCCAGCCCGGACCGCCGGTGCTGGCCGCGGTCAGCCTGATGGCGCAGGACGGGGATGACGCCCGACCGGCCTCCATGACCTATATGGGCTCGCCCATCGATGCGCGGTTCTCGCCGACCGTGACCAACCAGTTGGCGGAGCAGCGCCCCTTCGCCTGGTTCGCCTCCAATATGATCTACACCGCGCCGCCGCCCTATCCGGGCATGGGACGTCGGGTCTATCCGGGCTTTGTCCAGCTCTACTCCTTCATGTCGATGAATCTCGACCAGCATAAGGAGGCCCATCTGAAATATCTGGACCACCTGATGGCCGACGACGGGGACTCCGCCGAACGGCACCTGGAGTTCTACGATGAGTACCTCTCGGTCCTGGATCTGACCGAGGAGTTCTATCTGCAGACCGTGGACTATGTGTTCCAGCGCTACCTGCTGCCCAGGGGCGAGCTCGTGCATCGGGGCCGGCCGGTGGATCCGGGGCAGATTACCGATGTCGCTCTGCTCACCGTCGAGGGAGAGAATGACGACATCTCCGGCATTGGCCAGACCCAGGCGGCCCATGACCTGTGCGCAAACCTGCCCGGGGATCTGAAGGCAGACTACATCCAGCCCCATGTGGGCCATTATGGGGTCTTCAACGGTCGCCGGTTCCGGGAGCAAATCTATCCCCGAGTGCGGGAGTTCATCGCCCTGCAGGAAAGCCGCGTCCACAGCGCCGCCCGGAGCTCCACGCCCTGAATTTGAGAGCCCGCGCGCGTTCCACCGACAATTCCGGATTCCCCTGTTCTGGAACGCCCGCTACACCCGGTGGGATGAGTCCCTTTGGCCGCTCCTTTTCCGATGGTGACCGGATCGAGATCGCCGGCGCGGCCATCCGCCTGCGGGTCCACCCCCGGGCGCGGCGGGTGTCCCTGCGCCTGGATCGCAGCCGCCGGGAGGTGGTGGCCACCGCCCCGTCCCAGAGACGCCTCGCCGAGGCGGCCGCCTTCGCCGGGGACCGCATCGACTGGATCAGTGGCCGGCTGGCCGAGCTTCCCGACGCCCAACCCCTGCTGCCCGGCGAGGAGCTGATGGTCATGGGGCGCCCGGTCCGGCTGGCCTTTGCGTCCGGCCGGACCCGCTGGCTTGCAGCGACCGGCGAGGAGCCTGCCCAGATCACGGCCCAGGGGGAGGGGGATGGCTATTCCCGCGCCGTCCAAAGGCTTCTGCGCCGTCAGGCCCTGGAGGGCCTCAGTGACCTCACCTGGACCCATGCAAGGGCCCTGGGGGCGCCCATGCCCCGGGTGGCGCTTACCGACGCCCGTTCTCGCTGGGGGTCGTGCAAGCCCCCCGTCGCCGGGGGGGCAGCCGTGATCCGCTACTCCTGGCGCCTGGCCCTGGCCCCCCTGCCGGTGGCGGACTATGTGGCGGCCCATGAGTGCGCCCACTTGCTGGAGCTCAACCACGGCCCGCGCTTCTGGACCCTTGTGGAGGCCCTGGTGGGGAACCCGGCGCCGCACAGGGCCTGGCTGCGGGTCCATGGCGCGCGCCTGCACGCCATCGGGGCCAGAGGCCCGGCTCAGTAGGGAATGGTCTCGCCGGCGCCCTGGGCGGGGGCGGGCAGGGCCGGTTCGGGGCTGCTGTCGATCATGCCGCCCACCCCATCCAGCAGGTCGCCAATGGGATCGGCCGCCGGGGCCACCGGGGGCGCCTCGATCATCCCGCCGGGAATTGGCTGGGCATTGAGCCGGGGCAGGGCCGCGCCCATGAAGTCCCGCCAGATCCGCGCAGGGGCGCCGCCGCCGGACACCCGGCGCATGGTGGTGTTGTCATCCTTGCCCACCCAGACCGCAGCGACAAAGCCGCCCGTATAGCCCACGAACCAGGCGTCCCGATAATCATTGGTGGTGCCGGTCTTTCCGGCCAGGTCGTAGTTGGGCACCTGGGCGGCCGTGCCGGTGCCGCTGGTGACGACCGCGCGCATCATCTGGTTCATATACTGAAGCGCCGGGGACCCGATCACGGCCTGTCGCTGAGGCTTGTCCACATTGTGGTCATAGAGCACCCGGCCGTCGGCCGTGCGGATGCGTTCAATCCCATAGCCCTGCGCCTTGAATCCGCCATTGGCGAAAGGCGCATAGGCCTGGGCCATCTGCAGCGGGGTCACCTCGACGGCCCCCAGCGCCATGGAGGGATCCAGCTGGATCTTGCCGGTGATCCCCAGCCGCCGCGCGGTGGTCGCCACATTGCCGGTGCCGACCTCGCTGGCCAGGCGCGCGGCGATGGTGTTGGTCGACTGAGCCAGGGCCTGTTCCAGGGACATTTCGCCCCGGAACTCGCCATTGTAGTTCTTCGGCGCCCAATCGCCCATGCGGAGCGGCTCGTCGACCATCCGGACATTGGGCGTCCGGCCCTGTTCCATGGCGGTAAGATAGACAAAGGGCTTGAAGGCCGATCCCGCCTGCCGCCGGGCCATGGCCGCCCGGTCGAACTGGCTTTCGGCATAGTCAGCGCCGCCCACATAGGCCCGGACCCGCCCCTCGCCATCCAGGGCCACCAGGGCCCCCTGGCCGATCTCCTGGGCCGCGCCGGCGGCGACGCCCCGGCGAATCGCCTGTTCAGCGGCCGTCTGGATCGGCAGGTCGAGGGTGGTCTCCACCACCAGATCGTCTGTGGGCTCGCCCACCAGGGCGCGGACCTCGACATCGAGCCAGTCGACAAAGTACTGGGCGCGCTGGTTGGCCAGGGTCGGATTGACCCGGACGGGGTTGTTGAACGCCTCGGTGCGCTCGGCCTCGGTGATCGCCCCGAGCCGGACCATCTCGTCCAGCACGATGGTGGCCCGGCGGGCGGCCCGCTCCGAGGCCGAGACGGGGCTGTAGCGCGAAGGTCCCTTCATCATGCCCGCCAGCAGGGCTGATTCTCCGATCGTCAGCTGCTGGGCCGGCTTATCGAAATAGCGCTGGGACGCCGCTTCAATCCCATAGGCCCCGCCGCCGAAATAGACCCGGTTGAGATAGAGCTCGAGAATTTCCTTCTTGGAGAACTTGAGCTCCAGCCACACCGCCAGGATCAATTCCTGGGCCTTGCGGCGATAGGTCTGGGCCGGTGTCAGGAACAGATTTCGCGCCAGCTGCTGGGTAATGGTCGATCCCCCCCGCAGGGGCCCGCCGTCGCTGGTCATGTTGTAGATCTGCGAGCGGAGGATGCCCCAAGGATTGAAGCCCGGGTGCCAGTAGAACCATCGGTCCTCGATGGCGATGAAGGCCTGGGGAACGTAATCGGGCAGGGTGTCCAGGTCCACAGGCGGCGCATATTGCGACCCGCGCACCGCCACCAGGGCGCCAGACCGGTCCAGATAGGCGACGGAGGGCTGGCGCTCGACCTCAAACAGCTTGGAGGTGTCGGGCAGGTCAACGGCGAACACCGCGAAGAAGGCGCCGATGAAGATCAGACCCCATACCGACAGAACGGCTGACCAGTAAAGCACCGCCTGAGCCGGCGTACGCCGGGCCTGGCCCCCGCTGGCGGGCCGCTGCGATCTTGGCGGTTGCGAGTTGGCCATCTTGATCCCAGCCATTGGTGCTTGTGCAGGCGTTCGCCCAGGGGCGGCTTTCTTTAGCTGAAGGCCACAAAAGGCGCGATAGGATTGATGGCCGATGAACGCGGCGGTTCAAGGGCGGTTTCAGGATCGGGCTCAATCTCCCCGCCTATCCAAACCTGCATAGCCACGGTGCGCAAATGACGGTTGCGATTGATCTTAACAGCGTTATCTTAGCGATGCTCAGTTCGACAACCTGACGCTGGGGATAGCGCCGGTCGAACAGACGAGCCGGCGCTATCCCTGCGTCGCCCCTCCCCAATGCCGGAGATATAGCCATGATGATCCGTTCCTCCCTGACCGCCGCCGCAGCCCTGCTGACCCTCACCCTCGCCGGCCAGGCCGCTGCCAAGACCCTGGTCACCGCCAAACTCGGCCAGCCTGTGGCTGAGCGCGCCCGCCTCGTGGCCGGCGGCGCCGTCTTCTGGTGCGAGGGGGACGCCTGTGTGGCCACGGCCTCCAACACCCGCACCTTCATCCCGGCCACCTGCAAGGATGTGGCCAGCCGCTTCGGTCCGGTGACGGCCTTCGAGTCGGGCGCCCGGGCCTTTGACGCCGCCCGGCTCGAAGCCTGCAACGCCTCAGCCCCTGCCCAGGCCAGGAACGTCGTTCCCTGACCATAGGGTCCTTGATCCACCAGCCTCCTGGCCGAGTGTTGAACCTGCCGAACTGGGCGCCGGAGATCCGGCGCCCTTTCTTCTCGCGCTGAGCCCCTTACACCACCCCCCATGACCTCTTTGTTCACAGCGTCCCCGTCCGCCCTGACGGTCACCACAGGCCAGGCCCCCGCCGGACCCGGCGCCGCAGCCACCCTCCTGGAGGTGGCCCTGGCGGCGATCAGCGGGGAGATCCTCTCTCCGGTCTCCCTGACGGTGGACTATGGTGTTCCGCTCCAGTCCGGCGAGGCCGTGACCCTTGAGGCGGCGGTCGAGCGGTCGACCCGTACCCTGGTCTTTGCCCATGGCCGGGTGCTCAAGGCTGACGGCGCCCTGGCCGCCACGGGCTCGGCGGTGTTTCGCCGGGCTGAGGTTCCAGGCCGCCCCTGAGCCGATGGCCCTGTTCCTATGCGCCGGTTCGGTTGCGGCGCCGAAAATCGCGTGCTATCAGGCGCGCGGCTTAGGGTCGGGGGCGGTCATCCGCTTTCGACGACGTGCTTTTTCAAGCGCTTTCAAGCCTTTAGCTGGGGCGGAGATTCCTTCGCAGTGGCTGTTGGACACGCACCGGGCGGACACATAGTGGCGGACGATTCCAGGACTTCGAATGTGGGGGGCAGATATGCCCGAGCCCTGTTCGACCTCGCGGACGACGAGAACAAGATTGCGGCGGTGGAAAGCGACCTCAAGTCGCTGAAAACCATGCTGGCTGACAGCCGGGATCTGCGCATCCTGCTCGCCTCGCCGATCTTCAGCGCCCAGGACAAGGCCAAGGGCCTCCTGGCCGTGGCGGGCAAGGCCAGATTTGATCCGACCACCCTAAAGTTTCTTGGCCTGATCACGGCCAATGGGCGGGCCTCGGCCATTCCGTCAGTGATCCACGCCTTCCAGGCCCTGTCGGCCGAACGTCGCGGCGTGATTTCGGCGCATGTGACCACCGCCATGCCCCTCACCGCGGCCCAGGCCCAAGGTGTCGCTGCGGCCCTGCGCCAGGCGTTGGGCAAGGATCCTGAAATTGAGACCCAGGTTGATCCCGCCATTCTCGGCGGCATCAAGGTCCGGGTCGGCTCCCGTCTGTTCGACGCTTCGCTGGGTACGAAGCTCGACTCGCTGAAATTCGCCCTCAAGAGAGCGTAAGAACATGGACATCCGCGCCGCCGAGATTTCGGCCATCCTCAAGTCGCA
>CAMTXB010000054.1:0-23101 GCA_947085575.1 uncultured Caulobacteraceae bacterium
AGCTCCCCCTTCAACGCCTCCAGCGCCACCTTGGCCTTGAAATCAGCCGAGTACCGCTTCCGCTTCCCAGTCATAAAGTCCGTCCTTCAAAGAGGTCGAACCTACCTTAGCCAACTGTCCGAATTTCCGGCGCCACCTCACACCACCCTGCTCGCCGACGCCCGGGCATTCCGCCAGGCGGTGGACGAACTGGTGCAGCCCTTTGCGGGTCTGAAGATCGACAAGGTGGCCGGCATCGAGGCCCGGGGATTCATCCTCGGCGGCGCGGTGGCCCATCAGCTCTCGGCCGGCTTCGTGCCCCTGCGCAAGAAGGGTAAGCTGCCGCACATGACCCGGGCGGTGCAGTACGCCCTGGAATATGGCTCTGATGCGTTGGAGATCCATCTCGACGCCTTTGTGGCCGGCGAGCGGGTCATGCTGGTGGACGACCTGATCGCCACCGGCGGCACGGCCCTGGCGGCCATCGACCTGCTCCGCCAGGGCGGCGCAGAGATCGTCGCGGCGGCCTTCGTGGTGGACCTGCCGGACCTGGGCGGGGCGGCCAGGCTGGCGGCCGCCAGCGTTCCGGTCTCTACCTTGGTCGCGTTCGAGGGCCGATAGAGCCGTCCTCAGGCGCCCTCACCGCGCCCTCCGCCGGTGCGGGCGAAGAGCTGCAGGGTACGCAGGCGGGCCAGGCGCGCGGCGTCGGGCTGGTAGTCCTTGCGCCGGTCGGAGACGAAACCGTGGCCGGCGTCGTACAGGTGCACAGGCAGGTCGGGATAGCGGGTGCGGATTTCCTCGACCTTCTCCAGGGGAATGGAGGCGTCGGCCTTACCGAAGTGCAGGATGGTCGGGCAGCGGGGCGCCTCATCCAGCAGTTCGCTGATCCGGCGCCCATAGAAGCAGGATGCCCCTGCCACGCCCTCACAGCGGGCCGCCACGGCCCAGCTCGCCGCCCCGCCCCAGCAGAAGCCGGCGACGAAGACGGGGCCGGAGAGGGCGTCTATGGCGCTCTGGGCGTCGCCGGTGACCTCGTCCCAGGGCGCGGCCTGAGACAGGGCTACGGCCCGGGCCAAGTCCTCCGGCGCATAGCTGGCCTCGAAGCCCCTTTGCTGACGATCGAAGAAGGCCGGCGCGATCACCTCATAGCCGTCCTCGGCAAAGCCGTCGGCCACCTCGCAGATATGGTCGGTGACGCCAAAAATCTCCTGGATCAGCACCAGGCCCCCCCGCCGGGCGTCCCCGGGACGGACGTGATAGGCGTCGAAGGAAAAGCCGTCGGCCCGGCTTTCCAGCCGGATCGTTTCGCCGGCGCGGCTCATACGCTTTCGAACAGTTCGCGGGTGCGCTGGCGGGCGAGGTTGGCGGCCTCCTCGTGATAGCGCTCAGGGCTCTCATTGTTGAAGCCGTGGCCTGCGCCGTCATAGATATAGACCGGGACCTCGGGGTGAGCGGCCTTGACGGCGGCCTCCACCTCGTCGGCCCTGATGCCCGGATCGGTGTGGCCCAGATGGACGATGATCGGGCAGGCGAGCGGCAGATCGGCATTGGCCTTGACCATGCTGCCATAATAGCTGGACGCCGCAGCGATCCCCTCGACCTTGGCCGCGCTCAGCCAGGCCAGGGAGCCCCCATAGCAATAGCCGACCACACAGACCTTGCCCCGGGGCCTCAGGAAGTCCCGGGCCGCGGCGATGTCGGCCAGGGCCTGCTCCATCGGCGTAGCCCGGGCATGGGCGATGCCGGCGGCCATGCCGTCTGCGTCGTGGCCGGCGGTAAAGCCCCGCTCCCGGCGATCGAACAGGGACGGTGCGATGGCCTCATAGCCGGCCTTGGCCCAGCGCTCGACATCGGCCCGGACAAATTTGTCGATGCCGAAGATCTCCTGCAGCACGATGACCCCACCCTTGCGCGGGGTGAACGGCGCCTGGTGATAGGCCGACAGCTCATAGCCGTCGGCGCTGCTCTTCAGCGTGATGGTCTCACCCATGATGTTCTCCCTTGCCGCCAAGCCTAGGGGCAGGACCGGGCGCCTGTCACGCCCCCTGGACGCGGTCTAGACGTTGAATCGGAAGTTCATCACGTCGCCGTCCTGGACGACATACTCCTTGCCTTCCTGGCGCAGCTTGCCGGCATCCCGGGCGCCAGCCTCGCCATTGAACTTGATGTAGTCGTCGAAGGCGATGGTCTCGGCCCGGATGAAGCCCTTCTCGAAATCGGTATGGATCACCCCGGCTGACTGAGGGGCGGTGGCGCCCACGGGGATGGTCCAGGCCCGGGTCTCCTTGGGGCCGCAGGTGAAATAGCTCTGCAGGCCCAGCAGCTTGAAGGCCTCGCGGATCATCCGGTTCAGGCCCGGCTCCTCCAGGCCCAGGGTCTCCAGGAACTCCGTCCGTTCGGCGGCGTCCAGCATGGCGATCTCGCTCTCGATCTGGGCGGAGATCACCACGCTCTCGGCATCGTCACGCGTGGCCCGCTCGGCCACAGCGGCCGACATGGCATTGCCGGTCCCGGCGTCGCCTTCGTCCACATTGCAGACATAGAGGGTCGGCTTGGCGGTCAGCAGTTGCAGCATCCGCCAGGCCTTCTCGTCCTCTTCGGCGATCCTGGCGGTGCGGGCCGGGCGGCCGGCATTGAGCTCTTCCAGGGCGAGCTTGACCAGGCGCAGGGTATTTGCGCTGTCCCTGTCGCCGGTCCTGGCGCGCTTATCGAGGTTGGCGACCCGCTTCTCAAGGCTCTCGAGATCGGCCAGCATCAGTTCCGTCTCGATGATCTCCAGGTCAGAGATGGGATCGATGCGGCCCTCCACATGGGTGATGTCGTCATTCTCGAAGCAGCGGGCCACGAAGGCCACGGCGTCACAGTCGCGGATATTGGCCAGGAACTGATTGCCAAGGCCCTCGCCCTTGGAGGCGCCCCGGACCAGGCCGGCCACGTCGACGAAATTGATGCGGGCGGGAATGATCTCCTTGGAGCCGGCGATCCTGGCCAGGGCTTCAAGACGCGGTTCAGGCACCGCCACATCCCCCACGTTCGGCTCGATGGTGCAGAACGGATAGTTGGCCGCCTGGGCCGCCGCCGTCTGGGTCAGGGCGTTGAACAGGGTTGACTTGCCGACATTGGGCAGGCCGACGATGGCGACTTTGAGAGCCATGGAGTCCTCGGAGAATTGGAGCCGGCGTCGTCTTAGCCAAGCCGGTGGGAAATGTCGTCAGCTGCGGGCGCTCAGGGGATCTCGCGGTCCTGGCGCTGTTGCCGGGTGTCGGCCTTCTCGGCCGGGGCCAGGCGCATGACCTCGGCCTGATACTTCTCGTCCTCCCCGGCCGCCAGCAGGGGGGCGGCGTCGGCGCAGGCGCCGAGCACGTCGCTCAGCCAGACCTGCTCCACCTTGTGGAAGTCCGACAGGACGTGGCCCTGAACCAGGTCCTTGTGGCCGGGATGGCCCACACCCAGGCGGGCCCGGCGAAAGTCCGGCCCGACCTGACCGGTAATGGAGCGGATGCCATTGTTGCCAGCCGCCCCGCCGCCGGTCTTCATGCGGAACCGGCCGGGGGCCAGGTCGATTTCGTCGTGGAAGACCACAAGGTCGGCGGTGGACAGCTTGTAGAACTTCAGGGCCTCGCCCACGGCGTTGCCGCTGTCATTGTAATAGGTCTGGGGCTTCAGGATCAGGGCTCTGACGGACCCGGCGGGGGTTTCGATCACCCCCTCGCGGACCAGGGACTGGAAGCGCGACCGCTCGGGGCCAAAGCCCCAGCGGCGCGCAATCTGATCGACGGCCATGGATCCCACATTGTGCCGATTGCCGGCATAGCGGGACCCTGGGTTACCCAAGCCGACGAGGATCAGCATGCGACCCTCCGGTTCAGACCGACCCGGTGGGGAGGGGCCTTAGGCCCCTCCCTCAGCGGCGGCGTCCTGGGCTGCCTGGGCCGAGCTGCCGGCCAGGGTGGCGATGACGAAGTCGCGGTCGACCGTGGGGGTCACGCCCGCGGGCAGCTTGAAGCCCGAGATGCGGATGGTGTCGCCAATATCCAGACCCGTCAGGTCGAAGACCAGGTCTTCGGGAATGGCGTCGGCCAGGCAGGATAGCTCAACCTCATGGCGCACGACATTGAGGGCGCCGCCGCGCTTCAGGCCCGGAGAGGCTTCGTGGTTGATGAAGCGCACGGGCACGGAGATCTTGATCTGCTGATGCTCGTCGACCCGATAGAGGTCGAAGTGCCACGGCTCATCGGTCACCGGATGCATGTCGATGGCCTTGGCGATGACCGGCTGGGTCTCGTCGCCATACTTCAGGCTCACCAGGTGACCCAGCAGCTTGCCCGTATAGAGCGCCTTGCGGAACTCATTGGCCGGCACGGCGATCGCCACCGGATCCTTGTCGCCGCCATAGAGGACGCCAGGGATCTTGCCGCTCCGGCGCACACTGCGCGCGGCGCCGGTGCCGGTCTGGTCACGCACTTCCACGTTCAATACGATTTCGGCCATCGCCCTGCCTCAAAACGAAACCGCCGCGCGAACCCGCGCGGCGTGGGTCGCGATCCCAGGGGGATCGGAAGGAGCGCGTCATTACACAGAAGTTGACCCTCTGGCAACGGGGCCGGCGACCTTCAGCGCGTTTTAGCCGGGCTGAGGGTCGCCGCTTCGGACACAGCCCCGGTTTCGGCCACCTGAACCGGGGTGATCTTGGCCGGATCGGCCAGACCCGCACCCCTGGCCAGGCACTGTCCGGTGTCCATCAGGGCGTGCTGCCCCAGGCAGAACACATCCTCATAGTGCGGCTTGGAGACGGCCAGGCACTGGTAGAGGTTCAGCTTGGCCATGTTGAAGCAGGAGGCCGAGGTGGGCTCCACCATCACCGCAGTGAGGAGCTCGGCGCGATTCTCTCCGGCTTCCCCCAGGACCGCCAGGGCGGCCACAGCCAGGCTGCGCGCCACCATGCGGCTATAGGGCGGATCGACTGGGCTGGACGCGAGGTTCAGGACGGCCGCGCCCATGGCGGCCTGCTGCAGCCTTGCCGTCTCTTCGATGTCACCGACGATCTGGGTCGCCGACAGGGCCTTGGCCTGGGACAGGCGCAGGGCGCGGTTCTCGACATCAGCCCGCGACCAGCGGGCCCTCTGGACGTCATAGGCCGCCTGCTTGACCGCAGCGCCCGTCTGGAAGAGCTGCTGGCCTTCGGCCCCATAGGCGGCGATGACCAGGCCGGCCGCGCTGCGGGCGCCGGGCAGATTGGCGGCATGGTTTGGATCGGCGACCAGGTCGGCCATCATCTTGGCGCGGGTCTCGGGATCGATCGCGTAGCTCCGCACGGCAGCGACGAATTCAGGGTCCTGCAGGGCGGCAATGGCGCCGTAGGCCACGGCGCCCTTCAGGAGCTGGACCGGCTCATAGGCCGCAGCGGTCCGCAGGGATTCGGCGATCTCGGCCCCGTCATCAAAGACCGGCGAAATAGCCGAGGAACGGGAGATGTAGAAGCGATAGGCGCTGGCCTGTTCGATCAGGTAGGGCGCCAGGGCCACGGCTGGGGGCGCCGGCGGCGGCGGCTCAGGCTTGGGCTGGGCGCAGCCGGCAAGCGCCGCAGCGCCGATCAAGGCCAGCGCCGTCAAAGCCCTGTGAAAACCGATAGCCGAGCTCATGGGTCAGTGTTCCCCTCAACTTGCGCCAGCGAACATAGCATGTTCCGTCGGGCGAGATCATGGCCCCAGATCGTAAACTATTGTTCACCACGCTCAGCCAGCGGGCTCACCCGTGGGGTGTGGCCGAACAGGTCTCAGTCGAAGAGTTTGGAGACCGACTCCTCATTGGCGATCCGGCGCACCGCCTCGCCGATCAGGGCTGCGCAGCTGACATAGCGGATCTTCGGCGTGGAGGCCGCCCGCTCCGGGGCGCTGATGGAGTCGGTCATCACCAGTTCCTTCAGGACGGAGGCTTCCACCCGCTCGATGGCCGCGCCCGACAGCACCCCGTGGGTCACATAGGCCGACACCTCGCAGGCGCCGCCGTCCACCAGGGCCTGGGCCGCATTGCACAGGGTGCCGCCGCCGTCGATGATGTCGTCGAACAGCACGCAGCGCCGGTCCTCCACATCGCCGATGATGTTGGCGACATCGCTCTTGCCGGGGCCTGAGCGCCGCTTGTCGACGATCGCCAGTTCAGCGTTCAGACGGCTGGCCACCGACAGGGCCCGGACCACGCCCCCCACATCGGGGGATACGACCATGAGCTCGTCAGGCTGGGGATAGTGGGCCTTGATGTCATTGGCCAGCAGGGGCGCCGACAGCAGGTTGTCGGTGGGGATGTCGAAGAAGCCCTGAATCTGGCCGGAGTGCAGGTCCATGGTCAGCACCCGGTCAGCGCCGGCCCGGGTGATCAGGTTGGAGACCAGCTTGGCCGAGATCGGCGTACGCCCGCCGGTCTTCCGATCCTGCCGGGCATAGCCGAAATAGGGCATCACGGCCGTGATCCGCCGGGCCGAGGCGCGCTTGAGCGCGTCGATGCAGATCAACAGCTCCATCAGATTATCGTTGGTCGGGTAGCTGGTGGACTGGATGACGAACACATCCTCGCCGCGGACATTCTCGTCGATGGTCACCCACACCTCGTTGTCGGCGAAGCGCTTCACCTGAGCCCGGGTCAGGGGGATATCGAGATGGTCGGAGACGGCATGGGCGAGAGCCTGATTGGAATTGCCCGCCAGCAGCTTCATGAGATTCCCCAGGATCGATCCGCATCCGTCAGCGGGGCTTTAATGCAGGGGGGCGAGTCCGGGCAACCCTCACCTAGAGGACAATGGCCGAGAGCAGCCGCCCATAGTCAGCTTCCCGCCGCTGAAATGCCCGGCGGTTGGAGAAGAAGTGCTCAGGTTCGGCGCAGGTGTCCCGTTCAACCCACTGCGCCCGCTCAACGCCGCCGGCGGCCAGCTTCGCCAGCACGAAGGCCGGCAGGTCGAACTGCCGCTTCTCGGCCGAGGCGCCAGCACTGAAGAAAACGGCGTTCGCGCCGTCGGCCGCGATGAATCGGTCCAGAAATTCCAGACCCACCTCGTAGGAGGCCCTGCCGATACAGGGACCCACCGCCGCCAGGAGGCGGTCCCGCCGCGCCCCCAGGCTCACCATCTTGGCCAATGTGTCTTCGACGACCCCGGTCAGGGCGCCCTTCCACCCGGCGTGGACCGTCGCCACCACCCTAGCCTCAGGATCAGCCAGGAGGATGGGCGCGCAGTCGGCGGCCAGGGTCCCACAGATCAGGCCCGGCGTGGCGGTCACCACCCCGTCGGCCACCGGGCGGTCTGCGCCCCAGGGACCGCTGGCGATTTCAGCCCTGGCGGAGTGCACCTGGTTGCAGGTGTTGAGGGCCTCGACGGGCGACCCAAAATGAGCGGCCGCCCGCCGTCGGTTCTCGGCGACATGCCCGGGGGCGTCGGCTGAGCCAGATCCCACGTTCAGGCTGGCATAGACCCCGCCCGATACCCCGCCCGCCCGGGTGAAGAAGGCATGGCGAATGCCCGCCTCTGAGAGCAGGGGCGAAGTGATGATCGGCAAGGCGGCGGCCTCGGTCATGGTCAGGGGGTCTCGAACGCGGGCGGGATGAAGCCTTGCTCATGCAGGGCCAGGACCTTGAACAGGGTTCCCATCTGATCCTGGGCGGTCAGGCGGTCAAACTGCCGTCCGATCTGGTCGGCCAGATCGGGCCGGGCCCGGGCCAGCCGGGCAGCCCTGGCCTCAATCCCGAGACGGCGCAGGAACTCGGCCTGGGTCAGCAGGGGTCTGGCGCGCGCCCCTTCGGCCTCGGCGGCCCTGGCCACAGCCTGGAAATCCGCATGGACGGTCAGATCCGCCTCGCCTGGACAGGCCAGGGGGTCGATCTTCTGATGGCCCCTGAGGGCCTGGAACGTATCGCCGCCCGCCTCTCCCTCGGCCGGGCCATAGTCGATCAGCAGGGCGGCTCCGCCATCGGCGGCCAGGCGGGCGCCGATCTGCGATCCAAGGGCCGCCTGGGCCGGCGAGGTCTCCACGATGGCGCCGACCGGCCCAGGCCAGGCCTCGGCCGGCAAGCTCGCCGACAGGCCGAAGGCGAGGTCCCCACGGTCGTTCAGCCCGACCACACGTTCGGCCCAGCCACCCTCGGTGCGGACGAACTGCCGGGTCGGCAGGCAGTCCAGCAGTTCATTGGCCACCAGGATCAGCGGCGCGCCGTCGGGGACGGCGTCAATGGTGTCGGCCAGGTCTGGAGCGGCGAAGGCCAGGCGCTCCCCCAGAACGGCCCTCAGGGGCTCCGACACCTCCACCAGCCAGAGATCGGCGGCCTCGATGAACCCCGGGGCGGTCTGTCCGGCCCTGAGCAGGTCGACCATGAGGGCGCCGTCCCCGGGCCCCATCTCCACCAGCCGGAACCTGGAGGGCCTGCCCATGGCCTGCCAGCAGGCGACGCCCCAAAGGCCGATCAGTTCGCCGAACATCTGGCTGACCAGGGGGGCCGTGAGAAAGTCCCCCCCAGCCCCGAGGCCAGGTCGCGTGGCGTAATAGCCGGCCTGCGGGTCGTGCAGGCAGATCGTCATGTACTGGGCGAGGCTTAAGGGGCCTGTGGCGGCGATCTGGCCGGCCAGCCGCTCACGCAGGGCCATCTGAGTCCCGGGCTGAGCGAATTCGGAAGGGGTCCTCCGCCGCCGCCTCGGGCGGGGCTTCGGCGGGGGCCGGGGCGGATGACGCCTGGGCGGCTGGAACCGGCTCGCGCAGGCCACGCCAGATCAGATAGGCGCCCCCGAGCAGCATGGGCAGGCTGAGCATCATCCCCATGGTCAGGCCGAGTGGATAGTCCGGCAGATAGGAGTCGGGCTCGCGCACCTGCTCCACCAGGCTTCGGAACACCGCATAGCCTACCAGGAACAGACCCGCCACCGCGCCGCGACGTTCCAGCCAGAAGCCCCTGTGGGTGGCGATACGCAGGATGATGAACAGCACGAGTCCTTCAAGGACGGCCTCATAGAGCTGGCTCGGATGGCGGGGATAGGGTCCGGCGCCGGGGAAGATGACCCCCCAGGGCAGATCTGTGGGCCGACCCCAAAGCTCGCCATTGATGAAATTGGCGATCCGCCCGAACAGCAGGCCGAAGGGCACGCAGGCGGCCACCAGGTCCCCCAGGCGAAGGAGGTCTATGCCATTGGATCGGGCGAAGGCGGCGACCGCGATGGCCACCCCGAGAGCGCCCCCATGGAAGCTCATGCCGCCCTGCCAGACCTGGAGAATCGCCAGCGGGTCCGTCCAGATCGTCGCCGGCGTGTAGAACAGGATGTAGCCCAGCCGGCCGCCGAGGATGATGCCCAGGGTCACCCAGAGGATCAGGTCGTCGATCTGGGCGGGACTGGCCGCCGGCCCGCGCACGGGCGCCAGGTTCGGATTGCGGACCAGGTTCACCACATACCGCCACCCGATCAGGATGCCGGCCACATAGGCCAGGGCGTACCAGCGTATGGCGAAGGGTCCGATCTGGATCAGGACAGGGTCGAAATCAGGGAAGGGCACCGGCGCGTTCTCCAGCCTATTCGCCCCTGTCTAACCGACAAGGCCTTCGCATTCATCCCCCGGCGCCCCATATTGATGGAGCGCGGCGGCCAGTCCCGCGCCTCTTGAGCCTCCGATGCAGACCCAGAACCCCTTTCTCGACGAGATCGCCAAGCTGACCACAGCAGCCATGGGCATGGCCCAGGCCGCCAGCGAAGAGGCGAAGTCCGCCTTCCGGGCCCAGGCCGACCGCGCGGCGGCCGAACTCGACCTGATCCGGCGCGAGGAATTCGAGGCGCTCAAGGCCGAAGTGGCCGCCCTGAGAGCCGACCTCCAGGCCCTGCGAGATCAGGCCTCCGGCGACTGACCCCCGCGTTCACGAAAACGCGAAGGGAGCTCGCTCTCCGGAAGAAGCCGGTGACAGGCCCCCTGCGAAGCAGATTAGTTTCACGACTGCCGGTGAGTCGTTCGGGCCCTGCGCCTGATCCACCGCAGCGAAAGGACCGTGGGTTCCATGGATAGGCCCCAGCCTGACGAAGACCTCGTCCTCGGCCTCGATCCCCTGGACGTCGTCGAGCATGTGCTCACGGCCGAAAACCTCGAGTTTGATCGCACCGAAGATGGCGATCTGGCGTTCACCCTGGCCGGGGAATGGAAGGACTATGAACTCTGGTTCGCCTGGCGACCGGAGGCCGATTGCCTGCAGCTGTGCCTGGCCCTGGGCCACACGGTAGCGCCAGGGGGCCGGATCCCGGCCCATGAGCTGGTGGGGCTCGTCAATCAGCGTCTGTGGCTGGGCCATTTCGAACTCTGGGACGATGGGGAAATCGTCTTCCGTCACGCCATGGCCCTGACCAGCGCCGAGCGCCCCAGCCTGTCCCAGGCGGCCGCCATGATCGACATCGCCGTGGAGGGGGCTGACCGGTTCTTCCCGGCCTTTGACTTCATGGTCCGCGGCGCCAGGACTCCGGCCGAGGCCATGGCTGCCTGCATGTTCGAGACCGTCGGCGAGGCGTGAGGGTCTCGCCGCAGGCTCCGGGCCTGATTAGAAGCTGCGGGGCATGACAGGCGGGGAGACACCGATGGGGCCATTGCTGATGCTGGGCGCCGGTCGCATGGGCGGGGCCCTGATTTCCGGGTGGCGCCGGGCGGGGCTGCTGGCGCCCGCCGACCTCATGATCACCGATCCCCATCCCGGCGAGGAGGCCCTGGCGGCGATCCGGGATGGCGCCCGGCATGATCCGGACGCGGCCAGTATGGGGCGGGCCGCCTGCGTTCTCCTGGCGGTGAAGCCCCAGCTCTGGCGCGAGGCCGTAGCCGCAGTGTCGGGAAGTCTGGCGCCTGAGGCGGTGATCGTCTCGGTCGCCGCAGGGGTCTGCGCCGCCGATATCTCCGAAGCCTTTGGCGGTCGGCCTGTGGCCCGGGTCATGCCCACCACTGCTGCAGCCATCGGTCAGGGCACGGCCAGCCTGTTCGCCGTCGATCCGAGAGCGTCCCAGATCGCCCGGACCCTGTTCAGCGCCGTAGGGACCGTCGTTGATCTGGAGGACGAGACGCTGATGCATGCGGCCACGGCGGTCTCAGGATCAGCGCCGGCCTATCTCTACGCCTTTGTTGAGGCCCTGGAGGCCGCCGGGGTCACGGCGGGGCTGACCCCCGACGCCGCCCGAACCCTGGCTCGGGCGACCATTTCAGGCGCCGCCGCGCTCATGGCGCAGAGTGGCGTCGACCCCGCCGCGCTCCGGCGGCAGGTGACCTCTCCGGGGGGAACGACCCAGGCGGCCCTGGAGGTGCTGATGGGCGCCGACGGGCTTGAGCCCCTGCTGAGAAGGGCTGTGGCCGCCGCCGCCGCTCGGTCCAGAGCTCTGGCGCGGTGATCGCGTCCGGCACGGGCAGATCCGGCCGAGGACCGGGGGTCAGAACAATCTGATCACGCTTTCGAAGGAGTCCCCCAGGGCGGTCACGAAGGTGATCGTCGCCAGGATCAGGGCGTTCCAGATCAGGGCCAGAATGATCACGCTGAGGGCTGCGGCCACCGCGCCCACAAGGCCCGCCACCCCGTCGCGCTCCAGAAGGCCGAAGCCAAAGGCGGCGATGGCGAAGGAGGGCAGCATATTGCCAAAGGGAATGGGCAGGAAGACGATCACCGCCAGCAACAGGCACACCGCGCCTATGAAGCGGTCCGCCACCCGTCCATAGAGGAAGCGCCACCGGGGCCGCAAATGGCGTTCCAGCCGCTGGAGATGCGGAGCCATGCGCACGGCCATGGTCTGGAACTCCGCCCTTTGCATGGAGCGGTTCATCAGGGTCTGGGGCAGCCACAGGGTCGGGCGGCCAATCATCAGCTGGAAGGCGATGAAGATCAGGGGCGCGCCGAGAATCGCCGAGACCCCCGGCGGCATGGGCAGGGCCAGGGGGGCGGCGAACACCGCCAGAACAGCGCCAAAGGCCCGGTCGCCGAACGCCTCAAGCACGTCGGCCACCGTCACCTTCGGGTTTGGGCGATCGGCGAGGCTGGCGAGAATATCGGAAAAACGGTGGACGTCGTCGACCACGGTCGGACCTGCGGACTGGGGGTTTCGGCTATGGGGTTCACATGGACGCGCCGGGGGAAAATTACACCCCCCGAAACACATCTCCGGGTCGAAATCGGCGCGCTTGTGGCCTGGGGTCCACGACCCGCGCCGATCCCAATGGGGACGGGGGCTGGCTCAGGCGGCGACCTGCTGACCAAAGACCACCCCCACCAGGACGGCCGCATAGTGAACGCCCGCGCCCCCCAGCACATGGCCGTGCCAGATGGCGCGGCGGAAGGGCAGACGGCGCATCATGTAGAAGATGATCCCGATGCTGTAGACCGCCCCGCCGATGGCCAGGAGCAGCATGGCGGTTCCCGGCAAAGCGGCCATGAGCGGCTGCAGGGCCACGACCACCGCCCAGCCCAGGGCCAGATAGATCACCACCCAGACCTTGCGGTCGAGGCCGCTGAGGAACAGTTTTCCAGCCACGCCCAAAGCCGCCACCCCCCAGATGGCGGCCGTCATGGCCACGGCCCAGGCGCCGCTCAGCCCCGCCACCGTGAAGGGGGTGTAGGAGCCGGCGATCATGATGAAGATCCCGGCATGATCCAGACGCCGCAGGAGGGGGCGGTGGCGGGCCGGGGCGAAGTTGTAGGCGGTCGAGCAGCCCAGCATGAGCAACAGGCCGGTGGAATAGATCACCACGGCCGTGGTCAGAACCGGAGAGCCACGCCAGATCGACAGGCCGATCAGTATGCCGCCGCCGATCAGCGCCGCCGTCAGGCCGATGACATGAACACAGAGGTCCGCGCACTTGGCCGACGGCGTCGGATAGTGGCGGGGCGGCTTTGTGGTCTGGATCGCTGAGGCGTTCATGTCTGGGCCTGTCTTGTACGCCCCGCCGGTGGCAGGCGCCTAGGCCAGGGGGGCCGCCCGTCGCCAAGAATGCTGCGACTGCGGCCCTGGCGCCTCACTGGAGGCCAGCCACTGACAGGATGGCGAGCAGGCCAACGGCCATGCCCCGCACATTCTCCACCGGCTCCACGTCTATCCATTCGTCCAGGGCGTGGGCCCGGCCCCCGGTTCCCCCCGAGCCCATGGTGACCGCCGGTATGCCCAGGCTCATGGGGATGTTGGAATCGGTGGACGAGGCCGGGAGGCTGGCGCGGTAGCCGGCCCGGGCGCCGCCGCCCAGCGCCAGGGCGGCGATGAGGGTCAGGGCCGCCGAAAGGGTGGCAAGGGGGACGGAGCAGGGGCCAATCATCATCCGGGAGGTCCTTGTTCGGCGGTCGTGGCTGAGGTGCAGGCGCCATGATGCGCATGCGGCTCCGCCAGCGCACATGCTTTCGCCGCGGGTCAGCGGTCAGGGCCGGCGATGCGACGGCGCTGGTCAAGTCCGCGCAGGGGGAGCTAGGCTCGCCCCTTCGCGCGTCGAGCGCAGGTGAGGGGGACCGTCATGTCGGAAGACAACAGCGCCGTTCAGGCCTTCTATGACCAAGTTGCAAATGTCAGCGACTTCATCTGGGGGGGGGCCTGGAACGGTGAATCTGTCCTGCCCTTCCCGCCGATGGTCGTCGCTCTGCTGGGGGTCGGCCTATGGATGATGATCGGCCTGCGCTTCTATCCCATCACCCACCTGGGCAAGGCGTTCGCGGGGCTGTTCAAGAGCGAGAAGGCCGCTGACGCCGAAGGGGACGGCAGGAAGGGCGAGATCTCGCCCTTCGCCGCCCTGTCGACGGCGCTGTCGGGCCAGGTCGGCACGGGCAACCTGGCCGGGGTGGCGACCGCCATCACGCTCGGGGGGCCTGGGGCGCTCTTCTGGATGTGGGTCACCGCGCTGATCGGCATGGCCCTGGCCTTTGCCGAGGGCTCCCTGGCCATCCGCTATCGGGAACAGGGGGCGGACGGCGCCTACCGTGGCGGCCCGATGACCTATATCCGCCGGGGCCTCGGCAAGAGGTGGGGCTGGCTGGCCATCCTGTTCTGCGTCGGCACCCTGTTTTCCTCGGTGACCACCGGCAACATGATCCAGGCCAATTCCGTGGCCGATTCGATCCATGGCCTGACGGGGGCTCCGGACTGGGTGGCGGGGCTGATCGTCGCCGCAGCGGTCTTTGCGGTGATCATCGGCGGCATCAAGTCCATCGGCTCCATCGCCGAGAAGATCGTGCCCACCATGGCCCTGGGCTATGTCACCATGGCGATCATCGCCGTCATCATGAACGCCGAGGCCCTGCCCGGCGCCCTCGCCACCATTTTTGAAAGCGCCTTCACCGGCCATGCCGCCACCGGCGGCTTCCTCGGCGCCGGCATGATCATGGCGATCCGGGCCGGCGTCGCCCGGGGTCTGTTCTCCAACGAGGCCGGCCAGGGTTCGACCCCCATCGCCCACGCCGTCGCCCAGACCAGTGATCCGGCCCGCCAGGGCCGCTTCGCCATGATGGGCACCTTCATCGACACCCTGGTGATCTGCACCGCCACGGGTCTGGTGCTGCTCACGGTCCAGGGGGCCTTCCCGGCCACCGGTCCCGATGGCGTAACGGTGATGCAGGCCCAGGTCTGGAGTTCCGACCTCAAGGGCTTCGCCATGACCGAGGCGGCCTATGCGGCGGCCTTCCCCATGGAAGTGTTCGGCTTCTCCATCGGCGGCCTGCTGGCGTCCGTAGCCCTGATCCTGTTCGTGTTCACCACCTTGCTCACCTGGAGCTATTACGGGGAGCGGGCGGCTACCCACCTGTTCGGGGACAGGATGGTCATTCCGTTCCGCCTGCTTTGGGTCCTGATGATCTTCGTCGGCTCGTTCCAGGAGATCACCTTCGTCTGGCGCCTGGGGGACATCTCCAACGCCAGCATGGCCCTGCCCAATCTGGTGGCCCTGGCCCTGCTCTCAGGGGTGGTCTTCAAGCTGGCCAGGGGTGACCGCAAGGCTGGTCCCGACCACGACTAGGGCTGCTGAAGCGGGATCGGCTCTGGGCCTCGAGAGCCGATCCCGCCTTATGGCGCTGACCTGTCCCGTAAGAGAGGTAACAGTTCCCCGAGGGAAGCCCGACTTGCAGACCCGTCGTCAGATGCTCTTGGCCGCCGTTCGCGAGCCTTCCATGATGCCGGGCTTCTGTCGGGCGCCGTGCCCCTGACCGTGCTGGAAGCGGTGATCGACAATCACATCGCCGCCCGACGGGCGGCCTGATCTGACAGGCCAGGACCCCTGGGGCGGGCGCTCCGGGGGCTCAGGCCGGCAGGCGAATCAGCGCGCGCAGTCCGCCCAGGGGGGAGCGGTCCAGGAGCACCTCGCCCCCGTGGCTGCGGGCTACATCCCGGGCGATGGCCAGGCCGAGGCCCACCCCCTTGATGTTCTGATTGCGGGCCTCGTCCAGGCGGTTGAACGCCTTGAAGGCGTCTTCGTACTGGGCGGCGGGGATGCCTGGACCGTCGTCGTCGACGGCGATTTCCACGCCCCCCGAGGGGAGCCTGCGGGCCACCACCTCAACAGTCTCCCCATGCACGGCGGCGTTCATCACCAGGTTGGACACCGCCCGGCGCAGGGCGTTGGGACGCACCCGCGCCGCCAGGCCCTCTGGCGCCTCCACCCGGACCTTGGCGCCGGCCCGGGCCGCGCCTTCGCCCACCTCGTCCAGCAGGGGCCGCAAGGGCGTATCTTCGACGCTCTCGCCCCCCTCGCCCCGGGCAAAGGCCAGGTATTCGTCGATCATGTGCTCCATCTCGGCCAGATCCCGCTTCATGTCCGCGGTGCGCGTCGAAGGCGGCGCCAGGGCGAGTTCCAGCTTCAGCCGGGTCAGGGGCGTGCGCAGATCGTGGCTGACCGAGGCCAGCAGGGCGGTGCGCTGTTCGATATGACGCTGGATGCGGGACTTCATGGCCAGGAAGGCATGGGCGGCCTGACGAACTTCCCGGGCGCCATGAGGCTTGAAGCCCTGGTCGTCCTCCCCCCGGCCGAAGGCGTCAGCGGCGGTCGCCAGGCGTTCTATGGCCCGGGTCTGGTTGCGGATGAACAGGATGGCGACGGCGGTCAGCAGCAGGGTCGCCACGGTCATCCAGAGGATGAAGATGTGCCCCTGGGTGGCGAAGGCCCGGTCCCTGGGGGCCAGGATGCGCAGCACCCCCTCCTCCACCTGCACGCGGATGTCCACATAGGCGGGGTAGCGGGTGGTGTCGAACCAGAAGGGGGCGTCCAGCCGTTCGGACAGGGCCCGCTGCAGGGAGCGGTCCACCGGGGCGAAGAAGGAGTAGCGGCGGTTCTGCGGCAGGGCGCGACCGTCCTGCAGGGCGATGGACAGGCTGAGGGACTCTTCGGCCCGGGCGGCCAGGACGGCGAAGCCTTCAGGGCTCCGGTCGTCTTCGTATCCGGCCACCGCCCACGCCACCTCGCCGGCCAGTCCGTCGGAGAGCCGGCTGGTGACCGTCTCCCAATGGGCGTCGAAGAAGATCCAGGTCACGGCCACCTGCATCAGGGCCACCGGCAGGACGATGATCAGCAGGGATCGGCCAAACAGGCTGGTGGGCAGCCGTCGCTTGATCATCCGGCCCAGATATCGAGGGGGCAATCTCAGGCGCATCAGTCCGGCGCCAGCATATAGCCGACCCCCCGGACAGTCTGGAGATAGCGCGGCGTCTTGGGGTCGGTCTCGATCTTGCGGCGCAGGCGGGTGACCTGGACGTCGACCGCCCGGCCCGAGGAATCGACCGTGTCGCGGGCCAGATCCAGCCGGTCGACCGGCTCATGGGGGGACTGGGCAAGCCGGCGCAGCAGCACGGCTTCCCCTTCGGTCAGCCGAACCGGGGCGCCTTCACAGGACAGTTCGCCCCGGGCGGGATCGAATGCGCAATGCCCCAGGGAAATCCGTCCCTGAGCCGGCGCCCGTTGAGCCGTGCGGCGCAGGATGGCCTCGATGCGCAGCAGGAGTTCCTGGGGCTCGAAGGGTTTGCCCAGATAGTCATCAGCGCCGACCTGCAGGCCCTCGATCCGGTGGTCGGCCTCGCTGCGGGCGGTGAGCATCAGCACCGGCGTGCGGCCGACCGCCCCGCTGCGCCCCCTGAGCCAGCGGGTGAGGGAAACCCCGTCCTCGCCGGGCATCATCACATCGAATATCGCCAGGTCGAAGGCCAGGTTCTCGAGCAGGCGACGGGCGCTCGCCCCCCTGGACGCCGTTGTGACGCGAAAGCCCGCTCGACTGAGGAAGGCCTTCAGCAGTTCGCGGATGCGGTCATCGTCGTCCACCACCAGGAGATGACGGGCGAGCGGTCCTGTAGCTTCACCGAGGCTCATGCGTCTGGCGGCTCCCCTTTGCGCAGATCGACAGGATAGGCCGCTCTTGCGCCTTCGGCCATGCGTTGGCGTGGCCAATTCGTTTGACGAGGGCGGCGCGGGGCGTTGTAAGGGGAACGCATTGAAAGGAGGCTCTACGCCGATGGCTCTCGTTCCCTTTGACGATCGCGATGGATGGATCTGGCTGGACGGCCAGTTCGTGGCCTGGCGCGAGGCGAAGGTGCACGTATTGACGCACGGTCTCCACTACGCCTCGGCGGTGTTTGAGGGCGAGCGCATGTACGGGGGTGAGATCTACAAGCTCACCGAACATACCGAGCGCCTGTTCAAGTCTGCGGAGATCCTCGACTTCGAGATCCCCTTCACGGTGGCCGAAATCGATCAGGCCTGTCAGGACACCTGCGCCCGTAACGGCCTGACGGACGCCTATGTGCGCCCCATCGCCTGGCGGGGGTCGGAGATGATCGGGGTTTCGGCCCAGGACACCAAGATCCATGTCGCCATCGCCGTGTGGGAGTGGCCGAGCTACTTCTCGCCGGAGGAGCGGGCCAAGGGCATCCGCATGTGCTGGGCCAAGTACAAGCGTCCCTCGCCAGAGACCGAGCCGGTCCATGCCAAGGCCACCGGCCTCTACATGATCTGCACCATCTCCAAGCATGCGGCGGAGAAGGCAGGCTATACCGACGCCATGATGCTCGACTATCGGGGCTATGTGGCCGAGAGCACCGGCTCCAACGTGTTCTTCGTCAAGGACGGGGCGCTGCACACCCCCACCCCGGACTGCTTCCTGAACGGCATCACCCGCCAGTCGGTCATCGCCCTGGCCACGGCCAGGGGCTTCGAGGTGATCGAGCGCCACATCTTGCCCGAGGAGCTGGCCGGCTTCACCGAGTGCTTCGTGGTGGGCACGGCGGCCGAGGTGACGCCGGTGTCGCAGATCGGGGAATACACCTTCACCCCGGGCAATATCTCGCTGAGCCTGATGGACGACTACGCCAAGATGGTGCGGCGGCAACTGCAGCCGGCCTGAGCGCAGCCCCGCAGGGCTTCTCTGTTCGGAATTGAAAGCCTCGCCCTCTCCGCCCCGGCGGAGGGGGCGTTTTCGTTCAGGCCAGGACCCGCGATTCAAGCTCTTCTAGGCGCTGACGGGTGGCGGCCAAGTCGTCGCCATACCGGGCCGGGTCCGCTGCGGCGAGGTCGGCCGCAATCGCCCCGCTCTCCCGATAGAGGTCCAGGGCCCGCGAACGGTGTCCCCGATCCTCCCGGGCGTCCGCCAGGCGCTCAAGGGCGATGGACAGGGCGCGCCGGGCGCCGGGGGTATGGTCCCCTGCGGCGATCTTCCGACGCAGGTCGAGGGCGGATTCGTAGGACTCCACGGCGAAGTCCAGTCGATGTTCTTCATAGGCCATGTCGCCCACATTCAAGAGGGCGTCGGCCATGAGGTCAGGCGCCCCGGCCTGCCGGGCGTAGGCCAGGGCCAGGTCATAGGCCTCGATGGCGTCATCAGATCGTCCCTGGGCTCGGGCGAAGTCCCCGGCGTCCTGGGCCGCCAGCATCCGCTGGCGATCCGAACTGGCCAGGGCCTCGACCCGGCGCAGCGCCAGGGCCGCCGGTCCCCAGGCCTCAGCCCGGGCATGGGTGCGCAGTTCGGCGCGGGCGGCGTCGAAGTCCTCGACCATCACCGGGGGTTCGGCCGGAGCGGCGGCCAGGGCGGCGGGCAGAGCCGCCCCATCCTCGGGGGGCGCCTGAGTGGCGGGTTGGACCGGGACCTCAGCGGGAAACGGCGCGGGTTCGGGGATCGGTGCGGCGGCCAGGGCCTGGAGGGGGGTCAGCCCTGGAAAGGGACGGGGCTCTTCCGGGAGCGCCGCCTCCTTTGCGTCCACAGGATCATCGGCGAAGGTGAAGCTGGCCAGTGGCCGGCTGTGCGCCGGCTTCCGCCGATGGGGCCTCCGCACCAGGGCGGCGATCACCAAGGCGGCGCCCAGGGCGCCCGAAGCCATGGCCACCCCGAGGCGAACATTCTCGAATGCCCCGAGATTGAGGGCGGGAATCTGACCCTGAAGCCCGCCGGGGTGAAGAATGGCATAGGCAAGTCCGCCCAGTCCAAGTCCTAGCAGCAATCCGATGATCCGCCCCAGCATGGCACGCCCCGCCTTTCGCCTTGTGGGTAAAGCTAGGTGTCCAACCCTGCGCAGCCTCAAGGGGCTGCAACCCCCAGGGGACGGAGCGGTCATGTGGCCGCCCGGCAATTGGGCAGGGCGCCTCTAAATCAGCCAGTTCAGCGGCCGGGGATAGGCTTCTCCACGGGCCAGATAGATGACGCCCACCACACAGCGGACGGCGAACCAGATCCAAATCACCCCCATAATGAAGATGCCCAGTATGACCGCGGGAATCCCGATCAGAACGAAGGACAGGGGGATACCGACCAGCAGCAGCAGCAGGGCGATCAGGAACCAGCCGATGGACAGCCAGAAGGTGCGGATCTGGAAGGTGTAGTGGCTGGCCAGGACCGGCCCTGCGCCGCCGCGGTTGGCATAGGCGATGATCAGGCCGATGAACACGGTGACCAGACTGACCAGGGCCAGCAGATAGAGCCCATAGACGACCGCCGGCATGGTGCGGTCCTCGTCCGGCTTGGCGGGGGTCAGGGTGTCGGTCATGGACGGGTTCCTCAGCAGATCAAGGCTGATCTTGCCGCGTCCTGAGCCGGGAGGCACCTTAATTCGGTGTTAATCGGCCCCGTCCGACCCATGGCAGCGCCGCCATGGCCAGGATGAGCACGAAAATCAACCGGGCGGCCAGGGCGAGTCCCAGGGTCCAGGCCCCGATCATCGCCGCCGCCGCCATCACCGCCACAGCCCCGGCCCCGCACAGGGCGATGGTCCAGATCACCATTTCCGCCCCCTGAGGCGCCCCTTGACCCAAACTCAGCTGGGGCGCGTGGACCGCACTCTCTGCGGCCAGGGCTTCGGCCAGGCGCGAGAAGCTCCCGGTGTGATCCTCCAGCCGCCCACGCCTGCTGAAACTGCGGGCGGGAATGCGCACCCGGCCCCGGACGAAGTCGGCGCGGATGAGACCGTCCGTCAGGGAGAGGCGACGAAGCTCGTCCAGGGGAAAGCGGCGGACCCTGCGCCCGCGCTCTTCCAGCAGGGCGCCGTGCTCAAGGGTCCACGATGTGGCGGGCAGAAGGGGCGAGATACGCGCCTGATGCACCGTGGCCATGGGGTCAGGTCCGGACGAGGACCACCTCGACGCCAGCGCTGGCGGCGTGGGGGGCGAGCGCCTGGGGCTTGTCGACCCGCACCCGGGCGCGGCTCACCCGCGGATCGGCCAGACAGGCCCGGGCCAGCCGTTCGGCGAAGGTCTCCACAAGGCCGATATGGCCGGACTTGGCCAGGGACCGGGCGGCCTCGGCGACCAGATCATAATTGACCGTCTCGGACAGGTGCTCGGCGCCGGCCACGGCGGCGTCCAGCTCCACGTCGATGATCAGGGGCTGGCTGCGCCCCCGCTCGTGGGCATAGACGCCCACATGGGCGTCAACCCGCAGGGCCGAGACGAAAATCTTGCTGGCCACCACACGGCAACCCGAGGCTTCCGGCGGTTGCGCCTCTTCGGCGACGGGGGACAGGGCCATGGTCGCGCCCTCCAGGCTCGCGGGGCTCAGGCCAGGTGCTGGCCGGAATCGATGGCGATCATCTGGCCCGTCACCGACGGAGCGTCAATGAGGTAGCGCAGGGCCTGGGCGATCTCCAGGGGGTCGACCGCCCGGGCCAGGGGGGTGCTGGCCGCTTCCTGCGAGAAGTCAGCCGGAGTCTGGTGGATCGAGGGCAGGACCGGACCCGGTCCGATCCCGTTCACCCGCACCCGCGGCGCCAGATCCAGGGCCATCATCCGGGTCGCCTCCCACAGGGCGGCCTTGCTCAGAGAATAGGAGAAGAAGGCCGGCTGGGTGCGCAGGACCCGCTGGTCGAGAATATTGATGATCATGCCCTGCTGTCCGACGGTGATCCGGCGGGCGAAGGCCTGGGCCAGAACCAGGGGGCCCCGGAGATTGGTCTCCATGTGCAGGTCCCAGGACTGGCGGTTCATGGTGGCGAAGGCGTCGTCCTCGAACACCGAGGCGCTGTTGACCAGCAGGGTCACCGGACCAAGCTCGGCCTCGACCTCTCCCACCAGGGGCGCCGTCTCCGATTCCTTGCGCAGATCCCGGGTGAACAGGGCCGCGCGGCGGCCCATGGCGCGGATCTCCGCCGCCACAGATTCGACGTCGTCGTCCACGGCGCGGCAGTGCAGGGCCACATCAAAGCCCGCCTCGGCGCAACTCAGCGCCAGCACCCGGCCGATACGCCGCGCTGCGCCAGTGACCAGGGCCGCCCCACGGGGGGGGTCAGAAGCGGTCACAGGCGCCCCTCAGCCTGAGGCTCAGTCCGGCCGCCCGAACTCGTAGATATTGATGGCGAAGATCACGACGAGGAACACCAGGACAGTATAGACGGCGGTCATTGGGCTCTCCAGAAACACACATCTGCAGGCTTTAGCGAGGCCGGAGCCAGGCTGCAAGGCGAGCCAATGGATTGGACGCGTGCGCAAATCCGCACGGCGCCGGTTGCGGGTCGGCCCTCGGCGCGCCACCTTGGGTCGGCAAGCGGCGCGCCCCCGCGCCAACCGGATTGATGTTCCCTTGGTGAACGTCGATAACTAAAATGCCTGTTTGAAACTGCGCGGGCCGTGGAGCCGGCGCCAAGAAATCTAGGGTCCAGGAGGACGGCATGCGCGAATATCTGAAGTTCTATATCGACGGTCAGTGGGTGGAGCCGGTGGCCCTCAAGACCCTCGATGTGATCAACCCCGCCACCGAAGAGTTGGTCGGCAGGATCGCCCTCGGCGGCGAAGCCGATGTGGACAAGGCCGTGAAGGCCGCCCGCAGGGCCTTCGCCACCTGGTCCCAGACCAGCCGGGAGGAGCGCCTGGACGTCATGCAGCGGGTGCTGGCGGAGTATCAGAAGCGCTTCGGCGACCTGGCCACCGCCGTCACCGAGGAAATGGGCGCCCCGGCCTCCCTGGCCCAGCGGGCGCAGGTGCCCGCGGGCATGGGCCACATGGCCACCGCCATCGGCATCCTGAAGGACTTCAAGTTCGAGGAGGACCGCGGCTCCACCATGATCGTCAAGGAGCCGATCGGGGTCTGCAGCTTCATCACCCCCTGGAACTGGCCGCTCAACCAGATCATGTGCAAGGTCGCCCCGGCGCTGGCCACCGGCTGCACCATGGTGCTGAAGCCCTCGGAGGTCGCGCCCTTCACCGGCCAGATCTTTGCCGAAATCATGCATGAGGCCGGCGTCCCGGCCGGCGTGTTCAACCTGGTCCACGGCGATGGTCTGGGCGTTGGCGTGCCGCTCTCGACCCATCCGGAAGTGGATATGGTCTCCTTCACCGGCTCCACCAGGGCCGGCATCGAGGTAGCCAGGAACGCCGCCCCGACCGTCAAGCGCGTGCATCAGGAACTCGGCGGCAAGAGCCCCAACATCGTCCTCGACGACGAGGTCTTCGCCAGGAGCGTGGCCGGGGGCGTGCGTCAGGTGATGACCAACTCCGGTCAGTCCTGCAATGCGCCGACCCGGATGCTGGTCCCCGCCAAGCGGATGGGCGAAGCGATCGCCGCAGCCAAGGAAGCCGCCGCCCAGGTGACGGTGGGCGATCCCACCGGCAACGCCATGCTGGGCCCGGTGGTCTCCAAGACCCAATGGGACAAGATCCAGGGCCTGATCCGGAAGGGCATTGACGAGGGCGCCACCCTGGTGGCCGGC
>CAMTXB010000055.1:0-7049 GCA_947085575.1 uncultured Caulobacteraceae bacterium
GTATTCGTCGCCGACAAGCGTGGCGCGCATGCGGATGTTCTTGGCGTCCGACGAAGCCATGTCCGGCTCGGTCATGGCGAAGGCCGAGCGGATCTTGCCTTCCAGCAGCGGCTTCAGCCACTTTTCCTTCTGCTCGGGCGTGCCGACGCGCTCCAGGACCTCCATATTGCCGGTGTCGGGCGCGGCGCAGTTCATGGTCTCCGAGGCCATCGGGTTCTTGCCGAGCTCGACGGCGATATAGGCATAGTCGAGGTTGGACAGGCCCTCGCCGGTCTCGGCATTGGGCAGGAAGAAGTTCCACAGGCCCTCGGCCTTGGCCTTGTCCTTGGCCGCTTCCAGCACGTCCAGCTGGCCAGGCGCATAGGACCAGATGTCGGTCTTGCCTTCGCCCAGGCGATGGAACTCCACCGACATGGGCTGAACCACCTCGGCGATGAACGTCTTCACATGGTTCAGCAGCGGCACCGCCCTGTCGGAGATGCGGAGGTCGTTGAGCTCGTCCTGCGGGTTCAGCGCGAAGCTGGATTGGGCTTTTTCCGCGGCAATGTTCATCGTGGTCCTCCCGGGACATGGGCGTTGAAGCTGGGGCGCCGGGGGCAGGCCGCAGGGGCCAGGACGCGCCCGGATCGATCTCGCTCTCACCATTGGCGCAGAATTGCTGAAAATCAAACGCCCGTTCGTCAGAGGGGGCTAAAAGGCGTTCAAACATTTGTTTCAATGGAAGGCGCTCCCATGGATTTCGAATATTCGGCACGCCAGAAGGCCCTGATCGCCCGGGTCGAGGCCTTCATGGCCGAGCATGTGATCCCGGCTGTCCCGCTCTATGAGGACCAGCAGGCGCAAGGGGAGCGGTGGAAGATTCTGCCGGTGATCGAGGTCCTGAAGGCCAAGGCCCGGGCCGAGGGCCTCTGGAACATGTTCATGCCCCCGTCCTCAGGCGTGACCCATGTGGACGAGAGCTTCGTCTTCGAGGGCGAGCCGCTGACCAATCTGGAATATGCCCCCATCGCCGAGATCATGGGGCGGGTGGAATTCGCCGCTGAGGTGTTCAACTGCTCGGCGCCCGACACCGGCAATATGGAGATCCTCAACCGGTATGGGACCCTGGCCCAGAAGGAGCGCTGGCTGCGCCCCCTGATGAACGGCGAAATCCGCTCGGCCTTTCTGATGACCGAGCCCCAGGTGGCCTCATCTGACGCCACCAACATCGAGACCCGCATCGACCGCGACGGCGACCACTATGTGATCAATGGCCGGAAATGGTGGTCATCGGGCATGGGCGATCCCCGTTGCAAGGTCGCTGTGGTCATGGGCAAAACCGACCTGGACGCCCCCCGCCATCAGCAGCAGAGCCAGGTGCTGGCGCCCCTGGACGCGCCCGGCGTGAAGATCGTGCGGATGCTGCCGGTGTTCGGCTATGACGACGCCCCCCACGGCCATGCCGAGGTGGTGCTGGAAAACGTCCGGGTCCCGATCGAGGGCTCCCTGCTGCTGGGCGAAGGCCGCGGCTTCGAGATCAGCCAGGCCCGCCTGGGTCCTGGCCGGATCCACCACTGCATGCGCACCATCGGCGCCGCCGAGGTGGCCCTGGACAAGATGTGCCGGCGGCTCAAGAGCCGCAGCGCCTTCGGCAAGGCCATTGCCGAACACTCGGTCTGGGAGGAGCGTATCGCCCGGGCCCGCATCGACATCGAGATGACCCGCCTGCTCTGTCTGAAGGCCGCCGACATGATGGACAAGGCCGGCAACAAGGCCGCCCGGCTGGAGATCGCCATGATCAAGGTCCAGGCCCCGTCCATGGCTCTGAGGGTCATAGATGACGCCATCCAGGCCCATGGGGGCGCGGGCGTGACCAGCGACTTCGGCCTGGCCCGGGCCTATGCCGGCCAGCGGACCCTGCGGCTGGCCGACGGCCCCGACGAGGTCCACAACCGCACCATCGCGCGGATGGAACTGGCCAGGTCCGGCGACCTGCCCGCCCGGCTGGAGGCCGAGCAGGATGCCCAGCGCGTGCCGGTGGGCCTGCGCTGAGCATTCGCGGCGTGTCCTCGCCGTTGTTCAGCCGACCCAGTCGTGCTTCAGCCGCCGCGATCCGACGATGAACAGGGCTGAGGCGACCAGATAGAAGGCCAGGCCCGAATAGATGGCATAGCGCAGGGATTCATCGCCGAAGCGAGGCATCAGGGCGTCGGAGACGGCGCCGAAGTACCAGGTCCCCAGGCCCAGCCCGATCAGGTTGTTGACGAACAGGAAACAGGCTGACGCCACCGAACGCTGCGCCACGGGCACCAGGTGCTGCACCGCCGTGATCACCGGGCCCAGCCACGCCAGGTTCAACCCCTGGGGGATGATGAACAGGAAGAAGGCCAGCGCCAGCGACTGAGTCTGGATGGCCAGGAAGAAGCACGGCAGGGCGATCAGGAACGCGACCGCCGGCACCAGCAGATAGGCGGCGGGACGCTTGGGTCCCAGGCGATCGCCCAGCCATCCCCCGGCCCAGACGCCGATCACCCCGCCCACCAGGGTGATGACCCCCAGGAACAGGGAGCGGTCCACCAGGCTCATGCCGAGGCTGCGCTCAAAGAAGGACGGGAGCCAGAAGGCAATGCCGTAACCACAGACCGATGAGGCCGCCGCCCCGAGCGAGATGAGCCAGAAGCTCGGCTTGCGCAGCAGCAGGGCCACGGTCCCCGGCGGCTGGGCCACAGGGGCCTGCGCCGCCTCAGGGGCGGCCGGAGCCGCCGGCTCCGCGACGGGCTCGTCATAGGCGCCCCGCTTGGGCTCCTTGACGATCAGGCGGAAGATCGGCGCAAAGGCCACCCCGGCCAGGCCAACGATGATGAAGGCCGCCCGCCAGTCGATGGCATGGGCGATCAGCCCGCCGAACAGAATTCCCAGGGCCGATCCAATGGGAATGCCGAAGGAATAGGCCGCCAGCGCCCGGGCCCGGTGGGACCTGGGGAAATAGTCGGCGATCAGCGAATAGGCTGGCGCCACCCCGCCGGCCTCGCCGATTCCAACGCCCACGCGCGCCAGGAACAGGCTCCAGAAGCCGGTGGCCAGGCCACAGAGGGCGGTGAATCCGCTCCAGAGCGCCAGGGCCACGGTCATGATCCAGGTCCGGCTCCAGCGATCGGCGAGCCAGGCCACAGGGATGCCCAGGCCGGTATAGAACAGGGCAAAGGCCAGGCCGCCCATCAGGCCGAGCTGGCTGTCGGTCAGGCCCAGTTCGGCCTTGATGGGTCCGGCCAGGATTCCCAGGATCTGCCGATCCAGGAAGTTGAACGTATAGGCGACGATCAGCACCCCAAGGACGGTGATCGGATAGCGGCTGGCCCGGCGGGCCTCGGCGTCGGCGTGCGTGTCCATGGGACCTCCAGGCTCAGACGAGGACCCGGCCCCCAGAGGGGAGCCGGGCCGGATGCTCTAGACTGTGGGTCAAGGCCTAGCCTTTCCCATCTGACGTGATCCGCCAGATGAAAATTGCAGGCTAGAACCTGGCTTCCAGGGAGAGGGTCACCGTCTGTGGCGGGCCATAATAGGCGGTCACCGAGTTGGCGAAGAGCCCGCCGGGGAAGTTGTAGCCCCCGATCCGGTAGGCTTCGTCACCCAGGTTCTTGCCGTGCAGCCCGACCTTGTAGCGGTCGCTGGCCGAGGTCCAGACCAGGCTGGCGTCATAAAGCCAGTAGGCCCCCTGATCGAGCCGCGAGGGAACCTCGAACATGGAGAAGTCCGAGCGATAGGAGGCCCTCGGGATGAAGCTGATCTTCCCCTTGTCGCCCATGTCGCGCTGATAGGTCAGGCCGAAGGCGCCGGTCCATTCCGGAGTGTTCTGGAACACCCGGCTGTTGGCGAAGTCTTCCACCCGGCCCGTCAGTGGGTTCAGGGCGCGATACTCGTCGAACTCCGCCTTGATGTGGCCAAGGGCGAAATTGGCGCTGAGGTCCGGAGTCAGGAAGGCGACGCCCTCCACCTCGACCCCCGACATGTGGGACTGGCCCACATTCAGCACTTGGCTGGCGATGGAGGCTCCGACCGGGGTCTGCAGGGTGACCTGCTGGTCCCTGTACTGGGCGTAGAACACCGCGGTGTTAAGGGTCAGGCGGCGGTCGAAGAAATAGCCCTTCAGACCGGCCTCATAGGAATCCACCGTCTCGGGATCGTAGCCGTCCCGGGAGGTGGGGGTGAGGATGGCGTCGGCCCGCATGTCGAAGCCGCCGGACTTGAAGCCCTGGCTGTAGGAGACATAGCCGGTCAGCTCGGAACTCAGATCGTAGCTGACGCTGACCCGGGGGGTGAACTTCTCATAAGTGTCGGTGCTGGAGAAGTTCGACCGGACCAGACCCGGCACGGCGAGGGGATTGCCGAACAGGGGGGAGCGGATGCCGCCGAAGTTCTGACGATAGACCACCCCGGTCTTTTCATCCTGGGTGTAGCGGCCCCCCACCGAGAGGGTCAGGACGTCAGTGAGGTCAAAGCTGACATCGGCGAAGGCCGACCAGCTTTCGGTGTCCACATGGCCGGCGGTGGCGATGGTCAGGGCCGCCTGGCTCAGCACCGTGTCAAAGGCCCCTGCGGCGGTGGCGCTCAGATAGAACAGACCGCCCACCGCCTGCACCCGGTCGCCCGAATAGAGGAGCTGCAGTTCCTGGGTGAACTGGTGATCGCTGTAGCGGGCCGGAATATCCAGGAAGGGCGTGGGCAGGTTGTCGAAGTCGATCACACCGGCGGTCTCGCCGGCGCGATAGGCGGAGATCGACTTGAAGGTCAGGGTGCTGCTGGCCGACCACTCGCCCATCAGCGAGACGCCGCGACTCTCCACCCGGTTCTTGTCGCCGGCGCCGGCCCGGGTGTCATAGACATTGGCCAGCACTTCGCCGCCGGGGATCGGCTGGTTCAGGACGTTGAACGCCGCGACCTCACGGTGGCCATGCCGCGGATTGGACCGGTCGGTGACGATGTCCCCGGCCAGGCGGAAGAACAGGTCAGGGGTGGGCGAGAATTCCACCGTCGCCCGGGCCGCACCCACGTCCTTGTCATAGTGCTCGGCGCCGGTGGTGAGGTTGGAGCCATAGCCGTCGCGGTCGAAGCTCGCCCAGGTCAGGCCGACCCCCAGGTTTTCGCTGACCATGCCCTTGGCCGAGCCGATGAAGTCGCGCTGGTTGTAGGAGCCCAACTGGCCCTTGAAGCGCAGGTCCGGTTCGCCATCGATCTTGGCGGTGACATACTTGATGGCCCCGCCGATGGTGTTGCGGCCATAGAGGGTGCCCTGGGGTCCCCGCAGGACCTCCATCCGTTCGATATCGAAGATGTCCAGGACCGCGCCCTGCGGACGGGCGATATAGACATCGTCCACATAGAGGCCGACGCCGGGCTCAAAGCCCCACAGGGGGTCCTGCTGGCCGACGCCGCGAATGAACGAGATCAGGGTCGAGTTGGAGCCCCGGGCCACCTGCACGGTGAGGTTGGGGGTCGACTGCTGCAGGGTGGTGATATCGGCCGCGCCGGTGGCCTCGAGCCGCTCGGCGCTCACGGCGGTGACGGCGACCGGCACATCCTTGAGTGACTCTTCCCGACGACGGGCGGTGACCACCAGTTCCTCGAGCACCGAGACGCCCTGAGCGGGGGCCTGGGCGGTGGCGACGCCCGGCATGGCCGCCATCGCCGCGCTCGCCAGGAGCGCAGTCTTAAAGATGAACTTCATTCGATCCTCCCCAACGCGTCGCGTCTGGAGCGCGACGTCATCAAAACTCACCACCTGGTGAATTAGCGATCACTCTGCCTGCACTTGGGGCCAGCGCGCCAGGGCTGAGTAGGGGGCGGACTCTGATTTTTTTTCCGGATGGTGAATTTTCGCAACACCCGCCGGCAGGGCCATCAGGTCCTGCGACGGACGACGGTCTCAAGACCCGCCGCGCAATAGGCAAACAGGCGCTCCCGGACCGCCTGCAGGTCCGAGGAGCGGCACAGGCCATCCGACAACTGGTCAATCCGCCCGGTCTCCGACAGGGCCAGCATCATCGCCCCGGTGAGAAACTGGTAGCACCAGTAGAGGTCATCGATCTCGGCCTCCGGCAGGGCGACCTTCAGGGTGTCGATGAGCCTGTGCACCACCGGATCGAAGAACCGGTGCATGGTCTCCCCCCCCCAGGCCGGGGTGTTGTTCACCAGGGCGACCAGCCGGAAATAGTTCTTCCAGCCTGGATCCTGGGTCATGGAACGGTCCAGGAGCGGGCCGATGAAGGCCTCAATCACCCCTTCGACCCGCAGATTGTCCGGGTGAGCCGCCTGGTAGGCGGCCATGGCCTCCAGGCGAGCCTGGTTGAGGATCTCGGCCCGGCGGGCGAAAACCGCATCGAACAGCTCGCGCTTGGCGCCGAAATAGTAGTGGATCAGGGCGGTATCGACGCCGGCCTCGGTGGCCACCTGGCGCACGGACACCCCATAGAAGCCGTGCCGGGAGAACAGCTCCTCGGCGGCGTTGAGGATCGCCTCGCGCAGGTCAGGACCCTGGCCCTTCGGCCGGCGGCCCCGGACCGCGCCAGGCGCGACATCGGTTGACTTCGCCATGACCGGCGCACTGGAGGACGCCTGCCGACCCATCGTCAAGCCCTGAGCCTGGCGATGCGCCTCAGAAGGTGGCCGGTCGGGTGAGGACGAACAGGCTGAGCACGCCAGCCAGGGCCATCAGGGCGGGAAGGATTTTGATCATCTTGACCATAGGTCACAGATAGGCACGGGCATGGCGCCTATACAGTTAAGGTTCCGACAGAATTCCTGAACCTGACCCCCGTCTTGCTGGTGGCGAATTGCCGCGGCGCAGCTTGACTTCGGGGACCGCCCTTCCTAATTCCAGGACGCGTTAGCACTCGGGGCTAGCGGCTGCTAACATGGGCCGTCCCCGAGGTCTGACCTCATCGCAATTCCAATAGTTCCGAATGGAGCAAGACCAAAATGGCGTTTCGTCCTTTGGGAGACCGCGTCCTCGTGCGGCGTGTCGAGGAAGAACAGAAGACCAAGGGCGGGATCATCATTCCCGACACCGTGAA
>CAMTXB010000056.1:0-26337 GCA_947085575.1 uncultured Caulobacteraceae bacterium
CGACCTTCTGCAGGATGTGGGTGGTGTAGGGCTGGCGCACCCGGAGCGGGCCGTCCAGCCGGGCCCGCGACCAGCCGTCCTGGTGGGTCACCTCGACGCCGAACTTGGCGAAGGTCCGGTCGATTAGGGGGAAGGACTCCGAGGCGCCGTTGCGCACCGCCACGTCGCCGCCGGTGATGGCGCCCATGGCCAGGAAGGTGGCCACCTCGTGGAAGTCATCCTGGAAGGTGAAGCTCGCCGAACCCAGCCGCTCGACGCCCTGGATCGTCAGGGTCGAGGCGCCGACGCCCTCGATTCGGGCCCCCATCTGGATCAGGAAGCGGCAGAACTCCTGGACGTGGGGCTCGCAGGCCGCATTGACCAGCTGTGAGCCGCCCTTGGCCGTCGCCGCGCAGATGGCGAAGTTCTCGGTGGTGGTCACCGAGGCGTAGTCCAGCCAGTGCCGGGCGCCGCAGAAACCTTGCGGGGTCGAGATCACGATGGCCCCGTCCCGGGTCTCAACCGTGGCGCCAAATGCCTCGAACACTTCCAGGTGCGGATCGATCTCCCGGGCGCCCAGGGTGCAGCCCTTGGCCTCATCCTCCAGGCTGGCGCGACCAAAGCGGTGTAGCAGGGCCGGGATCAGCATCACGGAAGACCGCATTCCGAGCGGAAGGTGCGCACCATCGGCGCGCAGGTTTTCCCCGTGGTGCAGGCGCAGGGTTCCGGTGGCGTAGTCCATCTCGACCCGGCTGCCGAGGGCCCGGAAGAAGTCCAGGATCTTGCGCACATCGGTGATGTCCGGCACCCGGTGCAGAACCAGGGGCGCATCGCTGAGCAGGGTCGCGCACAGGACCGGCAGGACGGCGTTCTTATTGGCGGAGGGCGTGATCTCGCCCCGCAGGGGGCGGCCCCCGCGTACGATCAGATTGGTCATGGGCCCTCGTCTAGCAGTCGCAGGGTCGCCTACCAGCCGCCGATCTTCTCGGCTTCGGCATGGCTGATCGGATTGTGCGCCTTGCGGTGGTCTTCCTCAGCCAGGAAACGCACCGCCTCGAGGGCCGCCATGCAGCCCATGCCCGCCGCGGTCACCGCCTGACGATAGATGTCGTCGGTCACGTCGCCGGCGGCATAGACGCCTTCGATCTCTGTGGACGCCGTACCCGGCGTCACGTCCAGATAGCCGGCGGCGTCCATGGACAGCTGGTCCTTGAACAGTTCCGAGGCCGGGGCGTGGCCGATGGCCACGAAGACGCCCGCACAATCGACGGTTTTCATCTCGCCGGTCCGGACATTCTTCAGCCTCACCCCGGTGACGCTGAGGGGGTCAGCATCGCCGAGCACCTCGTCCACGGCGCAGTCCCAGACCACCTCGACCTTGGGATGGCTGAACAGACGCTCCTGCAGGATCTTCTCGGCGCGCAGCTCATCGCGGCGATGGACCAGGGTGACCTTGGAGGCGAAATTGGTGAGGAACAGGGCCTCCTCCACGGCCGTATTGCCGCCGCCGACCACCACCACATCCTTGCCGCGATAGAAGAAGCCGTCGCAGGTGGCGCAGGCCGAGACGCCAAACCCCTGGAATTTCTGCTCGCTGGCGAGGCCCAGCCACTTGGCCTGGGCGCCCGTGGCGATGATCACGGTTTCGGCCAGCCACACCGCCCCGGAATCGCATTCCAGCCGGAACGGGCGCTGGGAAAGGTCCACCTTCAGGACGATATCATTGATGATCGCGGTCCCGACATGCGCGGCCTGGGCCTGCATCTGCTCCATCAGCCACGGACCCTGGATCGCCTCGGCGAAGCCGGGATAGTTCTCCACATCCGTCGTGATGGTCAGCTGGCCGCCGGGCTGCAGGCCTGCGATCAGGACCGGATTCAGCAGGGCGCGGGCGGCATAGATGGCGGCGGTGTAACCGGCCGGACCAGACCCGATGATCAGGCAGCGTGTGGTGCAAGGCTCAGACATGGGGTCTATTTAGAGATGATTCCGCAATGCGCGAGGGCGCGGGCGCAAAACCCCGACTTAACCGCCTGTTTTGAGGTCAGGGTCCAGGCTCCAGTCCTGCCTACGGGGACCGAGTCGTGCCTGACCAGACCACCATCGAGATCGCCGGCCGCAAGATCGGTCCGGGCCAGCCGCCCTTCATCATCTGCGAGCTGTCTGGCAACCACAATGGCGACCTGGATCGGGCGCTGGCGATGATTGATGCCGCGGCCGCCACGGGCTGCGATGCGATCAAGATTCAGACCTATACCGCCGACACCATCACCATGGATGTGGATCGACCGGAGTTCCGCATTACCGGCGGGCTATGGGATGGTCGGAGCCTCTATGAGCTCTACCAGGAGGCTCAGACCCCCTATGGGTGGCACCCGGCCCTGTTCGAGCGGGCCAGGAGCCGGGGGGTGATCCTGTTCTCCAGCCCCTTTGATGAGACCGCCGTCGACCTCCTCGCCAGCCTCGATGCCCCAGCCTACAAGATCGCCTCCTTCGAGGCCATCGACCTGCCGCTGATCGCTTATGCGGCTCGCCAGGGCAAACCGTTGATCATCTCCACGGGCATGGCCAATCTGGGGGAAATTGAAGCGGCCCGGGACACGGCGCTGGCTGCAGGGGCGTCCGGCGTGGCGCTGCTGCACTGCGTGTCGAGCTATCCGGCCAGCTTCGCCGACGCCAATCTGCGCACCATCCCCGACATGGCGGCCCGGTTCGGCTGCCCCATCGGCCTGTCGGATCATACCCCGGGTACGGCCGCAGCGGTGACCGCCGTGGCCCTCGGCGCCTGCGTGATCGAGAAGCACTTCACCCTGGCCCGGGCTGACGGGGGACCGGACGCCGCCTTTTCCCTGGAGCCTTCGGAGTTTTCAGCCCTGACGGCGGACGCCCGGGCGGCCTGGGAGGCCCTGGGCGCCGCCCATTACGATCTGCTGGGTTCAGAACGCGCCAACGCCCGGTTCCGCCGCTCGCTCTATGTCGCGGCCGATGTGAAGGTCGGCGCGCCGCTCACCGCCTCCGATGTCAGATCGATCCGACCGGGCCTTGGTCTGGCCCCGCAGCATCTCCCTGCGGTGATGGGCAAGATCGCCGCCCGTGATCTCCAGCGGGGCGAGCCCCTGGCCTGGGACATGCTTCAAGACAGCTCGTCCAAAGCGTAGCCCCTGGCGCGCAGACGCTCGCGGCTGGTCTCCCGGGTCGTGGCCCAGTCTTCGGCCAGAAGGCCCAGCCCCACCACGTCCCGGGGCGCGCCGGCCTTCCAGACATGCTGGCGGAACAGGGCCTCGCGGCGGAACCCGAAGGACTCGTGCAGCTTCCACACGGACTCGTTCTCCACCAGAACCTCGCACCACAGCTTGGTCAGGCCCATGGCGCCGAACACCTGCTCGATCACCCAGTATTCCACATAGGCGCCGACACCCTTGCCCCGCACGGAGGGGGAGGCGAGATAATAGGCCCAGGCGCAGCGGCGGTGGGCGGGCGAGATGTCGGCAAGATTGGCCAGACCCACCGGCTCGTCATCCAGGGTGATGATCCAGTAACGCCGGGTGGGATCGGCCAGCGCGGCGGCAAACCAGCGGGCGTGGTCCGCTTCGCTGATCTGGCTGTCGGTATACATCCATTGGGCGACGTCCGGCTGGTTGCGCCACTGGCGAAGGCGATCGCGGTCGGCAGGCGTCACATCGCGCAGCTGGACCTGCGGCCCGACCATCAGGCCACCGCCGCCCTGGCGCCGGCCCGCTGCAGCCTGACGGCCATCTGCCGCGCCAGGCTGGAGAAGCGAGCGCCCAGATCGGCCGGTTCCCATCCGGCGACAATGAAGCCGCCCTGATGGGCAGTGTCGAGTTCCGCCTCGAGCTTGGCCAGCTTCTGCACCGCCTCCACCGAGGGGCAGGTAAAGCGGGTGCGCATGCTGCTCAGCAGACAGGCATCCAGAATCATCGGGCGGCGCGCGAACGGGGAGAGCAGCCGCAGCACCTCGGCCCGCAGCGCCTCGTCGCCGGCTTCGTCGACGCATTCCACACTGACCAGGGTCTCCCACCGGCTCTGATAGACCCGAACCGCGCTGACCTTGCCCTCTCCCGTGAAGTTGCGCACCGTAAGCGGCATGGGCGCCTCAAGGCGGGCGCGGAAGACGTAGCTCGCCACCCGCTCGCCGGTCATACGCGGCCTTTGGCCTCGCCCGGAGGCCAGGTCGAACAGGGGCAGGGGGTCGGCGGCCCAGACCACCAGTTCATCGGCGGCGCGGGTGTGGGCGACCTCGCGGGGCGACACCAGGCAGTGCAGGCGGATCTCAACCCCGAGCCCGGCCAGGGCGCGGCTGGCGGAGGCGAAAAGTCCATCGAGGCCGTTGCGGGGTACGGCCCCGCGCCGGGGCGCGGAGATGTTGCCGGCCGGATCTTGACCTACAGGGGCAAGACGAACCTGATCAAGTCCCAGGGCCGGGGCGGCGCTGGCATGGACCTGATCAAGCCAGGCCCCGAGGCGCCACTGACAGTATTGGGCGAGGGGATCAGCGACCGCCCGGGGATAGCCGCGGAGAATGTCCTGGATGGAGGCCGGGGCCTGGTTTGAGACCAGCGAAAGCCCGCCCGCCGCCAGGACAGGACCTTCGCCCCAGCTGGCGCTGGGGCCGTTGAGGGACGGGCTGATGGCGCCGAAGTGCAGGTCGACCTCATCAAAGGCCATCCCGCGCCATTCCAGGGCCTGGCGAATGGGATCATGGGACGGACCGAAGGCGAACGCCCCATCCCGGAGCTCCAGGCCATGGGAGACCCGGGGCAGGCTCCAGCCCCCGAGACGGTCGAGGGCGTCTTCCAGGACAATGTCCCGGACGCCCAGACGGTGGGCCTCAAAGGCGGCGAGGATGCCGGTCAGCCCCCCCCCGATAATGCGAACCCTGCTCACCTCACGGCCTCCCCGACCTCCTTGTGACGGCCCATCATGAGGTCAAGGTCGGAAAACTCGGTTAAGGCGCCTGCGTCAGACGGTCGCAGCCTGGACCAGCAATGGCCAGAAGGCGTCGGCGACCCTGGCGGCGCCGGCCCCATCACACAGCTCGGCGCTGCGCTCGGCCAGGCTGGCCCTCAAGGCATCGTCGATGAACAGGCGGGTCATGGCCCGGTCGAAGTCGACGCCGAAGGTCTCGGCGCGGCTGTCCACCATCAGCACCGCGCCGGCCTTGGACAGGGCGATGGCGGCAGGAACCTGATTGTCGGCGATCACCACCACCACGCTGGGCAGTCCCAGCACGCAGCGCTCCCACATGGCCGATCCGGCGGCGCCTACGGCCAGATCGGCAGCGGCGGCCAGCTCGGCCATTTCCGGCGTGTCCACATGCAGGGTCAGGCGCGGATCATGGGCGGCGATGCGGGTCAGGCCCTTTCGGCTGGGGGCGCCGGCGCCCACCACCACATCCAGGACCGTTTCGCCATAGCGCCGCCGCAGCTGCTCCACCACCCGCCCGGTGATCCCGTCGAGATCCGTGAGCCCCATGGAGACCAGCACCCGTCGCGGCGCTGCCTGGCGACGGGTCAGGGCGGTGTTGCGCAGGGCCGCAAAGGCGGGTCGCACGGGGGCGTAGCTCGGACCCAGCAACAGGCGTGCGCCCGGGGCGGTCAGGCCGCGATAGTCGGCTTCGGTTCGGGCGGGGCCTGAGTCCAGGACGACCGCGCCGCCCAGGGGGCGGTCCGCCAGGTCGTCGATGACCAGGGCTGGACGGCCGTCAGCGATCGCCTCGTGGGCCTGCCGCTCCAGGCCATAATGATCGAAGACCACGGCCTCGAAGGCCTGATCTCCGGCCTGCTCGGCGAGGACATCGGGGGCCATGGAGGCGATGGCGCGCCGGGGGATGTCTGGCGCATAGGCTGACAGGATCGCCTGCACATGGGCGTCGGCCATGAACTCACATCGGGCGCCCCGTTCGGTGAGGGCCGCAGCCAGGGTCAGGCTGCGCATCACATGGCCGCCCCCGACCCGGGGCCCGGCATGGGCGATAAACAGAACCCGCGGGGTCATAGGCGTGGCGCTCCGCCAAAGGTGATCAGATCGGGCCTGGTCCGCACAAAGGCGCGGACATCGTCGGAGGAAAAGGCCGGGTTGGCGCGATAGAGTCCCTCATAGACCTGGCGGACGAACTCATAGTCGTCGGCGGTGTCGACAGTCCAGCGCACCTGGCCCTCGTCGACGGGAGGATCCAGGCGGGCGAGGCGGTAGCGATCCGGGGCGTTGCGCACCGCCCAGGTGACATGCTCCCGGGCCTGGGGGCTGTGATCCTCCCTTGCGGTGCGCCGCAGGGCGTCCGCCGATAGCACCTCCACATCCTGGCCCTTGGGATAGCCCGAAGGGTCATAGCGGTTGTGGGTATAGTCGGCATTCTGCGCCAGGTGCAGGTCGATGGTGGCGTCGATCACCTCGGCATCGATCAGCGGACAGTCGCCGGTCAGGCGGACCACATGGTCGGCAGGCCAGGCCTCCAGGGCGCCGACAAAGCGGGACAGGACATCGGCCAGCGACCCGCGATGGACGGCGATACCGGCCCCCTCAAGAACCTCAGCCAGAGAGTCATCGCTGGCGTCCAGGCTGGTGGCCACGACGATCTGGTCGAGCCTGCGCGCCCGCGCCACCCGTTCGATCTGGCGCAGGAGCATGGGGGCGCCGGCCAGGGGCAGGAGCACCTTGCCGGGCAGACGGGTGGAACTGAGGCGGGCCTGAAGAAGGGCAAGAATCAATCTGGGGCTCCTGTGGGCGCAAGGTAGCCGTCATTGCGGCGGCAAGGCGCCGTCCTGAGCCGACAGGGACCTATTCCTTGACGAAGAAGCCCCCGGGGGCCGACGCCCAGCCGAACTTCTCGATTCTCGGGGCCGCCCCCTCGAAGAATTCTTCCAGGGCTTCGCTTTCCCCCGGCCATTCGCGGATGGCGTACTCGTCCAGCAGCACTACCCCTCCGGTGAGGATGCGCGGCCAGAACGCCTTGAGGGCCTCGAGCGTCGGTTCATAGAGGTCCATGTCCAGATGCAGCAGAGCGATGCGCAGCCCGGGATGCTCGGCCACATAGGCATGGGCGGTCTGGCGGACATCCCCATCGATCAGCTCCACCCGCGGGCGCTGGGGCACGAAGGAGTCGGCATTGAAGGCGTCTACCAGGGCAAACAGGGTGTTGCGGAACTGGGCGGGATTCCAGCCGTCGGCGGTATTGCCCACCCGCGGGTCGAGGCCGTCCCTCTCGGAACGGTCCGCCAGGCCCTTGAAGTGATCAAAGCCCAGCACCTTCCGGGTCCGGTCGCCGGGGCTGAAGGTCTCCAGGAAGCGGGCGAAGGTCAGCAGGGACGCGCCCTTATAGACCCCGCACTCGACGATATCCCCGGGCATGTCCTCGATCAGCTTGAAGACCTCATAGTGGGCGAAGGCCTTCATGAAGTGCATCCGCCGGCCAAAGGAGGCGAGGTTGGCGATCAGGTCGTGATCGTCCAGATGGCCCTTGAGCAGGCTGCGCAGGGTCTCGTCAGCGGGAATCCGGGGGGAGGCGCTCATGGGTATTCCTTCGAAGCGATCAGGTCCGGATGCAGGGCGGCGAAGGCCTCAAACCCGTCGGCCCGGCGGTTGCGCCAGCCGCGCGCGATGACCTCGGGCGCCAGCAGGTCGCCGAACCGGACCTGAATGGAATAGCGGTGCCTGGGGCCGGGATTGTATCCGGAGCGGTGCGGCACGGTGTTGTGGAACATCAGCACGTCGCCGGGTTGGAGTTCCGGCTTGCGGCTGGCGGCCTTGAACCCGGCGTGGAGGGGTTCGGTGATAAAGGCGTCGGTGGTCCCCAGAGCCCGGCCCTGGGCATCCCGCTTGACCCTGACATCGACGGGGTAGAGGCGGGGCTCTGTGGTCTCCACCAGATCTACGCCGCCATTTGCCGCCCCCGACGGGGTCAGGGGCGTCCAGGCGGTGACGGACCTGGAACAGAGCATGTTGTAGGGATAGTCCTGATGCCAGTCGAAGCCCCGCCAGGGCTCGCCGGCCAGGTCCATCCGAAACACCGCGTGCTGAAACGGGCTGTGCAACCGTCGGGCGCCGGTCATGGCCTGGGCCGCCTCGCGGAGCGGCTCGGCGGTGACGATCCGGTGGAAGACGTCGGTCTCGCGCATGGCGTCATAGACCTGTCCCAGCCGGGGGCGGTCACGGGCCCTCAGGGCGTCAACCAGGGCGTCCACGTCCGGGTCTTCGGCCTCAGGGGCGGCGCCAGCGGCCCGCAGCATGTCCTTGAAGGTCTCCAGGGTCTCGACCACCAGGGGCGCCGGCAGGAGACCCTTCAGCTCTTTCACTAGGGGCGAGGGGGTCACGGCGGGGCTCCGGCGCTGGGTGATCCGGGGCAGGCTAGGGCCGCGCCTCTAAGCAACTGTTAACCGTATTGGCCTGCGGCCAGCGGTCGCCCCGGAGGGGGCAGGCTCAAGCCTGATGGTAGTTCCGCAGCCTTGCGATCTCGGCGGCTGAACCGAGCATGACCGAGGCGCGCTGGTGCAGGCTGGTGACCTGGGCGTCGAGGGTGTGTCCCAGGCCGTCAAAGGCGGCGCCGCCAGCCTGTTCCACCAGCAGGGCCATGGGGTTGGCTTCATACATGAGGCGCAGCTTGCCCGCCCGGTCGGGTTCGCGCTTGTCCCAGGGGTACATGAAGATCCCGCCGCGGCTCATCACCCGGTGCACGTCGGCCACCATCGAGGCGACCCAGCGCATGTTGAAATCCTTGCCCCGGGGGCCTTCGACCCCGGCGAGGCATTCCTCCACATAGCGACTGACCGGCGCGGCCCAATGGCGGGAATTGGCCGTGTTGATGGCGAATTCCCTGGTGTCTCGGGGAATGCGGAGGTCGGCGCCCGTCAGGATCCAGTCGGCGCTGTCGGGATCGAGGGTGAAGGCGATCACACCCTTTCCGAGGGTCAGGACCATCTGGGTCTGGGGGCCATAGACCACATAGCCTGCAGCCACCTGACGGCGACCTGGCTGCAGAAAGTCAGCCTCCGTAACGGCGCGGCCAACGCTGTCCTCGGGGGTCGGCAGGACGGAGAAGATCGTGCCGATGGAGACATTGACGGCGATGTTGCTGGACCCGTCCAGGGGGTCGAACAGCAGCAGGTAGCCTCCCTCAGCGGGCGCCGCCCGGGCTCGGTGGATCGTGTCCATTTCCTCGGAGGCCATGGCGCAGAGCCCCGGCGCCTGAGCGCAACGCGCCAACAGGATGTCGTTGGAGAGCACGTCGAGTTTCTGCTGCACCTCGCCCTGGACATTCTCGTGTCCCAGGGCGCCCATGGCCTGGCCCAGGGCGCCGCGGCGCACATGGCCATTGATGGCCACACAGGCCTCTGCCACCGCCGCAATCAGCTCAGCCAGGCGCGGATCGGCGGCGCTCTGCGAGAGGACAGCGGCCAGGTTGGTCGGGGTCACGTTACACCTCGGGATTGAACGGTCTCGGCGGGTATCGCGCCTGAATCAGACTGTCTAGCGGTTCTGTTTAGCCGGTCTGGGCGCGGCTATGGGCGTCGTAGCGGGCCAGAACCTCGGCCGCCGCCCGGGCGGTCTCCGCCAGGGGCTCATAGGTCCAGCTGTGGAAGGCCCCGCCAAATGGCCTGGCGGCGCCCAGCCGCTCAAGCTCCTCATGATAAAGGCGAAATTTCAGGCTCTCGCCCTCCATCCGCAAGATGAACACCGGCTTGCCGGTAGAGGCGGCCTCGGTGGTCATGTTGGTGGATTCCTCGGTAACCAGGATGTAATCGGCCGCCGCCAGGAAGGCGAAGTAGGGGTTCTCGCCTTCCCCGTCCCAGATCATGCCCGGCAGGTGGCGCAGACGGGCGCTCAGCAGGGCCTTGGCGTCATCTGGGGTGCGGCGGGAAAAGGTCATCATGACGGAGCCGCCCTCCTGAAGTATCGGCAGCTCGATCTCGTGGGCCATGGCGGCGGCGCGTTCCGGCGACAGGCCGAAGGCCTTGGACTTGCCGCCAATGAGCACCGCCACCCGGGGGCGAGGCAGCTCATCCAACTGATCCTCAAATCGGGCGTAGTCGGCGGCCAGCCGGGCGGGGGTGACCCGGTGTGGCGAGCCGACGATGGGCAGCACATTGTCCCCCTGCAGCCGATCATGCTTGGGCGGTATGACCAGATCGAAGGCGCCGGCCGGCACCCGGGGGTCCTGCAGCTGAATGACGAAGGTGCGCCGCCGGCCCCAGCGACGCATGCGCAGGGACAGCGGAAGGGTCGCCCGCCCCGCAGCGATCCAGAGGTCCGGCCACGGCGGAGCAATGTCGCAGCCAGGGCTCAGGGACTGCAGGGGTGCAGGGTTCAACCACCAGGGCAGGGCGCCCAGGCCGCCGCGCCAGCTGACGCGCTTGATGCTGATGTCCACCGGCCTCAGGCCGGCTATCGCCTCGGCGAGGCCCAGGCCTTGATTTTCGATCCCGGGCCGGCCGTCGGAGACAACCCAGACCCGAAGCGGCGTCTCTGCAGATCTGGTCACAGGCAAGTCCATGGGGGCGCCGGCTCCGAGCGTCAGGCCCGGGAATGTCGGATCATTGCGGCGCTGGCGTGGCGGCGCTGGCGCAAGATGTGGCCAGAAGGCGGCTGCCCATTCTGAGCGTCTATCCCGGGTCCGCCTACAGGGATCGCCCTCTAAATCCAATCGACCCTGAGAATCTCGTAGGAGCGCACGCCGCCCGGGGCGTTGACCTCGACCACGTCGCCGATCTCCTTGCCGATAATGGCGCGGGCGATGGGCGAGGAGATGGAGATCCGCCCCCCCTTCACATCGGCTTCATGCTCGCCGACGATCTGGTAGCGGGACTCTTCTTCGGTGTCCTCGTCCACCAGGGAGACGGTCGCGCCAAACTTCACCTGTTTGCCAGACAGCTTGGAGACATCAATCACCTGGGCGCGGGCGAGCCTATCCTCGATCTCCGCGATCTGGCCTTCGATCCAGCCCTGCCGCTCCTTGGCGGCATGGTACTCGGCGTTCTCCGAAAGGTCGCCGTGCTCGCGGGCCTCGGAGATCGCAGCGATTACAGACGGCCGTTCGACCGTCTTCAAACGCTTCAGTTCTTCGTCGAGAGCCTGATAGCCCCCGGCGGTCATCGGGACTTTTTCCATGGCAGGTGAAGACTCGGGTAATGCGCCTAAGGGATTTCTCCGGCCGCGGGCGCCAACGTCCGGGGGTGAAACGATATGAGTGTGCGCTGCGAAACGCAAGAGGGTGGCGGCCATGTGGCGCGAGGCGCCGCCCAGGCCCCGAACGTCAGACGCTCTCGCTGACAATGCAGCCCCGCAGTTCGGCATCGTCGGGGACCTCATAGGCCCTTTCGCTGAAGTGGAACATCTCCGGGGTCACCAGGAGCCGGAAGCCCTCGCCGCTGACCTCCTGGCGCCCGAGGACCCGCTCGCGGCGGATCTCAGCCGGGGCGGTGACAAAGTGGAACTGCAGCGGGATTTCCACAGCTTCGGCGATCTCAGCCACCCGCTGGCGATCGCTGCGGCGCATCAGGCCCAGGTCCATGACCACCGAGGTTCCCGCCGCCAGGACGCCGGCGGCGGTAGACCAGATCTGCTGCTCGCAGCGCTCCACCCGGTCCATCATCCACTCGAACTCAAGCGGCTCAGGCATGTCGGGGCCGAACAGCCGGCCCATCCATTCGTCGATGGCGAAGGCCACCGCCGGCAGGCGACGGGCGAGGTCGCGGGCATAGGTGGACTTGCCGGCGCCCTGGGGCCCGAAGATCACATGCAGAGTGGCGCTCATGGGCAGCGACTTAGCGGACTGAAAGCCCGCCGTCGATCACCAGTTCGGCGCCTGTGACGTAGCGGGACTCGCTGCTGGCGAGCCACAGCACCCCATCGGCGATATCGCCCGGATCACCCTTGAAGCCCAGGGGCGTGGCGAGGCTGGCCATGGCGTCGAGGCTGGCGGCCCGCTGCGGACCGGCGTTTGAGCCTGGCCCGCCGGTCCCGATGATGGTGTCCCAGATCGGCGTCTCGATGATGCCCGGATGGACCGAGTTCACCCGCACCCTGTCGCCGGCCGCAGCGCACTCCAGGGCGACGGACTTGGTGAACAGCCGCACCGCTCCCTTGCTGGCGCAATAGCCGGCCAGGGACGCGGCGCCCTTCAGGCCCGCCACCGAGGACATGTTGATGATGCTGCCCCCATCGCCGCTTTCCCGCATTAGGGGCAGGGTGTGTTTAACCCCCAGGAAGACCCCCTCGACATTGACGGCCATCTGCCGGCGGAAGTCGGCCAGGGTCATGTCGAGCACCGATCCCCCCAGCCCGATGCCGGCATTGTTGACCAGAATGTCCAGACGGCCGTGGCTCTGGCGCACGGCCTTGATCACCTCGACCCACCGGGCTTCATCGGTGACGTCCTGATGCAGGTAGCTGGCCTCGCCGCCCTGAGCCTTGATCGCCTTAGCGGCGTCGGCCGCGTCACTCAGGTCAGTCAGAATGACCCGGGCGCCCTCCGCCGCCAGGCGTTCGGCACAGGCCAACCCTATACCGCTCGCCGCCCCGGTCACCAGGGCCACCTTGCCGTCCACCCGTCCCGCCATGGTCGTTCTCCGTCCCTGCCGCGCCCGGCGGTTCTGCGTCTGACGTCGCTTTGAAACGGGGGTAGCTCAGGCGCTGCGGGTAGGGAAGCCTTGCCGCTCCTGTGAGATGACGGCGCTCTCAGGTGAGGCATAACGAGCTGCGGCGCGATCCACCTGGGCCGACAGAATCGAAGTCAGCTCTGTGTCGCCTTGGCGGACCACTCATGATCCCGCCCGGACGGGCTGGCCCGGGGATTGCCCACAGACCAGCCTTGGGTCAGATCACTGCATGTACGCTGGGTTACCCCCGGCGGTGAGCAGGCCAAACAGCATGGCTCCCCCAAAAAGGATGATCAGCGCGACGACCATCAGGTCTGTGACCCCTTCGAACCTTCGCAGCAGATGGCGGCGCCGCGGCGGATGGGCGGTGTCGTGACCTTCATCCAATTGCATGGCGATCTCCCTAAACAGTCTTCTGGTTGCCGGCCTTGGCGGTAGGCCAGGGCTCGATGCCGGACTGCGACAGGCGTCACGGGAGACGCTGCATTGCGGGCGACCGCTTGATTCCGAAACTGGGCCGCCCGTAAGCGCCCGTGCCTGTTTGAGCCAGGCGACAGGGGGAGCGTGCGCCCGAGTCAGGGCCGCGTCAACTTCAACCACACACTGTTTTGTCAATTGTGACAAAACGAGGAGAATTCTGACGAGGAATTCAAAATCTCCCCTCATGGGTCCCTCACCCGTGGGCATAGCTCTGCAAAGGCCGTACATCGAGGCTGTCGGTGGCGGTGGCGATGATCGCCTGGGCGGCGGCCAGGGCGCCGGCGGCGGTGGTGAAATAGGGAGTCTTCATCATCAGGGCCGTGCGGCGGATGGCGAAGGAGTCCGACAGGGACTGCTTGCCCTCAGTGGTGTTGAACACCAGCTTCACCTCGCCGTTCTTCATGGCGTCGACAATGTGGGGCCGGCCCTCCAGCACCTTCTTGACCGGCTGGACGCTGAGCCCCTGGGCGGTCAGATAGTCGCAGGTGCCGCTGGTGGCGAGAATGGTGAAGCCCTGCTCCAGCAGGAGGCGCACCGGGGTCAGGATCCAGGGCTTGTCGCTGTCCTTCACCGAGACAAACACGGCGCCGGACTTCGGCAAAATCGTTCCACCTCCCAGTTGGCTCTTGGCGAAGGCCCGGGCAAAGGCCGCTGAGGAGTCGGGTTCTCCCGGCCGACGCCAGTCCAGGCCCATGACCTCGCCGGTGGAGCGCATCTCCGGACCCAGCACCGTATCGACGCCGGCGAACCGGGCGAAGGGGAAGACGGCTTCCTTGACGGCCACATGGTCGTAGGGGGCGTCGACCAGATTGAACTCGGCGAGCTTGCGTCCGACCATGATCTTGGCGGCGATGGCCGCCAGGGGTCGGCCAATGGTCTTGGCCACGAAGGGCACGGTCCGGCTGGCCCGGGGGTTGACCTCCAGCACATAGATGCGCGGGGCGTCGCTGTGGGGCTCTTCAATGGCGAACTGCACGTTCATCAGGCCGCGCACCTGCAGGGCGTGGGCCATGGCCTCGGTCTGACGCTTCAGCTCGGCGATGGTCTCGGGCTTCAGCGAGAAGGGGGGCATGGAACAGGCGCTGTCGCCGGAATGGACGCCGGCTTCCTCGATGTGCTCCATCACCCCGGCCACGAAGACGGTCTCGCCGTCGCACAGGGCGTCCACATCCACCTCGGTGGCGCGGGACAGATACTGATCCAGCAGGACCGGGCTGTCGCCCGAGACCCGCACGGCGTCGCGAACATAGCGGGCCAGCTGCTCGTCATCGCGGATGATTTCCATGGCCCGACCACCCAGGACGTAGGACGGGCGGATGACCACGGGGTAGCCTACCTGATGGGCGGCGGTGAAGGCCTCCTCGTCGGAGCGGGCGATGGCGTTGATCGGCTGAGCGATCTTCAGCCGATGCAGCAACTGCTGGAAGCGTTCGCGGTCCTCGGCCAGGTCGATGGCGTCGGGACTTGTGCCCAGGATCGGGATGCCGGCGTCCTCAAGGGGCTTGGCGAGCTTCAGCGGCGTCTGACCGCCGAACTGGACGATTACGCCCAGCAGGGTTCCGCGGCTGCGCTCAACCTCGATCAGTTCCAGCACGTCCTCGGCGGTGAGGGGCTCGAAGTACAGGCGGTCGGAGGTGTCGTAGTCGGTGGAGACGGTCTCAGGGTTGCAGTTGACCATGATCGATTCCACCCCGATGTCGGCCATGGCGAAGGCGGCGTGGCAGCAGCAATAATCGAACTCGATCCCCTGTCCGATCCGGTTGGGACCGCCGCCCAGGATGATGGCCTTCCGGGCGTCTGAGGGCTCGCTCTCGCATTCCGCGACCTGGCCTAGGGCGCCGGTCTCGTAGGTGGAGTACATGTAGGGCGTCTCTGCCCGGAACTCGCCCGCACAGGTGTCGATGCGCTTGAACACCGGCCGAACCCCCAGGCCGCGCCGCAGTTCGCGCACCTCGGCCTCGGTGGTGTGGGTCAGGGCGGCCAGCCGGGCGTCGGAGAAGCCCTGGGCCTTGAGCGCCCGGAGGGCCTCGGCGGTGGTCGGCAGGCCGTCGCGGGCCAGGCGGGCCTCCTCGGCAACCAGGTGTTCCAGCTGGCGCAGGAACCAGGGCTCGTAGGCGCAGGCGGCGTTCACCTCCTCGACGCTCAGCCCATGGCGAAAGGCCTGGGCGATCACCAGCAGCCGGTCGGGCGTCGGCTGTCCCAGGGCGCGCAGGATTGCGGCGTGGCCCATCTCCGGATCGGACGCGTTCTCGATGGCGATCTCGTTGAGACCATTCAGTCCGGTCTCAAGGCCGCGCAGGGCCTTCTGCAGGCTCTCGGCGAAGGTGCGGCCAATGGCCATGACCTCACCCACCGACTTCATCGAGGTGGAGAGGGTCGCCTCGGCCCCCGGATACTTCTCGAAGGCGAAGCGGGGAATCTTGGTCACCACATAGTCGATGGAAGGCTCAAACGAAGCCGGCGTCGCCCCGGTGATGTCGTTCATCAGCTCGTCGAGGGTATAGCCCACCGCCAGCCGGGCGGCGACCTTGGCGATGGGGAAGCCGGTGGCCTTGGACGCCAGGGCCGAGGAGCGCGACACCCGCGGGTTCATCTCGATGACCACCATGCGGCCGTCAGCAGGATTGACCGCGAACTGGACATTGGAGCCGCCGGTTTCCACGCCGATCTCCCGCAGCACGGCGATGGAGGCCGCCCGCATCACCTGATACTCTTTGTCGGTGAGGGTCATGGCCGGGGCGACGGTGATGGAATCGCCGGTATGGACTCCCATGGGATCGATGTTTTCGATGGAGCAAACAATGATGCAGTTGTCGGCCTTGTCGCGGACGACCTCCATCTCGTATTCCTTCCAACCCAGCACGCTCTCCTCGACCAGGACCTCGGTGGTCGGCGAGAGGTCGAGGCCGCGCTCCACGATCTCGCGGAATTCCTCGAGGTTATAGGCGATGCCGCCGCCGGTGCCGGCCAGGGTGAAGGACGGGCGGACAATGGCCGGAAGGCCCACGAACTCAAGGCCCTCCATGGCCTCCTCCATGGTGTGGGCGGCCTTGGACTTGGGGCTCTCCAGTCCGATGGCGTCCATGGCGTCGCGGAATTTCTGACGGTCTTCGGCCTTGTCGATGACTTCGGCCCGGGCGCCGATCATCTCCACATTGTAGCGGGCCAGGGCGCCGGAGGCCTCGAGGGCGAGGGCGGTGTTCAGGGCCGTCTGGCCGCCCATGGTCGGCAACAGTGCGTCGGGCCGCTCCTTGGCGATGATCTTCTCCACCATCTCGGGCGTGATCGGCTCGATATAGGTCGCATCGGCCACGTCCGGGTCGGTCATGATCGTGGCCGGATTGGAGTTGACCAGGATAATCCGATAGCCTTCGGCCCTCAGGGCCTTGCAGGCCTGGACGCCGGAATAGTCGAACTCACAGGCCTGGCCGATAATGATCGGGCCGGCGCCGATGATGAGGATCGAGGAGATGTCGGAGCGTCTGGGCATGTTTTTTCCGCGCGCAAGGGCGGCCGCGCCCATCAGCGCGCCCGACACCGGTCAGAATGCAGGTTAAGTCGCCCGTTTAGAGAGGGAGTCGGGGGCGTGCAAGCGCCTCCTTCACGACCCTGGCCAAGGTGAGTACGGCGGCCCAAAACGGAAGAAGGCCGGCGCCTGCGCGCCGGCCTTCGGGAAGGTTCGTGCATTGGGCCTTCGGGCCTGCGGGATCAGACCTGCAGGTTGGAAGCCGCCATCTTGCCGCTACGGCGGTCGCGTTCCAACTCGAAGGTGATCTTGTCGCCTTCATTGAGCGTGCGCAGGCCGGCGCGCTCAACGGCTGAAATGTGAACGAAAACGTCGGGACCGCCTTCATCGGGGGTGATGAAGCCGAAACCCTTCTGGCCGTTGAACCACTTTACGGTGCCGGTAGACATGGAGCGTATCAGTCCTTGGATAGGTCAGCCGCCCGCAAACAGTTCATTGCGGGGGTTCAAATTCGATAGGGGCGTTCGGCAGAGCCTGTCCGGGCCGGGAATAGGCTGGAAAAGTCGTCCGTGCCCTTGCGAGGTTGACTTTCAAAATCTGGCTGAATTTTCGGCGAACCGCAAGTTGAATCCCGGGCGGGCTCCCCTGACTTGTCGGAAGACCGGCGGCGGCGCCCCCGTCATGACAGTCTCCAATTAAACTCATGATAAAAAAAGCTAATTGACCCATTACGCGACCAGTCCCCGGAGGATGCGGCGGCGTCTGCGCCTGTGCCAGTGAGGATGAGTTGGGGGGCGCTGACTTCCCCTTGGACGCGAGCGCAGGTTCGCCAGATAGACGTGGTCGGTCTGGCCCGCCTCGTGCTACGGGGACCGGCGGGAGGATCATTATGAGAATGTTAAGGCTTTTCGGCGTGCTGGCGGCGCTTCTTCCGGGGCTGGCCTTGGCCGCCCCCAGTCCCCCGCCTTCCGCCGACAGCCGTCCGGTCGCCCCGTTGAGCTTCGCCCTGCCACAGGATGACGAGCCTCGGCACGGCGACCGTGTCCGCATGATGGTGATACAGGCCATCCTGGCGCCCGGGGAGAGCCTGCCTGAAAATGCCCGTTCGGCGCTGCGTTACATCTATGTGAAGTCCGGGCGACTGCAGGTGTCCAACCTGGTCACCGGGGATCGCCAGGATGTGGAGGCCGGCGAGTTCGCGGTCGAATCGGCAGGCCAATGGCACACTGGCCTGGCCGTAGGCCTGGAGCCGGCGGAGATACTTCTGATCGAACAGGCCCCTGCCGAACTCTGATCGTCCCGTCGCCGACACTGTGGCGAGGGCGCAATTCCCGGGGCGTCGCCGTCATTGCAGCCTGCGATAGTGCCTTGCCTCCGCCGGGCTCGCCCGGCAGTTTGGCGTCAAGGCGGATTCCGCCTGCCGTTCATTCCGAAGAGACGCCGTGCCCTCTGTGACTGCCGACGACCTCTCCGCCTTGATGTCCAGGGTCGCCGTCGGCGACCGCGAGGCCCTGCGACAGCTCTATCAGGCCACCTCCTCGAAGCTATTTGGCGTCTGCCTGCGTATCCTCTCCGACAAGGATGAGAGTGAGGACGTGCTGCAGGACGTCTATGTCACCATCTGGCGGCGCGCCGACCGGTTTGATCCGGCCCGGGCGAGCGTGATGACGTGGATGTCCACCATAGCCCGCAACCGGGCGATTGATCGCCTGCGGGCCCGGGGTCCCCTGGCCCGGGCCGAACAGATCGATGATATGGAAATCGCCGATGGCGCCCCCAGCGCCACGGCCCTGCTGGAGTCCGCCGAGGCGATAGGCGCCCTGCAGCGCTGCCTCGCCGAACTGGATGATCGCACCGAGAAAGCCATCCGCACCGCCTTTTTTGAAGGCGTCACCTATGAGGCCCTGGCCCAGCGGCTCGACGCGCCGCTCGGGACAGTCAAGAGCTGGATTCGGCGGGGGCTGATGAAGCTGAAGGGGTGCCTGGAGCCATGAGCGATTTGGGTCCAGAGATGAACGAGCCTGAAGCCCTGGCCGCCGAACACGCCCTGGGGGTTCTCACCGCGCCGGAACGGGCGGCGGCGGAGCGCCGGATGGTGGCCGAGCCCGCCTTTGCCCAGGCTGTGGACGCCTGGCGGCGGCGCCTGGCGGTCCTGGCGGCCGAGGTGACCGAGGTGCAGCCTTCAAACGAGGTCTGGGCGCGGATCGAGCGGGCCCTGCCGGTCAACGACAACATCCCGCAGCTAGCCCGGCGCCTGATCTTCTGGCGCGGGGCGACGGTCGGCGCCATGGGTCTGGCCGCCGCCAGCCTGATGGTGGCGGTCTATCTCGGCAACCGCCCGCCGGTGGTCCTGCCGGCTCCAGCGACAGCGACGGCGCCTTTGCTGAACGCCAGCCTGAACACCGAAGGCGGGCAACCCCTGTTCGTAGCCTCCTATGATCCGGCGCGGCAGGCCCTGATCATCACCTCCCTGGCGCCGCCGGGGACCGATCCGCTGCACGTCCATCAGATCTGGCTGATACCGGCAGAGGATGGGGTGCCCCGGTCACTGGGCATGGTGGAGCCCGGCACGGCCAAGACCTTGCCCCTGGACGCCTCGATCTCCCAGCTGGCGCACGCAGGAACGCAGATCGCCGTGTCTGTGGAGCCCCCCGGCGGCTCGCCCAAGGCTGGACCCAGCGGGCCGGTGGCCGCGATCGGCGCCCTGGGCGAAATCTAGGCCCGGTGACGCCCTGCAAGGCGAAGCAGGTCTTAGCCGGCCTTGTCCATCAGCCTGGCGAAGCGGTCGAACATGTAAAGGGAATCCGTGGGTCCGGGGGAGGCCTCCGGGTGATGCTGCACTGAAAAGACCGGCCGGCCCTTCAGGGCGATGCCGGCATTGGTGCCATCAAACAGGGAGACATGGGTCTCCACCACCGGCGGCGGCAGGCTGTCGCGGTCGACGGTGAAGCCGTGGTTCATGGAGACGATCTCCACCTTGCCGGTGGTCAGGTCCTTGACCGGATGATTGGCCCCATGGTGGCCCTGGTCCATCTTCACCGTCCGGGCGCCCAGCGCCAGGGAGAGCATCTGGTGACCCAGGCAGATGCCGAACACCGGCACGCCGCTGTCCACCAGCCTGCGGATCTCGGGCACGGCATAGGCGCCGGTGGCCGCGGGGTCCCCAGGGCCGTTGGACAGCAGGACCCCATGGGGCTTGCGCGCCAGCACATCCTCCGCCGAGGTTGAAGCCGGAACCACCGTCACCTTGGCGCCGACGCTGACCAGCGCCCGCAGGATGTTGCGCTTGACCCCGTAGTCCATGACCACGACCTCGAATCTTGGCTCCGAGGCTGAGGGGGCGTAGCCCTCGGGCCAGGTCCACAGGCCCTCTCCATAGACGAAGGGTTGCAGGCAGGACGCATCCTTGGCCAGGTCGAGACCCAACAGGCCGGTCCATCGCCGCGCCTGGGCCACCAGGGCCTCCAGGTCGAACCGGCCCTGGGGGTCGTGGGCGATCACCCCGTGGGGCATGCCGCGTTCGCGGATTCTGCGGGTGAGCGCCCGGGTGTCCACCCCAGCCAGGCCGATCACCCCCCGCCGGGCCATCCAGCCGGCCAGATCGGAATCGGCCCGCCAGTTGGCCGGCGCGGTGGGGACATCGCGGAAGATCGCGCCCCGGGCCGAGGTCTCGGCGGCGCCAGACATCTGTTCGACGTCCTCCAGATTGGTCCCCACATTGCCCACGTGCGGGAAGGTGAAGGCGATGATCTGGGCCATGTAGGAAGGGTCGGTGAGGATCTCCTGATAGCCGGTCATGGCGGTGTTGAAACAGACCTCGCCCACGGCTTCGCCGGCTGCGCCGACGCCGATTCCCTGCAGGACTGTCCCATCGGCCAGGGCCAGCACGCCGGTCGCGCCGGAGAGAAGTTGGCTCGTCATGGGAGACTCCTTATGGGCCGCACAGGGTCGCAAAAAGGCGGGCCAGGGTGAACCCCGCCCGCCGTGCAAACGGCGGCGTAGGTACTGAGTCCCGCCGTCGGGGTCAATGCAGGGTGACCCGTCTGCACATCATGCTCTAGGCTTTCCACCTTTATGGCTGTGGAACGCAAGGGGCACACATGTCGCAATCAGTTCATGTCGATCCGGAACGGGAGGCCTGGGGCCGGTTTAAGTCCCTGCCCCGGGATCAGCCGATCCACATGCTCAACCTCGTCCGGCTGCGTCCCCTGGCGCAGTACCCGGAGGGCCACCCCGATCGGGACAAGGGCCTGACCGCCCTGCAGGCCTATCAGGCCTATGGCCGCACCACCGCGGCGATCTTCCGCCGTCTGGGCGGACTTCAGGTGTGGGTGGGACGGCCCGAGGTCACCCTGACCGGGCCGCAGAGTGAGGTCTGGGACCTGGCCTTTATCGCCAGCTATCCCAACGCCGAGGCCTTCATCGCCATGGTCCGCGACCCGGAGTATCAGGTCCTGGTCGCCCACCGGACGGCGGCCGTGGCCGATTCCCGGCTGATCCGCATGACCCCCAGGGACCCTGGCGAAGGTTTTGGAGAATAGGGTCTGACCGGCCAGGAGGCCCTCAGGTTCTCTCAGATCGACCTTGGTCGCTGAGCGCCTCTGCAATGGCGCCAAACAGGCTTTCGGCGCGGATCGGTTTGGCGATGTGGAGATCGGCGCCAGCCTGGGCGCTGGCCGCCCGATCCTCCGGGCCGGAATTTGCCGAGACCACGATGATCGGCAGGCGCTCTCCCGGCGGCTCATCCTGACGGATCGACCGGATCGCCTCCAGACCGTCCATGACCGGCATGCGCAGGTCCATCAGCACCAGATCGAAGGCGCGGGCCTTAAGGGCCTCCAGGGCCTCGGCGCCGTTCTCGACGCTGACCACCTCGATGCCCGTGGCGTGCAGCATCAGCTCCACCACCCGGCGGTTGGTCGGGTTGTCGTCCGCCAGCAGCACCGTCAGGCCATCTTCGACTCCGCCCCGCCTTGCGCCCGCCGGGACGTCCGGTTCAGGGCCTTGTTCATATTGCAGCAGCCGGGCCACAAGGCGTTCCAGTTGCGTGGCCGAAGCGATGATTTCGGCCAGGATCGTCCGCTGTGCGGCCTTGAGGGGCGTGGCGGCCAGAGCTTGGGCCATGCCCATGACCCCGTTGAGGGGCGTCCCGAACTCATGACTCATGTCGGCGAGAAACTCGCTCTTGGCCCGGCTGGCGGCGGCTTCCCGCGCCAGGGCCTGGGCCAGGGCTTCGGCCTGCCGTTTCATGTCGGTGATATCGACCCGAAGTCCGATCAGACCGCCGTCAGCGGTGCGGCGGTCTTCCACCATCAGCCAGCGACCGTCCGACAACTGCTGCTCAAGCCGCTCGCCGGTGGGGTGGGCGAGCTTTTCCAGGCGCTCGGCGAGCCAGGCTTCCTGCTGTCCGACCGCTTCCGGATAGTCCCCGCGGGCGACCCCGATCCTCAGGATCTCGGACAGAAGGCGTCCAGGGGCAAACAGATCGGCAGAGCGATGATAGATCTCGGCGTAGCGCTTGTTCCAGAGGAGGTAGCGTCCCTCGGCGTCAAGAAACACCACGCCTTCGGGAAAGGCGTCGATCGCGGCCTGTAGTCGCGCCTGAGCCGCCTGTCCCTCAGCCCCGCCCCGCCCTAACGCGCCGCCGCCGATCCATTGATCCAGCGTGCGGACGACGGCGCGCCCCAACGCGCCGAAACCCATCCCTGACATACGCCACTCCAACACCCCTGAGATGTGCCGACGGAATCACACATGTATTGCGAAAGTACTTCGGCGGCGAGACTGGCGCATTCACGGGCCCGATTGCACGCCAGATGATCAGGCAGTCAGTTGATCGTTCGAAATCTGGGCGCAGTTCGCACATCAGCGACTTGGGATTATGAGGACTGTCATGACCATCACCACCCTTGGCCTGGATGCCGACGACACCCTCTGGCACAACGAGACCATCTTCCGGCTGACCCAGGCGCGGCTGTTCGAGCTGCTATCGGACCTGGCCGACACCGACACCCTCGCCGCCCGTCTGGCCGAGGTCGAGCACCGCAATCTGCGGCTCTACGGCTATGGGGTGAAGGGCTTCACCCGCTCGATGATCGAAACCGCCATGGAGCTCACCGGCGGTGAGGCGCCGCCGCATATCGTCTCACCAAGGGCGACCTCCGGCGCCAGGAGCAGAAGCTGGCGGCCTCGGGCCTGGCTCGATCGCATCGGATGAGCAGAGGCAGGTGATTTTGGTCGGCCTCTGGCGCATATGTCGGGGGTGAAGTTCGACGAACGGCTCCTCGATGAGATCAAGGCCCGCCTGCGCCCCTCCGACGTGATCGGGCGCACGGTGAAGCTGCGCAAGCAGGGACGCGAGTTCGTCGGCCTGTCGCCCTTCACCAAGGAGCGGAGCCCGTCCTTCTTCGTCAATGATGAGAAGGGCCAGTTCTTCGACTTCTCGTCGGGCAAGACCGGCGACCTGATCACCTTTCTCCAGGAGACCGAGCGCCTGACCTTCATGGAGGCGGTCGAGCGCCTGGCCGCCGAGGCCGGCGTGCCCCTGCCGGCGCCTGACCCTCAGGCGGCCGAACGCGACCGGGTGCGACAGGGCCTGGCAGAATGGCTGGAGGCCGCCAGCGCCTGGTTCCAGGCTGAACTGCGCCGGCCGGTGGGGCGGGAGGCCCGCGACTATCTCGGACGCCGGGGGCTGCCGGAGGCCGAGTGGGGACGGTTCGGCATCGGCTATGCGCCGGGGGGGCGTACGGCGCTCAGGGACTATCTGATCGCCAAAGGCGCACGGCCCGGAGAGCTGGTGGAGGCTGGTCTCGTGATCGCGCCAGAGGACGGCGGCGCTCCCTATGACCGGTTCCGCGACCGGATCATGTTCCCCATCGCCGATGGGCGGGGTCGTATCGTCTCCTTTGGCGGTCGGGCGCTCGATCCCAAGGCGCGGGCCAAGTACCTGAACGGGCCGGAAACCTCGGTCTTCCACAAGGGTCACGTCCTTTACGGCATGGGCGAGGCGCGCAGGATCCTGGGCGCCGCACCGTCGGGCGAGGCGCCGCCGCTGGTGGTGGTGGAAGGCTATATGGACGCCATCGCCTGCCACCGGGCCGGCGTTGCGGCGGTTGCCCCCATGGGTACGGCCCTGACCGAGGAGCAGATGGAGATGCTCTGGCGGCTGCACCCCGAGCCGACCCTCTGTTTCGACGGGGACCGGGCCGGCCGGGCGGCGGCCTTCCGCGCCATGGACCGGGCCCTGCCGATCCTCAAGCCCGGCAAGAGTTTCCAGTTCGCCCTGATGGAAGGTGGCAAGGATCCCGATGACGTGCTGCGCGAGCAGGGGGCTGCGGCGCTTCGCCGGCAGCTGGCCGCCACCACGGCGTTTGCCCAGGCCCTGTTCGAGCGCGAGCGGGACCTGGAGCCCCTGGACACCCCTGAGCGCCGGGCGGGCCTGAAGGGGCGGCTGCGCCAGGCTGCAGGCGCCATCGCCTACCCCGACCTGCAGCAGGCCTACCGGCAGGATCTGCTGGAGCGGTATGACGGCCTGTTCCGCAAGGCGGAGGCTCTCCAGGGCGCCCGCCGGCCCTGGCGGCCCACAGGGGCGCGGCAAGGCCGGTGGAAGGGCGCAGGCGACTGGGAAAGCCCCCAGCCCCCCACCGCCCAGGGCAAGGCGGCGGCCGGCCGTCTGGCCACGGGACTGGAGCCTGCGCCAGCCGCCCTGGCCGCCTTCGCCCTGGCCCACCCCGCCATTCTGGACACCCATCTGGAGGATGCTTTCGCCACCGATGGCTTTGGCGAACCGGCGCTATGTGAATTGGTCAAGGAAATCATTCGCCTGCGCCTGGAGTCCGACCACCTTGACACCGACAGTCTGACGCGCCATCTCGCATCCTGCGGGTTTAATGCGCTGCTGACAGACATCGACCGGGCCGCCGCGAAATCGGGCGCGCCCTTTTTGAAACCGGATGTCTCCCTCGAAGCCGCGAATTCGCAGTGGTCGCAAGCCTTCGCCCGCCTTTCGCGGTTGGCGTCGCTCGACAAGGCGCTCGACGCCTCGAAGGGGAACCTTCGGGGACGATCGGACATGGAGGCCTTCGAGCGGCTCAAGGGGGAACGCGACGCACTCAGACGCGCGACCAGAGAGTGGAATGATTGAAGCCGATTTCGGGTCGTCCTGCCTACGGCCCGCTCGGCCCCTGTTAGTCATGATCGGCCGGTCCCCTACAGGCGGCGGACCGAACTGGAGAATTCGATGAGCACCAATTCGGCCGAAGCGGAAACGACCGACGCCCAGACCAGTGATGGTCCGCTGCTCGACCTGACGGATGCCGCGGTCAAGAAATTCATCAAGCAGGCCAAGACCCGCGGCTACGTCACCATGGACGAGCTGAACAAGGTCCTGCCCTCTGAGGAAGTCACCTCCGAGGCGATCGTAGACACGCTCGCCATGCTTTCGGAGATGGGTGTCAACGTCGTCGAGGCCGAGGAAGACGGCGAGGGCGGCGAGGTCGCGGTCCGCGAGGAGACCGCCGTCGTCGAGACGACCAAGGAGCCGGCCTACGACCGCACCGATGATCCCGTGCGCATGTATCTGCGCGAAATGGGCTCGGTGGAGCTTCTGTCCCGCGAGGGCGAGATCGCCATCGCCAAGCGTATCGAGGCCGGCCGCGACACCATGATCCGGGGCCTGTGCGAAAGCGCCCTGACCTTCGAGGCCATCATGGTCTGGCGCGAGGAACTGGCCTCGGGCCGGATCCTGCTGCGCGAGGTCATCGACCTGGAACAGACCTATGGCGGCCAGAACGCCGGCGTCGAGGAAGATGCCGAGGTCAAGGCCCCAGGCGAGCCTGAGTCCGGCGAGGCCAAGGCCGAAGGGGAAGGCGACGACGACGACGACGATTTCGACGATGGCGCCGGTCCCACCATCAGCGCCATGGAGGCCGAGCTGCGTGATGGGGTCATGGAGACCCTGGACGCCATCGCCTCGGAATTCGACGGCTTCCGCCGCCTGCAGGAAAAGCTGGTGGCCCGCAAGCTGGCCGGCGAGGACCTGGGCGACAGCGACCGCAAGGCCTTCGAGGCCGCGACCCTGGTCATTGTCCAGCATCTGAAGACCCTGAAGCTCAACAACAACCGCATCGAGGCGCTGGTCGAGCAGCTCTATGCGATCAACAAGCGGCTCATGGGCCTGGAGGGCAGACTGCTGCGCCTGGCCGACTCCTACGGCATCAGCCGGGTGGAGTTCCTCAAGGCCTATTTCGGCGCCGAGCTCGATCCCCACTGGACCGACAAGGTCAAGGAACTGGGGGTCCGCTGGACCAAGTTTGTCGAGAATGACGCGGGCCAGATCAGCGATATCCGCAGCGAAGTGGCGGCGCTCGCCACCGAGACCGGCGTGGCCATCGACGACTATCGCCGCATCGTCCAGACCGTGCAGAAGGGCGAGCGCGAGGCCAGGCAGGCCAAGAAGGAAATGGTCGAGGCCAATCTGCGCCTCGTGATCTCCATCGCCAAGAAGTACACCAACCGCGGCCTGCAGTTCCTGGACCTGATCCAGGAGGGCAATATCGGCCTGATGAAGGCTGTGGACAAGTTCGAGTACCGCCGGGGCTACAAGTTCTCCACCTATGCCACCTGGTGGATCCGGCAGGCGATCACCCGCTCCATCGCCGACCAGGCCCGGACCATCCGCATCCCGGTGCACATGATCGAGACGATCAACAAGATCGTCCGCACGAGCCGCCAGATGCTGCACGAGATCGGCCGCGAGCCGACCCCGGAAGAGCTGGCCGAAAAGCTGGCCATGCCGCTGGA
>CAMTXB010000057.1:0-25557 GCA_947085575.1 uncultured Caulobacteraceae bacterium
GCCGCCTCATGACCCCCAGATCGAGGGCCTTTCAACGCCAATTGGTCGGCCTAGAGGTGCCCAAAGGTCTCGCGGACAAGGGTCGTAATCGCCTGGGCCGCAGCGCTGCGGCTGACCGGATCTGTCGGCTCAACAGTGATCCGACCCGCCACCGGCGCGCCGGCCTTGCGGGCGGCGCGGTCATAGGCCGGGTCATAGTGCAGGTCGATCAGGGCCTGGGCCAGGTCGGCGAGGGCGCCGGCGGCGATCATCCCGCGCCACGCCGCGCGACGCTCGGCGCCGGGCGCTGCGGGCAGGCGATCGAAAGCCGCCTCCAGGGCGCCGGGATCGGCGGCGATATCCCCATAGGCGCCCACCAGATATTGCGCCCGGCTGGCCTGGGGGGCTTCCAGCACCACCCGCGGCGCCCCCTGCATGGCCTGCCAGAGGACCGGCGGCGTCATCCGGTCGCCGATCCTGCTGGCCTCGGCCTCGACCACGATCGGCCTCGCCGGATCGAGGGCTTCCAGGGCCTGGAGGAGCCGGGTCTCAAAGAGCTTCTGGCTGGGCTGAGGCCGACCCGCCAGGGCCCCGAACAGGGAGCCGCGATGCTCCGCCAGGCCCTCGAGATCCAGGGTCTGAACCCCCAGTGCGGCAAGGCGATGGAGGACTTCGGTCTTGGCCGACCCGGTATGGCCGTCGATCAGCAGCAGCTTCAGGTCCCGAGGCGTATCATAGAGCCTGGCGGTGACCTGCCGGCGATAGGTCCGGTATCCCCCGCGCAGCAGGGTGACGGGCCAGCCCACCTGGGACAGGATGGTGGCCATGGCGTCAGACCTCTGGCCCCCCCGCCAGCAATAGATCAGCGGTCGAAAGCTGGCCGGCCGGTCGGCCAGGGCGGTCTCCAGATGGCGGGCGATGTTGCGGGCCACATGGGCTGCGCCGATCCGCCGGGCCAGGAACCGCGACTCCTGGACATAGATCGTCCCCACCTCCGCCCGCTGCCGGTCGTCGAGCACCGGCAGGTTCTCGGCCCCGGGCAGATGATCGAGGGCGAACTCGGCGGGGCTGCGCACATCGATGAGGGCATCATAGCGGGCGAGGTCGGCGGCGCTCACCGCCTCGGTGGTCTCATACCCCGCCATGCTGCGCTCCCGTCGTCGTCCGGGTGCTATACAACGGGCTCACAACCCTTCGAAACAAGGATGACACCGATGGCGCAGCCGGTGCGGCTGACCGATCTGGCCCATGGCGGCGGCTGCGGCTGCAAGCTCTCGCCCGCCGTCCTGCGGGAAATCCTGGCCGGCGTGCCCCAGGCGGGTCAGTTCCCCAACCTGATGGTCGGGACCGAGACCTCCGACGATGCCGCCGTTTGGCGCCTCAACGACCAGCAGGCCCTGGTGGCCACCACGGACTTCTTCATGCCGGTGGTGGATGATCCCTTCGACTTCGGGCGCATCGCCGCCGCCAACGCCATCTCCGATGTCTATGCCATGGGCGCGACGCCGATCTTCGCCCTGGCCATTGTCGGCATGCCCATTGGCAAGCTCGCTCCCGACCAGATCTCCGCCATCCTGGCCGGCGGCGCGGCGATCTGCGCCGAGGCCGGCGTCCCGGTGGCAGGGGGGCATTCCATCGACAGCATCGAGCCGATCTACGGTCTGGTGGCCCTGGGCCTTGTTCATCCCGACCAGGTGCTCACCAACCGGACGGCGCAGCCAGGGGATGTTCTGCTGCTCACCAAGGGCCTCGGGGTCGGGGTGCTCAGTGCGGCCTTCAGGCAGGGGCGTCTGGAGACGGCGGGGTATGAGGCCCTGATCGCCTCGACCACGCAGCTCAACCGGATCGGCGCGGAGCTGGCCGGGTTCCAGGGCGTGCACGCTGTCACCGATGTCACCGGCTTTGGCTTGCTGGGCCACACTCTGGAAATGTGCCGTGGCGCTGCGGTCGCCGCCGAGATATCGGCCGATGCGCCGGTTCTGCTGGCCGGGGTTGAGGCCCTGTCCCGGGAGGGCGTGCGCACGGGCGCTTCGGGACGCAACTGGGCCAGCTATGGCGAGGCGGTCCACCTGCCGGAAGGCTTTCCTGAGTGGCGCCGGGACATTCTCTGCGACCCGCAGACCAGCGGCGGCCTGCTGATCGCCCTGGACCCGGCCGCAGTTCCAGCAGTGATGGCGCGCCTGGGGGAACTGGCCGCCGCCGCCGCCTTGGTCGGCAGGGTGGTGCGAGGGCCGCCGGCCGTGACGGTGGTCTGATCCGCCGCCAGCGTCCTCGGGCCTTAGCCGCCGCGCTCCGGGGCGATGGGCAGGGGCGGCTCTCCTGGCGCGGAGACCGGCTGGCGCAGTCATGGGGTTCTTCTGTCAGAGCCCCCTGTCGGCGGGACCCTTGCTCAGCATCCAGGCGCGAAGCCGACCAGGGTCAAGCCGGGGCCGCCGATCCCACGGAGCGCAGGATGTGGGTCCATTCGGCAGCGCTCACCGGCTGGACGGAGAGTCGGAAGGCGGTGACCAGGGCCATGGCCTTCAGGGCGGGGTCGGCCTTGGCCTCAGCCAGGGTGAAAGGGCGAGGCAGGGGCGCTTTGGCGCGCACATCGACACATCTGAACACCCCCTTGGGATCGGTGGCGTCCGGATAGGCCTCGGTGATCACCTCACAGACCCCAACGATCTCCTTGCCGGCCTGAGAATGGTAGAAAAAGGCCTCGTCGCCGATCTTCATAGCCATCAGATTGAGCTTGGCGCTGTGGTTTCGCACCCCGGTCCAGGGCTCGCCCCTGTCACCGCAGGCGACCAGATTGTCCCAGGAAAACACGTCAGGTTCGGACTTCAGCAGCCAGTGGGTCATGGGGCCAGTTCCTCCCGGGCGGCCCCTATGGGCGCGATCTAGATGTGGAGCGGCGCATCATAGCCCGTGAGCTCAAGATAGCCCCGTCCGCCCTGCGTGCTTACAGCGCCTTCCCAATAGACCGGACCTATGGGCCGGCTGTCGAGTTCCTGGTCCTCGAACAAGGGGTCCAGTCGCCAGGTACGTGGTCCCTGCGGCAGGCGGACATCTATGTCACGGGCGATCGGGTAGAGGGCGCCTGTCCTTGGGGAGCGCCACTGAGCCCGGGTGTCGAACCGGACATCCCCGGGTGCGAAGATGGTCAGCCGGCCCTCCGGGCTGCGGAAGGATCCCCCGGCCCAGACGGCCGTGCCCTGGGCGTCACGCACTTCGAAGGCGGTGAGCGCGCCGCCGTCGTCGAGATTGATCCCGGCCCAATCCCAGCCCACCGCCCGGGCGTCCAGCAGGGTTGAGGACCATTCCTGATCAAGCCAGGCCTGGCCGCTGACCGGCTGGCGGCGACCCTCACGGCTCAGATGGCCGGTGACCTTCAGGTGCGGCAGGCTGTAGTAGTAGCTTGCCTGGTCGGCGCCTGGTCCTTTGCGGCTGAACCCCTGCTGGCCCTGAAGGAGCACGGGTTGGGTAGGGGTCAGAGCGAGGTCCAGGGCGAAGGCGGCGTCCCCCGCCTGGGCTCTGAGCACGCCATTGGCGCCCCGCCTCAGCCGCCAGTCGTCCAGCACCAGGTCCATATCTCCAACCTTGGCCTCGGCCAGGCCAAACCCCGCCCGGGCGATACGCTGGGCATGGATCAGCCGCCCGACCGCCGGGTCGGAAATGGCCGCATGGGCGAAGATCACCTGCCGGGGGGAGAAGGCGCTGGGATTGCCCAGGTCCGCCGCCGTTCGGATGCGGAAAAAGGTGATCTGGAAGCCGATGGGCTGGCCCGCTGCCTGCAGCCAGCCGGTGACGTACCACCATTCAATGCGGAAATCGGGGTGGGCGCCATGGTCGGCGGGGAAGCTCAGGCGCTGTCCCGGACGCACCGGGGCGAAGGCGGCTGGCGGGGATCTGGACTGGGCGAGACCCGAGCCAGCTGGAACCAGCAGCCCGGCCGCCAGGAGGGCCGTGAAGGCGCGGCGGGGCACCATCACCAGTCCTCCCGCACGGCGCGGATGGCGCTGTCGGACAGGGCGCCGCGTCCGGCCAGGACAGCCGCCCCCGCCGAGGTGACCACCAGCGCCGCCCCCAGGCTGGTCAGCAGGACCCACGGCAGTCTGGTTTCCATGGTCCAGTTGAACGACTGGGGATTGACCACATGGATCAGCACCTGGCTCATCACCCCCCCAAGGGTCAGGCCGGCCAGGGCGCCGATGGCCCCCAGCAGCGCCCCTTCGGCGGCCAGCATCTGCATGATCTGACCCCGCCGAACCCCCACATGGCGCAGCATGCCGAACTCCTTGCGGCGGGCCAGGGTCTGGGCGGAGAAGGTGGTGGCCACCCCCGCCAGCCCCACCAGGATGGCGATGGCCTCCAGGGCGTAGGTGACGGCGAAGGCGCGGTCGAAAATCCGCAGCGCCACGGCGCGGATCTCCCGAGGTTCGGCGAACCCTGTCCCGGCGGCGATGGAGTCTGGCAGCTGGTTCCGAAGCGCAGCGATCGCCGCCTCCGGCTCAACCCCCGGCGCCAGGGTGATGGCGGCCTCGGTCCGCATGGGGTCGCCGGTCAGGCGGGTAAAGGCGGCCTGGTCCATCACCAGGGCGCCGAACTGATTGGAATAGTCCCGCCAGACCCCGGCCACATATACCTTGGTTTCGGGCGCGATGGGCAGGATCAGCGGGTCGCCCGGTTGCAGGTCATAGAGCCTGGCCATGGGTTCCGAAATCCAGACCGCGAGGCCTTCGCCGCCGGCCTGTCGCCCGACCAGCGGCAGACCCAGGCCAGCGCCGCCGTCAGATCCCCCCCGGGCGCTCACCTGGACCGCGGGGCGATCAGGACTGAGCCGGAGGTTGAAGCTGTGGCGGAACTCCACGTCTGCGACCTCCGTGGTGGCGGCCAGCCGAGCCTGGCTGGCGGGGTCAAGGGCCAGGCCTGGCCCAAGGCGCATATAGATGTCGGCGGGCATGATCTGGACCAGCCAGTCCTCGACGGAGCCTCGGAAGCTGGTGACCATTACGGCCATGGCCACCATGAGGCTGGTGCTGGCGACAATGCCGCACAGGGCCACAGCGGCCTGGCGGGGGGCGCCCCAGAGCCTGGTGATGGCCAGGGCCAGGGCCGGCGGCGGGGCCGGCCCCCGTCGCAGGGGCGCGAGCAGGCCCCGGGCCAGCCAGGGCATGGCGCCCACCCCGCCGGCGAGGATCAGGGCGATGGCGCCATAGCCGAACAGGGGAATGCCTGCGACCGGCGGACCCATGGCCGCAAGGCCGCCGGCGGCCAGCAGTCCAAGGCTGATCCAGGGCGGCGGCTGGTCCGTCGGGTCCACGGTCTCGCCGACCCCGGACTTCAGGGCGACGGCGGCAGGGCTGCGCTCGGCCTCCAGGGCAGGAAACAGGCTGCCCAGGACGGCGACGGCGACCCCAAGGCCAAGGATCACCACCGCCGCTACCGGTGTGAGCACCAGGGGCGGCCGTCCGGTGCTGAAGAAGCCGCCCCCGAGGTCGCCGCCCAGCAGCCGCAGGGCAAGCTCCGCCAGGCCGACCCCCAGCGCCACCCCGAGCGCTGCGCCGACCAGTCCCAGCACCAGCCCTTCGACCAGCACCTGGCCCAGCATTCCGCGGGCTGGCAGCCCCAGGACCCGAAGCAGGGCGAACTGAGGCCGGCGTCGGGTCACCGACAGGGACTGGGCCGAATAGACCAGGAAGCCGCCGGTGAGCAGGGCCACCAGGGCCAGCATCTGCAGATTGACCCGATAGGCCCGCGAGAGGCTCTCGGTGCGGCGCATCTCGCTCTGGGGGGTGACCAGGGCGGCCTCCGGGGGCAGGCGCCCCTGAACGGCGCGCTCCACGGCGCTGCGGTCCACGCCGGGGGAGAGCCTCAGGTCCAGGCGCTGCAGCCGCCCCAACTGGTTGAACCGCCATTGGGCGGCGGCGATGTCGATCACCGCCAGGGTCCGGTCGCCGCTGACCTCCTCCAGGACCCCGGCAATACGGAAGGCCGCCCCCTGTCCTGCCGCCGTAATCTGGATCTGGTCTCCGACCTTGAGGCCGCTTTGTTGCAGGGCGGCAGGGGACAGGGCGACGGCGTTCAGATCGAACACCGCCTCCGCCGTCGTTACGCCCCCGTCTCCAGCCGCCGGACGGGCCAGCAGATTGGGCGTCACCCCGGTCGCGCGAAGGGGGTCGAGGCCCAACAGGGTGAGGGCCGCCCCGTTTGAGGTGCGGGCGCGCAGCTCGACCACGGGACTGGCCACCGCCACCCCCTCCACCCGCGCCAGGATCGGATAGAGACTCTCCTCGAATCCCCTGGGGCTTGCGGACTGGACCTGGAGGTCGGCCGCCCCGCTGACGCTGCGGACGGCGCCGGCGAATTCATCCAGGGCCGATCGGTTCACCAGATGAATGGCCAGGCCCAGCCCGACCCCCACGGCGATGGCCAGGACGGCGGCCAGGGTGCGGCCCGGCTGAGCCCGCCACTCCCCCAGGACCATCCAGGCCAGCAGGCGGGGGCTGAGCCCCGGAGCGGCTGCGGCGTCCGGCCTAGGCGCCATGGGCGACCAGTCCGTGGGGGGTGAGGGTGAGCACCCGATCGGCCGCCGCCGCCGCCCGCTCGGAATGGGTGACGATCACGCCGGCCGCACCTGAGGCCCGCAGCCGGTCACAGAGCAGGGTCAGGACCACATCGGCGGTCTGAGGATCGAGATTGCCGGTGGGCTCATCGGCCAGCACCAGGGCCGGGCGGTGGACCAGGGCGCGGGCCAGGGCGATGCGCTGCATCTCGCCGCCCGACACCTGGGCCGGAAAATCGCCGCCGCGTCCCGTCAGCCCGACCTGGCCAAGCATGGCGGTGGCCTCCCCCAGGGCTTCGGCCTGCCGGCGCCGCGCCAGGATCAAGGGCAGGGCTACGTTCTGGGCCAGGGTCAGGTGGGGCAGGATATGGAAGGCCTGGAAGACAAAGCCGATCTTGTCCCGGCGCAGGCCTGTGCGGGCGTCGTCGTCCAGGGCGGCCAGATCGACGCCGTCGATCTCGATGCGGCCTGTATCGGCCTGATCCAGGCCCGCGATCAGGTTCAGCAGGGTCGACTTGCCGACGCCGGACTCGCCCATGATGGCGACGATCTCCCCCGGCGCCAGTCGCAGGGCCAGGCCTGAGAACAGCAGGCGACCGCCAGGCACGCTCTTGGCCAGGTCCGTTATGTTCAAAGGGGGGAGGGGGGAGGCGTCAGCGACCATGGTCGCCAGACTAGAGCACTTTCCGACAAGTGGGATGCGGTTATCGGATCGAAGAATGCTCGGACTTGACGGGTTCGGGCGGCGTTCCGACCGTCGGGATCGGTCAGGTGGGACGGGGGGCCTGAAGGGCGGGCAGGTCCCGTCGCGCCTGGATACCAGAAAGGTCAAGGCCCCGGCCGTTTCCGACCGGGGCCCCTAGTCCGTATAGCCTTTAGGCCTTCTGGAGCTGGCCGGCGGACATCTTGCCCGACTTACGGTCCTTTTCGAGCTCGAAGGAGAGCTTGTCGCCTTCGTTCACCGAGCTCATGCCCGCTTGCTCAACGGCGCTGATGTGAAGAAACACGTCGGCTCCGCCATCATCGGGCTGAATGAAGCCATAGCCCTTCGTGGCGTTGAACCACTTCACTGTTCCGGTCGTCATAGTTTGCTCATTTCCTGTAGCTTGCGCGCTACCCTGTACCGATAGATTTGGCGCTGGCAAACAAATCCCTGCATTTTCCCCGAAAGAATCTCGCGCCTCAGGCGAAGGACGGTCCTGGAAATCCTGTCCGGGGACCCGTTCTGGCCCTGAAAACTGGTCGTCGCCGACGCTCAGCGCCGGACAAATCCCCATATTCTGTATGGCTTTAGGGGCGCGAAGGGCAACCTACAGGCGGTGGCGCACCTAGGGTCTGCTGGGACAGGCGCAAAGGGACGGACAGACATGCACCGGAGGCGACTGATCGGCCTGGGGACTGGCGCCGCCGCCGCCGCCGGCATTTGACCGACTGCTCGGCCGCTACGCCCGGCCAGGACCCGGGGCGATCAACCGGGTCGATTACCGGGCCTGGCGCGCCCATGCCGCCGACCGCGCGGGGCTGGAGGCCCATGTCGTCGCCCTGCAGGCCAGCAGCCCTAAGGGCGCGTCCCTTCCCGACCAGACCTGAACCCGGGCAGGTCCGTTCAGAAAGCCATATGAATTTGAGAGTGGAATGGTCGGAGTGGCAGGATTCGAACCTGCGACCCCCGCGTCCCGAACGCGGTGCTCTACCAGACTGAGCCACACTCCGACTTGGAGGCGGCCTTATAGAGGAGCGATTTGGGCGCCGCAAGCGACCGGAGGGCCGTTGCATCTGGAATCGGCTTTTGCTATCTCCACGCCCTCGCGGCGGGGGGACACACTCCGCCGACATTCCTGCTGGGGAATGGTGTAATGGTAACACAGCGGTTTTTGGTACCGTCGTTCTAGGTTCGAGTCCTAGTTCCCCAGCCAATGATTTCAATAAATTAGCGGTATGTCAGACCGTGTCCCATCCCGTGGTCCAGCTTCGGCGGTGTGATCACCGCGATCTCCGGCCTGTCCGGACCTGGCCAGGCGGCCACGGCAGGCAGGCGGACGGGGGCGCCATCGCCGAGCGGGGCGAAGCTTGCCAGCGACATGTAGCCGGATCGCTGGACGGCCCATTCGTCGGACTGCTCGAGCAGGATGGCGCCGACGAGGCGGGGGAGCGCGGCCTCGTTCTGGAAGATGCCGACGACCTCGGCCCGGTCAATCAGCGCCGAGACCGCGCGCCGGCCGTTCCTGCCCGCGTGGGCGAGCACTAGCCTGGCCGCGTGATCTGAACCCGAACCAACCTCAGCCAAGCCGCCAAACTGTCCGAAACCCCGCCGCCTCAGCGTTGCTGATCCAGATCCCGCACCGCGCCGCGGGCGGCGCTGGTGGTGAAGGTCGCATAGGCCCGCAGGGCGAGGGAGACCTTGCGCGGGCGGGGACCGGGGCTCCACGCTTCGGCGCCCCGGGCGTCCTTCGCCGCCCGACGACGGGCGAGTTCCTCTGGCGAGACCATCAACGAGATGGTGCGGTTGGGGATGTCGATATCGATCCGGTCGCCTTCCTCCACCAGGCCGATGGCGCCCCCTTCGGCCGCCTCGGGGGAGACGTGGCCGATGGACAGGCCCGAGGTGCCGCCGGAGAACCGGCCATCGGTGACCAGGGCGCAGGCCGTCCCCAGGCCCTTCGATTTCAGGTAGCTGGTGGGGTAGAGCATCTCCTGCATGCCCGGCCCGCCGCGGGGTCCCTCATAGCGGATCACCACCACGTCGCCGGCCACGATCTTGCCGGTCAGGATGGCGCTGACTGCGGCGTCCTGACTCTCAAACACCCGGGCAGGGCCAGAGAACACCAGAATGCTCTCGTCGACCCCCGCGGTCTTCACGATACAGCCGTCCTCGGCCAGATTGCCCTTGAGCACCGCCAGACCCCCGTCGCGGGAGAAGGCGCCGGCCAGGTTGCGGATGACGCCTTCGGTGCGGTCGAGGTCCAGTTCCTTCCAGCGGCTGTTCTGGCTGAAGGCCACCTGGGTCGCCACGCCCCCCGGGGCGGCGCGATAGAAGGTGCGCACCTCCTCGCTGGTCGTCCGCACGATATCCCAGCGCGCCAGCGCCTCGCCCATGGTCTTGGCGTGCACGGTGGGCAGGTCGGTGTGCAGCAGTCCGCCCCGCTCCAGTTCCCCCAGGATGGCCATGACGCCCCCGGCCCGGTGCACGTCTTCCATGTGCACGTCGGCCTTGGTCGGCGCGACCTTGGAGAGGCAGGGCACCTTGCGCGACAGGCGGTCGATGTCGTCCATGGTGAAGGCGATCTGGCCCTCGTGAGCGGCCGCCAGCAGATGCAGGATGGTGTTCGTCGAGCCGCCCATGGCGATGTCCAGGCTCATGGCGTTCTCGAAGGCCCGGAAGCTGGCCACGTTGCGCGGCAGGACACTGTCGTCGTCCTGCTCATAGTGGCGCCGGGTGATGTCGACGATCAGGCGGCCCGCTTCCAGGAACAGACGCTCGCGGTCGGCATGGGTGGCCAGGACCGAGCCATTGCCCGGCAGAGACAGGCCCAGGGCCTCGGTGAGGCAGTTCATGGAGTTGGCCGTGAACATGCCCGAGCAGGAGCCGCAGGTGGGGCAGGCGGCCTTTTCGATGGCCGCGAGCTCTTCGTCACTGACCGACTCGTCGGCGGCGGCGACCATGGCGTCCACCAGGTCAATGGCGATCTCCTTGCCATTGATCGTCACCTTGCCGGCTTCCATGGGTCCGCCGGACACGAACACCGTGGGGATGTTCAGCCGCAGGGAGGCCATCAACATGCCGGGCGTGATCTTGTCACAGTTGGAGATGCAGACCAGAGCGTCCGCGCAGTGGGCGTTGGCCATGTATTCCACGCTGTCGGCGATCAGCTCCCGGGACGGCAGGCTGTAGAGCATGCCGTCATGGCCCATGGCGATGCCGTCATCGACGGCGATGGTGTTGAATTCCTTGGCCACCCCGCCGGCCCGCTCGATCTCCCGGGCCACCAGCTGCCCCAGGTCCTTCAGGTGAACATGGCCCGGCACGAACTGGGTGAAGGAGTTCACCACCGCAATGATCGGCTTGCCGAAGTCGCCGTCCTTCATGCCGGTGGCGCGCCACAGGCCACGGGCGCCGGCCATGTTGCGGCCATGGGTCGAGGTGCGGGAACGATAGGCGGGCATGGTCGGCATCCTTCTGGGTCTGGTTCCCCATAGCCGCGCAGAAAGGGTGGGAGAAATATACTTTTCGAGACCAATTGATATGCTGTAGATATGAATGATGGATGTCCGACAGCTTCGGCACTTCGCGGCGGTGGCCGAGACCCTGCATTTCGGCCGGGCCGCCGCCCGCCTGAACATGACCCAGCCCCCCCTCAGCCAGTCCATCCAGGCCCTGGAGCGGGAGCTGGGCGGGGCGCTGTTTGTCCGCACCAAGCGCAGCGTCGCCCCTACCCCGTTCGGAGCGCAGTTCCTGATCCATGTGCAATCGGCCCTGGCGGAGCTGGCGGCCCTGCCCGACATCGCGCGCAGGCTGCGGGACGGGGAGGCCGGGCGTCTGGAGCTATCCTTCGTCAGCACCGCCGACTATAGCGTCCTGCCGGCCCTGGTCCGTCGCTATGCCGCCCTTTACCCGGCCGTGGCGATCGACCTGCGCGAAGCCACCAGCGAGGTGCAGATCGTCGCCCTTTCGGAGGGCGCAGGTCATGCCGGCGTCATCATCCCCCCGGTCGGAGGGGTCCTGCCGCCGGGCCTGAGCTATCGCCGCCTGCTGACGGAATCCTTGGTCGCCGCCGTCCCGGAGGCCTGGCTGGAAGCCGGCCGCCTGAACCTCATTGCTGGCCGTCTGGACCCGAGGGAGGTGGTGCAGTCGCCGCTGATCATTTTCCCGAAGCGCTCGGCCCCGGCCTTTCACGACCTGATCACCGGCTACTTCGCCGCCCATGGCGGCGGCGCCAGGATCGCCCAGGAGGCCATCCAGATGCAGACCATCATCAGCCTGGTGTCCGCCGAGATGGGGGTGGCCCTGGCGCCGGCCTCCCTGCGCAACCTCGCCCGCACCGGCGTGCGGTATGTGGAGCTGGCCGGAGAGGCGCCGCTCCTGGAAACCGGCCTGGTCTGGCGCCAGGACGACCAGACCCCGACCCTGGCGCGGTTTCTGGACATCGCCCTTGCCGATGCCGCCGGCTAGATGCGGAGGCTCAACAGGTTGTCCGGTCGAGGCGGCGACGGCTGATGGGCGTTGTTGATCCTATGCCACCCGCACCCGCGCCGTGCTTTCCGGGAGATCATGGCCGAAGGCGCGCTGAAAGAACTCGGCCACGGTGCCGCGCTCCAGCTCATCGCACTTGTTCAGGAAGGTCATGCGGAAGGCGAGCGCCACATCGCCGCCGAAGATCTCGGTGTTCTGGGCCCAGGTGATCACGGTGCGCGGGCTCATGACGGTGGAGATGTCCCCGTTCATGAAGGCGTTGCGGGTCATGTCGGCGACGCGAACCATGGCGTTGATGGTTCGGCGGCCCTCAGCCGTATCGTAGTTGGGCGACTTGGCCAGGACGATCTCGGCCTCCGCGTCATGCTCCAGATAGTTGAGTGTGGTGACGATGGACCAGCGGTCCATCTGGCCCTGATTGATCTGCTGGGTGCCGTGGTAGAGGCCGGAGGTGTCCCCAAGGCCGATGGTGTTGGTGGTGGCGAACAGGCGGAAATAGGGGTTCGGCCGGATGACCCGGTTCTGGTCGAGCAGGGTCAGCTTGCCCTGGGCTTCCAGGATGCGCTGGATGACGAACATCACGTCCGGGCGGCCGGCATCATATTCGTCGAACACCAGCGCGATCGGACGCTGCAGGGCCCACGGCAGGATCCCCTCGCGGAACTCGGTGACCTGCTTGCCTTCCTTGAGGACGATGGCGTCCTTGCCCACCAGGTCGATGCGGCTGACATGGCTGTCCAGGTTCACGCGGATCAGGGGCCAGTTGAGCCGGGCGGCGACCTGCTCGATGTGAGTCGACTTGCCGGTGCCGTGATAGCCCTGGATCATCACCCGGCGGTCATGGGCAAATCCCGCGCAGATCGCCTTGGTGGTTTCCGGGTCGAACCGATAGGTGTCGTCGATATCGGGGACGTGGCTGTCGCGCCGGGAAAATGCCGGCACGGACATGTCCATATCGACGCCGAACGTCTCGCGGACGGAGACCTTCTTGTCCGGGACAAGGGTCAGCAGCTCATCGCCGTGCGTCTGGGAAATCGTGCTCATGGAGAGGTTCGCATACAGGGTTACGTCCGCAAAGCAAACGTGTGTTTCATAGGGGGCCGATCAAAACCCAGGAGGAGACGCCGCCGCCATGTTGGACAAGGTTCATACACAAAGTTCGAAACTTCATGTGGCGACCACGGCCTCGGGTTTCGGCGCTGTCGTCACCGGGCTCGACCTCGCTCAACCTCTTACGGACGCGGTCATGAGCGAGGTCCGGAAGGCTTGGGCTGACCATGGGGTGCTGAGCTTTCCGGGCCAGCCCCTGACACTGGACCAGCTTGAGGCGGTGACGCTGCAGTTTGGCCCCTTCGGCGTCGATCCGTTCATCGCGCCGATGCCCGGTCGCCCCAATGTGCTGGAGCTGCGGCGCGAGCCCGACGAGAAGGCGACCAATTTCGGGGCGGGCTGGCATTCGGACTGGAGCTTCCAGCCTGCCCCGCCTGCGGCCACCCTGCTGCATGGCCAGGTGATTCCGCCGGTCGGCGGCGACACCATCTTTGCCGACTGCGCCGGCGCCTATGCCGCCCTGTCGCCGGTGATGCAGCAGATGCTGGCCCCCTTGCGCGCAATCCACAGCGCCGGCCGCGCCTATGGGACCAAGGGGGTCTTCGCCCGGGAGACCGAGAAGCGCACCATGCAGATCATCGTCTCCGAGGAGGCGGACAAGACCCATACCCACCCGCTCGTGCGCACCCATCCGGTGACGGGCGCCAAGGCCTTGTTTATCAGCCCGGTCTATACCGTCGGGATCGAGGGGATGATCCCGGCCGAGAGCCAGGCGATCCTGGGCTTCCTGTTCGCCCACATGACCCAGGCGGAGTTCATCTTCCGCCACCGCTGGGCCAAGGACACCCTGCTGATCTGGGACAACCGCCGCACCATCCACCTGGCCGAGGGGGGCTATGACGGCCACCTGCGGATCATGCACCGCACGACGGTGGCGGGCGAGGTCCCGGTCTAGGTCCCGGGGCATTCGCCACAACCTGGCCGCCGCCCTGCGCTGCGGCCGCATAAACCCCTGGCTCGGCCTGGTCTGGCCGACAGACGCCCGAGCCGAGGCCGACGGGAGACAGCTATGGACCGCAACGAACAATCTGAGGCCGCCGCCATGGCCTGCCTCGACGCCTTCATTTCCGCCTTCAACGCCCGGGACATGCAGGCCTTCGAACAGACCTTCAATTTCCCCTCCATCCGCCTGGCCTCGAACACGATGAGGATCATCAACAGGGGCGACCAGACGCAGGCGACATTCGACCACGCTTCCCTCAAGGAGTGGGACCACTCCGCCTGGGAGAAGCGGGAGATCATCCATTCCGGACCCGACAAGGTGCATATCAACACCCGCTTCACCCGCTACCGCAAAGACCGAAGCGTCATCGGCGGGTTCGATTCCATCTATGTCGTCACCTGCGAGGATGGCCATTGGGGCATCAAGGCGCGGTCCAGCTTCGCCCCATGACCGCCTCAAGCGGTGCGCTTCCGTCGCCAGTCGGCCTCAGGGGGCGGGAAAGGCGCCGCGCAGCCTGAGGTCGGCGGTCTCCTGGCCGGCGAGGGGCAGGAGATTGAAATCCTCTGAGCCGGACTGGCGGGGATCCTGGCCGTGGTGCTGGGCGATGACGGCGCGGGTGACGGCCTGCATCAGGGCCTGACGCTCCGGCACCGGCCGGGTGGTGTCAGCGATAAACACCGCCACCGCATAGGTGCGCCCGTCGGGGGCGGTGAGCAGGCCCACATCATTATAGCCCGTCGCCCTGGTCCCCAGAACCTGGCCGGTTCCGGTCTTGTGAGCCAGGCGCCAGCCCTCCACCAGGCCCCCTGCCAGACGGTCAGGCCCGGTCTGGCTCCGGCCCAGCAGGTCGAGGAGCAGGGCGGTGGAGTCGCCCGAGAGCAGTTCCCCCGCCGCCAGGCGGTCCAGGGCCTGGACCACGGCTGCGGGGGTCGCCCCGTCGGCGGGGGCGCTGAGATAGGCTTCCAGGGCGGCCCGGCGGTCGTCCTGTGGCATGGCCGCCCGCGCCCGCCAGAAGCTGCGTCCGAAGGAGAACTCCGGCCGCCAGTCCAGGCCGGCGATGGCCGTCTGGAAATAGCGTTCCTCATCGGCCAGGCTGATGGCGCCCAGCTCGCGCTCAGCGATGACGGCGCGCACATGGTCTGGACCGCCGACCAGCCGGATCAGCACGTCATTGGCGGCGTTGTCGCTGCGGCTGGCGGCGCTGATCAGCAGCTCGCCCACCGTGGTGCGATAGCCGTAGCGCCCCACATGGTCGCGGATCGGCTGGTGAAAGATGCTCAGGTCCTCCCGCCGCACCGTCACCGGATCGCTCAGGCTCAGGACGCCGCGGTCCACAGCATCCAGCACGCTGATCGCCACCCAGAGCTTGCTGACACTCTGCTGCGGATAGAGCGCCTCGCCGTCGTGGGTCGCGGTCCAGCCGCCCTCCAGATCCCGGACCGCAATGCCTGCACGGCCATCGAAGGCCTCGCCCAGGGCGGCGATCTGTGCGGCCAGGGGCGCCGGGGCCTGGGGGACGGGGGGTGGCAGGCTGAGGGACGCCCACTGCGCCACGGGGCGCTCGCCGGCGCCGGGCCTCGGGGGGGCCGGGGTCAGCGTCGCCGCCCCAAAGGCGCAGACGGACAGGAGGACGGCGATGGTCCCCACGGCGACGCGGCGCCGCGCCCGAGCCCGGGCCAGGCGGCTGGCTTGTCGGGCCGCCATCAGCTGCAGGATCGACTGGTCTTGCGCGATCACCCTGGCGCCCCTTTCTTACCCCTAGACCATGCCTGCCTTGCGCAGGGCCTGATAGGCCCTGATGACCCGTTGCAGCTTGTTTTCGGCCGAGCGGTCGCCGCCATTGGCGTCCGGGTGGCAGCGCTTGACCATTTCGGTGTAGCGCGCCCGGATCGCCGGCCCCTCGGCATTGTCGTCCAGGTCGAGATCGGCCAGGGCGTTGCGCTCGATCTTGCCGAGTCTTCGGGCCGGCTGGGCCTGGGGTCCCGGGCCATGGGCGCCGCCATGGCCGAACAGGCTGAAGGGGTCCTGATAGCCGCCCTTGCCCCGGGCGAAGGTCTTGGTGAAGGCCGCCGACTCCCGGGAGTTGCGGCTGGCCTTGAAGTCCCAGGTCGGCCGGCCGCCGGTGGTCTGTTCCTGTTCCTGGCGGGCCTTGATCTCGCCTTCGCTCATGCCGGCGAAGAAGTTCCAGTTGCGATTGTATTCCGCCGCATGCGGCTGGCAGAACCAGTAGTGCTCGTTCATCATCTCTCGGGACTTCGGCGCCCGGGCCGCAGCGGGCATTGAGCATCCGGGGTGATCGCAACGACGCTCTCCGGGCTTCAGGGCGAAGACATCATCGGCCTGCTCGGTCTCTCCGGGTTTCGGAGGGCGAACGCGGATGTCGACGAACTTGGGCTTGTATTGAAACGCGCCGGGCATGCCCCAAGTATGGGCCTAAGGCCCGCACTTTTGAAGAATTGAAGATTTGAACGATGGGCGCCATAATCGATACTATTCATCACAAATTGACCGAGGCCTTCGCGCCGACCCGCCTGGAGATCGAGGACGAGTCCGCCCGCCATGCCGGTCATGCCGGGAGCCGTCCGGGGGGCGAGAGCCATTTCAATGTGCTGATCGAGGCTGCGGCCTTTGCCAGGCTCCCGAAGGTGGCCCGGCAGCGCCTGATCTATCGCGCCCTGTCGGAGGAAATGGCCGGACCCGTTCATGCCCTCTCGCTCAAGGCTCTGGCCCCCGGCGAGACCTGAGGCCGAATCGAGACCTGATAAATTCATATGGGGCGGCCATATCCGTCCAGCGTTTGGGGAGACGCCCGTTGAAGACCAGCTTCATGCTCAATGGCCAGGCTGAAAGCCTGGATCTTGATCCACGTACGACCCTGCTCGACGCCCTGCGCGAACAGATCGGCCTCAAGGGCTCCAAGAAGGGCTGCGACCACGGCCAGTGCGGCGCCTGCACGGTCCTGGTCAATGGGCGCAGGATCAATGCGTGCCTCTCCCTGGCGGTCACCCATGAGGGCGACGAGATCACCACCATCGAAGGCCTGGCCGGGGACGAGACCCTGCATCCGGTCCAGGCGGCCTTTCTGGAGCATGACGCCTTTCAGTGCGGCTACTGCACGCCGGGCCAGATCTGCTCGACGGTGGGCATGCTGCAGGAGGCGGCGGACGGCTGGGCAAGCCTGGTGACCGCTGACCTCACCGCCGACACCATGCTCACCGACGAGGAGATCCGCGAGCGCATGAGCGGCAATCTCTGCCGCTGTTCGGCCTATCCGCAGATTCTGGCGGCCATCCGCGCCGCCGGAGGCCTGGCATGAAGCCCTTCACCTATGAGCGGCCAGGCCATCTGGCCGAAGCCCTGGCCCGGGTGGCCGAGGTTCCTGGCGCCCGCTTCCTGGCCGGGGGCACCAACCTTGTGGATCTGATGAAGCTGGAGATCGAGCAGCCGACCCACCTGGTGGATGTCAGCCGCCTGCCGCTGAGCCAGATCGAGGAAACGCCTGAGGGCGGCCTGCGCCTGGGGGCGACCACCACCAACAGCCAGGTGGCGGCCGACGCCAGGGTCCGCGCCCGCTATCCGGCCCTGGCCCAGGCGATCCTGGCGGGGGCGTCCGGCCAACTGCGCAATAAGGCGACCACGGCGGGCAACCTCTTGCAGCGCACCCGCTGCGCCTACTTCTATGACACCACCAAGCCTTGCAACAAGCGCGAGCCCGGCGCCGGCTGCGCGGCCATTGGCGGGATCTATCCCAACACCGCCATCTTCGGGGCCAGCCGGGCCTGTATCGCCACCCATCCCTCGGACATGGCTGTGGCCATGAGCGCCCTCGACGCCCGGGTGGATGTGGCCCGACAGGGCGGGGAAACCCGGTCAGTGGCCCTCGATGATCTGCATCGGCTGCCCGGCGAGACCCCGCATATCGAGACCAGCCTGCAGCCCGGCGAACTGATCACAGCGGTCGTCCTGCCGCCGCCATCACCGGGGGGGCAGATCTACCGAAAGGTCCGCGAGCGGGCTTCCTACGCCTTCGCCATCGGCGCCGTGGCCGTGGCCGGGGGCAAGATCGCCATGGGCGCCGTGGCCCATAAGCCCTGGCGCGCCGCGGCCGCAGAACGGGCGCTGGCCGAGGGGGCCAATCCTGCCGAGGCCATGGCCGCCGAGATGGCCGGGGCCAGGACTGATGGTCACAACGACTTCAAGGTGAAACTCATGGGCCGCCTGGGTGTGGCCTGCCTCACCACCACCGCCGGCGCAGGGAGCGACCAATGAGCTCGGTGAAGGATTGGGCGGCGCCGACCCCCATCAGCGAAAACCGCAGCGGCCTGATCGGCAAGGGCGTCGATCGCTATGAGGGCCGGCTGAAGGTCACGGGCGCCGCCCCCTTCGCCTATGAGGTCGAAACGCCCTCGCCGCCGGCCTATGGGGTGCTGATCGCCGCCCCCATCGCCCGGGGCGTGGTGACCTCCGCCGATGTCAGCCAGGCCAAGGCCGCCCCCGGCGTCCTGCTGGTCTGGACCCCGGAGACCGTACCCGCCCAGGGGGAGCGTGGCGCACGGATCAATCCCCGTAACCAGCGGGGCGCCAACCCGGCTCTCGCCGCCCGCATTGAGCATTTCGGCCAGCATGTGGGCGTCGTGGTCGCCGACACCCTGGAGAACGCCAGGGCCGCCGCCGCCCTGGTGCGGTTCACCTATGACACTGCCCCGGCGGACCTGATCTTTGAAGACTGTCTGGACAAGGCCGAAGAGCCCGAGGGGGAGGAGGATGTTCGGATCGGCGACTTCGAAGCCGCGTTCGCCGCCGCGCCGGTGCGCCTGGACGCCAGCTATGTCAGCCCGCTGCAGAACCACGCCCAGATGGAACCCTGCGCCACCACCGCCTGGTGGGACGGCGATCAGGTCACAGTCCACACCTCGATCCAGATGGTGAAGGGTGGACAGCATGCCCTCGCCGAGACCCTGATGATCCCGTCCACCCGGGTTCGTCTCCTGACCCGCTATATTGGCGGCGGATTCGGCGGGAAGGGGCAGTCCTATGATGATCTGACGCTCGCCGCCCTGGCGGCGCGGGCGCTGGGCCAGCCGGTCAGGGTCGCCTATACCCGCCAGCAGATGTTCCAGGCCACCATCCACCGGCCTGCGGTGCATATGCGGGTCCGGCTGGGCGCCCAGGCCGACGGCCGCCTCGACGCCTTCGCCCTGGAGGCGGTGACCCATTGCCGCCGGGAAGCTCCGTTCACCGAGCATGCGGCCAATTTCGCCCGCAGCCTCTATGCCGCCCCCAACCGGCTCACCGGCCATCGACTGGTCAAGCTCGACATTCCTGCGGCGGGACCCATGCGGGCGCCGGGCGAGGCCTCGGGGATGCTCAGCCTGGAATGCGCCATGGACGAGCTGGCCGAACAGCTGGGCCTCGACCCCATTGAGCTTCGCCTGCGCAATGAGCCTGAGTCCGATCCCGAGACGGGCAAGCCGTTCAGCACCCGCCAGCTGGTCGGCTGCATGACCGAGGGGGCCCGGCGGTTCGGCTGGGACCGGCGCAGCCCGAAACCCGGCCAGGTCCGCGACGGCCGCTGGCTGGTGGGACTTGGCATGGCCGCCGCCATCCGCGGGAACTTCCTGCTGCCGGCCAAGGCCGGGGTGCGGATCGATGCGGACGGAACCATCACCCTGCGCCAGGGCATGACGGACCTCGGCACGGGCACCTATACCATCCTGGCCCAGATCACCGCCGAGACCCTGGGCGTGCCCCTGTCTCAGGTGAAGGTGGAGCTGGGGGATTCCGACTTCCCGCCGGCGCCGGGCTCGGGGGGTCAGTTTGGCGCCGCCACGGCGGGCTCGGCGGCCTTCGCCGCCGGGATGAACCTGCGCAGGGCCCTGGCGGACCTGGCCGTCGGCGATCCCAGCTCGCCGCTCTATGGGGATGATCCGGAGCTGGTGACCTTTGGCGGCGGCAATATCGCCGTGGATAACCGCGCCGAGCCCCTGGATCGCCTGGTGGCCCGCGCCGCCCCTGAGGGGGTCTATGTGGAGGGCTCCATCACGCCCGCCGCCGACGCCCGCGACTATTCCCAGCACACCTACGGCGCCCATTTCGCCGAGGTCGGCGTGGATCCCGACACTGGCGAGGTCCGTCTTCGCCGCATGTTCGGAGTGTTCGCTGCCGGCCGCATCCTCAACGCCAAGACCGCCATGAGTCAGATCACCGGCGGCATGATCTGGGGGGTGGGCACGGCGCTGCACGAGTACAATGCGGTGGATCCCCGCTATGGCTCGTTCATTGCCCAGGACCTGGCAAGCTATCATGTGCCGGCCCATGCCGACATCGTCGATCTTTCGGCCATGTTCCTCGACGAGGTGGACGACATGGCCAATCCCATGGGGATCAAGGGCGTGGGGGAACTGGGTATTGCCGGCGCCGGCGCGGCCATCGCCAACGCGGTCTACAACGCCAGCGGCGCCCGGGTCCGCGACTATCCGCTCACCCCTGAAAAGGTGCTCGCCGCGCTCCCCTGAACGGGAGTGCTGGCGGCGCTGAGCGCTTCAGACTCTGGCGAGCAGTTCGCGGAGCACCCGGGCGAGGTCGCTTTCGCGGAAGGGCTTCTGGAGCACCGGAGCGCCCCGATCGATGTCGCGCAGGCCCGCGTCCCCATAGCCGGTGGCGAAGGCGAACTGCGTCCCCTTGGCCCGCAGGATGTCGGCCAGGGGGAAGACCGGCTGGCCCCCCAGATTTACGTCCAGCAGCGCGCAGTCCAGCGCCTCGGTTTCCGCCAGGGCGATGGCCTCCTCCAGGCGCGAGGCTGGACCGATCACCGTGCAGCCCAGGTCGCTCAGCATGTCTTCAATGAGCATGGAGATCATCATCTCATCCTCGACCACGAGGACGCGCAGGCCGGAGAGCTCGGCGAGATCATGCATCAGGAGGTCTCCAGATCATCACAGGCAGAGTCCGAACCTGCCGCATGGATGGGATAAAGGCAAAGTCGGCCCCTGGAGGCCGTCCTGATCCGCTGACGCCGCGATCGGAACGGGAGGGACCCCGCTGGTGGGGCTGGACTCCTGCGTCCCATCTGGATCATCGCCGCTCCGCCCGGTTCCGGGCTTTTGCGGCGCGGCGGTTCAGTCCTCGACCGTCGCGTCGATGGGCGGTGAGATGCGGAGGGCGGTGATCTGGTTGCGCTCCCGCCGGACCACCTGGAAGCGATGCCGGTGAAAGATGAAAGTCTGGCCAACCCGGGGGATGGTTTGGGCTTCGTGAATCACCAGACCGGCCACCGTCACGGCGTCCTCGTCGGGCAGGTCCCAGTCCATGGCGCGGTTGAGGTCCCGGATGGGCACCGAGCCGTCGACGCTCACCGTGCCATCCGGCTGTGGGCGCACGCCCGGGATGACGATGTCATGCTCGTCCTCGATCTCGCCGACGATCTCTTCGAGGATGTCCTCCAGGGTGATGAGCCCCTGCAAGGCGCCGTACTCGTCCACCACCAGGGCGAAATGGGTGTGGCGCTTGAGGAAGGCGTTGAGCTGATCCTTGAGATTGGTCGTATCGGGGATGAACCAGGGTTCGCGCAGAATGGCCTGAACATCCATGCCGTCCATGTCCCCGCCGGACTCCGCCAGGGCCCGGAGCAGGTCCTTGGCGTGCACGAAGCCGACGATGTTCTCCGGATCGTCCCGATAGACCGGCATTCGGGTGTGGGCGCTGCCCAGGACCGCTGCGACAAATTCCCGCACCGGTATGGCGATATCGATCATGGCGATGGACTTGCGGTGCACCATCACCTGGCTCACGTCCATCTCGGCAAGGTCCAGGACACCGCCAAGCATCTGCCGGTCGCGGTTCTCCACAAGGCCTTCGGAATGGTGGTAGTCCACCGCGCCGCGGATCTCTTCGTGCGCGGCCAGGACATCGGTCGCCATGTCGAGCTTGATGCCGAAGGGGCGAAGGCTCATGCGCGCAATCCACTGCGCGCCATTGGCCACAGGCCCGAAGATTCGCACCACCCACGTGGCCGGCAGGGACAGCAGGCGGGCGGCCTGATCAGGACGGGCGATCGCCAGGGTCTTGGGCATGATTTCGCCGAAGATCACCACAAGCGCCGTCATGATCACGGTGGCCACAAGGGCCCCCGTGGGTCCTGGAATCGCCGCGGTCAGGACGGTGGTGGCCAAGGCTGAGGCGCCAATATTGATGGCGTTATTGGACAGCAGGATCGCGCCGATCAGCTTCTCCTGATTGCTGATCAGACGATTCACCCGCGCGGCGGCGCGGTCCCCATCCCGCTCCAGCTTGTGCATCCGGCTGCGGCTGGCCGCCGTCATGGCTGTTTCAGTTCCCGACAGCATGGCCGAGCAAAACAGGAGGAAGACGATGGCCGGCGCCAGGCCGATCAGCATGGCGGTGATCATGCGGGTGTCCGATCAGAAAATGCGCCGTCTTCGATGAGGAATGCGCTGATGACGCCAGCGTCCACATCCCGGGCGACAAAGGCCTCGCCCAGGGCCCGGGCCAGGATGAAGGTCAGCCGGCCGCCCTCGGCCTTCTTGTCCTGAGCCATATGGCCCAGCAGGCGCGCGCTGTCGAAGGGATGGCCGGTCAGCTGGCTGAGCCGCACGGGCAGGCCGACGGCGGCGATGGCGGCCTGCGCCCGCCCGGCGTCCTGGCCGGGACATAGCCCTTGCGCAGCGGAAAACCGGAACGCCAAGGCCATGCCGATGGCCACCGCCTCCCCATGCAGCAGGGCGTCCCCGTAACCGGACTCGGATTCCAGGGCATGACCGAAGGTGTGGCCGAGATTGAGCAGGGCGCGGCGGCCCGCCTCCCGCTCGTCCTCGGCGACGATCTGGGCCTTCATCTCCACGGAGCGGCGGACGGCGTGGGTCAGGGCGTCCGGCTCAAGGTCGATCACCGCCTGACCATGGGCCTCCAGCCACTGGAAGAATGTCAGGTCGCCGAGCAGGCCGTATTTGAGAATCTCGGCATAGCCCGCCCGCAGTTCCCGGGGGGGCAAGCTGGCCAGGACGCCCAGATCGGCCAGGACCAGCCGGGGCTGATGAAAGGCGCCGATCAGGTTCTTGCCCCTCGGGGTGTCGATGGCGGTCTTGCCGCCGACGGAGGAATCCACCTGGGCCAGCAGGGTGGTGGGAATCTGGACGAAGTCGATGCCGCGCTTGTAGATCGCTGCGGCGAAGCCGGCGAGGTCGCCCACCACGCCGCCGCCAAAGGCGATGATCAGATCGCCCCGGTCCAGCTCCAGGGCCAGCAGGTCATCGCTGACCCTGGCCAGCATCTCGAAGCTCTTGGAGCCTTCCCCGGCCGGAACCAGCACCGGGCTGGCGCTGATCCCCTCGGCGGCCAGGGCGGCGGCCAGGGACGCGCCGTGCAGGCGCCACACGGTCTCATCGCTGATCACGGCGGTGAGTCCGCGTTTCAGCAAGGGGCGGACATGTCGGCCGGCCTCGGCGATCAGGCCAGGTCCGATTAGGACCTCATAGGCCCGCTCCCCCAGGCCGACGGTGACGGATTGGCTCATGAACCTTGCTCGGCGAGATGTCGGATCAGGGCGTCGACCACCTGGGAGACCGTGACATGATGGGCGGTGTCCCCGGTGTCGAGGGCCACATGGGCCTCGGCATAGATCGGATATCGCTGCTCGGCCTGAGCCTTCAGGACGGTGAGGGGATCAGCGTCCTTGAGCAGGGGGCGGGTGTCCTTGCGCCCGACCCGGCGGGCCAGGAGCTCCAGGTCGGCCCGCAGCCAGACCACCAGGGCCTTTCGCTTCAGGAGCGCACGGGTTTCGTCGTTCATGAAGGCCCCGCCGCCGGTGGCCAGCACATGGGGGGGTTCATCCAGCAGACGCTGGATCACCCGGCGCTCGCCATCGCGGAAGGCGGCCTCGCCCAGGTCGGAGAAGATCTCCGTGATCGGGCGGCCGGCGGCGGCCTCGACCTCGGTGTCGGCATCCCGGAAGGGAAGCTCCAGGGCATTGGCGAGCCTTCGGCCGACACTCGACTTGCCGACGCCCATCAGGCCCACCAGGGCGATGGTGCGATTGCGTAGGGGTGTGTAGCGATCCATGAGCCGCAAGGCTTTACACGACCCCGCCGGCCCGCGCCAACCGTCGGCGACGGCGGGCCGGAATACCCCCGGGACCAGCGGCCTGGTCTGCCCCGGGGATAGAGCCGACGCCTCAGCGCTTGACCGCGCCCCTCAGATAGCTGGCGATGGCCGGGCCATAGGGCGGGCGCATGCGCTGCAGGGGGCCGATGTCCTTCTTCAGCTGGCTATAGACCGACTTGCGGTGGCTGAACTCCTTGAACCCGTCATGGCCATGATAGGCGCCCATGCCCGAGGGACCGACCCCGCCAAAGGGCAGTTCTTCCTGGGCCACATGGAAAATCACGTCATTGACGGTGGCGCCGCCGGAGGTGGTCCTGGTCAGGACCTCGTTCTTCTCGGCCTCGTCGGTTCCAAACCAGTAGAGGGCCAGGGGCCGCTCGCGGCTGTTCACATAGTCGATCGCCGCCTTCGTCCCACGATAGGTCTTTACCGGCAGCACCGGACCAAAGATCTCCTCCTGCATGACCGTCATGTCGTCGGTGGGATTGAGGATCAGGGTCGGGGGGATCTTGCGATAGGGCTGCTGGCTGAAGTCTTCTTCGGCCGGATTGAGCTGCACCACCTGGGCGCCCTTGGTCCGGGCGTCCTCGATATAGCCGGTGATCCGCTCATAGTGGCTCTGGGCGATGATGGCGGTGTAGTCCGGATTGTCCCTGAGGGTCGGGAACATGCGCGCCACCGCGCCGCGCGCCTCCTCGACAAAGGCGTCGACCTTGCCCTCCGGCGCCAGGACATAGTCGGGCGCCAGACAGATCTGGCCCGCGTTCAGGGTCTTGCCGGCCATGATCCGGGCCGCAGCAATCCCCATGTCGGCGCCCTCCGACAGGATGACCGGGCTCTTGCCGCCCAGCTCCAGGGTCAGCGGCACCAGATTGTCGGCGGCTGCGCGCATCACATGACGGGCCACCGCTGTGCCGCCGGTAAAGATCATGTGGTCGAAGGCCAGGCCGGAAAAAGCCCGTCCCACCTCTGGCCCGCCGGTGAAGACGGCGATCTCGTCCTCGCTGAAGGCCTTGGCGAACATGGCCTTCATCAGTTCGGAGGTCTTGGGGGTGAACTCCGAAGGCTTGATCATCGCCCGATTGCCCGCCGCCAGGATTCCGGCCAGGGGCCCGAAGGTCAGATTGACCGGGAAGTTCCAGGGGCTGATCACCCCCACCACGCCCTTGGGCTGGAACTGCAGCTGCGCCTTGGCGCCGAACAGGCCCAGGATGGCCGGGGTGGTCTTGCGCTTCTCCGGTGCCATCCACTTCCGCAGGGGGGCCTTGGCGTGCTTCAGCGGGCCGATGGAAGAGGCGACATCCGCCAGACCAGTGACCGCCTTGGACCTCGAGCCGAAGTCCTCATTGAGGGTCTCTGCGATGGTGTCGGCATGATCGACCAGGAGGTCGATGCAGCGGTCCAGCCGGGCCAGCCGAAGTTCGACCGACGGGGGGCCTTCGGCCAGATGAGCGGCCTTCTGGCGATCGAGAATACGCTGCATGTCGTCACGGGTAGGCTCAGCGGACGTGGTCATTGGGGGCCTCGCATCTGGGTTTGAAACCAGTGAAGCTCGGTTTCCCTCGCGGCTGTCATGCAAAATCCGCAGCAGGGGGCATGATCGCGCCGAAAGCCGGTCTAAGGTGGGGCCATGCTGATGCTCAGATCCTCCATGTTCGCGGGCCTCGC
>CAMTXB010000058.1:0-11086 GCA_947085575.1 uncultured Caulobacteraceae bacterium
CGAAGGAATATCCGGACGCGGTGAAGGAGGAGATTCTCAAGGCCGTGGCCGCGGTGCTGCCCGAAGGCTACGACATGAAGCACTTCACCCCCAGCTACCGGCCCTGGCAGCAGCGCCTGGCCTTTGTGCCGGACGCCGACCTGTTCAAGGGTATCTGCGCGGGCAAGGCCTCAGTGGTCACCGACCAGATCGAATGCTTCACCGACAAGGGCATCCTGCTGAAGTCCGGCGAGGTGCTGGAGGCCGACATCATCATCACCGCCACGGGCTTCCGCCTGTCGGTCATGGGGGAGATCCCCTTCCAGGTGGACGGTAAGCCGGTGAACTTCGGCGACACCCTGACCTATCGCGGCATGATGTTCACAGGCGTGCCGAACCTCGTCTGGGTGTTCGGCTATTTCCGCGCCAGCTGGACCCTGCGGGTGGATCTGATGGGGGACTTCGTGGCCCGGCTGCTGGCCCATATGAAGGCCAAGGGCGTCAAGAAGGTGATGGTCGATCCCGGCGAGGCCGCCGCGACCATGCCCCGCGGTCCCTGGATCGATCCGGACAATTTCAATCCGGGCTATCTGATGCGCGACATGGACAAGATGCCCAAGTGCGGCGACACGGCCGACTGGCGCCACACCCAGGACTACTGGGCCGAACGCTCAGACATCCCGGCCATCGATCTCGACGCCCCGATCTTCCGCTATGACGACCAGCCGGCCACGGCCCGGGCTGTGGAGGCGGCTGAATAATGCCTCCGTCCAGCGGCGCGACGGTCGGGATCATAGGGGGTGTCGTGCGCGACCATGCCCAGAGCCCCTTGGGGCGCCGACGGGCCGGGGCGATGATGGCCTGGATGTGATGCCTGGCCTCGCGCCGCTTGCGGTCGTAGCAGGCCAGGCTCTCGGGGTGGCTGGCGAAGGCGCTGTGGTGGAGGATGGCCTGGAGGTCCCGGTCGCCGCGCCGTCCACCTCCCCGCCATCATGCCCTGGCTGAAACGAATGGGGATTCGACCTCGTCGAGGGCGGCCATCACCGCGTCGCCCATCTGGACCGTGGTCAGGGCGCCCCCCAGGTCCCGGGTGCGGGCGCCGCCCTCCAGGGCCCGGATCACAGCCGCCTGCAGCCTGTCAGCCGCCGTGGATCGGTCCAGCGACCAGCGCAGGGCCATCTCGAACGACAGGATGGCCGCCAGGGGATTGGCCACCCCCTGGCCGGCGATATCGGGGGCTGAACCATGGATCGGTTCATAGAGGCCCGGCTTGCCCGGCGCCCCCAGCGCCGCCGAAGGCAGCATGCCAAGCGAGCCGGTGAGCTGGGCTGCAGCGTCCGACAGGATGTCGCCAAACAGATTGTCGGTGACCATCACATCGAACTGCTTGGGGTTCTTGACGATCTGCATGGCCGCATTGTCGGCCAGGATATGCTCCAGCTCGACATCGGCAAATTCCCGGGCGTGCAGGTCGGTGACCACCTGGCGCCAGAGCAGACCGGAATCCATGACGTTGGACTTCTCCGCCGAATGGACCGTGTTGCGCCGGCCTCGCGCCAGCTCGAAGGCGACCCGGGCGACCCGCTCGATCTCGGCGGTGGTATAGACCTGGGTGTCCACGGCCCGCCTTCCGCCCCCGGGCAGATCCTCGATGAAGCGCGGCTCGCCGAAATAGATGCCGCCGGTGAGCTCGCGCACGATCATGAAGTCCAGCCCTTCGACCAGCTCGCGCTTGAGGGACGAGGCGTCCGCCAGCGGCCCGAAGCACAGCGCCGGACGCAGATTGGCGAACACCTCCATGCCCGCCCGCAGGCCCAGGAGGCCCGCCTCGGGGCGCCTGTCCCTGGCGACGCTCGCCCACTTCGGTCCACCCACGGCGCCCATCAGGACCGCCCGGGACGCCTTGGCCAGGGCCAGGGTCTCATCGGTCAGGGGCGAGCCCGACTGGTCATAGCTGATCCCGCCAAAGGGACGCTCCTCAACCACGAGGTCCGGGGTCAGAACGGCGATCACCCGGCGGACCTGGGCAGTGACTTCCGGGCCGATGCCGTCGCCGGGCAGGAGGAGAAGGTCGGTCATGGCGGTCGCCCCGTGGCTGATCGTCTCGGGCGGAGATCTAGACCGCCCGTTGCGAGGCGACCTCGTAGGCGATGAGACGGCGATCGGAAACCCCGAATTCCGGCCAGACCGCCCGCCAGGCGGCCAGGTGCGGCATCTGGAAGTGGGCCTCCAGGGCGTCCTGATCGCGCCAGGCCTCAAACACCCGGATCAGGCCGGGCTCGGCCACGTCCTCGGCATAGCTATAGACCAGACAGCCATCCTCGGCCCGGCTGGCCTCCAGCATGGCCCGCATGTGCGGCCTGAACGCCTCCAGCCGCGCGGGGGGGACGGAGATCGTCCCGGCGATGACCAGGGTCACGCCCGTTCCAGCCAGGGCGTGTCGAGGGCCCGGGCGCTCTCATAGACGTCGATGTCTGACGCCTTCTGCAGGGTCTCGCCGATGGCGTCGAGGCCATGCAGCATCTTGTGCTTGCGGCTGGGATCGATCTCGAAGCCATAGACGCGACCGTCCGGGGCCGTGACCGTCTGAGCCTCCAGATCGACGCTGATCACGTGGTTGCCGCCCCGCGCCTGGGCGATCAGGTCCTCCACCGCCTGGGCGGGCAGCGTCACCGGCAGGAGACCGTTCTGGAAGCAGTTATTGTAGAAGATGTCGGCGAAGCTGGTGGAGATCACACAGCTGATCCCGAAATCCAGCAGGGCCCAGGGGGCGTGCTCCCGGCTCGACCCGCAGCCGAAATTGTCCCCGGTGATCAGGACGCCGACGTCCCTATAGGCCGCCTGATTGAGTACGAATTCCGGCTTTTCAGCCCCGGCCTCGTCGAAGCGGAAGTCGTAGAACAGGCCCCTGGACAGACCCACCCGCTCGACGGTCTTCAGGAACTGCTTGGGGATGATCTGATCGGTGTCGATATTGGAGAGCGCCAGGGGGGCGGCCTTGGCGTCGATACGGGTAAAGGGCTTCATCAGGCGGTCTCCGGCGGTGCGGCGCGCTCGGTCTGCTGGATCATCAGGGCCGGCAGCCCCGGGGCGCCCGACCGGACGGTGAAGACCTGGGTGCCGGGCTTGCGCCCCTGACGGAGGTCAGAGACATCCCATCCCCCGGCGCCCAGGCGGGCATGCACGGCGGCGGGATCATCCACCCGCCAGGCCAGACCCCCGCAGGTGTCGGGCCCGTCCGACGCCGGGGCCTTGAGGCTGGCGCCAAACTCCACCAGGGCTTCGCCGCAGCGGAAGAACAGCTGGCGGGCGCCCCAGGCGGGATTGGAGCGGTCCAGGCGCAGATCCAGGCCGAGCTTGGCGCCATAGATGGCCAGGGCCCGGTCGGGACTGGGGGTGCGGACCACCACATGGTCCAGGGCGCTGACGGCGGCGGCCTCCCCATGGGTCGCCTCCGACAGGGGCCAGGGCTGTCCGTCCCGGGGCGGGGCGGTGAGCAGAATGTTCATGCCGCCGGTGGTCGCCGCGCCCAGGGTCGAGGTCGTCCAGTAGCGCCTGCGGCCATCATCGTGGGTGGAGCGCACCGGCCCCGGATCGGTGGCCGCCATGCCGCGCCGGCGCAACAGGGCCACAGCCGCCTCGATGTCGGGCGTCGTGAAGGCCAGCGCCCACACGCCCTGGCCATGGGTCTCCAGATGGGCGGCGATGACCGCGCCGAACCCGCCCTCGCCGGACGGCGCAATGACGTCCAGGGCCATGTTGGGCAGCTGGAACCAGGCGTGCCTGGCCCCGCCGTCGCCGCCGATCCAGTTGGGCGCACGGCCCAGCAGGCGACTATAGGCGTCCACCGCCTGATCCAGGTCGCGGACCGCCAGGGCCACATGGTCAAGACCGCTGATCATCTGACATAGGCCCGCACGTCGGTGAGATGGCCCGCAATGGCCGCCGCCGCCGCCATGGCCGGGCTGAGCAGGTGGGTGCGCCCGCCCCGGCCTTGCCGGCCCTCGAAATTGCGGTTGGAGGTCGAGGCGCAGCGCTCGCCGGGCGCCAGGCGGTCGGGGTTCATGCCCAGGCACATGGAGCAGCCCGGCTCGCGCCAGTCGAAGCCAGACGCCTTGAAGATGGCGTCCAGGCCCTCGGCCTCGGCCTGTTCCTTCACAAGGCCAGAGCCCGGCACGACCATGGCCCGCACATGGGGCGCCACCAGCCGGCCCTCCAGGAAGGCCTGCTGAACCACGGCGGCGGCGGCGCGGAGGTCCTCGATCCGGCTGTTGGTGCAGGATCCGATGAACACCCGGTCGATCCTGGCCTCGGTGATCAGCTGGCCGGCTGACAGGCCCATATAGTCCAGCGCCCGCTCGGCCGAGGCCCGCTTGTCGGGTGTGGCGAAGCTGGCGGGATCGGGCACCCGCCCGTCGATGGGCATGACATCCTCAGGGGACGTGCCCCAGGTGACCAGGGGGGCGATCTGGGCGGCGTCCAGCATGACCTCCCGGTCAAAGACCGCGCCGTCGTCGGTGAAGAAGGTCCGCCAGTGGGCCAGGGCCATGTCCCAGGCTGCGCCCTTGGGGGCGGCGGGCCGGCCACGGATATAGTCGAAGGTGGTCTGGTCGGGGGCCACCAGCCCTGCCCGGGCGCCGGCCTCGATGGTCAGATTGCACAGGGTCATGCGCGCTTCCATCGACAGGGCGCGGATGGCGTCGCCGGCATATTCGATCACGTGGCCGGCGCCCCCCGCCGTCCCGATGGCGCCGATCACGGCCAGGGCGAAATCCTTGGCGCCCACGCCGGGCGCCGGCGTCCCAGTGATGGTGACCCGCATGTTCTTCGACTTGGCCTGCCGCAGGGTCTGGGTGGCCAGGACGTGCTCGACCTCGGAGGTGCCGATCCCGTGGGCCAGGGCCCCGAAGGCGCCGTGGGTCGAGGTATGGGAGTCCCCGCAGACGATGGTCATGCCCGGCTGGGTGCGGCCCTGTTCGGGTCCCACCACATGGACGATGCCGTTCCGCAGGTCCCCCATGGGGAAGTATTCGATGCCGTTCTCGGCCACATTGCGCTCCAGGGTCAGGAGCTGCAGGCGGGCCTCCTCATCGGCCACCGCGCCGGCGCCCAGGGCCTGGCCCTCGGTGGGCACATTGTGGTCGGCCACCGCCAGGGTGCGGTCGGGCCGGCGCACCGGGCGACCGGCGGCCCGCAAGCCCGCAAAGGCCTGGGGGGTGGTCACCTCGTGGATCAGGTGCAGGTCGATATAGAGGATCGACTCCCCGTCGCCTTGCGCAACGAGGTGAGCGTCCCAGATCTTGTCATAGAGCGTCTTGGCGACCATGGGCGGCTATGTAGGTGCGCAAAGGCCGTCCCGTAAAGGTCGCAGCCGCCTGGGGAGCCGTTGATCGCCCTGAGACGGACCCTCGAACATTGTGCAGTGAGTGCGCAACCTCCATCATCTGTCCATGCCCGCCAATGCCGCCACCGACTGGGACCTGTTCCAAAGCCTGCACGCCGTCCTGGAGACGGGAAGCCTGTCGGCGGGCGCCCGGACCCGGGGCGTCTCCCAGCCGACCATCGGGCGCCATATCGAGGCCCTGGAGCAGCGCCTGGGGGCGCCGCTCTTTCTGCGCTCCCCCCGGGGGCTGCAGCCCACGGACCTGGCGCTGGAGCTTCGCCCCCGGCTGGAGGACATGGCCGCTGCGGCCGCCGCGGCCCTGCGTGACGTGGCCGGGGCTGCGGCCCAGGCCGGCGGCACGGTGCGCATCACCGCCAGCGAGCTGGTCGGCTGCGAAATCCTGCCGCCGATTCTGGCCGACTTCCACGCCGCCCACCCGATGATCGAGGTCGAGCTGACCCTTTCCCACGAGCAGGCCGATCTCAGCCGGAGGGACGCAGACATCGCGCTGCGCATGACAAGACCGACCCAGAACACCCTGGTCGGTCGGCGTGTCGGGGCGATTCAGATGGGTCTCTATGCCGCCCCGGCCTATGTGGCGCGGCGTGGAATCCCCCCCGATGTCGAAGCCCTGGAGGGTCACGCGATGATCGGCTTCGACCGCAAGGCGCCCAGGCGCGCTGCCGATGTCGACATCGGCCGGCCGGTCACCCGCGAGGTGTTCGCCTTCCGCAGCGACAGTGACATCGCCCAGCTGGCGACCCTGCGGGCCGGACTGGGCATCGGGATCTGCCCCACACCCCTGGGTCAGCGCGATGGTCTCGTCCGCATTCTGCCCGATCGGGTGGCCCTGGATCTGGAGATGTGGGTCTGTATGCCGGAGGGCCTGCGCACCACCCGGCGGATGCGGCTGATGTTCGACCACCTGGTGGCCGCCCTGACGGTGGAGCTGCGCCCGCAGAAAATGTCCGGGGCCATATCTCACGGCGCCCTATGACGCAGAAAGGGCGGCCGCCAGGTTTTGCGGCCGCCCTTTGGCTTGGATCTGGTCGGCTGAGTGACCGCCGGATCGGAAGGGAACCTAGCCTTCCTCGCCCGTCCTGGGGGCGCTGGCGGCGGCCGAGGCCTCGGCGCGGGCGGTGCGTTCAGCCTTGTCGGCCTCGCGCTCGGCCTGGGTCATCTGGCGTTCGGCGATCCGCGCCGACTTGCCGCGCCGGTCGCGCAGATAATAGAGCTTGGCCCGGCGCACGACACCGCGGCGCTTGACCTCGACGGATTCGATCATCGGCGACAGCAGCGGGAAGACCCGCTCCACACCCTCGCCGAAGGAAATCTTGCGGACGGTGAAGTTCTCATCCACGCCCTCGCCAGAGCGGGCGATACAGACGCCCTCATAGGCCTGGACGCGCTCGCGCTCGCCTTCCTTGATCCTGACGTTGACGCGGACGGTGTCCCCCGGGCGGAACTCGGGGAAGTTGCGGGCGGTCTTGAGGCGGTTGGCCTCTTCCTGGCGCAGCTGCTGGATCAGGTTCATCGGTTCAGTTCCTTTGTCACTGGGCTTTACACGCCCTTTGCCTGTTGATTGGCGAGATGTTGCGCCCAGAGGTCCGGCCGCCGCACCCGCGTGGTCTCCTCCCGCTGCTCAGCCCGCCATCTGGCGACCTCAGCATGATGCCCTGACAGCAGCACCGGCGGGATATCGCGCCCTTCGAACGTCCGCGGCCTCGTATATTGCGGATGCTCCAGGAGCCCGTCTTCAAAGCTCTCGTCACCCAAACTCAGCGCCTGGCCCAATACACCGGGCACCAGGCGTACGCACGCCTCGATGGCCAGCATGGCCGCCACCTCGCCACCGGCGAGGACGACATCGCCCACGGCGACCTCCTCGAACCCCCGGGCGTCGAGCACCCGCTGGTCCACCCCCTCGAACCGGCCGGCCAGGACGATGACGCCCGGTCCGCTGGCCCATGTCTTGACCCGCGCCTGGGTCAGGGGCTGACCCCTGGCGCTCATATACAAAAGCGGCCGCCCCCGCTGCTCCACGCTGTCCAGCGCCGAAGCGATGACATCCGCCCGCATTACCTGTCCTGGACCGCCCCCGGCAGGGGTGTCGTCCAGGAAGCCGCGCTTATCCTTGGAAAAGGCGCGAATGTCCACTGTTTCCAACGTCCAGAGTCCCTGCTCGCGCCAGGCGGTTCCGATCAGGGACACCCCCAGGGGGCCGGGAAAGGCCTCGGGAAACATGGTCAGGACGGCGGCGTCGAAGGACATGGCCCCATCTGCACCAGCCGGCAGGCAAAAGCCAAGACCCTGGCGGCGGCTTGCCCCTGTGCGCCGCAGGGGTTAAGCCCTGACGCCTTCGCACCTGCAACATACGATAAGTCATTCCCATGGACAGCCCCGAGATCCTGCCCGACACCCTGGCGCTGGAGCGCATTGAACAGAACCTGTTCCGCGGCGTGAGCCCGCAGGAGGGACCGCCGCGCATCTTCGGCGGCCAGGTCATCGCCCAGTCGCTGCTGGCGGCCTATGAGACCGTTGAGGAGCGCCTGTGCCACTCCCTGCACTGCTACTTCATCCGCCCCGGCGATCCGCGCATCCCGATCCTGTTCGAGGTCGACCGCTCCCGGGACGGGGGCACCTTCACCACCCGGCGGGTGGTGGCGATCCAGAACGGCAAGCAGATCTTCAACCTCGCCGCCTCGTTCCAGGTGGTGGAGGACGGGTTCGAGCATCAGGCGCCCATGCCCAAGGTCCCCGGCCCAGAAGACCTGCCCTCCGACACCGAGACGATGAAGAAGGCCCTGGAGAAGGCCCCGCCGGAGGTCCGCAAGATGATGTCGCGGCCCCGGCCCATCGAGATGCGCGGCCGTGACGCCTTCGGCTTCGCCGGCGACAGCACCCCCCGGGAGGGCAGGTCCGATGTCTGGATCCGCGCCACGGGCCTGATCGGCGATGACCCGCGGATGCATCAGGTGATCCTGGCCTACGCCTCGGACATGAATCTGCTGTCCACCGCCATGCGGCCCCATGGGGTGGTCTGGCAGACGCCGGGCCTGCAGTCAGCGAGCCTCGACCACGCCATGTGGTTCCACAAGCCCTCCAACTTCAACGACTGGCACCTCTATACCCAGGACAGCCCCTCGGCCTCCGGCGGCCGGGGCTTTGTCCGCGGCGCCCTCTATGCCCAGGACGGAACCCTGGTGGCCTCGGTGGCCCAGGAAGGTCTGATGCGCCTGCGCAAGGAAGGCTGAGACCCCTTGCGGGCCTCGAAGGACGAGGGCGGCCGTAGAGCGGTGGGGGGCCCCTACTCCGTCTCCTCCGGCGGGATGGCGATGAGCCGTCCCTCGGCCAGCTTCACCTCAGGCACGTTGTCGCGGGTGAAGGGCAGCCACCAGGACGGGCCGCCGGCCGGCTGGACCTCCAGCAGGTCGCCCGCGCCGAAGTCCTGCACCGACTTCACCTCGCCCAGGCGTTCCCCCGTCGGGGTCTCCACCACAGCCCCGATCAGGTCGGCCAGATAGAATTCGTCCTCCTCCGGGGCCGGCAGGATCTCCCGGGGAATGAACAGGGTCAGGCCCCGGGCGGCCTCGGCCTGCTCGCGGGTCTCGATCTCCTTGGCGCGCGCCACAACGCCCCCCTTGACGGGGCGGGCGCTGGTCAGCGTCAGGCCGGGCGAACCATCCTGTCGCAGCAGGGCCTTGAAGGCGGTCAGCGACATCGGGTCTTCGGTGAAGGCGGTGATGCGCACCTCGCCGCGAACGCCAAAGGCGCCGGCCACCCGGGCCACCTGGATCAGCTTGTCGGGCATCGCACCTTCATCGGCGTCTCACGGGAAGATCCGGCGCCGCGCCGCCAGCTGGGCGCGGCGCCGGATCTGGGACCTGGTCATCAGCCTTCCTTGGCGGTCGCGTCGTCAGCGGCCCCGGCGGCTGGCTCGGCAGCAGCTTCTGCGGCGGCGGCGGGCGCCTCGTCAGCAGCCGCGGCCACCTCAGCGGCCGGCTCTTCGGCGGCGGGGGCTTCGGGTTCGGGCTCAGGCGCCGGCTGGGCGGCTGCGGCGGCCTCGGCCTGCTCACGGGTCTCGATCTCCTTGGCGCGCGCCACCACGCCGCCCTTGACGGGGCGGGCGCTGGTCAGGGTCAGGCCGGGCGAGCCGTCCTGGCGCACCAGGGCCTTGAAGGCGGCCAGCGCCATCGGGTCTTCGGTGAAGGTGGTGATGCGCACCTCGCCGCGAACGCCAAAGGCGCCGGCCACCCGGGCCACCTGGATCAGCTTGTCGGGCATCGCACCTTCATCGGCGTCTCAGTGGAGAGACCGGCGCCGCGCCATCGTTCAGGCGCGGCGCCGGTCTGGGACCTAGGCCCTTAGCCTTCCTTGGTGGCCGCGTCGTCAGCGGCCTCAGCGGCCGGCTCGACAGCAGCTTCTTCAGCGGCGGCGGGCGCTTCGGCGGCGGGAGCCTCTTCAGCGGCCGGAGCTTCTTCAGCGGCGGGGGCTTCAGCCGCAGCTTCAGCAGCCGGCTCTACGGCGGCGGGGGCCTCGGGCTCGGGCTCGGGCGCCGGCTGGGCGGCGGCCTCGGCTTCGGCGGCGGCGCGGTCGGTCTCGCGCTGGGCGCGCTCTTCAGCCCGCTCCTTGGCCTTGCGGCCCGGCTCGGCCTTCTGCGGGTTGTTGCCGTGCTCCCACTTCACCAGGCCCTGCTGGGACAGGAAACGGGCGACGCGGTCGGTGGGCTGGGCGCCCTTCTTGACCCACTCTTCGATGCGCTCGATCTTCAGAACGACCCGGTTGGGGTCTTCCTTCTTGAGCAGCGGATTATAGGCGCCGACCTTCTCGATGAAGCGGCCATCGCGGGGCGCGCGGCTGTCGGCGACGACGATGGAGTAGTAGGGGCGCTTCTTGGCGCCGCCACGGGACAGACGAATCTTGAGCATGGATGTTCCTTGTGAGCTCTAGGATTTCTTGAAGGGGTTCACGCCCGGGGGCAGACCGCCGCCCAGGCCTGGGAGTTTGGGGAGACCGCCGAGACCAGGGCCGCCAAGACCCGCGAGGCGGGCCTTGGCCTCCTCGATCTCTTGCGGAGAGGGCGCCTTGCCGCCGCCCATGGCCTTCATCCGGGCCATGTCCGCGCCACCCGCGCCGCCGCCGGTCAGCATGCCCGCCATCTTGGCGAAGCCCTTGCCGCCGTCACGGCTCATCATCTTGAAGGCGTCGGCCATCTGGCGGTGCTGTTTCAGCAGCCGGTTGACCTCGGACACCTCGACGCCGGCGCCCTTGGCGATCCGGCGCTTGCGCGAGGCTTGCAGAATGTCGGGCTTCTTGCGCTCGACCTTGGTCATGGACGAGATGATCGCGGCCTGACGGTCCAGGGTCTTGTCCGAAACATTGGCCTCGGCCATCTGCTTCTTCATCTTCTGGACGCCGGGCAGGAAGCCCATCAGCCCCTCCATGCCACCCATCTTCTTCATCTGGGCGAACTGGTCGGCCATCATGTCCAGATCGAACTGGCCCTTGGCCAGCTTCTTGGCCATGACCTCGGCCTTGGCCTGGTCGAAGTCCTGCGCGGCCTTCTCCACCAGGGCGACCACGTCGCCTTGGCCACGAATCCGGCCGGCCACCCGGCGGGCGTCGAAGGCGTCCAGGCCGTCGATCTTCTCCGAGACGCCCAGGAACTTGATGGGCAGGCCGGTGACCGCGCGCATGGACAGCGCCGCGCCGCCGCGACCGTCG
>CAMTXB010000059.1:0-26963 GCA_947085575.1 uncultured Caulobacteraceae bacterium
CTGGTCGAGGTCGATCTCTCCCCCTTCATCATGTCCGGCGGGGCGGCCTTCTGCATGAGCTTGCGCCTGGATCTCACCTCCCACCCCCAAGCCGCGCTTGCGGCGGCTGAATGAGGCCTCCCATGACCGATCACGCCGTGCTCGATCGCCCCGCCCTGTCGACCCCGCAGGACTATATCGCCGCCGAGGCGCGGCTGGGGGCCCGCAACTACAAACCGCTCGATGTGGTGCTGAGCCGCGGCGAGGGGGTCTATGTCTGGGATGTGGAGGGCAAGCGCTACCTGGACGGGCTATCGGCCTATTCGGCGGTCAATCAGGGCCATTGCCATCCGAAGATCCTGGCGGCCATGACCGAGCAGGCCGGCAAGCTGACCTTGACCAGCCGCGCTTTCCGCAACGACCAGCTGGCCCTCTTCTATGAAGAAATCTGCGCCCTGACCGGCTCCCACCGCGCCCTGCCGATGAACTCGGGCGCTGAGGCCGTCGAGAGCGCCCTGAAGGTGGCCCGCAAATGGGGCTATGAGGTCAAGGGCGTGCCGGCCGGCCAGGCCGAAATCATCGTCTGCTCGGAAAACTTCCACGGCCGGACCCTGGCCATTGTCGGCTTCTCCACCGATGAGCAGGCCCGCGGCGGCTTTGGCCCCTTTGCGCCAGGCTTCAAGGTCGTGCCCTTCGGCGACGCCGCAGCCCTGGAAGCGGCCATCACCCCCAACACCGTCGCCTTCCTGGTCGAACCGATCCAGGGCGAGGCCGGCGTCATCATCCCGCCGGCCGGCTATCTGAAGACCGCCCGCGAGCTCTGCAGCCGCCACAACGTCGTTCTGATCCTGGACGAGATCCAGACGGGCCTGGGCCGCACCGGCAAGCTGCTGGCCGAGGAGCATGAAGGCATCGAGGCCGACCTCACCCTGGTGGGCAAGGCGCTGTCGGGCGGCTTCTATCCGGTCTCGGCGGTGCTTTCGAACGACGCGGTCCTGGGCGTGCTGAAGCCGGGCGAACACGGCTCCACCTTCGGCGGCAATCCCCTGGCCTGCGCGGTGGCCCGCGCCGCCCTGAAGGTGCTGGTGGAGGAAGACATGATCGGTAACGCCCAGAGGGTCGGCGACCGCCTGCAGGCCTCCCTGGCCGCCATCCGCCACGACGCCATCAAGGACGTCCGCGGCCGGGGCCTGATGCTGGCCGTCGAACTGCGCGCCGACGCCGGTGGCGCCCGGCAGGTCTGCGAGAACCTTCAGCGGCGCGGCCTGCTGTGCAAGGAGACCCACGAGCACACCATCCGCATCGCCCCGCCGCTGGTGCTGACGCCCGACCAGGCCGACTGGATCGCCGAGCAGTTCGAGGCCGCCCTGCGCGACTAGGGTCAGCCCTCGGCCCTGCGTCAGGCGGTCGCGCCGTTAACCCCCGACTCAGCTTTGCGAAACCCCGCCTTTACCGGCGACCTGTATCAATCCGTGACAAATGAGCCCCGTCCGGAGAGGCGGGCGTCCGGTACAGGTGGTGTCTTCAAATGTCCAAGACGGTTCTCGTCGTCGATGATGATCCGACCCAGCGCCGGCTGATCCAGGCGGTTCTGGAGCGCGAAGGCTTCGCCGTGGCCCATGCGGAGTCCGGCGACGCCGCCATGAGCCATCTGATGGCCGGCGCGAAGGTCGATGTGATCCTGCTGGACCTGGTGATGCCCCGCATGTCGGGTCATGAGACCCTGGTGGAGCTGCGCGCCCGCGGCTTCCATCAGCCTGTGATCGTGGTGACCGCCCAGGGCGGCATCGACACCGTGGTCCAGGCGATGCATGCCGGCGCCTGCGACTTCTTCGTCAAGCCCGCCAGCCCGGAACGGATCATCGTCTCCATCCGCAATGCGCTTTCCATGGGCGACCTGCGGGGCGAGGTCGACCGCCTGAAGAAGCACAAGACCGGCCGCTTCACCTTTGCTGACATGGTCGGCGGCTCCGCCCCCATGATGCTGGTCAAGCGCATGGGGGAGCGGGCGGCCAAGTCCACCATTCCGATCCTGATCACCGGCGAGAGCGGCGTCGGCAAGGAGGTCATCGCCCGCGCCGTACACGGTTCCTCAGACCGGGCCGGCAAGCCCTTCGTCGCCGTCAACTGCGGCGCCCTGCCCGGGAACCTGGTGGAATCCATCCTGTTCGGCCACGAAAAGGGCAGTTTCACCGGCGCCACCGACCGGCACCTGGGCAAGTTCCAGGAGGCCAATGGCGGCGCCCTGTTCCTGGATGAGGTGGGGGAACTGCCCCTGGACATGCAGGTCAAGCTGCTGCGCGCCCTGCAGGAAGGCGAGATCGACCCGGTCGGCGCCAAGCGCCCGGTGAAGGTCGATGTGCGGATCGTCTCGGCCACCAACCGCGACCTGTCCCTGGCCGTGGCCGAGGGGCGGTTCCGCGAGGACCTGTTCTATCGCCTCAACGTCTTCCCCATCGAGGCGCCGTCCCTGCGCGAGCGCAAGGACGACATCCCGGCCCTGGTGGAGCACTTCATCCGACGCTTCAATGTGGAAGAGGGCAAGAAGGTGGTCGGCTGCGCGCCGGAGACCCTGCAGCACCTGCTGGCCCACAGCTGGCCCGGCAATGTCCGGCAGCTGGAGAATGCGGTCTACCGCGCCATCGTGCTGTCCGACTCCCCCTATCTGCAGCCCTTTGACTTCCCGGCCATCTCCGGGGCGGTCGCCCCGCCGCCGCAGACCGTCCCGGAGCCGAGCCAGGACAAGATCATTTCCCCAGAAGCCGCGCGCCAGCTCATGGCCGAGCTGCCCAAGGACGCCCCGGTGCGGATCCTCGACGAGCGCGGTCACCTGCGCACGCTTGAAGAGATCGAGCGGGACCTGATCCAGCTGGCCATCGAAATCTATGCCGGCCACATGAGCGAGGTCGCCCGGCGTCTGGGGATCGGCCGCTCCACCCTCTACCGCAAGGTCCGCGAACAGGGCCTGGACGGCATCATCGGTGGCGGTGAAGACGGCGAGACCGAGGCGGCCTGAGGCGGTCGTCAAGCTCAGCCCTGTGCCGAGCATCCCTGTCGAAGGCCGGCGCAGGCGTCAGCCATGTCTCCGGCCTGAACAATGAGGCCCAGGATGACGGCGCGTGGAGCAGACGCGCCCATGTCTCGGATTCCCTCTAATCCTCAGGCTGGCGCGGCCTTCGCTGGAAGCCGCGGCGGGCCATGGGCGGCTTCTCGCCCTTGGCCTTGGCCGAGATTTCCTTGAGCTTGCGATGCTGCAGGGCCGACAGCGCCTGGCCCGGCGCGCCCTTTTCCGGATCCCCGAAGGCCCGGCCATAGGTCGTGACCCGATCCTCCACCGAGCCCAGGAACTCGCCCTCCCAGTCGGAAAGCTCCACCCCGGTGCGCGCGGCTTCCCGCCGGGCGCGCTTGAGCGCGTTCAGCGCCGCCCGCCTGGCCTGGGCCCGCGGATCTGGCGGGGCTCTCTTCAAATCTCTCCGAGCGCCGAGAGATAGAGGTCGAGGATCGCCTCCTCCTCCTGTCGCTTGGCGCGATCCTGTTTGCGCAGGCGGACCACCTTGCGCAGCACCTTCACATCAAAGCCGTTGCCCTTGGCCTCGGCAAAGACGTCCTTGATCTGCTCGGCGACCTCGGCCTTCTCCAGCTCCAGGCGCTCGATGCGCTCGATGATGCTCTTCAGCTGCCCCTGGGCGGTGGTGTTGAGAATGTCGATGTGGGCGCTGTCGTCAGCCATGGGAAACGTGTCTTCCGAGTCGAGGGTGATTTGCAGCGGCGGACCCTACCGCGCATCCGCGCCGAACGAAATCCGTCTGAGGCGGGTTTGGGGGCGCCTGACCCCTCCCCCGCAGTCAGAGCAGCCCATGGGCCTCAAGCGCCGGGCGCAGGGCGTCCGGGTCGGTGAAGTGGTGGGTCTGCAAGCCGAACGCCTTTGCCGCAGCGATATTGGCGGCGCTGTCATCGACAAAGAGGATGTCCCCCGGCGCATGGCCGAACCGCTCGCAGGCGATGGCATAGATGCGCCGATCGGGCTTGATCAGTCTCTCTTCGGCGGAGACCACATAGCCCTCCAGGCGGGCAAAGGCCGGGCTCATGGCGATCACCCCGTCAAACACCTCATGGGACATGTTGGTCAGGCCAAACTGCGGCACGCCGCGCTGGTGCAGGGCCTCGATGGCGGCCTCGGTCTCGGGGATCGTTCCGGAGAACATCTCCCACCAGCGGGTTTCCCAGGCCAGGATTTCCGCCGCGTACTCCGGAAAGCGTTCGATCAGGCTCTTGCGGTTCTCCGCGAAGGGGACGCCGAGGTCATGGTTCACATGCCAGACCATGGTGCAGACATGGGACAGGAACCGGTCCAGTTCGGCCGGCTCCTGGAATAGCGTCACATACAGCGTCCGGGGGTCCCAGCGGACCACCACATTACCGATATCCCAGAGAACCGCCTTGGCCATCCCCGGGCGCCGGTCGCGCTCAGCCCTGCTTGGCCTTGAAGCGCGGGTCCGTCTTGTTGATGACGTAGACCACGCCCTTGCGGCGCACGAGCTTGCAGTCGCGGTGACGCGTCTTCAGCGACTTCAGCGAGCTTCTGACCTTCATGAGCTTGTCTTCGCGCGTCGCCGCGCGCCGTCCTTCAGAGGATTGCCAACAGAGCCGGCGCATATACGGGCCAGGCCCCGGGGAGTCAACGGCGCCCTTGGTCTCCAGCGGACCGGCTTGCAGGATGGGGTCAAAGGCGCGAGGCTTCTCCCATAGGAATTAAGTCTTGGGAGGATCATTCATTATGTCAGCGACCATTAATCGGAACGGAACCCTGAAGGGCAAGACAGCCCTGGTCACCGGCGCCAGCCGGGGCATCGGCGAGGCCATCGCCGCCCGGCTGGCCATGGAGGGCGCCCGGGTCGTCGTCTCGGCCCGGACCGCCCAGGAGGGCGAGAGCCGCCTGCCCGGCACGCTCATGCACACGGTGGAGCGGCTGAAGGCCGCCGGCGCCGAGGCCGTGCTGGTCAAGGCCGACCTTGCCCAGGCGTCTGAGCGCGAGCGGCTGGTGGAAGAGGCGCAAGACGCCTTCGGCCCCATCGACATCCTGATCAACAACGCCGCCATCACCTATTTCATGCCGGTGCAGGACTTCACCGAGAAGCGTTTCAAGCTGATGATGGAGGTGCAGGTCTATGCGCCCTTTCATCTGGCCCAGCTGGTCATGCCGGGGATGCGGGCCAAGGGCTGGGGGTCCATCGTCAATATCTCCTCCCCCGCCGGCATCCATCCTAGACAGCCCTATACGGGCGGTCGCGGCGGCACGGTCTATGGCCTGTGCAAGGCGGCGCTTGAGCGGTTCACCACGGGCCTTGCCTCCGAGGTTCAGTCAGACGGCATTGCGGTCAATGTGGTCTCTCCAGGCCTGGTGGACACCCCCGGCGTGGCCGTGCACGGCCTGATCAACGAACAGACCAGGGACCGGGTGCAGCCCATCGAATTCATCGCCGAGGCGGTCTATCAGCTGGCCAAGGCCGATGCGAAGACCATGACCGGCCGGGTAGACTATGCCGAGCCCCTGCTGAAGGAACTGGGCGTCAAGCCGTCCGAACTGGTTTAGCCGCCGCGAGAAGGGCCTGGAAGCGTGGCGAAGGCGGCGCCTTCGGGTCCTTCGCGCGGGTCGGAGGTCAAGGGGGCTCGGCTTCAGTGAATGAATAGCAGGACCAGCAGCAGGGGAATCCCCAGGCCCGCCCCCACCAGCGGCCAGGTGGCGCGCCGGGCATGGGCGTGCAGCTGCAACAGGATGAGCCCGGTGAGGCAGAACACCACACACCCCAGGGCGAAGATGTCGATGAACCAGCTCCAGGCAGCGCCCGTGCCGCGGCCCTTGTGCAGATCATTGAGGTAGGCGACGACCCCGCGATCAGTGCGCTCATAGACCACGGCGCCGGAAGCGGTATCAAGGGTCAGCCAGGCGTCGCCGCCGGGCCGCGGCAGGGACAGATAGGCTTCCCCCGGGGACCATTCCGGCGCAGCCGCGGCCGGCAGGCGCACCTTGACGGCCTGGCCGAGCCAGGCGCGCACGGGGTCTGGCAGAGCGCTCTGATCGGCCTCAGCGGCCTGGACCAGGGGCAGAAGATCGGCGGGCAGACTGGCGGATCGCGCGATCACCCGGGGCGGGGCGGAGATCGCTTCGGCATGGTTGAGCGTGATGCCGGTGATCGCAAACAGCAGCATGCCGATCAGACAGACGGCGGCGCTGATCCAGTGCCAGCGGAGGACCTGGCGCAGGAAGGCCGCGCGTTTCTGGGCCTGCCGCTTGACCCGGCCGCGCGCCGCTGCGGCGCCCGGCCCGACCGCCGCGCCTCCGGGCGCGAGACCCACGGTATTGACGGCAAGGCGCCGACGGGCGTCCCGGCTCTGGAACACGGACATAGGCGACATACTCATAATTGATAATAGTTCTTACTAACGTCTATGCCCGGGCAGGGCAAGACGCTGGCGGTCGAGCGCCCTGTCGCAGCCTGGCGATGAACCCTTCAGGCCATCTGTGTGGCCCTTCGCATCGCTCTCTGTCCCTGGACGATTGAGGCCGCGCCCCATGCCCCCTATGCTCCCCCCATGGACCGACGCTCCTTCCTCGTACTGCTCGTGGCCGGTTGCGCCGACCCGGCCACGGGCCTCGCGCCGCAGCTGGCCTTGGCGCCCGCGACGCCGACGCCGCACAATCCAGAGCCGGTAGTGGCCTTCGCCCCATCCGGCAGCCCCGCCTTCGACGCCTGGTTGCGCAGCTTCTACATCAAGTCCGTCCGCGCCGGCCTGCCCTCGGACCTGCTGGACCGCGAGCTTGCGGGCCTCACCCCCAATGACCGGATTTCGGCCCTGGATTCCCGCCAGCCGGAATTCTCCCGCCCGGTCAGCGACTATATACGCGGGGTGGTGAGCGAGGATCGGATCGCCATTGGCCGCCGCCGTCGGGACGCCCTGGCGACCCTGCCGCAGATCGAGGCTCGCCATGGGATCCCCCGGGATGTCCTGGTGGCCATCTGGGGCCTTGAATCGGGCTTTGGCGCCATTCTCGGCGACTTTGACGTGATCCGGTCCATGGCCACCCTGGCGGCGGACGGACGCCGCCGGGCCTTTGCCGAAGACCAGCTGACGGCCGCCCTGAAGATGATCGGGTCGGGGGAGTTCACCCGCTCGCGGCTGGTGGGCTCCTGGGCCGGCGCCATGGGCCAGACCCAGTTCATCCCCACCACCTTCCTGACCACCGCCATTGACGGCGACGGGGATGGGCGGCGGGACCTTTGGGGGTCGTCCACCGACGCCCTGGCCTCGGCCGCCAACCTCCTGGCCAAGGCCGGCTGGCGGCGGGGGGAAGGCTGGCACCGGGAGGTGTCGGTCCCGGCGGGGTTCGACTACGGCCTCACCGAGGGGCCGCGGGAGGTTCCCGGCTGGTGGGCCGAGCGGGGGGTTCGCGCCGCCGATGGCCGGCCGTTCTCCGCCGCCGATCAGCAGGCGCCGGCCGAGCTGATCGCCCCCGCCGGCGCCGGCGGCCCGCTGTTCCTGGTGTTCCACAACCACTTCATGATCCGGCGGTACAACAACTCCACCGCCTATGCCCTGGGGGTCGGGCTGCTGGCTCAGCGGCTTGCCGGCGGGGGCGTGCTGGTGCGCGACTGGCCGCAGGAGACCCCCCTGGCGCTCACCGACCGCAGCGACGCCCAGCAGGCCCTGGCCCGCCTGGGCTTCGACCCCGGCGCCCCGGACGGCATCATTGGACTCAATACCCGCCGGGCCCTGCGGGCCTATCAGGCCAGCCGGGGCCTGGTGGCCGACGGCTACCTGTCCCTGGAGATGGTCCGTCGCCTGCGGGCCGAGGCCGCCGCCCAGCCCTGAGGGCCGGTCACCCTGGGCGCCCTACTGGCCGGACTCGTCGCGGCGGTCGAGGGTGGCCTGAGCCGCATCGGCCCGGGTGGCCGGCATGGGATCGGCATTGCGCAGCTGGGGACTGCGGAAGGCGTAATAGAACAGCCCGGCCATGATGGCGGCGTTCAGGGCGAAGGGCGCCCAGGCGATCAGCTGGTAGAGCCAGACGAAGAACGGCGCCAGGACCACATTGACCCCATTGACGGCGGCGATGGCGCCGGCGACCCGGGCCTGCTCTCCCATGTTCACCGCCAGGGACGAGCCGGCGGTGAAGCCCGGACGGGCAAAGCCGAAGCCCAGGCTGGAAATGGCGTAACCTGCCACCACCGACCAGTAGTCCGGGGAGAAGGCGACGATCACATTGCCCAGGGCCGCCACCGCCACCCCCCAACGCAGGAGCTGCCGAGGAGTCATCTCGAACATCCGGATGATGCCCCACTGGGCCAGCAGTCCCGCCATGGCCCCGAACATCATGGCGACGGCGATAAAGCCCTGGGCTGCGGCCGGCGACAGGGCGAGCTTGTCGATGATCAGGAAGCCCAGGGTCTGGCCCTGGGCGGTCTGGCAGGCCGAGACCAGAAAGCCGTAGATCAGGAACGGCGTGATGCGCGGATCCCGCCACATGGGGGTCTGCCTGATGTCGGGATTGGCCTTGCGCGTCTCCGTCTCGGCGTCGGTGCGCGCCCTCGTCTCGGCGGCGAAAGGGCTCTCCGGCAGATAGCGGTAGACGATGAACAGCATGACCGCGGCGATCAGGGCGAACCCGAACAGGGGACCCGACAGCCCGAGGAAGGGCAGGATCAGCAGGGGGGCCAGAAAGGGGCCGATGACAGTGCCCAGGCCAAAGGCGCCCGCCAGGCTGGACATGGCCTGGGTGCGTTTTTCAGGCGCCGTGTGCTCGGCCACATAGGCCTGGGTGGCGGGGTTGGAGGCTGCGCCAAACAGGCCAAACAACGCCCGGGCGAACAGGAAGAAGACGAAGATCACCATGGGTGTGGCCCAATGGCGCAGCCCCGCGTTCACCACCAGGCCACAGCAGACCATGGAGACCATGAAGCCGGTCAGCCCGACCAGCATCAGCGGCTTGCGTCCATAGCGGTCCGAAGCCCTGGCCCACAGGGGGGAGGAAAAGGCCCAGAGCAGCGCCGACAGGGAGAACACCGCCGCCACCAGGGGATCGGGAATGCCGATCGATCGCCCAATGGCCGGCAGGACCGAGATCAGCCCCGTATTGCCCATGGCCGTCGCCAGGGAGACGCCGAAGATGATCGCAAAGGACCGCTTGGGCAAATCCAGGGGCGGGGGCGGGGGGGAGGACATGTAACCGCTGTTAATGCGGCTGGCTCACCCGTGCAATTGGCATGGCCGGACACCGGGCATTAAGCATTAACCCCGATGCTTGGGCAGGAATAGTCGAGGACCCGTAGGCGTCATGTTTCAGATCATCGGCATCGTCATGCTGTTCGGCATGGTGTTTGGCAGCTACCTGTGGGCCGGTGGAAAGATGGGGATCATCCTCTATGCCCTGCCCTATGAGCTGATGGCCATCCTCGGGGCGGCGGTCGCAGCCTTCCTGATCGCCAACTCCATGGGCGTCATCAAGGCGGTTTTCAGCGGCATAGCCAAGGCCTTTGCCGGCCCGAAATGGAAAGCCTCCGACTATCGTGATCTGCTGTCTCTGCTGTTCCTGCTGACCAAGACCATGAAGTCCAAGGGCGTCATCGCCCTGGAAAGCCACATCGAGAACCCGGGCGAGAGCACCATTTTCTCGCGCTATCCGAAGATCACCAAGGACCACTTCGCCGTCGACTTCATCTGCGACACCCTGCGGATGATGACCATGAACCTGGAGGATCCCCACCAGGTGGAAGACGCCATGGAGAAGCAGCTCGAAAAACACCACCACGAGGCGCTGGCGCCCGCCCATGCCCTGCAGAACATGGCCGACGGCCTGCCGGCCCTGGGCATCGTCGCCGCCGTACTGGGGGTCATCAAGACCATGGGCTCGATCACCGAGCCGCCGGAGGTTCTGGGCGGGATGATCGGCGGCGCCCTGGTCGGCACCTTCCTCGGGGTGTTCATGGCCTATGGGATGGTCGGTCCCCTGGCTGCGCGACTCAGTGCGGTGGTCGAGGAGGAGGGCGCCTTCTACAGGATCATCCAGGTGGTGCTGGTCGCCCACCTGCATGGCAATGCTGCGCAGATTTCGGTGGAGATCGGCCGTGGCAACGTGCCGTCGGCCTCCCAGCCGAGCTTCCTGGAGCTGGAGGAAGCCCTCTCGGCAATCCCGGCCGCGGCCTAGGTCCAGGTCTGCGGGCGGCTCAACGTCCCTGGAATGAGTGACATGGTGGGGACTGGGTAAAAAAGTGATCACGGCGGCGTGATTTGCCCCTTGCCCCCGGACCCCGGACCAGCATATTCCTGTCCTGCGCAGCGTTGCCGAAGTCTCGGTCCTTCGGGGTCGGGGATCAGGCGCGCCAGGCGCAATCAACCTCCATTCCAGGGGACCAGGGACATGACCTCCGAAATTCTTCGCAAGCTGCTCGTGGCCGGCGCCGCCGTCGCCGCCCTCTCCGTCGCCGCCTGCGGCCAGCCCGCCGAAACCGCCGACGAAGCCGCCGCTGAAGCCACCACCGAAGCCGCGACCGCCGAAGCCGCCGCCGACACGGCTGTTGACGCCGCCGCGACCGCTGAAGTCGCTGCTGACGCCGCTGGCGCCGCCGCCGCCGACGCCACGACTGCGGCTGACGCCGCTGCTGCTGCTGCTCCGGCGGAAGCTCCGGCCCAGTAAGCCATTCAGGGACGCCTCGGCGTTTTTGATGAAGGGCCGCCCTCCGGGGCGGCCCTTTTGCTTTGGGCGAGGCCTTGAACCGCCGCCGGCCGACCCAAGGGCCCCGATGACCCGCGATCCCCCTGACCTCGACGACCCAAGCTCTCCCCTGGTGATCGGCGGCGATGGCCAGCCCCGGTCGCGGCTCTATGGGGACATCTATTTCTCCACCGAGGATGGCCTGGCCGAATCACGGGCGGTCTTCCTTGAGGGCTGCGGCCTGCCCGAGGGCTGGGCCGGACGCCGGACCTTCACCGTGGGGGAGCTCGGCCTTGGATCAGGTTTGAACATCCTGGCCCTGCTCGACCTCTGGCGGCGGACAAGACCTCCTGGCGGCCGCCTGCATGTGTTTTCGGTGGAAGCCCACCCGCTGACCGCCGCCACGGCGGCCAGGGTCCTGTCCGCCTGGCCTGAACTCGCCGGCCTGGCTGGCCTGCTGACCGCCCGGTGGCCCGGCCAGCGCCGGGGCTTTCATCGGGTGGACCTGCCGGAGTTGAACGCCGTCCTCGATGTGGCGGTCATGGACGTCGAGGCGGCCCTGAGCGCCTGGACCGGCCAGGCCGACGCCTGGTTCCTCGACGGGTTCTCGCCCGCGCTCAATCCGGACATGTGGCGGGACGACATTCTCGCGGCGGTGGCCGCCCGCACCGCGCCCGGGGGACGGCTCGCCACCTTCACGGTGGCCGGGCGCGTCCGCAGGGGCCTCGCCGCGGCCGGCCTGGCGGTGGCCAGGCGCCCTGGCCATGGACGAAAGCGCCAGCGGCTTGAAGCCTGGCGGCCCGATCCCGTGGCGCCACAGGCTCTGCCCCCCAGGGTGGCGGTGATCGGCGCCGGCATCGCCGGGGCGTCCATGGCCAGGGCCCTGCGGGCGCTTGGCGCTGATGTGGAGGTTCTGGACGCCGCCGGGCCTGGCGCCGGCGCCTCCGGCAATGCGGCCGCCCTGGTGACCCCCCGCCTGGACGCCGACCTCGGACCCTTGGCGGGCCTGTTCGCCCAGGCCCTGGACCGGGCGGCGGGGCTCTATGGCCAGATCCCCGGCGCGGTCCTGGGGGAAGGGGTGCTGCAGCTGGCCAGGCGACCCCGCGACCCGGCGCGATTCGCCCGGATCGCCGCCTCAGACCTGTTCGAACCTGACGCCCTTCGCACCGTGACGGTGGCGGAGGCCAGCGCCTGGGGCAGCGCCGGACTGGGTGAGGGGCTGCTCCAGTCCAGCGCCCAGGTGGTGCGGCCAGGGGCGATCCTGGACGCCTGGCTCGGCCCCGTCCGCCAGGTGGACGTCGGGGGGCTTAACCAGGTCGAGGGGGGCTTTGTCCTGCGGGATTCCCAAGGCGCCGAGGTCTGGCGCGGAACCGCCGTGGTGGGCTGCGCCGGCGCCCGGATGAGCGGCCTGTTCGATGGCCTGCCGCTCTCGCCGGTGCGGGGGCAGATTTCCCTGGCGCCTGGCCTGAGCGCCCCGGCGGTCGCCTGGGGGGGCTATGTGGCCACAGCCCCCGAGGGGCTGGTCTTCGGCGCCACCCATGGACGGGGCGAGGCGGATGACGATGTCCGGGATCTCGACCATCAGGCCAATCTTGTGACGCTTGCGGAGGTCATGCCCGAACTCGCCGCAGACGCCGGGAGCCGCCCCCTGGAGGGCCGCGCCTCGGTCCGGGCCGTCACCCCCGACCGCCTGCCCCTGGCGGGGAAGACCGGGGTTGAGGGGCTCCATGTGTTGAGCGGCCTGGGATCCCGGGGGTTCTGCCTGGCGCCCCTGCTGGCCGAGCATGTGGCGGCGATGATCGCCGGCGCACCCTCCCCCCTGCCCAGGGAGATGGCCGATCTGGTGGATCCGGACCGCTTCCGCCGTCGCGCCGCAAGGCGGTCGGGGGCCCGGCCCGAATGAGGCCATGTTCGGCGCTCAGTCTGCCGGCCAGTTCGACATCGGATGGAGCCGATCATGCCTGCGTCCCGCCTCACGCCAGCGTTTGTCGCGTTCAGCCTGGCCACGGTCGCCCTTGGCGCCTGTGCGCCCACCTCAGCCGGGGGGAGCACCGCGGGGTCTGCCGAAATGGCCGCCAGCCCTCGGGAGTGTTTCTTCACCCGCAACGTCACCGGCTTCAGCGCACCGGATGATCAGACTCTCTATCTCCGGGTCGGGGTGCGGGATGTCTATGAGATGGCGCTGTTTGCCCCCTGTCCGGAGATCGACTGGACCCACCAGCTTGGGGTGGTCTCCCGTTCGGGGTCGAGCATATGCCGGGGTTCGGACGCCACCATCATCTCGCCGGGCCCCCTCGGGGCGCAGCGGTGCATGGTGCGGGCGGTGCGCAGGCTGACGCCCACCGAGGTCGAGGCCCTGCCCCGGGCCCACCGGCCCTGAGCTTGGCGACATGGTCCATAGCGCCAAATGGAATCGGCGCCGCCCGGGGGCGACGCCGATGGAGGGAGGCGACCCGGCGGCCAGGCCGCCGGGCTGCTGTTCCGCGCCTTAGAAGCGCTGCTTGACGCCGATCTTGAGGGTCCGGCCCAGCGGGTTACCGTTGGTGTAGTCATAGTTGTACATGGACTGGACGAACGGCGGGTCGGTATCCAGGACGTTCTGGATGCCCACATTCACCGTGCTGTTCCAGGGCAGGTCGTACTGCAGGATCAGGTCGTGCTGCCAGAAGTCGTCGGTCTTGCCCACATTGACGAAGGTGGACGAGGCGCGATCAAAGCGGCAGGCGGCGCTGGCGCCGCTGGCCGGGCAGGGGGCGCCGATCTGCTCGGTGCCTTCACGATACAGGAGCTGGTAGCGCAGGTTCCAGTCGCCGCCGTCCACATTGACGAACCCGGTCGCCCGGAGCCGCGGATAGGAATAGAATTCCGCCGTCAGTTCATGACGACCCACCCGGTCCTGAGCCGCCTCGATGATCACATTGCTCGCCCCGAAGAGGGTGAAGTTGCCGCGGTCATAGGAGAGCAGATAGGTGCCGTCGACGCCCATGGAGACGCGGGCGTCCAGCATGTCGGTGCCGAAGAAGTCGTCGAAGTCGTACTGCGCCTTGAAGTCCAGACCCGTGGTCTTGGTGTCGGGTCCGTTGACGACGAAGCGGCTGACGCTGAGAACATTTGCCGTCGAGCAGGCGCCATCAAAGATGTAGCGCGCCACGATCGCCGGGTTGGCGCAGTTCAGGGAATTGAAGATCGCGTTGGTGGGCTCCAGGACCAGTTCTTTTTCGAAGTCGAACCGGAAGTAGTCCACCGTGGCCCTGAAGGCGCCGGCGTCGAGGATGACACCGACATTGTAGGTGGTTGCGGTTTCCGGCTGCAGGCCCGGATTGTTCGTGGTCACGACGGCGCGGTAGCTGCCGCCGATATTGGCCACGCCCTTGCTGCTGCCCGGCGACACGGAAGCCTGGCTCGGAGCGCGGAAGGTGGTGCCCGCCGAACCGCGGAAGGCCAGCCAGTCGGTCGCCTGCCAGCGGGCCGAAAGCCTCGGGTTGGTGGTGGAGCCGACCTGGGCGCCGAACACCTCGTGGCGAACGGCCGCGCTGACCTCGAAGTCACTGGTGAAGGGCAGACGGACCTCGGCAAACAGGGCCTCGACGTCCCGATCAACATCCAGGTCCGCCTGGGCGCCGAAGAACACGAAGGGACCGACCGGATCGGAGCAGATCGGCAGACCATCGTCGATGGAGTCGACACACGGCGTCGCGCGAACGTCACCGAGGCCTTCCCAGTCTTCCCGGGTCCGGTCGTAACGGAACTGACCGCCGGCCGCCCAGGCGATGGCGCCGCCGCCCAGCTCAAAGCCGGTCTGGCCGTTGAGCACCAGGTCGGCCACCAGCAGATTATTGGTGTTGACGCTGGTATAGGTGCCGTAGAGCCACTGCACCAGGGCGGGGTTATTGCGCACGGCGGGATTTGCGCCGCCGCGGAAGAACGGGTTAGGGGCCCCGTTGACGGCGCTGACCGCGAGGCTGTTGGTGAAGGGGTTGAAGTACTGGCAGGGTCCGACGCCGGGGACACCCGTCGCCGGATTACAGCCCGGACCGCCCCGGCCGTTCAGGGCATGCTGGATGCGGTTGACCAGCAGGTCGTTGGTGACGACGGTGGACTCGACCTGCATATAGGTCAGGGCGGCGTCCCAGCCGATGCCATTGCCGAACTCACCCTTGAAGCCGCCGGAAACCCGGAACGAATTGTTCTGGATATCCTGATGATCGGCGCCGTCGGGATTGGTCGGATGGCCGGCATGGGCGATGGCCCGCCAGGCGGCCCGGTTCATCGTCACCCCGCCCGCCATGGCGGCGCACTGGGCGGCGGTGAGCGGCGCAGCGCAGGTGGTGCGCAGGTCGATCAGGCCCGGATGGCTGGCCGGCACGAAATAGGGCACCTGGCCGTTGAAGCCGGGCACGGCCGTCGAACCCGAGGTGCCGCCCGCCGAGATCGGGGTCGGGAACTGGGTGGTCAGGTTGGCCGGAGAAATGCGCTGGTTCGGCACATCACTGCGCTTCCAGGCCACTTCGCCATGGAAGCTGACGGTATCGCTGACGTCGAAGTTCAGCTCGCTATAGAGCTGGTAATGGTCTTCCTCGTTCACCAGGTCGTTGAAGGCCGAGAACTGGAAGCGGCACTGGCTGGTGATCGCGGTGCTGCTGGTCGGCGTAACGCCGGCGGTCAGCTGGCCGCCCAGCTCACTACAGCCATTATCGCGGAAGAAGGTCGTGCCGCCCGCGGTGCCGTAATAGCCGGGGTTCGACGAGCCGGACCAGCCGCCATAGAACACCGAGTCCATGGGGGTGCGGGCCCAGGACCGTTCATTGATGTTCAGGCGCGAACGGGCGCGATAGCCGGCCGTGACCAGCACATTGCCCCGGTCGAACTGGCTGCCCCAGGCCAGGTCGAGGGTGTAGTCCCCGTCTGACCCGTCGACGAACATGTAGTCGGCGTCGATTTCGAAGCCGTCCAGGTCCTTGCGGGTGATGAAGTTGACCACGCCGCCGACGGCGTCGGAGCCGTAGATTGCCGCCGCGCCGTCCTTCAGGATTTCGACCCGTCCGACAGCGGCCGTGGGCACGAACCCGAGGTCCTGGCCACCGCCCTGGAAGGCGGCCTGGGTGGAGTCGGCCAGACGCCGGCCGTTCATCAGGACCATGGTCCGCGAGGCCCCGAGGCCGCGCAGGTTGATGGTCGCAGTGCCGGCGCCGCCGTTATAGCGATTGCTTTCGCCGATGGCCGATTGCGACGCGCTGATCGTCTTGACCAACTGGACCACGCTGGGCGAGCCCTGGCGTTCCAGTTCAGCCGCGCCGAGCACGTCCACCGGCAGGGCGGCGTCTTCCGGCGTGCCGGCGATGAATGAGCCGGTGACGACGACTTCTTCGACCACCGTGGCGTCAGCCTGGGCGGCGGCCGAACCGGCGGCCCCCATGGCCAAGGCGACGGCCATGACCGAGCCGCCGCAGAAATAGGTACGTTTCAACATTGGTTTCCTTCCCCCTCTTGGCGCCGATCCCCTTATGGCGTGGGGATTTTGACCCGTGAGCAAAATGATTATCCGGCGCCTTTCGTAAATGCGCCAGAATTTTTTCAACCCTGACAGATAACCAGACTCTCTGACCCGAGCGCAAGGTTCTCGCGTGAACCCCTTAGGTTTGCTGGGTTTGTAAGCATACCTGCGCCTCGACAAGACCCCGCAGGAGGGGGGCGGACGGCGCTTGAAAAACCCCAATATGGGCGGTTTGAGCAAAACACGCCCCCGGTTTCCCCTAGGGAAGCCAAAATCCGGCCCCCGGCGGCGGCGGCGGGCGTCAGTTTTGACAGTACCGTGATATGGATGGCGAGGTGGTGATCGGCGGGCGAGATGCGCCCTTTCCGGGGCTCCCGGCCCAGGGCCGGGGCGAATCAAGGGGTCCGGGCGGGCCGCATCCCGTCCAGGACGGAGAGAACCAGGGATGGTGGACGCGGCTGGGATCGAACCAGCGACCCCTACGATGTCAACGTAGTGCTCTCCCGCTGAGCTACGCGTCCGTACCGGCGGCCCCCTTTGGCGGGGACGGGAAGGCCGGCGGTATAACGGGCGGCCTGCCCCTGTGCAAGGGCTGAAAACCGTCCTGAGGGCGCCCGACTCAGGCGGCCATCATCCGCTCCACCTCGGCGACGATCTCGCGCAGGTGGATGGGCTTGGACAGCACCTTGGCGCCGGCCGGCGCTGCGTCCCCGGCGGCGAGCGCCACGGCAGCGAAGCCGGTGATGAACATGATCCGCAGGGCGGGATGGCGGGCGGCCGCCAGCCTCGCCAGCTCGATGCCGTCCATGCCGGGCATGACGATGTCGGTGAGCAGCAGGTCCCAGTCCTGGTGGAGGACCGAGGCCGCCTCCTCGCCATCGGCGCAGGCGCGCACCTCATAGCCGGCGCGCTCCAGGGCCCGGGCCAGGAAGCCCCGCAGGGAGTCGTCGTCCTCGGCGAGAAGAATGCGGGGCATGGGCGCGTCCAGGGCGTCGTCTCTCATGGAGCGATCATAGGGACGGCTTTGTAAATCCCCGATGAACCTGGAGGCCCGATCCGTTTGACCCCGCCCCCGGCCCGTCGTCATATGGGCGCCATGTCCGCGGTGAAGCCCCTTGACCTCGCAGAACCGGCGCCCTCTGCCCAGACGGGCTTCGAGGTGCGCCGCGCCGCAGCCCCAGGCGCCCCGCCGCCGACCCCGGTGATCTTCGCCTCGCCCCATTCGGGCCGGCTCTATCCGGACGACATGATGTCGGCGGCCCGGCTGGACGCCCAGGCCATCCGCCGCTCCGAGGACGCCTTTGTCGACCAGCTGGTGGCGGGCGCGCCAGACGCCGGGGCGGCCCTGATCACCGCCAGCTATGCGCGCGCCTATATAGATGTGAACCGCGACGCCCTTGAGCTCGATCCCGGCATGTTCGCCGACGCCCTGCCACACTTCGCCCGCAGCCGCACCGCCCGGGTGGCCGCCGGCCTCGGCGCCATCGCCAAGGTGGTTTCCGAGGGCCAGGAGATCTATGCCCGCAAGCTGACCTTCGCCGAGGCGCAGGGCCGGATCGACGGGGCCCACCGGCCCTACCATGCCGCCCTGGCCGGACTGATCGCCGAATCCCAGGCCGCCCACGGGGTGGCCATACTGGTGGACTGGCACTCCATGCCCTCGGCGGCCGCCAGGGCCGCGGGAGCCGGCGGCTGCGACCTGGTGCTGGGAGACCGGTTCGGCGCGGCCTGTTCCGATGTTCTGACGCGGCTGGTCGAGGGCGAGTTCGAGGCCCGCGGCTACCGGGTGGTGCGCAACACCCCCTATGCCGGCGGCTACACCACCGAACACTATGGCCGCCCCGCCTGCCGGGTGCACGCCCTGCAGATCGAGCTGAACCGGGCGCTCTATCTGGATGAAGACGCCCTGGCGCCCACCACAGGCTTCGCCCGCCTGAAGGCCGATATCGCTGCGGTGACCGCCGCGCTGACAGCGCAGGACTGGGCCGCCCTGGCCTAGGATGCGACGCGGCCTCGGCGCAGGCGACAAAAAAAGGCCGCGCTCGAAAGCGCGGCCAGTTCATTAGGGAGGAAACGCCCAGGAAGGGCAGAGACGTCCGGAGACGCCTCACGGTGAAAATCTAAGGTGCGCCGCACAAAATAGCAAGGAAAAAAGTGTCTCGCCTGCGAGCCCGCCAGAACAAGAATGTGTTTCCGGCGTGGTTTCAGTGGGTTATCGACCTGCGCTCACGGAAGATTTCGTGTTGCAACGCACAAGGCGCAGGCCCCCTCAGGCGGGCCTGTCACCAGTTCGCGCTAGCCCTGGGGCCGCTTGTCCCCTAAAAGCCGCCGCTTCCGGAAAAGGTTTCCCATGTCGCTGCGCAACATCGCCATCATCGCCCACGTCGACCACGGCAAGACGACCCTTGTCGACCAGCTTCTCGCCCAGTCGGGCGTGTTCCGAGCCAATGAGGCGACCGTCGAGCGGGCCATGGACTCCAACGACCAGGAGCGCGAGCGCGGGATCACCATCCTGGCCAAGTGCACCAGCGTGCTGTGGAACGGCAAGGCCGGCGAGACCCGGATCAATATCATCGACACCCCGGGCCACGCCGACTTCGGCGGCGAGGTGGAGCGGATCCTCGGCATGGTGGACGGCTGCGTCCTGCTGGTGGACGCCGAAGAGGGCGTCATGCCCCAGACCAAGTTCGTCCTCGGCAAGGCCCTGAAGATGGGCCTCAAGCCCATCCTCTGCCTCAATAAGGTCGACCGGCCGCACGCCGATCCCGACCGCATCCTGAACGACGCCTTCGATCTCTTCGCCGCCATTGGCGCCACCGACGAGCAGCTCGACTTCCCGCACATCTACGCCAGCGGCAAGAACGGCTGGGCGACCCTGGACATGTCCCAGCCCAACGACAACCTCGCCCCCCTGTTCGACCTGATCGTCGAGCATGTGCCCGAGCCCAGGGCCGCCGCCCGCAAGGACGAACCGTTCCAGATTCTGTCGGTGCTGATCGAGAGCGACCCCTTCCTCGGCCGCCTGCTCACCGGCCGCATCGAGTCGGGCAAGGCGGTGCCGGGCCTGGCCATCAAGGCCCTGTCCCGGGACGGCAAGGAGATCGAGCGCGGCCGCATCACCAAGGTGCTGGCCTTCCGGGGCCTCAAGCGCCAGCCCATCGACGGCGCCGAGGCCGGCGACATCGTGGCCATTGCCGGCCTGTCCAAGGCCACCGTGGCCGATACCCTCTGCGCCCTGGATGTCACCGAGGCCCTGCCGGCCCAGCCCATCGATCCGCCGACCATCTCCATGACCGTCTCGGTCAATGACAGCCCCCTGGCCGGCCGCGAGGGCGACAAGGTGCAGAGCCGGGTGATCGCCGCACGCCTGCTGAAGGAGGCGGAGTCCAATGTCGCCATCCGGGTCACCGAGACCAGCGAGAAGGACGCCTATGAGGTCGCCGGCCGTGGCGAACTGCAGCTGGGGGTGCTGATCGAGGGCATGCGCCGCGAAGGCTTCGAGGTGTCCATCAGCCGCCCGCGGGTGGTCTTCCAGACCGATCCGGAGACCGGCGAGCGCCTGGAGCCCATCGAGGAGGTGATGATCGACGTGGATGACGAGTTCTCCGGCATCGTCATCGAGAAGCTCTCGGCCCGCAAGGCCGAGCTGAAGGACATGGGCCCCTCAGGCGCGGGCAAGACCCGGATCAGCCTGATGGCCCCGTCGCGCTCGCTGATCGGCTATCAGGGTGAGTTCCTCACCGACACCCGCGGCTCGGGCGTGCTGAACCGCGTGTTCAGCCATTACGAGCCCTATAAGGGCGCCATCGACGCCGGCCGCAAGGGCGTGCTGGTGGCCAATTCCGACGGTGAGACCGCCGCCTTCGCCCTGTGGAACCTGGAAGACCGCGGCGTCATGTTCGTCGGCGGCGGCGAGAAGACCTACCAGGGCATGATCATCGGCGAGAACTCCCGGGCCGACGACCTGGACGTCAACCCGATGAAGGCCAAGCAGCTGACCAATGTCCGGGCCTCGGGCAAGGACGAGAGCATCCGCCTGACCCCGCCGCGCCGCATGACCCTCGAACAGGCCATCGCCTATATCGAGGAGGACGAACTGGTCGAGGTGACGCCCAAGAACATCCGCCTGCGCAAGAAGGTCCTCAACCCGAGCTTCCGCAAGAAGCGCGCCAAGGAAGACTAGGGCCGCTCCATATTCAGGGATTCACCCGGGCACGGATGGGTGATTCATGGGTCTATGCCTGGGCGGAGCTCTGTGATGGGTGGGAAGTGATATGGGCTTGAAGCATTTTCCGACCCGATAACCGTTTCCCAATTGTCGGAACGCGCCCTAGTTGTCGAAGCTCAGCGGGCCTTCCCAGAAGGTCTCCACCAGCAGGTGCTGGGCGCCGGGGCGGCCGGTGGTCAGGAACCGCCGCAGGCCGCCGGCGCCTGGGTCAAATTCCGGGTGCCGCTCCAGATAGCCGGCCAGGGCCTGGGCGGTGGCGTCGGGCTGATGGATCAGCGGCGTGCCCGGCTTCAGGGCCGCGCGGAACATGTCGGCGATGATCTCATAATGGGTGCAGCCCAGGATCGCCCGGTCCGGCGCCCGACCGATGCGGGCGGTGATCTGGGCCACATGGGTCTCCACCGCCCGGGCCAGCTCCACGGCGCCGGCATTGTCCTCGATCATGGCGGCCAGGTCGGGGCAGGGCTCGACAAAGACGGCGACATCCTGCCGGCGCTTGTCGATCTCGATCTCATAGACCCGGCTACGGGCGGTGGCCGGCGTGGCGAAAACCGCCAGAATGTCCAGCTTCTCCACCTTGTCGCCCCGCCGCTCGGCCTCGTGCTCCCAGGGCAGGCCGGTGGCCGCCTCGATGGTCGGCACGATCAGGCCCAGCACATTGACGGGCCGGCCAAGCTCCCGGCGCCGCTGCGGAAGCCAGGTCTGCTGCAGGCGGCGCAGGGCGATGGCCGAGGCGGTGTTGCAGGCCAGGATCACCAGGTCGCAGCCCTGATGGAACAGCCGCTCGCAGCCGGCCCGGGTCAGGGCGACAATCTCCTCGCCGGACCGGTCCCCATAGGGGGCGTTGGCCTGGTCGGCCAGATAGATCAGGTCGGCGCCGGGGAAGCGTTCCGCCAGCTTGCGGTGGACGGTCAGCCCGCCCACCCCGGAATCAAACACACCAATGGCCATGTCCCGCCTTTAGCCTCCCCCGGCGCGCCTCGCCAGGGGTGAGCCATGTCACATTACGAGCCTGTCATGTGACGTTCAGGCGGGAGGCGCCTATGGTCGCGCCAAACGTCCCCCCTGATGAGACCGGAGTTCCCCATGGATCGGCGCATGTTCCTGGCCGTGTCGAGCGCCACGCTCGCCGCCGCGGCCCTGCCGCTCACCGCCCTCGCCGCCCCCCCCCTGCTGGCGCCCTGGACCGGCCCCCATGGCGGGGTCCCGCCCTTCGACAGGGTCAGGATCGCCGACTTCGCCCCGGCCCTGGAAGCGGCCATGGCCCAGCAGCTGGACGAGATCGAGACCATCGCCAATGATCCGGCCCCGCCCACCTTCGACAACACCATCGCCGCGCTCGAACGTTCGGGCGCGGCCCTGGACCGGGTGAACACGTCCTACTGGGTCTGGGGCGGCACCCTGTCCAGTCCCGAGATGCGGGCGGTGGAGACGACCATGGCGCCGCGCCTGTCGGCCCATGCCGACAGGATCCTCCAGAACCCCAGGCTGTTTGCCCGCGTCGACCAGGTCTATGAGGCCCGCGAAAGCGCCGGTCTGACGCCGGAACAGCAGCGTCTGACCTGGAAACGCTGGAACGCCTTCGTCCGCGCCGGCGCCAGGCTTGACCCGGCGGCCAAGGCCCGGGTGGCCCAGATCAATGGGGAACTGGCCCAGGCCTTCACCGGCTTCAGCCAGAACCTGCTGGCCGACGAGACCGACCATGTCCTCTATCTGAGGACCGAGGCCGAGCTCCGGGGCCTGCCGGAGGACGTCCGCGCCGCCGCGGCGGCGGCGGCCACCGAACGCAACCGCCCCGGCGAATACGCCATCCTCAACACCCGGTCCTCCATGGACCCCTTCCTGACCTATTCCGCGCGGCGGGATCTGCGGGAAAAGGTCTGGCGCACCTTCTACAGCCGTGGCGACAACGGCGACGCCCACGACAACAACGGCCTGATCCGGAAGATCCTCAAGCTGCGGGCCGAGCGGGCCAGGCTGCTGGGCTATCCGACCCATGCCCACTGGCGCCTGGAGGCGGCCATGGCCAAGACGCCGGACGCGGCCATGGCCCTGATGATGCGGGTCTGGCCCTCGGCCATCGCCCGGGTCGCCGAGGAAGTGGCCGAGATGCAGGCCATCGCTGATGCGGAAATGGGCGGGGTGAAGATCGAGCCCTGGGACTACCGGTTCTATGCCGAGAAGGTCCGGACCGCCCGCTACGCCCTCGATATGAACGAGGTGAAGGCCTATCTGCAGCTGGACCGGCTGGTGGACGGCATGTTCTGGGCCGCCGGCGAAGTCTTCGGCATGAGCTTTGCCCCGGTCAGCGATGTGCCGGTCTACCATCCCGATGTCCGGGTCTGGGAGGTGAAGCGCAACGGCGGCCACCTGGGCCTGTTCTACTTCGATCCCTATGCCCGGACGGGCAAGCGGTCGGGCGCCTGGATGAACGCCTATCGCAGCCAGCAGACCATGGACGGCCCGGTCACCCCCATCGTCTCCAACAACTCCAACTTCGTGAAGGGCGCGGCCGGACAGCCGGTGCTGATCTCCTGGGACGACGCCACGACCCTGTTCCACGAGTTTGGCCACGCCATCCACGGCCTGCTGTCCAATGTCACCTATCCGTCCCTGTCAGGCACCCGGGTGCCCCGGGACTATGTGGAGTTCCCCAGCCAGGTCTATGAGGCCTGGTTGCCGACCCGGCAGGTCCTGAGCCGTTTCGCCCTGCATCATGAGACCGGCGCCCCCATGCCCGAGGCCCTGGCCCGGAAGATCGAGCAGGCCGCCACCTTCCGCCAAGGCTTCGAGGTGACCGAGTATCTGTCCTCGGCCCTGATCGACATGAAGCTGCACCTGGCCGGGGAGGCGGACATCGATCCTGACGCCTTCGAGCGGGAGGAGCTGGCCAGGCTGGGCATGCCAAGGGAACTGCCCATGCGCCACCGCACCCCGCAGTTCGCCCACGTCTTCGCCTCCGACGGCTATTCCGCCGGCTACTATTCCTATCTCTGGGCCGAGGTCCTGTCGCAGGACGCCGTCGAGGCCTTCGAGGAGGCGCCCGGCGGGCTCTATGACAGGGACATGGCCCAGCGCCTCACCGACCACATCATGTCGGTGGGCGACACGGTGGATCAGGCCGAGGCCTATCGCGCCTTCCGCGGCCGGGATCCCGATGTGGGCGCCTATCTCCGGGACAAGGGCTTCCCCGTCACCTGAGGGCCGGCCGCGACGGGGGCCTCACCGCCCCTGGAAGCGGCCCGGGCGGCGCTCGTTCACGGCGGCGACGCCTTCGGCGAAGTCCTCCGTCGCCCGCAGGAGGGTCTGCTGCCGGTGCTCGTGGGCGGTGGCCGCCGCCACGGCCTTGGCCAGGGCGCCGCGGGTGGTCCTGCGGGTGGCGACCACGGCCAGGGGGGCGTTCTCCGCCAGTTCAGCGGCGAGCGCGAAGGCCGACTGGCGCAGCTCCTCATGGGGGACCAGCTCGTCCACCAGACCCCAGGCCAGGGCCTCGTCGGCCCGAACCCGCCGGCCGGTGAGGAACATCAGGTCGGCCCGCTGGGCGCCGATCGCCCGGGGCAGGGTGTGGGTCAGGCCAAAGCCCGGATGGAAGCCCAGCTTGACGAAATTGGCCGAGAACCGCGCCTCATGGGCCGCCACCCGGAAGTCGGCCACCAGGGCCAGTCCGAGGCCTGCGCCCACCGCAGCGCCCTGGACGGCGGCGACGATGGGCTTTTCCACCGAAAACAGCCGCGCGGCCTGGTCATAGAGCTCCGACACCCCGCCCATCCCCGACCCGCCGATGCCGGCGGGGGAGGCGAGGTCGGCGCCGGCGCAGAAGGGCTTGCCCTCCGAGGCCAGCACCGTGGCGCGCACCGCCGGATCGCGGTCAAAGGCCAGCAGGGTGTCGGCGATGTCGGTGACCAGCTCCACCGACACGTGATTGGCCGGCGGGCGATGGAAGATCAGCTGCGCCACATGGTCCTGGACGCTGATGACGAGATGGTCGGAGCTGCTCATTTGCGGGTTCCCAGAAGATTGCGGGCCACCACCCACCTATGGACTTCGGTGGGGCCGTCATAGATGCGCATGGTGCGCAGGCGCGTGGCCATGAGCTGCAGCGGCAGCTCCTTGGTCATGCCCATGGCGCCGAAGGTCTGCATGGCGTGGTCGACCACCTCCCAGGCCATCTCCGTGGCATAGGCCTTGATCATGGAGATCTCCACCCGGGTGTCGCGGCCCTGGTCGAGCTTCCAGGCGCAGTCATAGGTCATCAGGCGGGCGGCATGGATGCGGGTCGCGGCGTCCGCCACCCACCACTGGACGGCCTGGCGCTCCGACAGGGGCGACCCGAAGGTGGTCCGCTGCGGCGCATATTCGACCATCATGTCCAGGGCCCGCTGGGCCATGCCGATGGACCAGGCGGCCATCTCGATCCGCCGCGTGCCCAGGCGGATCTGCATCGGCGCAAAGCCCGCGCCTTCCTGGCCGAGCAGCTTCCAGCCCTCGACCAGGCAATCCTCCAGGGCGATCTCATAGGTCGACTGGCCGCCGATCATCGGGATCTGCCGCAGGACGTTGAAGCCCGGCGTGTCCTTGTCCACCAGGAAGGCCGAGATGCCGCCCCGGGCCCGCTTTTCGGTGTCGGTCACCGCCATCAGGATGGTGAAGTCCGCATCAGCCGCCCGGGTGATCCAGATCTTGCGGCCGTTGATGATCCAGTCGTCCCCGTCGCGGACGGCCTTGGTGATCATGGCCGAGGGATCGGCCCCGGCGCCGGGCTCGGAAATGCCGATGGCCGAGACGGTCTCGCCGCGGACATAGGGGGCGAGATAGGCCTCGCGCTGACGCTCGTTCACCGTCGCCATCAGCATGCGCAGGTTCGGGCTGTCGGGCGGCAGGGTGTAGGGGGTGATGGTGCGGCCGAGCTCCTCGCCGACGCCGACCATGGCCACGAAGGGCAGGTCAGAGCCGCCCACATCCTCCGGGGCGTCCAGGCCCCAGAGCCCGAGATCCTTGGACACCTGATCGAGGCGCGCGTGCTCTTCGGCGCCCAGCGACAGGCCCTGGCCCCTGGCCTCGCGGTCCAGGACCCCGGCCTCCAGCGGCGTCAGCTCGTCACGGACGAAGCGGGCGGTCAGCTCCTTGAGCATCCGATGCTCATCGGAGAGTTGGAAATCCATCACGTCCTCCCTCTACGTCACTCAGGTTCGTCGCTTGGCGCGATCTCATGGGCGCATCATAAACGCCTGAAAGAAGCATAGGGGAGAATGGCCGTGGCGGAAGGCAAGCAACTGGCGAGTGAGGCCACGGGGCCGCTTTCAGGGGTGCGCATCCTGGACCTGACCAGCGTGGTGTTCGGGGCCTACGCCACCCAGATCCTCGGTGACCAGGGCGCCGATGTGATCAAGCTGGAGGACCCGGGCTCGGGCCGTGGCGACGGCGGCGACATCATGCGCTGGGCTGGCCATCCGCCGGAGGGCGCGCCCAAGGACCTCGGCCCGATCTTCCTGACCATCAACCGCAACAAGCGATCCGTCCTGGTCGATCTGCGCGACGCAGCCATGCGCCCGGCGCTGGAAGCCCTGATCGCCAGCTGTGACGTGTTCGCCGCTTCCGTCCGCTATGAGGGGCTGAAACGCCTGGGCCTCGACTATGAGGCGGTGAAGAAGATCCGTCCTGACGTGATCTATGTCCATGCCGCGGGCTACGGGTCGGAAGGTCCCTATGCGGGCGAGCCGGCCTATGACGACCTGATCCAGTCGGCCTCGGGCCTGGCCGACCTCCTGCCCCGCACCGATGGGAATGAGACGCCGCGCATCCTGCCGACCCTGGTGGCCGACAAGGTCTCAGGCCTGTTCATGGCCCAGGCGGTCACCGCGGCCCTGTTCCACAAGGCCCGCACCGGCGAGGGCCAGTTCGTCGAGGTGCCGATGCTGGAATGCGTCACCAGCTTCAACCTGGTGGAGAACCTCTATGACCACGCCTATGAGCCGCCGACCGGCCAGTGGTCCTATCAGCGGGTGACCAATCCGCACCGCAAGCCGTTCGCCACAAAGGACGGCTATATCGGCCTGCTGCCCTATACCGACAAGCAGTGGGACCAGTTCTTCGCCGCCGCCGGCATGGCCGAGACCTTCGGCAAGGACCCCCGCTTCTCGGACTACGCGACACGGGCCAAGCACATCGGCGAGCTCTACGGCCTGGTGGGCGAAGTCACCCAAACCAAGACCACCCAGGAATGGCTGGACCTGCTGAAGCCGCTCTCCATCCCCATCGTCAAGACCGCCCGGCTGGACGATCTGCCCGACGACCCGCACCTGAAGGCCGTGGGCTTCTTCGAGCGCTACGACCACCCGCATTCGGGGCCCTACAACGCCATGAAGCCGCCGGTGCGCTTCACGGGCTCGCCGTCAAATATCCGCCGCCACGCCCCGCGCCTGGGACAGGATACCGCCGAGGTGACCGCCGAGATGGGGCTGAAGACCGACTGATGCGGATCGCGGTGGTCGGCAGTTCGGGATCGGGCAAGTCGACCCTGGCCAAACGCCTGGGCGCCGCCTTGAACGTGC
>CAMTXB010000060.1:0-45847 GCA_947085575.1 uncultured Caulobacteraceae bacterium
CACGGCCGTTAAGCCACTGGCACCTGAAGCCAGCGCGTCTACCAATTCCGCCACCTGGGCCCGGTCCGTCGGATCGGGAGGCGGGACTACTAGGGAAAAGCCAGACGGGCGTCAACGGACCTTTTCGTGGGAAGTTGAAGTCGCATTGCAGCAGGGGGCCGCATCGTCTATCCGGGCGGCTCGGGAAGTTTGTAAATCAACGGGCCGGGCCATGCAGGATCTCGTCACCGTCTTCGGCGGATCGGGCTTTGTGGGAAGTCAGGTGGTGCGGGCTCTGGCCCGGGCCGGGCATCGGGTGCGGGTGGCTGTGCGCCAGCCAGCCCGGGCCTATGACCTTCTGCTGCTTGGCGATGTGGGCCAGATCCAGGTGGTCCAGGCCAATATCCGCGACAAGGACTCCGTGGCCCGGGCGCTGGACGGGGCCAGCGCCTGCGTCAACCTGGTCGGCGTTCTCTATGAGAGCGGCCGTCAGAAGTTCGCCAGCCTACATGCCGAAGGCGCGCGCAACGTGGCCGAGGCGGCCAAGGCCGCCGGCGTCGCCCGTATGGTCCAGGTCTCGGCCATCGGCGCGGACGCGGGCAGCCCTTCGGTCTACGCCCGCACCAAGGCGGCCGGCGAAGCCGCCGTGCGCGAGGCCCTGCCCCAGGCGGTGATCCTGCGGCCCTCAATCGTGTTTGGCCCCGAGGACGACTTCTTCAACCGCTTCGCCGCCATGGCGGTCATGTCGCCGGCCCTGCCGCTGATCGGCGGCGGCAAGACAAGGTTTCAGCCGGTGTTTGTCGGCGATGTGGCTCGCGCCGTGGTTGCAGCCGTCAGCGACCCCGCCTGCGCCGGCAAGACCTATGAGCTGGGCGGACCAGCCATCCTGACCTTCCGCCAGCTTCTGGAGCTGGTGCTCAGCGAAACCCAGCGCCGGCGGCTGCTTCTGCCCCTGCCTCTCCCCATCGCCAACCTCATCGGCCTGATGGGCAATCTGGTGGCCTTGACCCCGATCCCGCCGCCATTGACCACCGACCAGGTGGCGCAGCTGAAGGTCGATAATGTCGCCGACCAGGCCCTGCCCGGTCTCAGCGACCTGGGGATCGAGGGCACGGCGGTGGAGTCGGTGGTGGGCGCCTATCTCTACCGCTACCGCAAGGGCGGTCAGTTCGCCGAGCCGCCGGAAGTCGGGGCTGGCGCGACGCCCGTATAGCGCGCCCGGGGCCGGATCAGGTCGCCGGTCTGGACCTGCTCGATGGCGTGGGCGATCCAGCCGGCGCAGCGGGCCACCGCGAACAGGGCGAACGGCGCATCCTTCGGCAGGGCCAGGCTCTGTGACAGGGCCGCCAGGGCGAAATCCACATTGGGATGCTGTCCCGTCGCCCCTTGCACGGCGATCTGCAGGGCCATGAGCTCAGCCGAAGGGACAAGGCGGGCCAGCAGCGCCCGGGCCCTGGGATCACCTTCGGGATAGAGGATGTGGCCAAAGCCCGGCAGGCTGCGATCCTGCGCCAGACGCGCCGCGATGGCCGCGGCCGGCCCCTGCAGGGCGGCCTCCTGGGCCAGGGTCCGCACCGCCGCCCCGGCGCCCCCGTGGCGGGGTCCGGACAGGGCGGCCAGTCCCGCCAGGCTGGCGGCCGACAGGGAGGCGCCGGTGGACGCCGCCACCCGGGCGGCGAAGGTGGAGGCGTTGAGCTCGTGATCGGCCAGCAGCACCAGGGCCTGGCGGATCAGGTCCGCGCCGCCGTCGCCGCGGGCGCAGCCCCAGGCCTGGCCCAGGCGCTCATGGATGGGTCCGCTGGCCGCCACCCCCGCCACCGCATCAGTCAGAATATCGAGCAGGGTCGCCGCCTCGACCGCAAGCGCCAGGGGATGTCGACCCAGGGCGGGGGGATCAAGTCCGGCCCGCTGGGCCAGGGCGGTGAAGGCCCTGGCCCGCATGTCGGCTCCTGGGGGCGGCGCCCCCCGCTCGCTGCGCTTCAGCGCCGCGCCGTCGCCCCCGCGCAGCAGCCGCGCTATGGCTTCCAGGGTGTGGGTCTCGGCCAGTTCGGCAGCGTCCCGGCCGCGGTACCAGAGCCGCCCCTGGTTCACCGTGGTGATGGTGGACTCCAGCACCGGCTCCCCCCAGGCGATGGCGCCGGCGGCGACGGCGGCGGCCTTGCGGCCGCGGGACTTGCGCTCCGCCAGGGCCGCCACGTCGGCGGCGCGGTAGAGGCTGCGACGGGGGTCGGCGGGGTCTGGCCTGGCGCTCAGCCGTCCCCGGCTGGCATAGGCATAGAGGGTCTGGCTGCGGACATTGAGCCGGGCGCAGGCCAGTTCGGCGGGGATCCAGTCGGTCACGAAGTTATATTGATTATATTGATCAAGATTGACGGTTCAGTCTGAGCCTCCAGATCGTCAGGGGCAAGTCAGAACTGGAGTCCTCCATGAACGCCCCCACCCCCACCCCCCCGGAAGGCCTCGAAGGGGTCGTCGCCGCACGCACCGTGCTGTCGGAGGTGGATGGCCAGGCCGGGCGTCTGATCATCCGGGGCCGCTCCCTCGATGATCTTGTCGGGCAGACGCGGTTCGAGGACCTGGTGAGCCTGCTGTTTACGGGCTTCTTCGACGGTCTGGCTGAGGATCTTGCCCCCGCCCTGGGGGCGGCCCGGGGCGAGGTGTTCGCCGAGGTGGCGCACCTGGACGCAGATCTCGCCGCCCGGGAGCCTGTGGAGGCGGTGCGCGCCCTCATGGCCCGGCTGGCCGATGGGGATGACCTCTCGACCGCCCTGCGTCTGATCGCGGCGCCGGCGGTGTTCACCCCGGCGGTGATCCGCGTCCAGGCTGGCCAGGCGCCGATTCCCCCGGACCCCACCCTGCCCCATGCGCTCGACATCCTGCGGATGCTGACAGGGGCGAGGCCCACTGCGGCGGAGGCGGCCGGCCTGGACGCCTATCTGGTGACGGTGGCCGACCATGGCCTCAACGCCTCGACCTTCGCCGCCCGGGTGGTCGCCTCGACGCGGGCGGGGCTGACCTCGGCGGTCCTGGCCGGGATCAGCGCCCTGAAGGGTCCCCTGCATGGGGGGGCGCCGGGGCCGGTTATCGAAATGCTCGACGGGATCGGGCGGCCAGAGAATGCCCGGGCCTGGATCGAGGCCGCCCTGGCCAGGGGCGAGCGTCTGATGGGCTTTGGCCACCGGATCTACCGGGTGCGAGATCCCCGGGCCGACGCCCTGAAAGGACCCGTCCGCGCCCTTGCGGCCGGCGCCGGGGTCCGCCCCGGGCGGGTGGCCTTCGCCGAGGCCGTCGAGGCCGCCGCCCTGGACATCCTCAAGACCCACAAGCCCGACCGGCCCCTGGACACCAATGTGGAGTTCTACACCGCGCTGCTGCTGGAGGCGCTGACCTTCCCGCCCAAGGCCTTCACCTGTGTCTTCGCCATGGGCCGGGTGGCCGGCTGGCTGGCCCACGCCCGTGAGCAGTTGGCCACCGGGCGGCTGGTCCGGCCGCAGTCGGTCTATGTGGGGCCAGAGCCGCGCCAGGGGGGCTGAGACGGCGCGGGGGAGGACAGAACGCCCGTGCCGTGATGGCGGCCAGGGTCTAGGATCGGGGGATGACCGCCACCGATCCCAAAGCCCCTGCGGCGGCTCAGGCCGCAGACCAGACCCGCAAGATCACCCTGCTGGCGGTGGCGGTGGCCCTGGCCCTGGTGGCGCTGAAGGCCGGCGCCTGGGTCGCCAGCGGGTCGGTGGCGCTCCTGGCCTCCCTGGCCGATTCGAGCCTGGACCTGATCGCCTCGCTCATCACCTATCTCGCCGTCCGCTACGCCGTGGCGCCGCCCGACGCCGAGCACCGCTTCGGGCACGGCAAGGCCGAAGCCTTTGCCAGCCTGATGCAGGCGGGCCTGGTCTTCGCCTCCGCCGCCCTGGTGGGGCGCGAAGCCATAGCCAGCCTGATCAACCCCCAGCCGATCAGCCACGGCGGCTGGGCCATGGGGGTGATGGTCGCCTCCATTGTCCTCACCGGACTGCTGGTCGCCGCCCAGACGCGGGTGCTGCGTCAGACCCGGTCGGTGGCTGTCTCCGGGGACCGGGCGCATTATGTCTCTGACCTTGCCTCCAACCTCGCCGCCCTGGTCGGCGTCGGCGGCGCGGCCCTTCTGGGTGTGACCCGCCTGGATGGCCTAGCTGGCCTCGTGGTCTCTGCCCTACTGGTCTGGGCGGCCATCGGCGTGTTCCGGCAGGCCGCCGACCAGCTGATGGACCACGAGCTGCCGGAGGCCCAGCGGGGCCTGATCGTCCGGCTCATGACCCAGGACCCTAGGCTGAGCGGCATTCACCAGCTGCGCACCCGGGCCTCTGGACCCTATGTCCACATCCAGATGCACGCCGACCTTGATCCGGACCTGACCCTGGAGGTCGCCCACCAGGTGATCATTGAGGCCGAGCGCCGCCTGCTGGCGCACTTTCCCGCCGCCGACATCCTGATTCACGCCGATCCCCGCGGCCAGGCTGAACCCCATGGGGGAGTCTTCGCGCCGCCCTTTGCAGGTTGAGGCGTCCAAATGGGAGGCCGGGGGCGCCGCCCTGTGTTTCGTAAACGCGCCCTTAAGGCCCGGGCGGGTTAAACGGGTCCTGAAGACACGGTCCGGATTCACGGCGGAATGCCGGCATGAGCGTTCAACGCACCCTCTATCACTTCCCGCTCGATCCGGCCTCGCGGCAGGTCCGCCTGGCCCTGGGTGAGAAGCGCCTGGCCTTCGAGGACGTGATCGTCCGCTATTGGGAACAGCCCGACGATCTGTCGGCGCTCAATCCCTCAGGCCTGACGCCTGTGCTGGCTGAGGAAGGCCCTGAGGGCCGCCTGGTCCTGTGCGAGAGCCGCGCCATCCTGGACTATCTGGAGGAACGCCACCCCGAACCGGCCCTGCTGGGCCGCGAAGCCGTCGACCGGGCCGAGGCGCGGCGCCTGCTGCAGTGGTTTGATCGCAAGTTCGATTACGAGGTCGGCTCCTTCCTGCTGCATGAAAAGATGGAAAAGCGCCTGCTGCGTATGGGGGCGCCGGACCTGGCCGCCCTGCGCCGGGGCCGCGAGGCCCTGCGGATTCACCTGACCTATCTGGCCAGCCTGCTGGCCGAGCGGGACTGGCTGGCGGGGCGCAGGCTCAGCCTGGCCGATTTCGCCGGGGCGGCGCATCTCTCCGTGATCGACTATTTCGGCGACGTGCCCTGGCGGGACTTCGCCGCCGTCAAGACGTGGTACATGACGGTGAAGTCCCGGCCATGCTTCCGGCCGCTGCTTGCCGATCGGTGGCCGGGGCTCGCCCCTGCGGCCCATTATGACGACCTCGACTTCTGAGACCCCAGAACAGCTGATCCGCGCCCGGGCCCTGAAACTGGGCTTCGATGACTGCCGCCTGGCGCGGGCCGACCAGCCCTGGGCGGCGGGGGACCGGCTGGCCGAGTTCATCGCCCGGGGCCGCCACGGGGAGATGGCCTGGATGGAGACGACCCAGGCCCGCCGCGCCCATCCCCAGGCCATGTGGGACGGCGCCCGCTCGGCAGTGATGCTGGGGATCAACTATGGTCCTGACCATGATCCCCGCGCGGTCCTGGACCAGGCCGACCGGGGCGCGATCTCGGTCTATGCCCAGGGATCGGACTATCACGACCTGATCAAGACGCGGCTCAAGCAGCTGGCCGGCTGGATGGTGGAGACCTTTGGCGGGGAGGTGAAGGTGTTCGTCGATACCGCGCCTCTGCTGGAAAAGCCCCTGGCCGAGGCCTCCGGCCTGGGCTGGCAGGGCAAGCACACCAATCTCGTCTCCCGCCAGTTCGGCTCCTGGCTGTTCATCGGCTCGGTGCTGACCTCGCTGGATCTCGCCCCGGACACCTCCGGCGAGGATGCCTGCGGATCCTGCCGGGCCTGCCAGGACGTCTGCCCCACCGACGCCTTTCCCGCGCCCTACCAGCTGGACGCCAGGCGCTGCATTTCCTACCTGACCATCGAGCTGTCGGGACCCATCCCCGCCGAGTTCCGCCCCGCCTTGGGCAACCGCATCTATGGCTGCGACGACTGCCTGGCGGTCTGCCCCTGGAACAAGTTCGCAAGGGACGCCCGCGAGCAACAGCTGCAGGCTCGGGCCGTCTTGAAGGCCCCACGTCTGGCCGACCTGGCGGGCCTGGATGACGCCGCCTTCAGGGCCCTGTTCACCAGGAGCGCGGTCAAGCGCCTGGGCCGGCCCCGGTTCGTGCGCAATGTGCTCTACGCCATCGGCAACAGCGGCGACCCTGACCTGATCCCCGTGGTCAAGGCCAGGCTAGGGGACGGGGCGCCCGTGGTCCGGGGCGCAGCGGTATGGGCGCTGTCCCGGCTGCTGACCCCTGATTCCTTCGCGCAGGTTCAGGCTCAAGCCGCACCCCAGGAGTTGGACGTGACCGTTCGGAAGGAGTGGGCCAGGACGCCCGCCTGATCGGCCTGCCGGTCAGGGCAGACGTCCCTGCGCCTTGAGGAAGGCCAGGAGGTCGCCGCCGGGGAACAGCAGACCCTCAACGCCTGCCCGGCGGGCGGCCTCCAGGTCGCTGTCCCGGTCGCCGACCATGAAGGACGCCGCCCGGTCCGTGGGCCAGTCGGCCATGGCCCTCAGCAGCATGCCGGGATTGGGCTTGCGATCAGGGGGGTCGGGATGACGATAGACGTCCAGCACGGCCTCGGGATGATGGGGGCAGTGATAGAAGCCGTCGATCCGAAGACCCTCGGTGGCCAGGTCCTCCGCCATGGCCTGATGCAGGGCGTGCATGTCGGCCTCGCCATAGTAGCCCCGGCCGATCCCCGACTGGTTGGTAATCACCAGGACCCGCCAGCCGGCCCGGTTGAAGGCGCCGATCACCGCCCGAGCCCCCGAAATCCAGGCGAAGTCCGCCCAGCGGGAGACATAGCCATGATCCACATTCAGCACCCCGTCCCGGTCCAGGAATAGGGCCGGCCTGATCGGCTTCTCGACGGCGGCGGGCATCGGTGTTTCAGCGGCTCCAGCGGGAGGCAGCGGGGAAATCCCCCGGGACATGCGGTTGTTTCACAAGCGGGCGGCGGCGGTCTATGGTCTCAGTTAAACCGCTCCGGAGACCCTCCCCTTGACCGACATCACATCCCCGCCCGTATCCGACACCGCCCTGCCGGTCCTGGCGATCGATGACCTGAAGGTCACCTTCAATACCCATGATGGCGAGGTTCAGGCCGTGCGCGGGGTGAGCCTGAAGGTCGCTCGGGGAGAGACCCTGGGTGTGGTGGGCGAGAGCGGCTCCGGCAAGAGCCAGACCTTCATGACGGTCATGGGCCTGCTGGCGGAGAATGGCCGGGCCACCGGCTCGGTGCGCTTCCAGGGTCAGGAGATTCTGGGACTCAAGCCCAGGGCGCTCAACCGCCTGCGGGGCTCGAAGATGACCATGATCTTCCAGGACCCGCTCACTGCCCTGACCCCCCATGTGCGGATCGGCGAGCAGATCGCCGAGCCCCTGCGCCTGCACCTGGGCCTTTCGGGCCGCGACGCCATGGCGCGGGCCCGCCAGTGGCTGGACCATGTGCGGATTCCCGACGCCGCCCGGCGCCTGCGCCAGTATCCCCATGAACTGTCGGGGGGCATGCGCCAGCGGGTGATGGTGGCCGCCGCCATGGCCGGCGGACCTGAGCTGCTGATCGCCGATGAGCCGACCACGGCGCTGGACGTGACCGTCCAGGCCGAGATTCTCGACCTGATGGCGGAACTTGGCCGTGAGACCGGCACGGCCATGGTGCTGATCACCCACGACATGGGGGTCATCGCCCGCCTCGCCGACCGGGTCTGCGTGATGAAGAACGGGGCCTATGTGGAGGAGGGGCCTGTCCGTGACCTCTTCGCCGCCCCCAAGGTGCAGTACACCCGCGACCTGCTGGACGCGATTCCGCGCCTGGACCGGGCCGATCGCGGCGGCCGGCCCACGGTGGCGCCGGTGGCCGCCGACGCGCCGGTGATCGTCGAGGCCAGGGACATCAAGGTCTGGTTCCCCATCCGACAGGGCCTGCTGGGCGGCATGCGCCCGCTGCGCGCCGTAGACGGAGTGTCCTTCGATGTGCGCCAGGGGGAGACCCTGGGGGTCGTGGGGGAGAGCGGCTGCGGCAAGTCGACCCTGTCCCGGGCGGTGCTGAACCTGATCAAGCCCACCGACGGCGTCGTCACCCTGATGGGCCGGGACATCACCCATGCCCAGCGCCAGGAGATGCGCGCGGCCCGCAAGGATCTGCAGATCGTTTTCCAGGATCCCCTGGCCAGCCTCGACCCGCGGATGACCATCGGCGACTCCATCGCCGAGCCCCTGAAGATTTTCGCCCCACAGCTGAACCGTGACGGCCGGGACGCCGAGGTGGCCGGCATGATGGCCCGGGTCGGCCTCTCGCCCGAGCTGATCAACCGCTATCCCCATGAACTGTCCGGGGGACAGAATCAGCGGGTGGGCATCGCCCGGGCCATGATTCTGAAGCCCAAGCTGGTGATCTGCGACGAAGCAGTCTCGGCCCTGGACGTGTCGATCCGTGCCCAGATCATCGATCTGCTCATCGACCTGCAGAAGGAGATGGGCCTGGCCATGATCTTCATCAGCCACGACCTGGCGGTGGTCCGGGAGATCAGCCATCGGGTCATGGTGCTGTTCCTCGGCCGGGTGATGGAGCTGGCTGACCGCGACAAGCTCTATGCCGATCCCCAGCACCCCTATACCCGCGCCCTGCTGTCGGCCGCGCCGATCCCCGATCCGGAGCGCGAACGCAACCGTCAGCGGGTGAAGCTGACCGGCGAGCCCCCCAGCCCCATGGATCCCGCCGCAGCCCTCCGGTTTCTGCCCTCCCGCATCAATCTCGACCCCCTGGCGCCGATCTATGTGCCGCAGTTGAGAGAGGTGACGCCCGGGCATCTGGTGTCAGAGTTTGACACCGACTGGGAAGGTCGCGGGGCGGCGTGACCTGGTGGCGGTTTTGGCAACGCGCCGGAAACTCTCTGGCGCGTAGGGTGTTCGGGTCGCAACCCCGTAGAGCGCCTCTGCCCATGTCCGCCCTGCAGATCGAGGTGGTCCGACCTAAGGACCTTTCGCCGGCGCAGCTGGCCCGTTGGTCCAGCCTCCAGGGCCAGCAGGACATCACCTATGACAGCCCCTTCCTGTCACCCTACTGGGCCCGGGCGGTGGAGCGGGCCCAGGGCCGGGCCGCCGAGGGCGACCGCGGGGTCCGCGTGGTAGTGATCAGTCAGAACGGCGAAGACCAGGGCTTCATGGCCGTCCATGTGGGCGGGGCCACGGCCCTGCCGGCCGGGTCGCCGCTCTGCGACTATCAGGGCCTGGTGGCGGCGCCGGGCCTGCAGGTGCGCCCCCGGGACATCATCGAGGCCCTGGGGGTCCAGCGGCTCGACTTCTGTCACATGCTCGACGCCACGGGTCCGTTCCACGGTTTTTCCCACGGCGGCGCCCTGTCCCATGTGGTGGAGATGGGGGCCGGCTATGAGGCCTATGCCACTGATCGGCGGGCTGCCGGGGTGGGGCTGCTCAAGGATTGCGACAAGAAGCGCCGCAAGGCCGAACGGGAACTCGGCCCGGCGACCTTTACGGCCTTCAGCCGCTCCTCCAGCGACTTTGACCAGCTGATCGCCTGGAAGCGGGCGCAGCTGCGGGCCACGGCTCAGTTCGACATCTTCCAGCCCGGTTGGACCCGGCGGCTGACCTCCGACATGTTTGATAGCCGCGACCCGGCCTTTGGCGGCGCCCTGTTCGCCCTGCATATCGGCGGCAGGCTCGCGGCGGCGCATCTCCACCTGCGGGGCGCGCGCACCCTGCACGGCTGGCTGATCGCCCACGATCCGGTCTTCGACCGCTATTCACCAGGCCTTCTGCTGTTCCAGGACATCCTGCGCTGGATGGAGACCACCCCCTATTACCGCCTGGACCTCGGGACCGGCGACTACCGGTTCAAGCGCGGGCTGGCCAATGCCCAGGTCAGAGTCGGCCACGGGTTCGTGGGCGTGCTGTCCCCGGCCACCCTGATGCGCCAGGCCGCCTACAGCCTGAGGCGGGCGGCGGAATCCCTGCCCCTCGGCGGCGTCTCTGAACTGCCCGGCAAGGCCATGCGCCGGGTGGACCGTCTGCGAGGCCTGCGCTCGGCCTGACATTGCGAAGGCGGGCCGCGCCCGATAGGTTGCCGGCCTTTCCGCCCCAGGCTAGGGCGGCCTCCCCGGACCTCCGATCCCCATGACGCTTTCCATCGACGACATCCGCGCCGCAGCCGACCGGCTGAACGGCCACATCGAGCGCACCCCGTGCCGCCTGTCCAAGACCCTGTCGGAGATTACCGGGGCTGAGGTGTGGGTGAAGTTCGAGAACCTGCAGTTCACCGCCGCCTATAAGGAACGCGGCGCCCTCAACAAGCTGCTGCAGCTCACCGAACCCGAGAAGGGGCGGGGCGTGATCGCGGCGTCGGCCGGCAATCACAGCCAGGGCCTAGCCTATCATGCGGCCCGCCTGGGCATCCCCGCCACCATCGTCATGCCCCGGTCCACCCCCTTCGTGAAGGTCCAGCAGACCCGGGCCTTCGGCGCCGAGGTGGTCCTGGAGGGCGAGGGCTATGATGATGCTTCGGGCAAGGCCAAGCAGATCTGCGAGGACCGAGATCTGGTCTTCGTGCATCCTTTCAACGACCTGGATGTCATGGCCGGCCAGGGAACCGTGGCCCTGGAAATGCTCGAGGACGTGCCCGACCTGGACGTGATGCCGATCCCCATCGGCGGCGGCGGGCTGATCGCCGGCTGCGCCACGGCGGCCAAGCATCTGAAGCCCGGCATCGCGGTGATCGGCCTGGAGCCGGCCATGTATCCCTCCTTCACCGCCCGCATGCGCGGGGTGAACGGCGCCGGCGGTAGGGGGGGGGCGACCATCGCCGAAGGCATAGCCGTCAAGCAGGTGGGAGATGTGAGTTATGGCGTCGCCCGGCCCCTGATCGATGAAGTGCTGCTGATCGAGGAACCCTTTTTTGAGCGCGCCATAGCCCTCTACTGCAATGTGGAGAAGACCGTCGCCGAGGGCGCCGGCGCCGCAGCCCTGGCCGGCCTCCTGGCCTATCCCGAACGGTTCCGGGGCAAGAAGGCCGGGCTGATCATCACAGGCGGCAATATCGACACCCGGTTGCTGGCCTCGGTCCTGACCCGGGAGCTGGTGCGCGAGCAGCGCCTGGTGTCCCTGCGGATCATCGGTGATGACCGTCCGGGCCTGCTGGCCAATGTCTCGGCCGTCATCGGCCAGATGGGCGCCAATATTGTCGAGGTGGCCCACAACCGGCTGGCCCTGGACGTGCCGGCCAAGGGGGCGGAGTTCGACATCATGATCGAGACCCGGGACGCCACCCACACCCAGGAAGTCATGGACGCCCTGCGTGAGCGGGGTTATCCGCCCCGGGCAGTCTGAAACCCTCTCCCGCCCCACCTACGAAGGATGTCCCCGATGCTCGCCCCGCTCCTTGCCCTGGCTGCGGCCCTGGCCCTGGTCGCCTGCTCCCCGCAAGGGGGCGAGGTCGCGTCGGAGGCCAAGATCTTCATGGAACAGAACGCCAAGCGAAAGGGGGTCGAGACCCTGCCCTCGGGCGTTCAGTATGAGGTGGTCCGCTCAGGTCCGGCCGAGGGGCTGAAACCAACCCGGGCCGACGAGGTGAAGGTCCACTATGAAGGCAAGCTGGCCGACGGGGAGGTGTTTGACTCCTCCTATGAGCGCGGCGTGCCGGCAGCCATGCCCCTTTCCGGTCTGATCCCGGCCTGGCTGGAAGTGCTGCCCCTGATGCGGCCCGGGGATGAATGGATCATCACCGTGCCCCCGGAGATGGGCTATGGCCAATCCCGTCAGGGTCCGATCCCGCCCAACAGCGTGCTGATCTTCCGCATCGAGCTCATCGACGTGCTGCCTGGACCCGGGCGGGTTGTCCAGGGCTGAGCTGGCCACGGCCCGCCAAACCCCCGCAAGGCCCTTCACCTTGCCGCCTCAGGCCGATCTCAGCGGGCTCACATCGATCCCCGCCAGGGCGGTCTCCAGGGCGTCATAAAGCCGGGCGACCTCGATGGGCTTGCTCACATGACCGTCCATGCCCACAGCCAGGAGCGCGTCCACCTGATGGGCCATGGCATCGGCCGAGACCCCCAGAATCCGGGTGCGGCGGCGACCTGAGGCGCGCTCCCTGGCGCGGATCGCTGCGGTGGCGGCGATACCGTCCATCACCGGCATCCGCACGTCCATCAGGATCAGGTCCCAGTCTCCGCTCTCCCAGGCCCGGACGGCGGCGGCGCCGTCATCGACCATGAGGGGCTCAATGCCGAGGGGGCCAAGAAGGGCGCGCAGGACGATCTGGTTGACCGCGCCGTCCTCCGCCACAAGGACCTTCAGCCTGGCCATATCTCCCTGCGGAGCCTGAGGCCCCGGTTCAGGGCGGGGGGCGGCGTCGCTGATACGGGAGAGTGGAAGGGAACAGGTGAAGACCGATCCTTCTCCTGGTGTGCTGGAAACCTCCAGGACCCCGCCCATCAGGGCGCAGAGGTCGTGGGATATGGCCAGGCCCAGGCCCGTGCCCCCATGGCGACGGGGGGTGGAAGCGTCCAGCTGGGCGAACCGAACGAACAGCCCGCTGATCTCATCGGGGGTCATGCCTGGGCCGGTATCGGCGACCCACAGGCGCAGGCCGGCTGGCTCCATGGCGGCGCCCAGGGTTATCCGACCCTGGTCGGTGAACTTCACCGCATTGGACACCAGATTGAAGATCACCTGACGAAGCCGGTTGGGGTCTCCCCGGAACAGGCCCCGCGCGCCCTCGTCGAGGACCAGATCCAGCCCAACCCCTCGGGCCTCCGCCAGGGGGGCGAAGGTGGCCCGGGCGGACCCCAATACGGCCTGCAGATCGAAGGGGATCGCCTCGACCTCCATCTGGCCGGCCTCGATCTTCGACAGGTCCAGGACATTGTTCAGCAGGGCGAGCAGGGCCTCGCCAGACTCCGTGATCACGGCCAGCCGCTCGCGCTGCGGCGGGATCAGGACGTCCCTTGCCATGACCTGGCTCATGCCCAGCACCCCGTTCAGCGGGGTGCGGATTTCGTGGCTGATATTGGCCAGGAAGGCGCTCTTGGCGGCATTGGCCGCCTCGGCCGCCCGCTCCTGGGCCTGGGCATGGTCGCGGGCATCGGCCAGGGCGTGTTCAATCGCCTCCCGGTGCAGAGCGGCCTCAAGCACATAGGCGAACATGCTGACCACAGCGATGGCGGCGACGATGACCGGCAGCCAAGATCCGGGAGGCTGGCTCAACAGCAGACCTGCCGCCGTCATGGCCCCGATGGCGGCCAGGGCCGCACCGCTGATCAGCCGGGATGCCGGCAACTCTGCGGCGCTGCTCAGGGCGATGGCGCCGACCATGGCCATGGCGGCCACCACCGCGGTCTTGTCCCCGGTCATCAGGAGGGCCAGCGGCATGGCGCCGTAGGCCAGGGTCATGAACAGGGTGAAGATCGCCAGATTTCGTTCCGCCCCGGGGTCGGGGACGGGACGCGCCAGCAGTCGGCGACAGGCGATCTGGTCGGCCATCTGGAATCCCAGCATGATCCCGACCCAGGCGGCGGAGAAGGTCATGTCGAGCCACACCAGGCTGCCGGCCCCCGCAAGCACGGTCAGGGGCAGGATGATGCGGGTGTCGCGCCTGCGAAACCTCGCCACATCGACGCATCGGAGGGTGCGGGCGGATTGTTGGATCATGACTGAAACTCTGTATACGGGCCGGCAAGCAGGCTCCCGGATACCCAGGAGGTGGTAACATGGCCTAAAGGCTCCCTTCAGCTATGCTCTAATTCGTGCCCAAAGTGGCTTAGGCCTGCGGATCTGGCACCCATTCTGGGTACAATGGCGATCCGTATCGCCGCTGGAGCACAGAGCTTTGGCGGTCTAGGCTGGGGCCATGTCATCTCAGACCCTGACTTCCCGCGCCCTCGAGATCCTTGAGCGGCTGGTGGCCTTTGACACCACTTCACGTCTTTCCAACCTGGCCCTGATCGAGTGGGTCGAAGCCTATCTCGACGGCCATGGGGTGGCCCATCGCCGGGCGCCCAATGCCGAGGGCACCAAGTCCAACCTGATCGCCACCATCGGCCCGAACCTTGCGGGCGGGGTGGTGCTGTCAGGTCATACCGATGTGGTGCCGGTGGATGGCCAGCCCTGGAGCTCTGATCCGTTCAGGGTGACGGCGCGGGATGGACGGCTATATGGCCGGGGAACCTGTGACATGAAGGGCTTCCTGGCCCTGTCCCTGGCGGCGGTCCCCGACCTGCTGGCCGCCGCCCCCAGGAAACCGGTGCACCTGGCCTTCTCCTATGACGAGGAGGTGGGCTGTATCGGCGCCCCGGACATGATCCGCATCATCGCCCGCGATCTGCCAAGGCCGGCCCTGGTGGTGGTGGGGGAGCCCACCAACATGGAGGCGGTGAGCGGTCATAAGGGGATCGACACCTTCCGGGTCACTGTGAACGGACATGAGGCCCATTCCAGCCAGACCCAGCTGGGCGCCTCGGCCAACATGGTGGCCATCCGGCTGATGGGGATGCTGTGCGACCTGGCCGAGCAGCTGGAGCGGGACGCCGATCCGGCCTCGCCGTTTATGCCGAAGCACGCGACGCTGACCATCGGCCAGGTGAACGGCGGCACGGCGGTGAACATCCTCGCCCGGGAATGCGTCTTCCTGTTCGACCTGCGCAGTCCGCCGGGGCTTGACCCCAAGGGGGTGCTGGCGCCCTTTCTTGCCCGGTGCGCGGCGATGGACACCGAGCTGAAGGCGCGGTTCCCGGACGCCGGTGTCGAGGTGGCGCAACGCTCCCATACCCCGCCCCTGGCGCCGGAAGACCAGGGGGTCGCCGAGGCCTTCGCCCGCCGGATGGCGGGGGATAACGGACCCTCGCGGGTGGTGGCCTTCGCCGCCGAGGCCGGTCAGTTCCAGGCGGCGGGCTTCTCCACCGTGATCTGCGGACCCGGCTCGATCGACCAGGCCCATCAGCCCGACGAGTTTGTGGAAATCTCCCAGATGGAGCGGGGCGGCGCGTTCATGGCGCGCCTCGTCGACTGGGCCGCAACGGGCGAATGACGGCGCGCCGGCCTGAAAGATCCATCGGATTCCAGGTCATGGCCCGGGCGATCTGAAGGGCCGAGGCCCTGCGGCCCTTCTGAATCTCCCGACGCCGGCGCCAGACCGGCCCCAGGCCCGCCAGGGCGGCCGTGAAGCCCCGCCAGGTGACCGCCCGCAGCGGGCGGTTCTGGGGGCGCAGGCTGATGAACCCAAAGGCCAGCAGGTGCAGGGGCAGGACCAAAGGCAGGAGCGGCCCAGGGGTGTCCTGGATCAGCACCCAGAAGCGGTTGCGCACCCCGTGAAAAACCGCGAAGTCCGATTTCGGCCCCCCTGAGGTGGCCGAGCCCTCATGGGCGACCACGGCGGCCGGGACCAGCAGGGTCGGCTCCCCGGCCAGCTGCAGCCGGTAACCGAAGTCCACGTCCTCGCAATAGCAGAAGAAGCGCTCCTCCAGCCCCCCCATGGCCAGGAACAGGGTGCGGTCGACCATCATCGCCGCCCCGCAGGGGGAGAATACTTCCCCTTCCGGCGCATCGCCGGGATCAGGATTGTGATAGCCCCCGCGATAGGGAATGGCCGGCCCGGACATGACATCCCCCAGACCATCCAGCAGGGTGCGGTCATGGGCCATCACCTGGCGGGAGGTGAAGGCGCGGACCCGGGGATGGCGGAGGGCCGCCGCCATCAGCTGTTCCAGCCAGTCAGGGTCGGGATAGGCGTCGGGATTCAGCAGGACCAGCCAGCGGCCCCGGGCGGCCTGGGCCCCCAGATTGACCCCGGCGGCGAAGCCGAGATTGGTCCCGGCCTCGATCACCCGGGCAAAGGGACGACCCTGCGCCGCCCCGTGGGCTTCCCCCTGAGGAGAGGCGTTGTTGACGATCAGCAGTTCGAAGTCGGCAAAGCCCTGCCCAGCCAGGGCGGCGACGCAGACGGGCAGGCTGGCGGCGCTGTTATAGGCGACGATGACCACGCTAAGCGCCGGGGGCGCCTTGTCTTCGCCGGTCGGCTCGTTCATGCGAAGGCGCGCTCCCACATTGACTCGCAGAGTTCCATGACCGTCATCACGCCGCTTGCCCTGCCCGAGGTTCTGCTTATCACGCCAAAGCGTCATGGCGATGCCCGGGGCTGGTTTGCGGAAACCTGGAGCCGCCGGACCCTGGGCGAGGCCGGGGTGGCCTGCGACTTCGTCCAGGACAACCAGGCCTTCAATGCCAGGAAGGGCACGGTGCGCGGCCTGCACTTCCAGACCGCCCCCCATCCCCAGGCCAAGCTGGTCAGGGTCCTGCGCGGCGCAATCTATGACGTGGCCGTGGACGTGCGGCCAGGCTCCGCCGCCTTTGGCCGGTGGGTGGGCGCCCGACTGACCGCCGAGGGCGGCGAACAGCTGCTGGTCCCCCGGGGCTTCGCCCATGGCTACTGCACCCTCACCGACGATTGTGAGCTGTTCTATAAGGTCGATGGGCTCTACGCCCCTGAGTGCGAAGGCGGGGTGATCTGGAACGATCCGGATCTGGCCATCGGCTGGCCCGTCGATGCGGCTGAGGCGATCACCTCGGACAAGGACAAGACCCTGCCCCGCCTGAAGGACATGCCGGAGGCCCGCTTCTGATGACCGACCCGCAGAACGAACTGGTGGAGATCCTCAACCTCGAACAGATCGAACAGGATCTCTATCGGGGCCTGACCCCGGCCCGGGAGGGCCGCCGGATCTATGGCGGCCAGGTGGTGGCCCAGGCCCTGACGGCGGCCTATCGCACCATCGAGGGCCGGCTTTGCCACTCCATGCACGCCTATTTCATGCGCCCGGGGGACCCGCGCATCCCGATCCTGTTCCAGGTGGACCGCTCCCGGGACGGGGGCGCCTTTTCTGTGCGCCGGGTGACCGCCATCCAGAACGGCAGCCAGATCTTCAATCTGGCCGCCTCGTTCCAGGTCCCGGAGGACGGCTTCGAGCACCAGGACCAGCCGCCCGCGGTCCCCGCGCCTGAGGATCTGCTCAATGAGGAGCAACTGCGCGAGGCCGACGGGCTTCCCCCGCGGGACCGGGACTGGCCGGTGGAGGTGCGCCCCATCGACCCCCAGCGCCATGACCAGACCGAGCCCATGGCCCCGCTCTACAATGTCTGGTTCAGGGCCCGGCAGTCAGTGGGACCCGATGTGGCGGTCAACCAGTGCGCCCTGGCCTATGGCTCGGACATGAGCCTGCTGGACGCCAGCCTCAGACCCCACCCGGTTCCCCATGGGGAGCTTCAGGTGGCGAGCCTCGACCACGCCCTGTGGTTCCATCGCCCCAGCGACTTCTCCGACTGGCACCTCTATGTGCAGGACAGTCCGTCGGCCTCCGGGGGGCGGGGATTCAACCGGGGATCGATCTTTGACCGCCAGGGCCGGCTGGTGGCCTCGGCGACCCAGGAGGCCCTGATCCGCCATCGCCCCCCCGCCTGATCCGTGGCAGTCTTTCCCCCGGCACCGGCGCTGAAGCCCGGGGGTATCGGGAGACTGCTCATGAACGATCGGGTGAAGGTGGAGATCACGGACGGCGTCGCCGACGTGCGCATGGTCCGCACCGACAAGATGAACGCCCTGGACGACGCCATGTTCTCGGCCCTGATCGAGGCCGGCGAAGCCTTGAAGACCACACAAGGCGTCCGCGCGGTGGTTCTGTCCGGCGACGGTCGCGCCTTCTGCGCGGGTCTGGACATGGGCTCCTTCGCCGCCATGGCCTCGGGCGAGCGTCGGGCCAATACCGCCGACGGCCAGTCCCTCTTGACCCCGCAACGGACCCCCGGGGGGTCCAATCGCGCCCAGCAGGCCGTGATGGTCTGGCGCGAACAGCCGGTTCCGGTGATCGCCGCCATCCACGGGGTGGCGTTCGGCGGCGGCTTCCAGCTGGCCCTGGCCCCGGACATGCGCTTCGTCACCCCCGATGCCCGCCTGGCGGTCATGGAGATCAAGTGGGGCCTGGTGCCCGACATGGGCGGCCTGGTGCTGATGCGCCATCTGGCCCGGGGCGACGTGATCCGGGACCTGACCTATACCGGCCGGATCTTCGACGGCGAGGAAGCCTATCGGCTGGGGTTCGCCACAAGGCTCTGCGCCGACCCCCGGGCCGAGGCCCTGGCCTATGGCGCCGAGATCGCCGCCAAGAGCCCCACCGCCATCCGCGGCGCCAAGCGGTTGATCGAGCTGGCCGAGACCCCCGCCACTCAGCATGAGATCCTGGCGGCCGAAAGCGCCGAACAGGGGGCGGTGATCGGCACGCCGAACCAGAAGGAGAGCGTCATGGCCAATATGGCGAAACGCGCGCCCGTCTTCGCTGACTGAAGCGGGGCGGCGCCCGGCGATATGCTGAGCTAAGGCTGGGCCAGCTGGTCCAGCATCGGCTCCAGGGTGGACAGTTCGTCGGCCACGGCCGGGGGCTTGTCCCACCGCAGGCGGCTGATGCGGGGAAAGCGCATGGCCACCCCCGACTTGTGGCGCGCGGAGCGCTGCAGGCCTTCAAACGCCACCTGGAAAACCCGGCCCGCCAGTCCAGACCCCGAAGGTGTAGTCGCAACAGAAGCGGAGCGCTTGCGGCGCCCCCGCTGGGCGTACATCAGCACCGCCCCGTGGCCGGCCCCTGCATGATCGGCATGGCCGTGGGTGACCACGGCCCGGGACACCGGCCGTACCGGGTCGATGTAGACGTCCCCAGGCGGGCAATAGAGCCCCTCCGGGCAGGGGCAGAGCAGATCCTGCGGTTTGATCATCGTCCCTCCAGATGGTGAGGCCAAGTCTGCGCCGCCGGATTACGGAACATTCATTTCATTACGTAGTATTCATATTATGAAATCGAGCTCATGACTAAGACTTAACGAGTATTATCGGCAGAGGAAAACTATAAGGCGGTCATCGGAACGCGGTCGATGCGATCCGCCCACACAGAACCTGAGAGACCTGCCATGATCCGCGCCAACCTGCTGACCTTCGCCAACCTCATCCTGGCCGCCACCCCTGTCCTGGCCATCGCCGCCGGCGTGTACAGCAACACCCTGCCCCTGTTCTAAGGCGCCCTGACGCCCAGCCGGGCGAAAGGGGCTCGCCCTTTTGATTGACCGCCCCAAGGGCAAGCCGCTACCCCGTCAAGGATGGTCAAGCCGCCCCAATTCATCGCCGCCATGACCGGACCCCTCGATGAGACGGCGGCCCGGCACATGGTCACCAGGACACCCCAGACCGAGGCGCTGGGCTTCCAGTTCGTCTCCATCAGCGAAGCCCGCGGCGCCATCCGGGCGCCCTGGCGCGCCGACCTGGTGGGCGACCCCAAGACCGGCGTCATCGCCTCCGGGGTCGTCACCACCCTGCTGGACCATGTCTGCGGCCTGGCGATCCGGTCGGCCAATGCCGTGCCCCAGGGGACCCTGGACCTGCGCATCGACTATATGCGTCCGGCAAGATCCAAGGCCGACCTGATCGCCGAGGGCCATTGCTACAAGCTGACCCGCACCATCGCCTTTGTCCGGGCGCTGGCCCATGATGGCGATCCTGCGGATCCGGTGGCCACGGCCCAGGCGGCCTTCGCCCTGATCGGAGGGGGCGCATGAGCGTGGAAGCCACCCCGGCCGGGCGCCTGGCCGCCTTCCTGGCGCGCACGCCCTATATCGCCTTCCTGGGCATGCGGGCCGAGCTGGCCGGGGACGAGATGACCGCCATCCTGCCTTTTTCCCCCCACCTGATCGGCAACACCCTGCTGCCGGCCCTGCACGGGGGCGTGCTGGGCGCCTTCATGGAGATGACGGCGCTGGCCCAGCTGGCGGTGATCTCCGGGGGCCAGAGGCCAGCCAAGACCATAGATGTGACCATCGACTATCTGCGGCCTGGCCGGGCCATGGACACCTATGCCCGGGCCCAGATCAAGAAGGTCGGCCGGCGGATCTCGAGCGTCCACGTCGAGGCCTGGCAGGAGGCCCGCGCCAAGCCGGTCGCCGCCATACGCGGCCATTTCCAGATGCCCGTCGAGGGCTGAGAAGGTCTTCGTCCTGTTATGTGCCGCCTCACTTTTCGCGCGGCCCGCAGGCCAGGGACAGGAATGCCGCTTGAGGCAGGCGGTCATGCGCGCTACCGCCTGACCCATGCTTCAGGGACTTTCACATTCGGCCCAAGAGGCCAAGAGCTGGCCGTTCGAACAGGCCCGCGCCCTGCTGGCGCGGATCCTGCGCCTGCGGCTGACCGACGCCGAGCGGGATCTGGCCGCCACGCTGATCCATGCCGGCAAGGCCGATGAGGCCGTGGCGACCCTGCCGGCCTTGCAGAAGGCCGTCATATTCCAGTGCGGCTACGGCGCCAGCGGCCTGCCGCACCTGGGCACCTTCGGCGAGGCGACCCGGCCGACCATCGTGCGCACCGCCTTCCGGGCCCTGACCGGCGACGCCATTCCGACCCAGCTGATCGTCTTCTCCGACGACATGGATGGCCTGCGAAAGATCCCGGACAATGTGCCGAACCGCGACATGCTGGAGGAGGATCGCGACAAGCCGGTCACCCGGGTCCGCGACCCCTTCGGGGAGTTCGAGAGCTTTGGTCACCACAACAACGCCCGCCTGCGCGCCTTCCTGGACGGCTTCGGCTTCGACTACACCTTCATGTCGTCCACCGACTGCTACACCTCTGGCCGGTTCGACGCGGTGCTGCTGCGGGTGCTGGAGCGGTTCGACAAGGTGCAGGCGATCATGCTGCCGACCCTTGGCGAAGAGCGCCGGGCCACCTACTCCCCCTTCCTGCCCATCAGCCCCAAGACCGGCAAGGTCCTCCAGGTCCCGACCCAGGAGCGGAATCTGGACAAGGGGACCATCGTCTTCGCCGACGAGGACGGGACCCTGACCGAAGTCCCGGTCACCGGGGGCCATGTGAAGCTGCAATGGCGACCCGACTGGGCGGCGCGGTGGACAGCCCTTGAGGTGGACTTCGAGGCCTCGGGCAAGGATCTGGTGGATTCCGTGCGGGTGTCCAACAAGGTCTGTCAGGCGCTCGGCGGCACGCCGCCGGAGGCCTTCCACTTCGAGCTCTTCATGGACGAGAACAACCAGAAGATCTCCAAGTCCAAGGGCAATGGCCTGACGATCGAGGAATGGCTGCGCTATGGGGCGCCCGAAAGCCTCGCCTACTACATGTACCAGTCGCCCAAGTCGGCCAAGCGGCTCTATTTCGACGTCATTCCCAAGGCGATGGACGAGTATCTGCAACAGCTCGACACCCTCAACCGAAAGGCGGCCGAGGGCGACAACGGCGCCCAGCTGGACAATCCCGCCTGGCACGTCCACCGGGGCGCCCCGCCGCCGGCCGGATCGCCGGTCAGCTTCTCCCTGATGCTGAACCTGGTCTCGGCGGCCAACGCCTCGACCCCTGAGATGCTCTGGGGCTTCCTCAGCCGCTATATTCCGGGCGCGACGCCTGAGACCGATCCGCTGCTGGACCGGCTGGCCGGCTATGCGATCAACTATTACGAGGACTTCGTGAAGCCCTCGAAGACCTTCCGCGCCCCCACCGACCAGGAGCGCGCGGCGATCGAGGACCTGGCCGGCCGCCTGCGGGCCCTGCCGGCCGGCGCTGACGCCGAGGCGATCCAGAACGAGGTGTTCGAGGCCGGCAAGGCCGGCGGCTTCGAGCCCCTGCGGGCCTGGTTCACGGCCCTTTACGAAGTTCTGCTCGGCCAGAGCCAGGGGCCGCGCTTTGGCTCCTTCGTGGCGATCTTCGGGATCGAACGCACCCTGGCCCTGATCGACAGGGCCCTGGCCGGCGAGGTCTGATTCGAGCCCCGTGCCGGGGCCGGCAGAAATGAGCAAGGCGTTGTCCGTGGACCTGCGCGAGCCGGTGATCGCCGCGATTGATGGCGGGCTGTCATGCCGGGCGCAAGCGGCGCGAGGGATTCTGGGCGCAACGCCCGGAGGATGACGGTCGAGAGGCGGAGCCCCGTGTCCGCGCATTCCGGGCCTCTGCTGTCCTGACGCTGCGCCGTCATCGGCATCCCGCGTTGGTCGAAGCCTACCCCGCTCTGCACGGGACTGGCGTCCCCCCGCACCTTGAAAGACGGGTAGCCATGGGACGCGCCCTCCTCGGCGCCGGGGACGAAAAGGATGATGGCCCGCATCTCGGCATCGGGCGTCGTCTCCTCCGAGGTCAGTAGGCCAGCGCCACCCCGTCCTTGCGCATTTCGGTGGCCGAAGCATAGCGGCCGGGCCAGCGCTCAATGGCCTGATAGCCCCCAAAGCTCCCGTCGCTGGGGCCAAGCGTCCAGCCCATGTCGGCTAGGGCCTTGCGGGTGGCGGCCGGGACGCCGCCTTCCAGGTGCAAAAGGCCCGTCCCCGGCGTGACTTCCCCCGTGGGCTCCGAACCGCCCCCATGGCGCCAGCGCGGACTGTCGCCGGCCTCCTGAACCCCGAGGTCGAAATCGACCATGTTGGAGATGATCTGGGCCTGGCCCTGGGGCTGCATGTCGCCGCCCATGACGCCGAAGGCGAGCCAGGGCGCCCCGTCCTTTACCGCAAAGCCCGGGATGATGGTCTGGAAGGGCCGCTTGGCCGGGGCATAGACATTGGGATGGCCCTCGGCGAGGGCGAACATCTCGCCGCGGTTCTGCAGCATGAAGCCCAGGCCGTCCGGGGCGAGGCCTGATCCCATGCCGCGGTAGTTGGACTGGATGATCGAGACCATCATCCCGTCCTGGTCGGCGGTGGTGAAATAGGTGGTGTCGCCCCGGGTCGGCGCCTGGCCCGCATAGACCGTCTGCAGGATCGAGGCCGGCCGGATCAGCCGCGCACGCTCGGCGGCATAGGCCTTGGAGATCAGCCACTCGGCCGGCACGTCATAGAAGGCGGGGTCGGCGTAGAAGCGGGCGCGGTCCTCGAAGGCCAGCCGCTTGGCCTCCACCCCGTGGTGGATGGCAGCCGCCGACTGGAAGCCCATGCCCCGGATGTCGAACTGCTCCATGATGCTGAGCTGCTGCAGGGTGGCCAGACCCTGGCTGTTGGGGCCGAGGCTGTAGACATCCACCCCGCGATAGGGGCTCGAATAGGGCTTGGTCCACTCCGCCCGATGGGCGGCGAGGTCGGCCTTGGTCATCCAGCCGCCGATCCGCTCGAAGTAGCGTTCAATGGTCCCGGCGATCTCGCCCTCGTAGAAGGCGTCGCGGCCCCCTTCTGCGATCAGGCCATAGGTCCGGGCGAGGCCGGGATTGCGGAATACCTCGCCTTCCTTGGGGGTGACGCCACCGGGCGCCCAGACCGCCTTGAAGTTGTCGATCTCTTCGATCCCCAGGGCCCCGCGGGTGAAGTTGGCGTAGCTGCGCTGCAGATAGAAGGCCACGTTCTGGCTGATCGGCGCCCCGTCCTGGGCGTGGGCAATCGCCGGGGCGAACAGATCCTTCCAGGGCAGCTTGCCGTAGCGCTCATGCAGCGCCCACCAGGCGTCCACCGTGCCGGGCACGCTGACCGAGATCGCCCCATGGGAGGGAATGAGGCCGTCCCTGGCGCGGCTGCGCACGGTCTCAAGCGACAGGCCCCGGGGGCTGCGGCCCGAGCCGTTCAGGCCCACCACCGCCTTGGCCTTGGGGTCCCACAGCATGACGAAGCAATCGCCGCCGATCCCGCAGGCGATGGGTTCGGCATAGCCCAGCACCGCATTGGCCGCGATGGCGGCGTCCACCGCCGAGCCGCCGGCCCGCAGGATGTCGATGGCCGCCAGAGTCGCCAGGGGGTGGGCCGTGGCCGCCGCCCCGTGGGTTCCCCAGGCGGCGCTGCGGCTGGCGAACCGCGCCCCGTCGATCCGGTCGCCCGGACCCACATCGGGCCGGTCGCGGTTGGGGGTCGCCAGCCGGCTCTGGGCTGCGGCGCCGCCGGCCAGCAGCGCCCCAGTCAGGGAGCCGGGCAGGGCGGCCATGAAGGTGCGGCGACGCATGGGCAGACTCCGGAGGGACAATGTCACTGGGGCGTCACTATAGGCGCAGGTTTCCGGCTCTGGCGACGCCCGAGGCGGCGATCAATACGGCAAGGCCCAGACCGCCGTCTTCTTGACCTCCGTGTCCTCCAGCTCGCGGGTGGTGGCGACCTGGTACTCGGCGAGCTTTACGAGGCCCTGGCGGGGGAAGTAGCTGCGGCCGGGGTCGCCGATCAGGACCGTGGCGCCGGCGGCCCTCGCCTGGGCCAGCCACGCCATGACCTGGGCGGCCAGGGGCTTTTCGTAACAGATGTCGCCAGCCAGGATCACATCGACAGGCGGCGGGGCGGCGTCCAGCAGGTTGGCGCTGGTAGAGTCGCAGACCACGCCATTGGCCTCCGTGTTCAGCGCCAGGGCCGCCGCGCAATAGGCGTCGATATCGGCGGCCAGCACTTGAGCGGCGCCGGCCTTGGCCGCGGCGATGGCGACGATGCCGGAGCCGGAGGCGAAGTCGATCACCCGCTTGCCGGCGACCAGCGCGGGATTGTCCAGAACATGGCGGGCCAGGGCCTGGCCGCCGGCCCAGGCGAAGGCCCAGAAGGGCGGCGGCAGGCCGTTCTCCGCCAGGGCCTCCTCGGTCATCCTCCAGATGGGGGTGATCTCGTCGGCCAGGTGCAGGATCAGTTCAGGGGTGTGCGGGGGCGCCTGCTGGCGGGTGTTGGCCAGGATGAAGGCGCGGCGGCCCTCGGGGGTCTGCTCGATCACGCCGCGCTCCTGCCACCTTGCATCCTCGGCGACTGACGAAGATCACCGCCGCACGCAAGAAGAATGATCAGGCGGGCGCCAGGTCCGCGGGCGCGCCCTTGGAGGCGGCCATGCGCAGCACCTCCAGATAGCTGCCCCGAATCTCCATCTGCGGGCCCAGTCCCTTGGCCAGCAGCAGCCTGTGCGCCCGGGGCAGGTTGTAGCAGGGCAGGTGCATGAAGATGTGATGCTCGCAGTGATAATTGACCCAATAGGGGGCGACCAGGGCCCGCTCCAACGGTCCGGCATAGGTGGTGCGGGCGCAGCGGAAGGGGTCGCGCTCATCCTTGGCCACACAGGCATGCTCGGCGATGTTGCGCAGGCGGGTGATCATCTGTGTCCAGGTCGCCTGGGGCAAAAGCCACAGGACGAACCACACCCACCAGAGCCCGAACGGCGCGGTGAGGGCGATCGTGACGGCGGCCCCGATCAGCATGCGGCGCTTTCGCAACAGGTCCGCCTTGAGGATCGGCGCCAGGGGCTCGCCGGCCTTGCGGGCGGCCAACTGGCTGCGCAGGAGGCCAAAGCGCTGCTTGAACCAGGTCTGGCCGGTGAGATCGCGCAGGATCTTGCGCCGCAGGGAAGTGGCCGTGATGGGGAAGGGGGCGGAAAGGACGAGGTCGGGGTCCTCGGCCTGCTGGACATATTTGTGGTGCGTCAGGTGATAGGGGCGATAGCGGTCCAGGCCGCCGGTGGTCAGCCATTCCCCGGCCCAGTCATTGAATCTCTGATGGCTGTGCAGCGCCCCATGGGTGGCGTCATGCATCAGGACCGCCAGCCCCAGCTGCCGGCCGCCGATGATCATGATGGCCAGGGGCAGGGTCAGCGGCCAGATCACCGCCATGGCGCCGGCCGCCAGGATCACCGTCCAGGCATGCGCGATCAGAGCCAGGCCCCGCCAGCTGGAGCGGTTGGAGATGCTGGCCCATTCCTGCGGGCTGAACAGATCCTTGGGGTCAATTCGCGATGCGACGGCCATGACCGCAGTGTGCCATGGTTTTTGACGGTTGGGTAGAATGACCCAGGGTCAGGCGCCGCCGGCGCCGGCGGCCAGTCCCCGCAGCGCCAGCTCGCTGGCCGCGTCGGCGGGGTAGAAGAACTCGATCCGCAGATCATCGGCAGCGGTGTCGGCGGGGGCGCCGAACCGGGCCACGGTGGAGACCAGGTCGAGGCGAAGGTCCGGGGTTCGAACCTGCAGAATCAGGGCGGCGCCCGGGGCGGCATGGACCGAGGCGCCCTCCGGCCCTTGGGCCTTCAGGACTGTGATGGTGGCGTCCAGTTCGGCGCGCATGGGTCCCGGCGGCGCCCGCCAGGCCTCGGCTTCGGCCAGGGCCTGGAAATGGGCGACCAGCTGGCTCCAATTGGCCACGGCGCCGCGAAAGGCCGCACTTTCGCAGGCCGCCCGCAGCAGGCTGACCTGGGGATCGAGGCTGCCGGCCCCCATCAGGGCGCCAAACAGCCGGGCGGCGGGGCGATTGGCGTCCAGGGGGCGCCAGGCGCGGTCGACGGCGAAGGCGGGAAAGGGCGCGTGGGCGGCCAGAGCCAGCTGAGTCACCCGCCGGATCATGGCGGCGGCCTCGTCAGTATAGACGCTCTCCCCATGGGCGGGGGCGAAGCCTGCGGCCAGCAGCAGGGCGTTCACGTCCTGCAGGGCGAGGTCCAGGGCCTGGGCGAGCCGGCCAATCATGGCCCGGGAGGGTCGGGTGCGGCCGGTTTCCAGGAAGGAGACGTGTCGCTGGGAGACCTGGGCGGCCAGGGCGAGGCCCAGTTGAGACTGGCCCCGCTGACGGCGCAGGCGCGCCAGCATGGCAGGGAAGTCGGCGACGGGCCGGGCGGCGAGGGGGGACATGGGGTCTCCGGGCAGGGACGGACCCCGAAGGGCAGCGGGAACCGAGGGCTCACCCTGGCCGAGGCGATGGCGCCCCTCAATGACCTGGGAGGTCATGACAGCATCAGAACAGACCCTGCGGCCCGCCCCAGGCGCCGGCGGCCAGGGCCAGAAAGAGGGCCAGCCCGGCCAGGCTGTTGGACTTGAACAGCGCCAGGGCGCCGGCGGGATCGTCCAGTCGCACCTGGGCGGCCTGCCGGGACAGATGCAGACCAAAGAGTGCGGCCGGCGGCAGGAAGAGCGGGCCAAGGCCGCCGACCCAGGCCGCCGTCAGGGCCAGGGCGAACGCCAGGACATAGAAGGCCAGCACGGCCTTGGAGGTGGCCTCCCCCAGGCGCCGCGCCGAGGACTTCACCCCGGCCAGGGCGTCGTCCTCCAGGTCCTGGATGGCGTAGATAGTGTCATAGCCCAGGGTCCAGAAGACGCCGGCGGCGTAGAGCAGCAGGGCGGGGGCCTGCAGGTCGCCGGTCACGGCGGCGAAGCCCAGGAGGGCGCCCCAGTTGAAGGTCAGGCCAAGCCAGGCCTGGGGCCACCAGGTGATCCGCTTCATGAACGGATAGGCCGCCACCAGGGCCAGGGATCCAACCCCCAGCGCAATGGCGACCGGGGGCATGGTCAGCAGGATGGCCAGGGAGATCAGGCCGCAGGCGATGACAAAGACCCAGGCCTGGCGCACGGTGATCTGGCCCGACGGGATGGGCCGCCCGGCGGTGCGGGAGACCTTGGCGTCAATGTCCCGGTCAATGATGTCGTTATAGGCGCAGCCGGCCGCGCGCATCAGGGCCGCGCCGACAAGAAAGGCGATCAGCCACCGCCAGTCTGGCAGCTCCCCCTCCATGGCCCCGGCCAGGGCGATGCCCTGCCAGCCGGGCAGCATCAGCAGCCAGATCCCTGTGGGCCGGTCAAAGCGGCCGAGCTTCAGCCAGGGCGCAAGGGCAGGCGGCGCATGTCGGTCGACCCAATTGGTCGGGGCGGCGTCGGGCAGGGGGGCGATCATGCCCCTCCTCCTACCAGATCGTGTCTTCGGCGCCTCAGTGAAAGCGGTTGGCGGCGCGATGTTCAACGGGCGGTTGACGAGGATTCCCGCCCCGCCTAGCTTCCCGGCGTCCACAGACCCGCGACCAGACAGGAGGGTTCGCATGAAAATGCCGTCTGCACCGAACCCCCACCGCTGCGTCGCCGCGTCCCGAACCTAGCTCAGAGCCAATCTCGAGCGGATTTTCCCGGGCCGGCGCCTCTCTTGGCTCCCGCTCCTCAGGAATGTCCCCGTGTTCGTCCGCCCCCGCCGGAACCCGCGTTTCCGGACCCCGCCCTTCGCCGCCCCTGACCCTGCGCCCTTTGCGTGCGCCCGGGGTCTAGGCCCCTCCGCAGCCCCTCGAGCCTGCGGCCCTGATTTCTGGCCCGCCCCATGACCAGCGAATTCTTCGACGAAGACGAAGGCGTCCACCGGCCCCGCCCCCTGGGCAACATGCAGGTGATCGGCTTCATGTGGCGCCACTGGATGGTGGACAAGCCGCGGTTCTTTACCGCCGCCGCCCTGTTTCTGGCGGGCACGGCCTGCGACCTGTCGATTCCCTGGGCGGCGGGCGCCCTGGTGGACGCGGTCTCCTCGCCTGAGCGGCTCACCGAGGCGGCCTGGACCGCCTGGGCGTTCCTGACGGGTCTCTATGTCGTCTACTACGGCGTCCGCACGATCGGCTTTCGCATCCTGAACGGCTTCTATGCCCGGATCATGGAGCAGATCGTCACCCAGGGCTTTGAGCGGGTGCAATCCTACTCCGCCGACTGGCATGGCTCCAACTATGCCGGGGCCACTGTGCGCAAGGTGTCCCGGGCCATGTGGGGCTATGACAGCGCCTCGGACGCCCTGTTGCTGATGCTGATGCCGACCCTGATCGTGCTGGCGGGCCTGGCGGTCTCCATGACCGTCCGCTGGCCCCTGGCCGGCCTGTTCACGGCCACGATAGTGATCATCTTCGCGCTCTATAACGTGCTGGCCGCCACCTATTATGTCCGGCCGGTGAACCTGATCTCCAACGGCCTCGATTCCCAGATCGGCGCCTCCCTGGCCGACGCCATCGGCGCCAATCCAACGGTCAAGGCCTTCGGGGCCGAAGCCCGGGAGAGCCAGAGGTTTGCCCGCACCGTGGCCGACTGGCGGGTGGCGGTGATCCGCACCTGGAACCGGTTCAACCTCGTCGGGCTGGGCCAGAACGTCCTGCTGGTCATCCTGCAGGGCGGGCTGACGGGGCTGATCCTGTGGGCCTGGACGCAAGGGGAAGCTACCGCCGGCGACGTCGCCTTCGCCATCACCTCCTTCATGCTGATGGCCGGCTATATGCGGAATTTCAGCGAGATCACCCGGATGCTGCAGAAGGGCCTCGACGACATGCTGGACGTCGCCGTCTACATGCGCACCGAGCCGCAGCTGGCCGACCAGCCCGCCGCTCCACCCTTCCAGGGCCTGGAGGGCGCGGTCACCTTTGATCGGGTGAGCTTCGGCTATGCCAGCCAGGGCGAGCGGCTCTATCAGGACTTCAGCCTGGCCATCGCGCCCGGCGAACGGATCGCCTTGGTCGGCCCTACGGGCTCGGGCAAGTCGACCTTCGTCAAGCTGCTCCAGCGGCTGCACGACCTGGACGGCGGTCGCATCCTGATCGATGGCCAGGACATCGCCCAGGTGACGCAGGGCTCGCTGCGCCGGGCCATCGCCGTGGTGCCGCAGGACCCCTCGCTGTTCCACCGCAGCGTCGGCGAGAACATCGCCTATGCCCGGCCCGGCGCCAGCCCGGAGGATGTGGCGCTGGCCGCCCGGCGGGCCCGGGCGCATGACTTCATCGCCCGCCTGCCGCAGGGCTATGACACCCTGGTGGGGGAGCGGGGCGTCAAGCTCTCCGGCGGCGAGCGCCAGCGGGTGGCGATCGCCAGGGCTTTCCTGGCGGATGCCCCGATCCTGGTCCTGGACGAGGCCACCTCGTCCCTGGACGTGGAGACCGAGCGTCAGGTCCAGGCGGCCACCGAGGACCTGATGACCGGGCGCACGACCATCGTCATCGCCCACCGGCTCTCGACCATCCGCGGCGCCGACCGCATTCTGGTGTTTGAGCGCGGGACCATCATCGAAGAGGGCCGGCATGGAGATCTGCTGGCCCGGGGCGGCGCCTATGCCCGTCTGCACGCCGTCGCCGAAGCCGCCGAATGACCGCCAGATCGAGACCCTCATGACCGACCACTATGACGATACCGACGACCTGACCGAGCGGACCCTCTCCAACCGCCAGGTGCTGGGCTTCATCGGCGCCTTCTGGCTTCGACGGCCATTCCTGTTCTGGACCTCCGTGGCCCTGACCCTGGTGGCCATCGGCTTCGACCTGGCCCTCCCCTGGGCGGCGGGGCGGCTGGTGGACATCGTGGCCGCAGGTCCCGACCAGGCCGATCTCGCCTGGCGGGCCTGGGCGGTATTCATCGGCGTCTTCCTGGCCTTCACCGTGGTGCGCAACATCGCCTTCCGGTTCTGGAACCCCATGGCGGCGGCCAATATGAAGGACATGACCGACGAGGGCTTCCGGCGGGTCCAGTCCTATTCCGCCGACTGGCACGCCAACACCTTCGCCGGCTCCACCGTGCGGCGGCTCAGCCGGGGCATGTGGGGCTATGACATGGTCTCCGACGCGGTGATCCTGTGGCTGGGTCCGGCGCTGATCGTGCTGATCGGCCTGTCGGTGATGATGATCGCCCGGTGGCCCCTGGTGGGGATCTTCTCCCTGACGGTGGTGATCGTCTATCTGATCTCCAACCTCTGGCTGACCACGGTCTATGTGCGGCCGGCGAACCTGAAGTCGGTGGCGCTCGACTCGCGGATTGGCGGCGCCCTCTCGGACTCCATCGGCTCAAATCCGACGGTGAAGGCCTTCGGCGCCGAGGCGCGCGAGGAGGCGCGCATCGGCGGCGTCACCGCCCTGTGGCGGCGCCTGACCCTGATCACCTGGACCCGGTTCATCAATGTCTGGCTCTGGCACAATCTGATGCTGGTGGTCCTCCAGGCCGGGCTGACCGGGCTCCTGCTGCGGCTGTGGGCGCGGGGGGAGGCCACCGCCGGGGACGTGGTGTTCGCCATCACCGCCTTCATGCTGATGAGCGGATATCTGCGCAACATCGGCGAGAACATCCGGATGATGCAGAAGGGCCTTGACGATGTGGAGGACGTGGCCCGCTATGCGGTCACCGCGCCGGAGGTCGCTGACGCGCCTGATGCAGCCCTGTTCCGCGGCGAGCGGGGTGAGATCGCCTTTGATCGGGTGACCTTTGGCTACAAGGCCGCCGCCGGCCCGCTCTATGAGAACTTCACCCTCATTGTGGCGCCTGGCGAAAAGGTCGCCCTTGTGGGGGCGACGGGGGCGGGGAAATCGACCTTCGTCAAGCTGCTGCAGCGGCTCTATGACGTTCAGTCGGGCCGCATTCTGATCGATGGCCAGGACATCTCCAAGGTCAGCCAGGCCTCCCTGCGGCGGTCCATCGCGCTCGTGCCCCAGGACCCGGCCCTGTTCCACCGGACGATTGCGGAGAACATCGCCTATGCGCGACCGGACGCGCGCCCCGAAGAGGTGGCGGCGGCAGCCCGCCGCGCCCGGGCGCACGACTTCATCCTGCGCCTGCCCAAGGGCTATGAAACCCTGGTGGGCGAGCGCGGGGTCAAGCTGTCCGGCGGCGAGCGGCAGCGGGTGGCTCTGGCGCGGGCCTTCCTGGCCGATGCGCCGATCCTGGTCCTGGACGAGGCCACCTCGTCCCTGGACGTGGAGACTGAGCGCGATGTCCAGTCCGCCATGGAGGCGCTGATGGCCGGGCGCACCACCATCGTCATCGCCCACCGGCTGTCCACCATTCGCGGGTCCGACCGGATCCTGGTCTTCGAGGGCGGCCGGGTGGTGGAGGAGGGCCGGCACGCCGAGCTGGTGGCCAGGGGGGGCGCCTATGCCCGCCTGCACGCGGTCACCGAGGGGGTCGGCTGAGCTCATCCTGGAGGGCGGCTGAGAGGTCGCCACGGGCCTCAGCCTGCACCTCGACCAGGCCCAGCCACCCGGCCATGAGGCGCAGCTCGGCGGTGAGACGCTCCGCCGTCTGCGCCGTGGCGTGAGGTTCTGCGTGGGCCGCCATCACCCGCAACAGGCCGGCCTTGCGGTCAACCTTCAGATCGACGCGGGCGGTGATCGCCTCGTCCTCCAGAAAGGGCAGGACATAGTAGCCGTGAACGCGTTTCTCGGCCGGGGTGTAGATCTCCAGCCGCACCCGCACGCCGAACAGCCGCTCGGTCCGTTCCCGGAACCAGATCAGATTGTCGAAGGGCGAGAGAAGGGCTGCACCCGTGATCCGCCTGGGCCGACGGGCGGCAGGGTCGAGATAGGCGGTCTGCTCCCAGCCCCGCACGGCGACCGGAACCAGCTCGCCGGCCTCAACCAGCTCGGCGATCCGCGCGCGGCTGTCGGCGGGCGACATGCGGAAATAGTCGCGCAGGTCTCGTTCGGTGGCGACGCCCTGGGCCATGGCGGCGATCCGCAGCAGTCCCCGTTGAGCCTCGTCGCGGGTGGGGGTCGGCGCGCCTTGAACCTCAGGCGGCAGGACCTGCCGAGGGAGTCCGTAGACCCGTTCGAAGGTCGCGCGGCGGGTGGCGGTGGTCAGTCGCCCGGTCCAGAACAGGCATTCGGCCGCGCGCTTGGCCTCGCTCCAGCCCCACCAGCCGCCTGCGCCTCCGGCCCCCAGCTCAAGTTCCGAAGCCGACAACGGACCACGCTCGGCCACAGCCGCCAAGGCCCGTTCCATCAGGGTGGGATGGTCGCGCAGGAACCGGGCGACGCCCTTCCACACGCCGACGCCCTGGCGCGCATCCTCCATTCGCCAGCGCAGAAGCGGCTGCGTGGACAGGGGCAGGAGCGAGGCCTCATGGGCCCAGTATTCGAAGAACTGGGGGCGCTTCCCCCAGGCCAGCCCCTCCAGCGTTTCCCGGGGGTAGGCGCCCAGGCGGGAGAAAAAGGGCAGATAGTGGGCGCGCGAGACCACATTGACCGAGTCGATCTGCACCACCCCCAGACGGGCCATGGTCTCGACCAGGTGACGGCGGCCGGGCGAGACGGGGCGGGAGCGTCCGAACCCCTGGGCGCCCAGGGCGATCCGGCGGGCCTGGGCGGCGCTGAACTGTTCGCGGGCGGCGGGACTCAACGCTCCGGCCATTCGGCCCAAGCGCCCGGCTCGGACGCGGGCAGGACCACATCCATCCGGCAGATCAGGCCCGTCGCCTGAAAGTCCATGCGCACCTCCCCGACGAACTCGGCGGCCAGGCCCCGCTGGATGAGCCGCGAGCCGAAGCCCTTGCGCGTGGGCGGCGACACCAACGGCCCCCCGGTCTCGCGCCAGGTCAGCTGCAGTTGGGGCGATCCGGGTTCGTCGTGAACGGTCCATGCCAGATCGACCAGGCCTGCGGCGTTGCTCAGCGCGCCGTACTTGGCGGCGTTGGTGGCCAGTTCGTGGAAGGCCAGAGCCATGGCGATGGCGGTCCGAGGGGGCAGGATCACCGGCGGTCCGTCGATGCGGAAGCGGTCGGCGCCATAGGGCGCGGCGGCCTGGCTGGCGATTTCCTCCAGACGGGCGCCCGACCACTTGGCGTCGGTGAGCACGTCATGGGCCTTGGCCAGGGCGAGCAGGCGTGAGGTCAGCGCCTCGCGCACCTCCAGAGACGCCCCGCCGCCCCTCAGGGTCTGGGCGGCGATGGCCTGTACGGTGGCCAGGGAGTTCTTCACCCGGTGATTCAGTTCATGCACCATCAGGCGTAGATATTCTTCGGCCAGCTTTCGCTCGGTGATGTCACGGAAGAAGATCGCCAAGCCTTCATTGACCGGGTTGCCGCGGATGTCGAGCCAGGTGATCCGACCGTCGGGAGACTCGTAGCGGTTCTCAATGGCGAAGGCGGTCCCTTGGCTCATAGCCTGACGATAGAGCACGCCCAGCGGCATGTCGTAGGTGTCGGGCCAGACCTCCCAGTGGTTCTGGCCGATGAAGGCTTCACGGGGCCGCCCATTGACCGGGACGCCCTCGGCGTTCATCTCCAGGATGGTGAAGTCGTGGGCCAGCAGCATGAAGCCGTCGGTCATCCCCTCGAGCACATTGTGGGCGCGATCACGTTCGGCCTTCAGCGCAGCCTCAGCGCGCACCTGCTCGGTGGTATCCAGGACAAAGGCGATGACGCCCGCCGGCGCGCCGGCCTCGTCGAACACCGGCGAATAGTCCAGGTTCATCACCACGGTCTCGGCGACGCCGTGGCGATAGAGCACCAGTTCGTGGTTCTTGTAGGACAGGGACCCGCCTGCCAGTCCCACGGCCATCACATGGGCGTTGAAATCGGCGACCTCGGGCCAGCCCTCCAGGACCTGACTGCCCAGCAGGGCGGGATGTCGCGCCCCGGCGAAGATGGAATAGGCGTCATTATAGAGCATGACTCCTTTAGGCCCCCACAGCATGACGATGGGGGTGGGGGAATGGAGCAGGATGCTCAGGGCGGTCAGCAGGCTTTGGGGCCAACTGGCGACTGGTCCGATCGGACTGCCGGACCAGTCGTTCCGGGCGATGAGAGCGCCGGTTTCCCCACCAGCCCGCAGCAGGGCGAGGCGGGCGTCCAGGCGGGTCTCGCCAGGGCCCTCAGTCCACGCCATGGGGACCAGCCTTTCGCCGATGTCCTGGTCCTATCACGGGCATAGCCGCCCATCCGTCAGGGCGGAAATCTCGAAGGGGTAGAGGATGTCGGGGTCAGGGGCTCCGATGGATCGGGCCACCCCCTGTTCAGCCAGGGTTCGGATCAGATGTCGAAGGACATTGAGGCGGGCGTCCGTCTTTTGGTCGGCCCGCACACAGACCCAAGGCGCCAGGGCGGTGTCGGTGCGGCGGAGCATCTCATCGCGGGCGGCGGAATAGTCGGCCCATCGCGGCTGGGCGAACTCATCCAGCGGGCTTGACTTGAGCACCTTCAGCGGGTCGTTCCTGCGCTCTGCAAGGCGCACGGCCTGCTCATCCTTGCTGACATCAAGCCAGATCTTCACCAGCCGGATGCCGCTCGCCACCAGCATCTGCTCAAACAGCGGAACCTCCCGCAGGAAGTCCTCCTGCTCAGCCGGGGTCGAAAACCCCATCACCCGCTCGACGCCAGCCCGATTGTACCAGGAGCGGTTGAAGATCACGACCTGGCCGCCGGCCGGCAGGTGGCTGACATAGCGCTGAAAGTACCACTGTGTGCGCTCCACGTCCGAGGGCTTGGACAGGGCCACCACCCGGGTGCCGCGCACGGAGAGATGTTCAGTGATCCGCTGAATCGTGCCGTCCTTGCCGGCGGCGTCCCGGCCCTCGAAGATGACCAGCACCTTTTCACCCTTCGCCAGGATCTGCTGCTGGGTCTTCACCAGGGCCAGTTGCAGGCGGCGCAGGGCGTCATCATAGGATTCGTTGGACGGATCGGACTTGCTCATGGGCAAAGCCTACGCCGGGATCGCGCCTGGACGCCATGGCCTATGCGCAAACCGCCGTCTCCCATTAGAAGGCGAGGCATGATCAGACTGTTTGTCACCCATGATCTGGCCCCAGGGGCGATGCTCGGCCTGAACCCCGACCAGAGCCGCTATGTGATCGCCGTCATGCGCCGGGCGCCGGGCGACTCCCTGCTGGCGTTCAACGGCCGCGATGGGGAGTGGCGCGCCGTCGTCGCCGAGAGCGGCAAGCGTGGGACGGTGCTGCAGGTCGAGACCCAGGTCAGGCCCCAGGGTCAGGGACCGGACCTCGATCTGATCGTCGCCGTGGTCAAGCGCGCCCGACTGGAAACCATCGTCGAAAAGGCCTGTGAACTCGGCGTGCGCCGGGTTCGGCTGGTGCTGACCGAGCGCACCAATCCCGATCATGTGCGGTTGCCCCGACTGAACGCCATCGCCACCGAGGCCGCCGAACAGACCGGTCGGACCGATCTTCCAGAGATTTCTGAACCTGTTCGCCTGGCCGACCTGCTGGAGACCTGGGCGCCCGAACGCCGACTGCTGTTCTGCGATGAGGCCGGAGACGCCCCGCCTGTGATCGCGGTCCTCAAGGACCAGCCGCCGGGACCCTGGGCGGTTCTGATCGGCCCGGAAGGCGGCTTTTCTCCGGCCGAGCGCACAAGACTGCGCAGCCTGGCTCAAGCCGTTCCGGCGACCCTGGGCCCTCGCATCCTGCGGGCCGACACCGCAGCGATCAGCGCCTTGACCCTGTGGCAAAGCGTCTGTGGGGACTGGGACCGTCGCACCCTCATCTGATGCGGCGCCATTGCACTTTGTCATCGTTGCACCCACGTGACCGAACGGCGTAAAGATCGCCGCCGCTGAGGGCCTCGGCCGTGGCGAAAACACTGGCGGGCTGGGGAGAGAGTCATGGCTGACGTCATTTGCGACGAGCGCCCCTTGGTGTTCGAGGATCTGGTGGCCTGGTTCGCCAATGGCTCCAGGCCCAAGGCGGACTGGCGCATCGGCGCCGAGCACGAGAAGTTTCCCTTCTATCTGAGCGATCATTCGCCGGTTCCCTATGAGGGTCCCGCGGGAATCCACGCCCTGCTCACCGGTCTGATGCGCTTCGGCTGGTCCGGGGTGTACGAGGGCGAGACCCTGATTGGCCTTGAGCGTAACGGCGCCAATGTCAGCCTGGAGCCCGGCGGCCAGTTCGAGCTGTCAGGGGCGCCGCTCGGCGACCTGCACGACATCTGCGCCGAGACCGGCGGCCACCTCACCGAGGTCAAGGCCGTGGCCGACGAGCTGGGTCTTGGCTTTCTGGGGCTGGGCTTCACCCCGACCTGGACCCGGGATCAGATCCCGGTGATGCCCAAGGGGCGCTACAGGATCATGCGCGCCTACATGCCCAAGGTCGGCGGCATGGGTCTGGACATGATGTTCCGCACCTGCACCGTGCAGGTGAACCTCGACTTCGGGTCCGAGGCCGACATGATCCAGAAGTTCCGGACAAGTCTGGCCCTGCAGCCGGTGGCGACGGCCCTGTTCGCCAATTCCCCCTTCACCGAGGGAAAGCCCAACGGCTTCCTGTCGGCGCGGGCCAATGTCTGGACGGACGTGGACCCCGACCGGACCGGCATGCTGGACTTCGTCTTCAAGGACGGTTTCTGCTTCGAAACCTACGCCAACTACGCCCTCGACGTGCCCATGTACTTCGTCAAGCGCGAGGGTCGGTACATCGATGTGGCCGGCCGGTCCTTCCGGGACTTCATGGCTGGCCAGCTGTCGGAACTGCCGGGTGAGCGCGCGACCATCAAGGACTGGGCCGATCACGTCACCACCATCTTCCCCGAGGTCCGGCTCAAATACTATCTGGAGATGCGCGGCGCAGATGCCGGTCCGTGGAGCCGCCTCTGCGCCCTGCCGGCCCTGTGGACGGGGCTGCTCTATGATCAGGCTGCCCTCGACGCGGCCTGGGACCTGTGCAGGGACTGGTCGGTGGAGGATCATGAGATCCTGCGCCGCCAGGCCGCCCGGGTGGGGCTGAAGGCGCAGATCGCGGGCCGCAGCCTGCAGGATGTGGCGAGGGACGTGGTCGCCATCGCCCGCCAGGGGTTGAAGGCGCGCAACCGTCTCAGCGGCGGGATGATCGATGAAACCGGCTATCTGGCGGAGCTTGACTCCATCGCCGACAGCGGCGTCACCCCGGCTGAACGCCTGCTGGAACAGTATCACGGCCCCTGGGGCGGCGACCTGTCCAAGGTCTACAAGACCATGGCGTTCTAGGGCTGGGGCCCTTTCGAGGTTCACGATCCGGCGCCCGGCTGTGGCGTGACGCTGGACGGCCGGTGGGGCTTCTGGCTGTGACCGCCGCCTGAATCGGTGAGCTGCACCATGGCATCGACGTCGATGTGACGATCGCCGGCGGCGGTCTTTGCCCCGACGCCATAGACCTTGGCCCGGTCAGCCTGACCTGGGGCTCGCCGATGTCGCCCCGGCTGGGGCGCATTGGGCAAGCCTTGCTTGTCTCCCGCACAGTCGCGTGATCTTCTCCCTACTTTCCCGGTCCGCCCGGGCTGAATGAACCCGGGTGCTGGCCGGCGCGGCTGGCCGACGCAGATCAAGCGGAAGTCGATCCATGAACATCGTCATTGTGCTCGGCGTGATCATCACGCTGCTCACCGGCCTTCCCGTGTTGCTCCAGCTGATGCGCAACCATCCGCGGGGCCTGATCGTCCTGTTCTTCGCCGAGATGTGGGAGCGGTTCTCCTATTACGGCATGCGGACCATTCTGATTTTCTACCTGACTCAGCACCTGCTGTTCGACGACGAAATCGCCAATAGCCAGTTCGGTTCCTACACGTCGCTGGTCTATCTGCTGCCCCTGATCGGCGGGATCCTGGCCGACCGCTATCTCGGCACCCGCAAGGCCGTGGCGTTTGGCGCCCTGCTGCTGGTGGCCGGCCACCTGGCCATGGCCGTGGAGGGCGAGCCCACCCGCGAGACCCTGACCTATGCCGGCCAGGCCTATGAGGTCGCGCTGGAGGGCCGCATGGATGACCGCCAGGTCCGGCTGATGGTGGAAGGCGAGCCCTATGCCTTCGGTCGGGCCGAGGGCGGCGGTCTGCAGATCATCGACCTGCCCGCCTCGGCGCCGCTTCCGGCGGTCCTGCCCGAGGGCAGCTATCAGCTGACCAAGACTGCTGATCCCGTGGGGATCAATGTCTTCTATCTCGCCCTGTCGCTGATCATCCTCGGGGTCGGCTTCCTGAAGCCGAACATCTCGGCCATCGTCGGCCAGCTCTATCCGCAAGGCGATCCCCGACGGGACTCCGGCTTCACCCTCTACTATTACGGGATCAATCTCGGCGCCTTCTGGGCCTCGGTGCTCTGTGGTCTGCTGGGCCAGCAGTACGGCTGGTCCTATGGCTTTGGCCTGGCCGGGATCGGCATGGCGCTCGGCTGGATCGTCTTCGTCCTGGGCAAGCCGCTGCTGCAGGGCAAGGGTGAGCCGCCCAATCCCGAACTGCTGGCCAGGCCCGTCGTGGGGCCCGTGAACCGGGAATGGCTGATCTATCTGGCGACGATCCCCGCCATTGCGGGGGTTTGGTGGCTGGTGCAGCATAGGGCCGTGGTCGGCTCAGTGCTCTCTGCCGCCATCATCATTTCCCTGGCCGTTGTAGCCTATGTGATCGTCCGGGTGTGCCAGACCAAGGTCGAGCGGCAGCGGATGATGCTGGCCATGGTGCTGATCTTCGGCTCGGTGGTGTTCTGGACCCTGTTTGAACAGGCGGGCACCTCGCTGAACCTGTTCGCCGCGCGCAATGTGGACCTGTCCATCACCAGCCAGGCGAGCGCCTTCTTCGGCATCCCGGTGGGCACGCCTGACCAGCTGGCGGCGGCAGGCGTGGCGCCCACCGGCTGGTGGGGCTGGATCGACACCCGCTTCGGCGCCGCCCAGGTGCAATCCTTCAATGCAGGCTTCATCCTGATCTTCGCGCCGATCTTCGCCGCCCTTTGGGCCTTTCTCGGACGTCGCGGACTGGATCCCGACCCGACGATGAAGTTCGGCCTGGCCCTGGCTCAGGCGGGTCTCGGCTTCATGGTGGTGGTGTGGAGCGCCGGCCTTGCCGACCCCACCTTCCGCCTGCCCCTGATGGTGCTGGGCCTGCTCTACCTGTTGCACACCACCGGCGAGCTGTTCCTGTCGCCGGTGGGGCTTTCGGAGATCACCAAGCTCTCCCTGGCCTCGGTGGTGTCGTTCATGATGGCCGTCTGGTTCCTCTCCAGCGCCATCGCCCAGTACGTGGGGGGCTGGATCGCCGCCCTGGCCGGAACCGAGACGGTGGGGGGGCAGGTGCTTGACCCCGCTGCGGCCCTTCGCAGCTCCCTGGAGGTCTTCCAGATGCTCGGCTACTGGGGCCTGGGCGCAGGCGTGATCTTCATCCTGCTCAGCTTCTTCATCAAGGGCTGGGCCCATGGGGCCGGTCCAGGCCAGGGCGCAGCGCCGGAGCCTTTCGCCCCGACCGTCGACGGTGAGCGCCAGGCGGTGAACCCCCAGACTCTGAGCGACAACCGCTCGGCCTGAAACCGGCCGGAGTTGGGCTGAAGCGCCATCCCATCTGACCTCGCCGTCAGGTTCGGCCGGCGACTCCGGCTCAGCCGCCGAAGGTTCGGCTGACCCGCATCCGGATCATGCGGCCAAAGCTGAGGTCCCGGTCCTCGACAAAGGCCACGGGGGCGATGTCGCGGGGGCCGGCATAGACCGTGCGGGTCCGGCGTACCCCGCGATCGGTGATGTTGGCCGCCTCGAACCGCAGCACCCAGGCGGGCCTGGGTCGCCACTCCACGAAGGGGTTGATGTAGGTCCCCATCTTGACGGTGGATATCTCATCGAACTGATAGGAGGTCTCCCGCCAGGCGCCGAAGGCCTCGATCCCCCAGGTGGCCCTCAGTTCGGGAAGATCCTGGGTGAACAAGGCTTCCCACTCCACGGGACTGAGGCCGGAAATCTCACGCAGATCCCCGGTGGTGGGATCAGTCACCTCCGAACGCCGCCACGTCACCTCGGCGCGCAGTTGGGCGCCCTCCAGGCCGAGTCGGTCGAAGGGCAGGGTCAGGGTGAGCGCCAGCTCGGCACGGGTCCCTGCGCCGATATTGGCTGGGGCGTCAAAGACATCGCCGGACGGCAGCCGGACCGGGGCGCGGTCGACCACATCGGTGATCTCGGCGTGGCGAAGGCTGATGACGGCTGCGCCATTGGTCCAGAAGCGGCGCTCGAATGCGGCCTCAAACAGCCACTCCTGTTCGGGGTTGAGGTCTGGATTACCGGCGGTCAGCACGCCGGTGTTCAGGGAGGAGGAGGCGACGAAGTCATCGAAGTCCAGCTGGCCCACACTGCGCTCGATGCTGAAGCGCAGCTGGGTGTGGGGGTCCTGCGCCCAGCTGAGGCTGAGCCGCGGTTTGGCGAAGGCCAGGGACTTCTCCAGCTGCACATCGCCCCCGGCGGAAATGTCAGAGGCCTCGTAGCGCAGGGCGCCATCCAGATTCAGGCGTGATGTGGCCCGCCAGGCGACCTTGAGGAAGGCTTCACTGCGGCGCTCTTCCACCGCCACATCGGCGGCCGGCAGCGTCACCTCCACGCCATTGCGGGCGAACCGGGTGCGGCTTTCCAGGGTGTTGACGGCGCTTTCGGCGCCGGCCTCCCAGGCGATCGCGTCGGTCTGACGCCAGCGCAGAACCCCGCGGCCGATGGACTCGACTGTGTCGCTCTCCAGGTCAAAGCGGGCCAGGTCAACCTGGTTGCTGTATCTGGAGTCGACGGTCTGGCGGGCGGTCTGGCGAAGGCCGATCAGCTCAAGGCTCGTCCGGGGGCTGAGGGGGCGCGAATAGCTCGCGCCAATTTCTGATCCCCGTCGGTCGAAGACCTCGTGGGTGACTTCCCGGAGGCCCGCGCCCCGGGCGAGGTTCACCTCGTCATACTCATCGCCATTGGTGGACAGGCGGCCATTGATCCTGAGCTGGCCCGCCATCAGCGGACCCTCCACCGCCCCGGTCCAGGCGGCGTTCGTCCCCAGCCCCTCGCTGTCCACGTCGCTGATGATGAGCGGCGCGCCATGGCGATCAACCCGCGTCCGGAGGCCCTCGCCGGCCTCATCGTCTGGCCCCTGGCCCCCCACCAGGCTGGTTTCCCAGGACAGATCCCCATGGCGACCGGAGCTGTCGATACGGAATCCCATCACATTGCGACCGTCATAGATCTGGCGGTTGGCCAGGGCGACCAGACCCTGCATGGCGCTGGCCTGGCTGCGGATCAGATTGGCCATCACCGCGCGGCCCTGCATATCGATCCCGGGCGCCCCGCCGCGAATGAGGTCGATCCGTTCCACCTGAGAGGCCGGCAGGCGGCGCAGGATTTCTTCCAGATTGTCAGACTTGGACGCGGGTCGCCGTCCGTCGATCAGCACATTGCCCGCCGCACCCTCAAAGCCACGCACATTGTCGCCGGCCTCCAGCACAAAGCCCGGCAGGCGCTGGACCATGTCCAGGGCGGTGGTGGGCTGGGCGTCGGCAAAGAACGCCGGCGGGTAGCTGATCACCCCCTGGGCTGCGGGGGCGTCGGGGCCAGGCGCCTGGGCCAGAGCCGCCCCGGGGAACATGAGGGAGCCGGCAGCGATCAGCGCAGCCAGGCGGCGTTTCTGTTTCATCCGGACGTCTCCTGCGCGGGAGATGAGCCAGGTTGTCCCTGAGCTCCAGTTAAATCTTGGATGGCGGCCTCAATCAAAGCGGCGGCGCCGTCAGTCGTTAGGATACGGGACCCTGGAGCCCCTTCCGATCCGAGCAGCTCAATCAGATCGGACGAAAATCTTGTTAAATCAAAATGTTATACTATATCTGCCGCGGCTGCGGTTCATGCCTGGCTCATCGGAAACTGCGCTAGAGGCTGGTGCCGCCTACGGTCAGGCCCGTGATCTTCAAGGACGGCTGGCCGACACCCACGGGCACGCTCTGGCCGGATTTGCCACAGACACCGACCCCGGGGTCGAAGTCGAAATCGTCGCCCACCATGGTCACCCGGGTCAGGGCTGAAGGACCGTCGCCGATCAGGGTCGCGCCCTTGACCGGCCGGGTCACCCTGCCGTCCTCGATCAGATAGGCCTCGGTGCACTGGAACACGAACTTGCCGTTGGTGATGTCCACCTGGCCGCCCCCGAAATTGGCGCAGTAGAGGCCGCGCCTGGTGGCGGCGATCATCTCGGCCTGGGGGGTGGATCCCCCTTCCATGGCGGTGTTGGTCATGCGCGGCAGGGGCATGTGGGCATAGGACTGGCGGCGACCATTGCCCGTGACGGACAGTCCCATCAGCCGGGCGCTCATCCGATCATGCATATAGCCCACCAGAATGCCGTCTTCGATCAGCACGGTGCGTTCGGTGGGGACGCCTTCATCATCGACCGTCAGCGAGCCCCGGCGGCCGGGCAGGGCGCCATCGTCGAAGACCGTGACCCCGGGGGCTGCGACTCGCTGGCCGATCCTGCCCGAGAAGGCCGAGGCGCCCTTGCGGTTGAAATCGCCTTCCAGCCCATGGCCGACGGCTTCATGCAGAAGCACGCCGTTCCAGCCGGGCCCCAGGACCACATCCATCTCGCCTGCGGGGCAGGCCACCGCCTCCAGATTGACCAGGGCCTGTCGGAGGGCTTCCTCGCCCTGTTTGCGCCAGGACTCCGGAGTGATCCAAGCCTCATAGCCGGCGCGACCGCCGGCCCCGGAGAACCCGGCCTCCCGGCGGCCATCCTTCTCCACGGTCACCTGGATATTGATGCGCGACAGGGGGCGGACATCGCGGATCAGCCGGCCATCGGCGCGCAGGATCTCCACAATGCGCCGTTCCCCGGTGAGGCTGGCCATCACCTGCACCACCCGCGGGTCCCGCGCCCGCGCCCAGGCGTCGATCTCCTGCAGCAGAGCGACCTTGTCGGCGAAGTCCGGCGCGGCGAGGGGATCATCATCCCCATAGTGACGAACATTGGTGGCCCGCGGGCCTTCGGCGGCGACGCCCTCATAGCCGCGCTTGGCCAGGGCGGCGGAGGATGCGGCCCGCTTCAGGGCGGCTTCGGAGATTTCGCTGGAATGGGCATAGCCGGCGGTCTCCCCCGCCACGACCCGAAGGCCGAATCCCTCGGTGGAATCATATGCCGCCGATTTCAGACGCCCATCGTCGAACAGAAAAGATTCGCTCTCCGAGCGTTCGGCGAAAATTTCTCCGTCGTCGGCGCCGGCCAGGGCATCACCTAGAATCCGCCGGGCGCGTTCAGGGGCGACGCCGCAGGAATCCAGGATGGAGGGCGCGGAGATTTGGGCGTTCATCGACGATCCTTCGGCGGGGGACGAGCCAAGTTCGTAAGACATAGGGACTTCAGGGGCCGGCGTCACGGGGCCGACGTTTTCACAGGGTCCTGATGCGGTCCTGCCGTGCGTCACTTGGTCCGCCGCCGTCAGATTTGAGTCCCGCCCCCTGAAGCTGGCTATCGCCTTGGCAAGTTGGGGGAGAGCGCGTATGCACGCGCTTTGAGGGCCTGGCGGCGGACGCCTGTTCGCTGCGTAAGCCTCGTTTCAGTCGCGGAACGGCTAAGGGTGAGTCCCTGACGCCGAGACCGCCAAAGAGACCGAGGGGATATGAAGTCGAGTTTGCAGGGGATGCGGACGTTGGCGGCTGGGACCGCGGCGGGCGCAATGACGGCGTTCTGGGGTGTCCAGGCGCTCGCCCAGGACCTGTTGGGCCAGCCTACGCCAAAGGGAATCGGTCTTCAGCCAGCGGCTGCGCCGCTGAAACATGACGCGATCTGGTTCCACGACGTGATCCTGATGCCGATCATCACGATCATCACCTTGTTCGTGGCGGGGCTGCTGATCTGGGTGATCGTGCGCTACAACGCCCGCGCCAACCCGGTGCCGGCCAAGTTCAGCCACAACACCACCATCGAGATCATCTGGACGGTGGTGCCGGTGCTGATCCTGGTGTTCATCGCCATCTTCTCGTTCCGGCTTCTGTTCGCCTATCACGACATGCCCCGCCCCGATCTGACAGTGAAGGCGGTGGGCTATCAGTGGTACTGGGGCTACGAATACCCCGACCATGAGGTCGGCGAGTTCATCTCCAACATGCTGCCCGAGGAAGACGCCCTGGCGGCGGGCGTGCCCTATCTGCTGGCCGCCAACGAACCCATGGTGGTTCCGGTGGGCAAGACGGTCCGCGTGCTGGTCACCGCCGCCGACGTGATCCACTCCTTCGCCCTGCCGGCCTTTGGCCTGAAGACCGACGCCATCCCCGGTCGGGTCAATGAGACCTGGTTCATCGCCGAGAGGGAGGGGGTCTATTACGGCCAGTGCTCCGAACTCTGCGGCGCCGACCATGCCTATATGCCTATCGAGATCCGGGTGGTGAGCCAGGCCGAGTTTGAGGCCTGGATCGCCAGCAAGGGCGGCAATCCGGCCGGTCTGGCGGCCAGCACTGCGGCGGAGGCCGCGGCCCCGGCTGTGGAGCAGACCGCCGCCGACGCCTCGGCCACCGAAGGCGAGACCCAAGACGCGGCTGCTGCGCCGCCCGAGACCGCTGCGCCTGTGGCCGCAGCGGCCGTGAACTGACCAGGGGTAGAGTAAGATGGCTGAAGCCGCCGTACACGCTCACGACGACCATGATCACAGGCCCGGGTTCTTCACCCGCTGGTTCCTGTCGACCAACCACAAGGACATCGGCACGCTCTACCTGCTGTTCGCCATCATGGCCGGCATCGTGGGCGGCGCGCTTTCCGGCCTGATCCGGTGGGAACTGACTGAACCGGGTCTCCAGGTCTTTGTGGCGGGCTCGCTCCTCGACCAGCTCGGCTGGATCGACGCCTCCAAGCACGGCTATAACGTGGTCGTCACCGCCCATGCCCTGGTCATGATCTTCTTCATGGTCATGCCTGCCATGATCGGCGGGTTCGGCAACTGGTTCGTGCCGATCATGATCGGCGCCCCGGACATGGCCTTCCCCCGCCTGAACAATATCTCGTTCTGGCTGCTGGTGGCCGCCTGGGTGCTGCTGCTGATGTCGATGTTCGTCGATGGCGGCCCGGGCCGCGGTTTCGGCGGCGGCTGGACCCTCTATCCGCCGCTCTCGACGCTGGGCCACCCCGGCCCGGCCATGGACCTGGCCATCCTGTCCCTGCACGTGGCCGGCGCCAGCTCGATCCTCGGCGCGATCAACTTCATCACCACCATCTTCAACATGCGCGCCCCGGGCATGACCCTGCACCGGATGCCGCTGTTCGCCTGGTCGGTGCTGATCACCGCCTTCCTGCTGCTGCTGAGCCTGCCCGTTCTGGCCGGCGCCATCACCATGCTGCTGACGGACCGCAACTTCGGCACCCACTTCTTCGATCCCGCCGGCGGCGGCGATCCGGTCATGTACCAGCACCTGTTCTGGTTCTTCGGCCACCCGGAAGTGTACATCCTGATCCTGCCGGGCTTCGGCATCATCAGCCACATCGTCTCGACCTTCAGCCGCAAGCCGATCTTCGGCTACCTGGCCATGGCCTATGCGATGGTGGCGATCGGCTTCATCGGCTTCATCGTGTGGGCG
>CAMTXB010000061.1:0-73664 GCA_947085575.1 uncultured Caulobacteraceae bacterium
GAATTCGTCAGCGTCCAGATAGCTCCTAAGAACCATCGCCAGAACACCGCCGCCTGCGTTTCTCTTTCCAATTCAACAATGTCAAAGACCAAACCAGCTTCCGCCAGACCCGCCAACTCATCCAAAGCGGCAGGGAGCGGCGTATCTAGTCGCCACCCCCATCCCTGTCAATCGATCCTTTCGGACTTTCCTGCGCTACTTATCCAAGGCCCAGGGCCCGTGAAATTTTGCGCAAAAAGCACTTCTGGCCGCCGTGAGGCTAACCTCAAGTGTCCGAAGCGATTCAATTGAAGGACCGGACGCTAGCGAGCAATGAATAAAACGTCAATAGCCTTTCGGCCGCCAACGCTTTTGCCCGGCGTCACATCCAGGGCCGCCGATCTAGGGCGCGCGCTCTGAGGAGTCAACCGATCACCGACAGGATGCGTCAGCTTGCTCATCGCCCTGCAATCTCCCTATGAGATGGGGCGCGCGGAGGAGGCGCCGGCCACGATGTTGTCGCAGAAGACGAGATACGCCCTGCGCGCCCTTGTGGAACTGGCACGGGTGGAAGGAACCCAGTTGACCTCCGGAGAACTTGCGTTCCGCGCCGACGCCCCCCGGAAGTTCCTCGAAGCCATTCTGCTGGAATTGTCGCGTCATCGCCTGGTGGTCAGCCGGCGCGGCAAGTTCGGCGGCTATACCCTTGCCAGGCCGGCCAGGGACATCGCCTTCGCCGAGGTCATCCGGGTGATGGAAGGGCCGCTCGCCCTGGCGCCCTGCGTCAGTCGCACCGCGTTTCGCAAATGCGACGACTGCACGGACCTGGCCACCTGCACCCTGCGCGAGGCCCTGCTGCGCGCCCGGGACGCCACCGCCGCCGTACTGGAGGCCTACAGTCTGGCGGACGCCGCAGCCGGCTCCGGGGGCGAGGTGTTTCGGATCGCCACCTAGCCCCCCAGCCTGGCGACCAGCGTCGCGCAGTTAATGGTTTGAGGCAGGGGCCATCACGAGAACCCCTGTGACCTGAAACCAGGGCGGATCGGGAAGTGGGTTATGCTCGATCCGCATCCCCAATCGCCGCATGACTGCAATGGACGCAGCGTTGTCGTACTCGGTGCCGGCGGCGATGCGCTGGAGACCAAGGACCTCGAACATCCATCCACTCAAGAGACGCGCCGCCTTGGTCACCAGGCCGCGCCTCTGAAAGGCCGGCCGCAGGGCCCAGAAGAGTCCCACCTCAGCGCTATTGCCCGCCCCAAGGTCACCGCCAAAGCTGGCCAGACGTCCGAACGGCTCCAATCTCGGCACGATGCCGATCAACCCGGCAAACTGCCCCTGGTCGTCGCAGATGACCAGATCACCATAGGGCGGCTGGTTCAGCGCCTGCAGTTGCACGCGGTTGCGCAGAGACCAGTCCAGCCATTCCCGCCGCCGGTCCAGGGCCTGCGCGGTGCTGAGGCGCGGATCATCCCAGCCAATCTCCTGGAAGAGAGCATGACATGAGGCCAAGTCGGCCGACGTCAAAGGGCGAAGGCTTACGCCCTCTCCGGCCAAGGGCGGCACGGACATGGCTCAGCCGGCGGCGATATAGGCCTTGAGGCCATCGGCCTCGGCCATCACCTCGGAGATCTTGTGCTTCACCAGGTCGCCGATGGAGACGATCCCCAGGAGCCTGTCATCCTGGCAGACGGGCAGATGGCGCACCCGGCGGTCGGTCATCCGCTCCAGCAGAGCATCGACAGTCTCCCCCGGCGCGGCGAACAGGACATCGCTGGTCATGCAACCGGAGATCGGCCGGTCCAGGGCCGACGCCCCGTGCTCGGCGACAATGCGCACCACGTCGCGCTCGGAGACAATCCCCACCACCCTGCCGCCGTCGAGGACGACCAGGGCGCCGACCCGCCGGGCGTGGAGCAGGGCCGACACCGAACTGACGGTGTCATGGGGCGTTATGGTGAAGACGAGGTCGCCCTTGGTCTTCAGGATCTGGGACACAAGCATAGGTGGTTCTCTCCCTTATCCGCTGGAGGGAGCCTGTCGCATAACAGCGGTTCTGGCAATCGCTCACAGGGCCGGATCGTTCGGCGGGCGATGGCGCGGCGGCGGCGGATCAGCCCATGGCCCGGGCGCGGGCTCAGGGGGCGACAGGCGCCTGGCCAGCCCGGCTGCGGGTCCCACCAGCAACAGCCCCGCCAGATAGCCGGCGATATGGGCTTCCCAGGCCACGGCCCCCTCCATCCCCGGCGCAAAGCCCAGGACCGCGATCAGCAGATTGAGGCCGATCCAGGCCGCGCTCATCAACAGGACCCGGCGATCAAACAGCCCCGCCAGCCGGCCGCGCCCGGCCAGAAGGCGTGTGGCCGCTCCGATCAGGCCGAACACCGCCCCTGAGGCCCCCACCAGCAGAATGGTCTCGCCCGGATGCACCCAGGCAAAGGCCAGATTGGCCAGGGCCCCGCAGGCCAGATAATAGCCCAGGAACACCAGCGCCCCCGGGGTCCGCAGGCCAAACAGCCGGGCGACGGGACTGCCAAAGGCCAGGGCGCCGGCGGCGTTCATGGCCGCATGCACAAAGCCCCCATGTATGAAGAGGGCGCTCACCAGGCCAAGACGGGCCCCCGCCTCATAGCCGGCCGGAGAGAAGCCGAAACGGCGATAGGCCTCATCCCCCAGGACCAGCACCTGCAGGGCATAGGCGCCGAGTATGGCCCCCATCATCATCAGGGCGGGCCAGGGCGCCTTGAAGATCGGCTCGCGGCTTTCGGTCAATAGTCAATACTCCTGCGGCGTTCAGGCCAAATCGGACTCAGCCTTAACGAATTTGCCAGGGTTAGACCCCCTAGATGCCCCGGTGTCCAAGTTTGGCACGCGGTTTGCTTAACGAACCCCGCGCCCTGTCTCCGGAGTTCGCCAAGGCCATGGCCCCCGTCACCTTCGCCCAGCCCGCAAGCTGGCTCGCCGCGATCCTCATGGGCGCCCTGTGCGTCAGCGCGGCCCATGCCCAGCACATGACCACCAACTCGGCGGATTTCAACGCCGGATGGGGACGCCATGCCGGCAGCGAGAACCGTCCCGTGGAGGTCTCCACCCGGGACGGCAACGGCAACCGGGTGATTGTCGATGGCCTGATCCTGACCGGCGAAGACCAGTCATCCTTCGCCCGGTCCGGGGGATCGGCCGACGTGTTCGCCGGGGTGGGCGCCAGCGCCGGGGGCGCCACAGCCATCGGCAACAGCCTCGTTGTGGTGACCCAGGGCAACTACAATACGGTCATCGTCAATTCGCATCAGCTGAACACCGGGACCGTTTCAGCCGGGATCAAGCTCAGTTCCGGCGGGGTCGGCGATGCGCAGTAGCGCCGTCAAACTCACCGGCGCCGTCAGCGCCCTGGCCCTGTCCCTCACGGCCTGCGCCACCCCCGTGGCCGGACCCGGCGGAAATTACAGCCGCCCCATCGGCAGCGCCCCGGTCACCGCCAACCCGACGCCCTATTCCACCGCCCTGGTCTGCCTGGCCGGCTATGCCCGCAACGCCAATCTGACCGCGCCGCGGATCGCCGTGGGCCGTATCGCCGACTATACCGGCAAGACGGAATCCGACGGCAGCGGGCGCAAGATTACGCAAGGCGCCTCGCTGATGGCCATGTCGGCCTTCGCCAAGGCTGGCATGCCCCTGGTGGAGCGGTTCGACACGTCGGTCTCCGAGCTTGAGCTCAAATACGCCAACAACAAGCTGATCTCCGACCTGCCCAACGCCGCGCCGAACATGCCGGCGGAGTACCGGCGCATTCTGTCGGGACAGGTGCCCGGCTCGGACTTCTATGTGGCCGGGGGCCTCACCGAGCTGAACTTCAATATCCGCTCGTCCGGGTTCGATCTGGGTGGAGGCGATCCCGACCCCCGGGATCTCAAGGGCAATATCCGCGGCCGGCTGTTCATCATGAACATCGGCCTGGACCTGCGGCTGATCAATACCCGCACCCTCGAAGTGGTCGATGTGATCTCCTACCAGAAGCAGGTGATCGGCCGGGAGGTCGGCGTCGGCCTGTTCGACTTCCTGGGGGGCAATGTGTTCGACATTTCCGCCGGCGCCGGGGCCCTGGAGCCCATGCAGTTGGCCGTCCGCTCGCTGGTGGAACGGGCCGTGATCGAGATGAGCGCCAATCTCTATGGCATGCCCGGTCCTCAGGCCTGCCTGTCGTCCGACCCCCTGGGCGGAAGCACTGTGGGGATCACGGGCGCCTTTGTCCCGGCCTATAACAATCTGGGGACCAACAATGCGCAGACTCGCGAAGACCCTAATCGCTGGAACGTCCGCCGCGATCCTGACGTCCGCGGCCGCTACTAGCCAGACCCTCGACAGCGTCATTGTCAGCGACCAGGTCCAGACCAGCGACATCTTCGCGGGCCAGATTCTCAACGTCGTGTCGGTGAGCGAAGCCACCACCTCGGTCGCCACGGCCACCGGCGCCGCCTTTGACGGTTCCGGCGAGGGGGTGACCCTGGATGTCCGCGCCAATCAGAACCTGCAGGGCAATGTCACGGCGGACACCCGACTGAACGCGGCGGTCAGTTCCGGCGCGGTCACCGTCCTGAGCACCACCGCCACCGGCGTCACCAGCGAGTCCAACATCTATAACGGGACGCTGACCGGGGTTTACACCCAGAGGGCCGGGCCGACCCGCGTCTACAGCCACAGCCATGTGGAGGCCCCCCGGGCGGAGGCCGGGGATGTCACAGCCTCGACCCAGGCCATCGGCATGAACCAGGGTTTCGGCGTCAGCCACAGCGTGGTCGGCGCGCGGGTGAACCAGACCAATGAGGCCGATGTGGTCGCCGACGGCGGCGGCACGGTGGGCCAGGTGGATGGGGCTGCGACCTTTGCCGGCGCCGCCACGGGTGCGAATGTCACCAGTTCCAGCATCGACGGGGCCGCCCAGCGCTACATCATTGATCAGACCAATGCGCCAGCCATGGTCCAGGCCAGCCAGTTTACCGCCCATGGCTCGGCCTATCTCAGCACCACCAGCGCCACGGCCACCGGCGGCGCGATCAACCTGCACAATGAGGGCGGTCTGCTTGATGTGACCAGCCGCCAGACGAACCAGGCCTATCTGCGCGCCCAGAGCGTCGGCTCGGCCTATCAGTTCGGCTCGGCCGCCAGCATCGCCTATGGGGTCGGCAACTCCTTCCTGGGCGGCAATATTGGCTCAGAGACCATCATCGACTCCGTCCAGCTCAATGACAGCGGCGGGGTCGAGGTCATTGCCGACTTCACCGGCGCCGAGGGCTATGACGCCTCGGCCAATGCGACGGCCATGGGCAATGCCGCCACCGGCTTTGTCTGCAGCGACTGTTATGGACGCCTGGTGGCCACCAGTCAGCAGGTCAACAGCACCGGCATCAGCGCCAATTCATCTGTGACCGTAACGGGACATGCCCGGTCCGCCACAGGTGTGGCCAACGCCGTGGGCAATACGGCGACCTATTTCGTAAGCCGCCCCGGCGCGCACTAGACTTGCGCCCCCTAGGCCGGGGGCTGTCGAGGACCCGCTCTGCCAGCCGCCGGATGTTCGCCGCCTCGCCGCCTTGCCCTCGCCCCATCCGGGCGCGATGGTGGCCGCTGTTCTGGTGACCTTCGGACGGCTCAATGATCAGTTCCCTGCGCGCGGCGCTTGCGCTTATTGCGGCCCTCGCCCTGACCGTCCCGGCCGGCGGCGCCATACTGGGGTCGGAGCCGGCCCCGCCGGCGGCGCTTCAGCAGCCGACAGCGGGGAACGCACCCCAGCTGTCCCCCGGCCAATGGCCCCAGGCCCTTGCCGACATCCCCCCCGACCCGGACATCCGCTTCGGCGCCCTGCCCAACGGCATGCGCTACGCGATCCGGCGCCAGACCATACCTGAAGGCCAGGGCGCCCTCCGGCTCAGGATCGACGCCGGCTCGCTGATGGAGGCCGATGACCAGCTGGGCCTGGCCCACTTTCTCGAACACATGGCCTTCAATGGCTCCAGGGCCGTGCCGGAAGGGGAGATGATCAAGATCCTGGAACGGCTGGGCCTGGCCTTCGGGGCCGACACCAACGCCTCCACCGGCTTTGACGAGACCATCTACAAGCTCGACCTGCCCCGCACCGACGCCGAGACCGTCTCCACCAGCCTCATGCTGCTGCGGGAGACCGCCATGAACCTGCTGATCGCGCAGGACGCCGTGGACCGTGAGCGGGGGATCATCCTGTCCGAGGAACGGGCCAGGGACACCCCTCCCTATCGCATCTATAAGAGCCGCCTGGGCTTCCTGTTGAAAGGCCAGCGCCTCAGCACGCGCTATCCCATTGGCGAGGTTGAGATTTTGCAGACCGCCCCGGCCCAGCGCCTGCGTGATTTCTATGAGGCCTATTACCAGCCTCAGCGGACCCTGCTGGTGGCCGCAGGCGACTTCGACCTGGACGTCCTCGAGGCCCAGATCGTGGCCGCCTTTGGCGACTGGGTCCCTTCTGGTCCCGCCGGAGAGGAGCCGGACCTGGGCGCCGTCCAGCCCCGGGGGCTGGAGGCCAAGGTCGCGGTGGAGCCCGGAATCCAGGCCGCCCTGCAGATGGCCTGGGTCCGGGAGCCTGACCAGGGCGCCGACACCCAGGCCCGCCGCCGGGCTGAGCTGATCGAACAGCTGGGATTTTCGGTACTGAACCGTCGGCTGTCGACGCTGTCCCGGGGAACTGATCCGCCCTTTCTGGGGGCCGGCGCCTTTGTGAACGACGAGTTCCGCGCCGCTGAGACCACCAGCATCCTGGCCAACGCCCAGGCGGGACGCTGGCGGGAGGCCCTGACCGCCATCGAAGCCGAACAGCGCAGGATGATGCAGTTCGGGGTGCGCCAGGACGAGCTTGATCGTGAGATCGTTGAGTACCGCGCCCGGCTGGAGGCCAGTGTGGCCGGCGCCGCCACCCGCAGGCCCTCGGCCCTGGCCCAGCAGATTCTAGGCGCCACGGCCCAGGACCGGGTGGTCACCAGCCCGACCCAGGACCTGGCCCAGTTCGAGGCCGCCGTGCAGGGGCTGGAGACCGCCACCGTCGCCCAGGCCCTCATCCAGGCCTTCCAGGGACAGGGACCCCTGATCTTTCTGGCCAGCCCCAGCCCGGTGGAGGGCGGCGAGGACGCCGTCCTGGCGGCCTATGAGGCGGCGAGGACCCGCCCCGTGGAGGCCCCCGGCGCCCTCAGCCAGTTGGAGTGGCCCTATCTGACCTTCGGGCCTGTGGGAACGGTGGCCGAGACCAGGGACGTGACCGATCTCGACACGGTCTTCATCCGATTTGAGAACGGCGTCCGTCTGACCGTCAAGCCGACCAGGTTTCAGGATGATGAGATCCTGGTGGCGGTCAATGTGGGCCATGGCCTGCAGGACCTCCCATCGGATGTGCAGTCCCTGACCTGGGCGACCCAGGCCTTCGCCGAAGGGGGTCTTGGCAAGATCACGGCCGAGGACATGGAGCGGGTCCTGGCCGCACGGGTCTATGGGGTCCGGCTGCGGGTCAGCGACGAGGCCTTCACCCTGTCAGGGGCCACCCGGCCCGAGGACCTCGAGGTGCAGATGCAGGTCCTGAGCGCCTATCTGACCGATCCGGCCTGGGGGGCGGACCCCTTCGTCCGCATCCAGGCCGCAGGCGCCACCATCCACGACCAGTATGAAGCCACGGCCGGCGGCATCCTGTCCCGGGATCTCTCGGGCCTGCTGCGCTCCGGCGACCGGCGCTGGACCTTCCCCACCAAGGCGGAGATCGCCGGGGCCAGCCTGGAGGACCTGAAGAGTCAGCTGGCCGGTCCGCTCAATGAGGGTCTGATCGAAGTGGTGATCGTGGGCGACACGACGGTGGAGAAGGCCATCGATGCCGTCGCCCGGACCCTGGGCGCCCTGCCCCCCCGCCCTGCCCCCGACAGCCCCCCGGTCACCACCGGGGTCCGGTTCCCGGCCCTCGCGCCTGCGCCCTTGCGCCGCACCCATACCGGCCGCGATGACCAGTCCATCGGCTATGTGGCCTGGCCCAGCAGCGACTTCTTCGCCGACCCGCAGGCCGCCCGGGAGGCGGCCATTCTCGGAGAGATCCTGAGGCTGCGGCTGGTGGAGGAACTGCGCGAAAGCCAGGGCGCCACCTATTCCCCGTCGGTGAACTACAGCCATGCCTATGTCTGGAGCGGCTGGGGCTACATGTCGGCCAGCGTCGAAATCCCGCCAGCCGGGCTTGCGGCCTTCTTCGCCGATGTGGACAAGATCGCCGCCGACCTGCGCGACACCCTGGTGGACCAGGATGAACTGCAACGGGCCCGCCTGCCCCGCGTGGAGCGGATCGCGCGCGCCCAGGTCACCAACGACTACTGGCTGCGGGAGCTGACCAGGGGGCAGGAAGACCCCCGACGCCTGGAGGCGATCCGCGCCTCGATTCCGGGGGCTGAACGGGTCACCGCCCAGGATGTCCAGCGGGCCGCCCAACGCATCCTGCGCCCTGAGGCCGCCTGGAAACTCGAAGTCCTGCCGGAGGAATGAACCCGATCCGAAGGCGGCTCAGACTTCGGGGGCGCCCATGCTGGGGACAGGCCCTAGTAAACAGTGCCGCCGACGCCCCCGTCGAGGCTGAAGGCCGTGGACGAGGCGGATTCCGAAACGTCCTCTTCCTCCCGGTAGGCGGTATAGGTTTCGGTGGTGACCATGGTCAGGATCTTCACCCCGGCGCCGAACCGGCGAAGCAGGGAGCGTTCATGGCAGTCCCGGGCCGGCGCCTGCGGCCGGCAGGCCACCTGGCCGCCAGGGGCGTGGAACAGGGCCTCGCCCTTGGCGCAGACCAGGGTCTGGCCCCCGGAGAAGTCCACCTGGCCATTGAATTCGGCGATGGTCAGCTGCAGGCGGGCCCCGGCCACACAGCGATAGAGTTCGCCATTGTAGATGTCCCGGACTTCCCGCTCGGGGAAGATCTGGGCGGCCGGGTGCGGATTCTGCCGGTCATCGATGCAGACGGCCTGGATCACCACCCGGCGGATCGCCGAACGGGTGGCCTGATAGGCGGTCCGCTTCATCCGGCGGACTCCCTCCACGTTCAGGCCGTGGATCACCCCTGTCGCCACCGGGGGGGAATAGCCGCCGCCGCCGCCGCCGCCATAATAGACCGCCGTGCCGCCGCCGGCCCCACCGGCAGAGCCGCCGGCGCGGGCCGAGGCATTCACGGTGGCGCTGGCGCTGGCATTGACCACGACGGTGGGCGCCACGACCACATTGACGCCGGGAACCCGCACGCCGTGGCCCGGGGGCCGGTAGGACGGCGGCGGCGGCGGGGGGGGCGGAGTGCAGCAGGGGGGCGGTGGGGGTTCGCAGCAATGGGCGGGCGGCGGCGGCGGCGTGCAGCACGCGCTACCCCCACCCCCTGCTTCGGCGCGCTCCGGCGCAGCCCCGGCCAGGAGAAACAGCCCAAGCCCGAAGGTCAGGCCGAGCAGGGTCTTTTCCGGCGCCATGGCGGCCTCCAACTCTCTTAGCCCACGAGCCCTGCAATTTTCAGGCCGCAAGTCCCTCCTGTCGGCGGATCTGCGCCCCCGCTGTCCCGGATGGAGACAGGTGCGGCCTGGCCCGAACTTCTCTGCAAGCCCCATGCGGTCGATCTGGACCGTCTGGGGAGCCGCGCAGCGATGTCGATGTGCCATCCAAACACGGAACGGTTGATAGACTATTGGCGTAGCCGGGCCCGTCCGGGCGCACCGCCGCCCCGCACCTCCATCAGTCCTGCGGATTTCGCCGACCTCCTGCCCCAGGTGGTCATGCTGGGCCGGGTCTGCTCAGGCATCTATCCCATCCGTCTGGCCGGGGGACTGGTCAGCGAACTGCACCAGCGCGACCTGCGCCAGCAGAACGCTCTGTCCCTGTTCGGAGCCAAGGATCGGATGGATCTGCAGACCGCCCTGGAGATGGCCCGGCGCCGGCCAGAACCCATCGTCGTCACCGCCCAGGCCCAGGCGGAGGGCGTGGCCATCGGCATGGAGATGATGTTCGCGCCCCTGGCTGGTCCGGAAAATGGACCTGACCGCTTTCTGGGCCTCTATCAGCCCCTGGCCATGGTGGCGCGGCTGAGGGACAAGCCCGTGCTCAGCTTTACCCTGGAGGACATCCGCAAGGGCGGCGTCGCCAATGAGGCGGCCCCCCGCCTGCGCCTGGCCGCCATCGATGGGCGTCGGATCGCCTGAGACCAGATCCTCAGCTGGGTCCCAGGGCCTTCCACAGGAGCTGGGCGCCCACCAGGATCATCAGGACATAGATCACGGTATAGAACCGCTCGGCCTTGATGCGTCGCACCAGCCAGACTCCGGCCAGGGTGGACGCTATGGCCAGGGGCGCCAGGGCCGCAGCGGTCAGCAGGTTCTCCCGGGTGAACTGGCCCAGGGCCCAATAGGCCGGAACCTTGATCCAGTTGATCACCGCAAAGAAGATCGCCGTCGTGCCCACGAGCGCCAGCGGCGGCAGGTTCTTGGGCAGCACCCACATCTGAAACGGCGGCTGGCCGGCATGGGCGATCTGGCTGGTGAAGCCAGAGGCCGCGCCCAGGGCGATCCCCAGGGCCAGGGGCGCATCCCTCGGCGCCTGAACCTGGCCGCCCCTCGCCAGCCAGAGGCGGTGCAGGGCGAACACAATGCTGATGGCGCCCAGCACCGCCAGGACCGCGGTAGCCGAAACCTCGGCGGCCAGGAGGTAGCCAAGCCCTATGCCGATGGCCGCCGAGGGGATCATCAACCCCAGGATCCCCCGATCCCAGCTCCGCCGGAAGGCCCAGACTCCCACCACATCCTGCAGGATCAGCACGGGCAGCAGTATGGCGGCGGCCTGAACCGGCGAGATCGCCAGGGCCAGCAGCGGCAGGGAAATGGCTCCCACGCCGGCGAACCCGCCCTTGGCCAGGCCAAGCAGGATCACCGCCGGTATGGCCAGGGCGTAGAAGAGGGGGTCGGTGAGCAAGCAGCCTCGGAGGTGATGGGCTCAGGCGCCGTTGGTCGGATCCAACCCTAGCGCCGCATCCACGAGGCGTCCTGGCGCTTTTCATGGGGAAAACGCGAAGGCGCCGGCGCCTTGAGCCATGTCAATGCAACGTCAAATTGATCTGTCATGGTCCGAACTCCCGCACCCTGCCCAGAATGGATGACCGTGATGCCCGCGAAGTCGAGCCCCCCCGCCATGGAAAGCGCCGTGCCCCAGATCAGCGCTGTCGTGGAGATCAGCAGCCGGAGCCTTCAGCTGATGTCAGCCGCCAGCGAAGACCTGAGCGAAAACATGCGCAAGACCGTTCAGTTGGTGTCGGAATTCACCAGCCAGAGACTGAAAAAGGATCTGGAGATGGCGCGCAAACTGGCCGAGTGCCAGACGCCCGATCAGGTCTGGAAGGTGCAGTGCGCCTTCTTCGAGGATACGGTCGCCGACTACGCCAAGGAAGCCGTGGCTCTGATCGAACTGGCCAGCGCAACAACCCTGGTCGCTGCCCAACCGGTGGAAAAGGCAGGCGAAGGCGCCCTTCAATCTCTGACCGAAGCCACCGCCAAATTGCGCGAGGCTGAGCCGAAGGCGCCCAGGGAAGCCGTCCAAGCCGCCGCCTCCTAGAGGCGCGGCCAGACAGTGCTGAAGCCGCCGCGGTCGCTAGACCGTCGGCGCGCTTGCGGCGTCCAACGCCTTGAGGTCCTCAGCGCTCAGGGCCAGCCTGGCCGCGCCCATCAGTTCCTGAAGCTGGGCCACGCTGGTGGCGCTGGCGATGGGCGCAGTCAGGCCGGGCTGGGCCATCACCCAGGCCAGGGCCACCTGGGCGGGCGTCGCGCCGTGGGCGCCGGAGACCTCGTCCAGGGCGGCGAGAATGCGCATGCCGCGGGCGTCCATGTACTTCTTGACGCCCCGCCCCCGGGGGCTCTTGGCCAGATCGGCTTCGGAGCGGTACTTGCCGGTCAGAAAGCCGCTGGCCAGGCCATAGAAGGGGATCACGCCGATCTGCTGATCGATGCAGACTTGTTGCAGGGCGCCTTCGAAACCAGCCCGGTCATGGAGGTTATAGAGCGGCTGTTCGCTCTCATAGCGGGGCAGGCCCAGGCTCGCGGCGGTCTCCAGGGCCGGCTTCAGGCGCTCGGCGGTGAAGTTGGAGGAGCCCACCACCCGCACCTTGCCCGCCTTGATCAGGCGGCCATAGGCCTCGGCGGTCTCAGCCAAGGGGGTGTCGGCATCGTCCCGATGGGACTGATAAAGATCGATATGGTCGGTTTTCAGCCGCCTCAGCGAGGCCTCCACCGCCTGTTCGATATAGGCCGCTGACAGGCCCTTCATCCCTTCGCCCATCTCCATGCCAACCTTGGTGGCCAGGACGATCTTGTCGCGCCTGCCGCCCTGGGCGAGCCAGTTGCCGATCACCGTCTCCGACGCCCCCGTCCCGACTGGTGACCAGCGGGAATAGACATCGGCGGTGTCCACGGCGTTGAAGCCGGCGTCCACAAAGGCGTCGAGGATCGCAAACGCGGTCTTCTCGTCCGCCGTCCAGCCAAAGACATTGGTTCCCAGCATCAGCGGGGCGATCTTCAGGTCCGAACGTCCCAGTCTGCGAAGTTCCATGGGCAACCTCCCGCTCGACAAGGTGAATCAGGCGGCCTGTTGGCCGTCGGCATAGACCGGCGCCTCCTCGGCCGGGAGGGCCGCCCGCCCCAGGATCATGTCCGACGCCTTCTCGGCGATCATGATGGTGGGCGCATTGGTGTTGCCTCCCACCAGAGTGGGCATGACCGACGCATCGACAACCCGCAGGCCGCTCAGGCCCCGGACCTTCAGCTCGGCGTCGACCACGGCCATGGGGTCGCCGTCCGCGCCCATCTTGCAGGTGCCCACCGGGTGATAGATCGTCTCGGCGGTGCGCCGGATCCAGGCGTCGATCTCCTCGTCGGTCTGCACCGCCTCGCCGGGGGAGAATTCCGGACCGCGATAGGGGGCGAGCGCCGTCTGCCGGGCCACGTCGCGCATCATCTTGACGCCTTCGCGGATCGCCCGCCGATCTTCCTCGGTGGCCAGATAGTTGGCGAAGATGGCCGGATGGTCCATGGGATCGGCCGAGCGCAGGCCCAGCCGACCCCGGCTCTCGGGCCGCAGCTGGCAGACATGGAAGGTGAAGCCGTCCTTGGCCACCACCAGCTTGCCGTGGTCCTGCATGATGGCCAGTACGCAGTGGATCTGCAGGTCCGGCCGGTCGAGGTCGGGCCGCGAGCGCAGGAAGGCGCCGGATTCCAGGAACTGCTGGCGGCCAGGACCCTTGTTGAAGAACACGTAGTTCATGCCCACCCCCAGGGTCTTGATCAGGCCCTTTCGCATGGAATAGGCGGTGATCGGCTGGGGGCACTCCCAGGACAGGGTCACGTCCAGGTGGTCCTGCAGATTGGCGCCGACCCCCTTCAGCTCATGCACCGTGGCGATGCCATGGGCCGACAGTTCCTCGGAATCGCCGATGCCCGAAAGCTGCAGGATCTGCGGCGACTGGACCGCCCCGGCGCAGAGCAGAACCTCGGCATCGGCATGGACGATGGTCCTGGCCTTGGTCTTGTCGTCCACATACTCCACGCCTGTGGCGGCGCCGTTCTCGATGACGATCCGGGTGGTTCTCGCCCCGGTCAGGCAGGTCAGGTTCGGGCGCTTCAGGGCCGGGTGCAGATAGCCCCGGGCGGCGCTCCAGCGCTGGCCGTCATGAATGGTGAGCTGATAGGGACCCCAGCCTTCCTGCTGGAAGCCGTTGAAGTCCTTGGTGATCTTGTGTCCTGCCTGACGGCCCGCCTCGATGGTCGCGGCATAGATCGGATTGGGCGAGGCGGCCTTGGAGACCTTCAGGGGACCCTCGCCCCCGTGCCAGGCGTCGCCGCCGCCCTCCAGGGCCTCGGAGCGTTTGAAATAGGGCAGCACCTCGGCATAGGACCAGCCGGCCAGCCCCATCTGACGCCACTGGTCATAGTCCCGGGCGTGGCCGCGGATGTAGATCATGCCGTTGATGGAGGACGAACCGCCCCAGCCCCGACCCCGGGGCCACCAGAGTTTGCGATCGTTCAGGTTCGGCTCGGCCTCGGTCCAGAAGCCCCAGTTATAGGGCCCCTCCTTGCTGATCAGCCCGCCGACGCCGGCCGGCATCTTGACCATCAGGGAGTTGTCCCGGCCCCCGGCCTCCAGCAGGAGCACCTTGGTGGCCGGGTTCTCGGTCAGCCGATTGGCGAGGACGCAGCCTGCCGAGCCTGCGCCGATGATGATGTAGTCGTATCGGTCCATATGACCGCCCTCCCCTGAACGCGTCTTGTGCGGGCCTTCGCCCGATCTTGAATGATGGGGCCTAGCGGCCCTTCCACTGCGGCGGACGCTTCTGGGCAAAGGCCATCGGCCCCTCCTTGAAGTCCTCCGACCGCAGCATGGCTGAAATCGCCGGATAGCGCATCTGGGCGCCCATGGCCGCCTGCAGGCCGGGCGCGTCCAGCCCCTTGAACACCGCCTCCTTGGAGGCCCGGATCGACATGGGCGACAGTTCGCAGATCTGCGCGGCCCAGCGGCGGGCCGCCGTCATCAGGTCGGCCGCCGGAACCACCTCATTGACGAAGCCCAGCTCACGGCCCTCGGCGGCGCTGACCCGGCGGCCGGTGAGGATCATGCCCATGGCCCGCTTCTCTCCGATCTGCCGGGGCAGACGGTGCAGGCCGCCGGCCAGGGCGGCCAGACCCACCCGCGGCTCGGGCAGGGCGAAGGTGGCGCTCTCGGCGGCGATGATCAGGTCGCAGGCGAGCGCGATCTCGAAGCCCCCGCCCATGGCCACCCCATTGACCGCCGCGATCAGTGGCTTGGTCAGGTCGAACCGCTCGGTAAGGCCGGCAAAGCCCGAGGCCGGCAGCCCCATGCCGCCGCCGCCGGCCTGATGCTTCAGGTCATTGCCGGCGGAGAATGCGCGCTCGCCGGCCCCGGTGACGATGGCCACCCACTGCTCGGGATCGGCCGCGAAGGCGTCGAACGCCGCATGAAGTTCGTGATGGGCCGGCGAGTGCAGGGCGTTCATCACCTCTGGCCGGTTCAGCGTGACCACAGTCACCGGGCCGTCCCGTTCCACCGTTATGAATTCATAGGCCATGGCGTTCTCCCGTCGTCCTGCCGGGTCGGCCTTGCCGCCGACCTTGGGATGACTTTCCCCAGGGCGCCCCTGCGTCCGTCAAGCCATTCGCGGCCCGTCTGGCCCCCGGGCCGCTCAAAAGCCCGCCTGCGACGAAGGTCAGGTTGCGCGCCGCCTCAGGCGGTGCGCTGCAGCGCGCGGTGATAGCGCTTCCAGTTCTCCACATAGTGATGGGCCGAGGCGGTGAGGATTCGGGCCTGGCCCTCGGACACCTCCCGGACCACCTTGCCCGGCGCGCCCATGACCAGGCTGTTGTCGGGAATCTCCTTGCCTTCGGTGATCAGGCAGTTGGCGCCGATCAGGCAGTTCTTCCCGATCTTTGCGCCGTTCAGGATGATCGAGCCGATCCCCACCAGGCTGTTGTCGCCGATGGTGCAGCCATGCAGCATGACCATATGCCCCACCGTGACATCCCGCCCAATGGTCAGGGGCCAGCCTGTGTCGGTATGAAGTACAGATCCATCCTGGATATTGGAATTCTCACCAACAATGATCGGATCATTGTCACCGCGCAGGGTCGAATTGAACCAGACCGAAGAGTTTTTCTTTAATACTACATTGCCCATGACGGCAGCCGTCGGCGCAATCCAGTATTCGCCCTCCGGCGGCAGCTCCGGTCCCTCATCGCCCAAGTTATAGACAGCCATCCGCATACCCCACATCTTATTTAAGACATCGCACTTTAGACTCGCTTAACCAGGCTAACATCATGGTTGCGTGGCGATTCGAAGGGATCATACCCCGACGAAGGCGCCGGACCGGCTTCCGGTCTGCAAGGTTCGAGTGGGACGGAGTGCATGGCGCTGCGTTTTCGATCCAGGCGGGGTCTCCCTGCCGCCGATGACCCGGCCATCGCCGGGGATGGGCCGCCGCAAGGCGCACCTCCTGCTCCGCCGTCTTCACGTTCGTCCTCCCCCCAGGGGCAGTCCGCACCGGACTCGCCCCTTTTTCATGCCCCCATGGAGGCTTTGATGACCAAGCGAGCCCTGAAGCGACAGCTGCGCGAAGGCGCCTTCGACGCCGAGCAGTTTGACGATTCGAAAATCCGCCTCCTGCCCATCGAACGGGGGTGGTCGCCCTTGGGTCCGGCCGAGGAGGGCCGAGATCAGGGCTACCTCAAGACCATCAAGGCCAAGTCCCCGGGCCAGGAGGAGATGATCGCCGCCATTGACGCCAAGAATCTGGTCCTGGCGCTGGGTCCCGCCGGCACCGGCAAGACCTATCTGGCCATCGCCAAGGCCGTCGAGGCCCTGGAGGCCGGTCGTGTCGGCCGCATCGTCCTGTCCCGTCCTGCGGTGGAGGCCGGCGAGTCCATCGGCTTCCTGCCCGGGGAGATGGAGGACAAGCTCGCCCCCTATCTGCGGCCCCTCTACGACGCCCTGTCCGACCGCCTCTCCATGAAGCGGGTGCGGGCCCTGATAGCCGAGGGCGCCATCGAGATCGCCCCGGTGGGCTTCATGCGCGGCCGCACGCTGAACAACGCCTTTGTGGTCATCGATGAGGCCCAGAACTGCACCTATGTGCAGCTCAAGATGCTGCTCACCCGCCTGGGCTGGCACTCCACCATGGTGGTCACCGGCGACCCGGCCCAGTCTGACCTGCTGCCGGAGCTCTCCGGCCTGGGCCCGGTGGCCGAAAAGCTCGAACCCGTCGGCAACATCGCCGTGGTGCGCCTGAAGGACCGCGACATCGTCCGCCACCCCCTGGTCGCCGAGATGCTCGGCGTCCTTTAGGGAGGCCGCCCAGGGGTTTTACCTCGCCCCTGAAGCGGTTTCCGATAGGTATGAAGCAGATAGCGAGTGGAAAATGCTCTAAACTTCTGTTTTATATCCATTTATGTCCGATCTGATTGAAGCGGTCAGATCGGACTGGGCGTCAGGACTTCAGGGCTGCGGCCAGGCCGGCATTGAGAAAATCCAGCGCCGCCTGTCGGGTGCTTTCGGGCGGGCGGCCCACCAGTTGGGCCAGGGATCGGCCGATCAGGCCAACCCCCATGGCCAGGGAGACGGCCACCAGGATCAGATTGGTGGCCGTCTCCGGGGCGATGCCCTTCTGGGCCATGGGTCCGGAGATCACCTCCTCCACAGCTTCGCGGACCATGGTCAGGCGCCGGGTCTCGCCGGTCAGTTCCAGCCATGCGGCAAGCCGGGCGCCGCCGGGGGATTCGAAGGCGTCAAACAGCACCTGTCCCACGCTTTCCAGCTGGACTGCCGGATCTGCCGGGCGGGCGGCTGACAGGATCTGGACCACCAGCTGGCGGATCATCTGCGCCATCAGCGCCGTCTGGACCCCGTCGAAGGAGCCGAAGTGATGCAGCACCGTGGCGTGCGACACGCCGGCCCCCCGCGCCACATCGACCAGTTTCAGGGCCTGGGGTCCCCGATCCAGCAACAGCCGCTCGGCCGCCTCGAGAATGTTCTGGCGGGCGGCCTCCGGAGAGCGGCGAATGCGGCGGGCTGACTCTATTGACATTATTGTAGGTAACTCTAGTTTGGACCGGTCAGGTAGCCATGGGGTCGATCACCCCGGTTCCACAGGATCACGTCATGACGCGCAAGACCACGCCCACCGATGTCGACGTCACCCCCCGGGACATCCACTTCGACTCCGCAGCGGCTGGCGCCGGCCACTGGCTCGACGGCGATCCGGTGGCCACTGCGGTGTTCAACGCCCTGTCGCTGACCTTTCCCGACGGCGAACGCCTGTTCATGGACGCGGTGCGCCACTATCGGGACCGGGTCTCGGGCAAGCTCGCTGAAGATGTCCGCGGCTTCATCGCCCAGGAGGCGATCCATTCCCGGGAGCATCACAGCCTGAACCAGCGGATCGACCGCCACCGCTATCCGGTGGCGGCCATCGAGGCGCAGATCCGCGAGCGGGTGGCCTTCAGCCGCAGCCGCGGCCCCATGGCCATGCTGGTCTCCACCATCGCCCTGGAGCACTTCACCGCCATGATGGCCGAGGTCCATATCCGCCATCGGGACGAGCTGTTCCGGAAGACGGATCCGGCCATCGAGAAGCTGTGGCGCTGGCATGCCCTGGAGGAGACCGAGCACAAGGCGGTGGCCTATGATGTCTTCATGGTCGCCACCAAGGACTGGTCGCCCTTCCTGCGCTATCGCCGCCGCTGCATCGCCATGGCCCTGATCACCATCATGTTCACCCGCAACATCACCCGCTATGCCGCCAGCCTGCTGGAGGCCGATGGCTATACCCCTGAGGCGGCGCTCAAGGCGGTGAAGCGGTTCGTCTGGGTCAGGCCGGGGCTCTTCCGGCGGGGCTGGAAGACCTATTTCGCCTGGTACCGTCCGGGCTTCCACCCCTGGGATCAGACCGCCACGGGACCCACCCTGGAGGCCTGGCGGGCGGAGTTCAACCAGGCGGCCCTGAAGCCCGCCTAGGCGCCAGGATCAGACCGGGTTCGCGCGCTGGCGATCACCCGTTTGACGGCGGCGACAACCTCGCCGTTATGGGCGTGGGAGAGCAGGGTCGCGTGGCCGGCTGCGGGAACCGCGGCATAGCTGCCATGGGCCGAGGCCCGGACGGGCGCGAGACGCGCGCGCCCCCAGGCGCTGGTCTCCGCCGCCGGCCGGCCCGCCGTGACCACGGCGACCGGCCAGGCCGGGTCGAGGCCGCCGGCCGCCCGGGCCATGGCCGCGCCAGCCAGCCAGTGGGCGGCCTCATTGGCGGCGTTGCGGGCATGCCGGCCGGACACGAAGGCGGCCTGCTTCTCCCGCACGGCCGGGCCGCTCAGGCCAATCCGGTCGCCGAGGAAGAACAGGGGCTTGGCCAGGCCAAGGCTCATGGCCACCGCCGTCGCCTGGGAGAGTCCGCCAAAGGTGCTGACAATCCGCCGCACCAGGGGGATCTCCACCGCCTCCGGCGTCGCGGCGTCCACCAGGACAATTCCAGCCACCCGCTCGGGATGGCGGGCGGCGAACAGTCTCACATGCTGCCCCCCCATGGAGTGGCCGACCAGGACGACGGGCTGGGTAATGCCGGCGGCGACCATCAGACGCTCAAGGTCGGCGGCGATGGCGGCGCTGTCGCGGGGGGTCGGACCAGGGTCGGAAAAGCCAAGCCCGGCCCGGTCATAGGCGCAGCTGCGCACCCCCTCGGCCGCCAGGGCCGACTGCAGGTCTGCGAAGTCGGCCGAGAAGCCGAAGGCGCCGGCCTCAAGCCAGACCAGGGGGCCGTCATCGGGGCCCTCGCACACCAGCCGCAGCCGCCGATCCCCCAGATCGACCATATGGCCCCGCAGATCCCTGGGGGCGAACAGCGCCTCAAGAATCAGGCCCGTCCCGATCCACAGGACCAGCAGGGCGCCCACGGACAGAATGACGAACTTCAGCATGGAGCCGCTCCGGCGACAGTCCCCTGGAGCCCTTGATGCGCCAGGGCCTCAGGCCTCGGAACCCACGAGCCTCAAGCCGCCTTCTATGGTGGCGTCAACATTGCGAACCACCGCCGTCAGGAAGGCTTCCGGATGGATGGGCTTGGAGATGAAGTCGGTCATCCCGGCGGCGTAGCAGGCGTCCTGATCGGATTTCATGGCGTTGGCGGTCATGGCCACGATCGGCGCCTTGGAGGCCGCGCCCCCTAGAGCCCGGATACGACGGGTGGCTTCGAGCCCGTCCATCACCGGCATCTGCATGTCCATGAGGATCAGATCGAAGTCCCCGGCGGCGGCGGCCTCTACGGCCAGGGCGCCATTGACCACGCTGACGACCTCACATCCCAATTCGTTCAGCAGGGTGCTGGCCAGAAGGGTGTTGATTTCGTTGTCCTCCGCCAGAAGGATCCGCATCCTTGAGGCGCCCTCTAAGTCAGGGGTCGGGGGGACAGGCCCCTGGTCCTCGATCCGGCCCAGGACGGCTGCCGCGCCACCGGGCCGGGCCGCCTTCGCCCGACCCATGGCCTCCATCAGGACGTGCTGGCGCACGGGCTTGGTCAGGAAGGCGTCCAGCGCCGGCCAGGCGGCTGGATCCTCATGGGACGGCGGTCCCATGGAGGAGGAGGCGACGATGATCCTGGGCTGGCGCAGGGTGGGCGAGGCGCGGATCGCCCGGGCCACCTCATCGCCGGCCATGCCGGGCATCATGTGGTCCAGCAGCACCACCTGGAAGGGCTGTCGCGCCGCGCAGGCGTCGCTCAGCAAGGCCAGGGCCGCCGGGCCGCTGTCAGCTTCGGCGACGAAGGCCCCCTCCCCTTCCAGCTGCCGGCGGAAGATGTCCCGGTTAAGGGCAATGTCGTCGACCACCAGCACCCGCAGACCGGCAAGCCCGGCCTGGGGATCCAGGACCGGAGGCCTGTCGGCCAGGGGCGCCGTGGGCAGCTCAACCTCCAACCAGAAAACGCATCCGCCGCCCGCCCGATCACGGACACCGATCGACCCGCCCATCAGCTCCACCAGTTGGCGGCAGATGGACAGGCCAAGGCCCGTGCCGCCGAACTTGCGGGTGATCGATCCGTCGGCCTGCTGGAACTTCTGGAACAGCCCGACCTTGGCCTTCGGGGTCAGTCCGGGGCCCGTGTCGGCCACCTCAACCCTCAAGGCCTGACCGCCGCCGGAGCCGGGTCGGGAGGTCACCTCAATGGCCACATAGCCGTGCTCAGTAAACTTCACCGCATTGGAGACCAGATTGAGCAGGATCTGGCGCAGTCGCGTGGGATCGCCGGTGAACCCGCCCCGCGCCCCATCATCCAGGTAGCAGGCCAGATCAAGTTTCTTCTCCGACGCCCAGGGGGCCATCAGTTCGGCCACATCCTCCACCAGGTCGCTGAGGCTGAACGTGATCGACTCCAGATCGACCTTGCCGGCCTCCAGCTTGGACACATCGAGGATGTCATTGATGATCGACAGCAGGCTCTCGGCCGAGGTCTGCACCGCCTCGGCAAATCTGCGCTGGTCCGGCGAGAGCTCGCTGCGCAGCAACAGGGCGTTCATTCCGATCACCCCGTTCATGGGGGTGCGGATTTCATGGCTCATATTGGCCAGGAATTCGCTCTTGGCCCGATTGGCGGCCTCGGCGGCGTCACGGGCCTGGGCCATCTCCACCTCCGCCCGCTTGCGGCTGGTGATGTTCTGCAAGGCGCCCACAAGGCGCAGCGGCCGCCCGGTCGCGTCGGTGATCAGTTCAGAGGTCGAATAGGCCCAGACCTCCTGGCCATCATCCCGGGCAACCCGATACTCGACCCGGTAGGGCTCGCCGGTCTGCCGGTGATGCTCCCAGGCCGCCTTGGCCATGGCGCGGTCATCGGGATGCACCGAGCTCCAGACATCTCGGTACAGGTCCTCATAGGTCAGCCTGCGGGTGAAGAAGGTATCCGCAGCGCCGATGCTGAGCAGCTGCCGCGAGGTATAGTCCATCTCATAGACATGGATCTCCGACAGCTCCGTGGCCAGCCGCATCCGGGCCTCCGAACGCTGAGCCCGGTCGAGGGCCTCGACCAGATCGGAAATGTCCTGAGACAACAGCATCAGGCCGCCCACCGAGCCGTCCGGCGCCCGCCAGGGTCCGACCTCCACCCGCGCCCAGATCTTTCGGCTGTCTGCGGTCTGCAGCCGAACCCGCTCCGACTTGAGCACCTCTCCGGCCAGACAGTCCTTGAACCGCTCCTCCCACCGGCTGAACACCTCGGGCAACAGGTCGGAGAGGGCCGCCCCATGCAGGTCACGGTCGGTCAGTCCCATCTCCTGTCGCCAGCGCGGACTGCTGTGCATGAGACGCAGGTCGCAATCGGTTACGGCCAGGGCCACGGGAGCTGAGGCCATGAGGTTGAAAAGCAGATCTCGGGCGGCGTCGGCCTCGGCCTGCGCAAAGTCGCTGACCACGTCGGCATGGAGCCGCTCGGCGGCGGCGGCCACGCCCTCGGCAAGATCCGCCAGGACGTCGGCGAGATCGGCGTCAAAATCTCTGACGGTCGCCGAAACGACCGTCAGTCGGCCCCGCAGACCAGGACTGCGGAAATGCATCGGCGCGCTGGCGACAAAGGCCGCATCGGCAAGGCCGATCTCGGTGTTGCGACCCCGCTCTGACGACCACAGGGGCTCGGCAAAGAGCGCTTCAGAGCCGGCATCCACTGCAAGCTCAAGGACGCCGCTCTCATCGCAACGAAAGGCGTCGTCGCCGTCATGCAGCACGATCTCGACCTGGTCTGCCGCGAAGTGCGCCCGGGCCGCCCTCGCCATGCGTCGAAGCACAGGGCACAGACCAACGGCGTCAAACTTCGGAGAGGCTGCCCACCCCCAGAGCTGTAGTGTGCCGAACATCAAAACACCCAAAACCAGCAGCGGCGACAAAACCCAGTCTGGGCAGGTTCCGCTTCAGTGGTTAAGAGAAGGTCAAATGCAGGTGAAACACACAAAATCAGCCCGTTAGGACTGATCCGCCGAAGGCCTAGGGGAGATCCTCGGCGAGGATCGCCATCTCGAACATGTAGGAACCCGCCTCATCCTCGTCCTCAAAGACGACGCCGATGAACTCGTCGGCAATATAGACCTCGGCGGAGTCCTTCTGCTTGGGGCGTGGAACCAGGGTGATCCTGGCATTGGCGAAGGCGCCGCGCAGGTGACCTTCGACTTTACGCATCGCGCGTTCGTCCACGGGGGGCTCCTTGGGAATCCGATAAAGGGCGAACCTAGACGGTCACGTCCCCATGTAAAACCTAGGCTGAGCCGATTTACCGCCTAGATGACGTAGTCATACACAGCCTCGGAGAGGGTGTGGTCCATGCTGCGGGCGGGTTCCTCCCCCGCCGGACAATTGACCAGCCTGGCCGGAACCCCTGCGGCCGTGCAATGGGCGGGAACCGGCTTGAGCACCACAGAGCCCGACGCCACCTTGGCATAGTCGCCGATGGTGATGTTGCCGAGCACCTTGGCCCCGGCGCCCAGCAGCACGCCGCGGCCGATCTTGGGGTGGCGGTCCCCCCGCCCTGAGCCGGTGCCCCCGAGGGTCACGCCCTGCAAAAGGGAGACGTCATCGCCGATCACGGCCGTCTCGCCAATGACGATGCCGGTGCCATGGTCGATGAAGATCCCCGAACCGATGCGGGTGGCCGGGTGGATGTCCACCTGGAAAACCTCGGACATACGGCTCTGGAGGTAGAAGGCCATGGTGTCGCGGCCCTGACCCCACAGCCAATGGGCCACGCGCTGGGTCTGGAGGGCCAGGAAGCCCTTGAAGAACAGAAACGGCTGCACATAGCCCTTGCAGGCCGGGTCGCGCTCGAAGACCGCCCGAAGGTCGGCCTCGGCGATCTCCACGAGGCCGGGGGCGGCCGCATAGGCCTGTTCGGCGATGTCCCGCAGGCTCATGGCCCGCAGTTCCTGGTCACCCAGCTTTCGCGCCAGCTGGTAGGACAGGGCGTCGCCCAGGCTGTGATGGCTGAGAATCACGGCGTTCAGCAGGGAGGCCAGCGCCGCCTCATCCCGGGCCGCACGCTCGGCCTCATTGCGCAGGGCTGCCCAGACAGGGGGGGCATGGCCCGGATCGATCACTTCCAGCCGCGCGGTGTCTTCCCGACCCATGGGCGTTCTCCCTAGCTCAGCATCCGGCGCGCCAGCGCCGGGGGCAAGGCCCCCTCATGCGCCATATGGTAGGCCCTGAGCAACATCGCCACCGTAAGCATATCAGGCAACTGGCCGGCAAGCGCGGCCTCCAGCGCCTCGCGGAAGGAAATCCGCGCCACCGCCACGTCTTCGGTCTCATCGGGGGTCTCATCGGACGCGCGGTCAATGGGGCGGAGCCCCAGGGCCAGAAAGCCTACGGCCCGCTCATCCGTCACCGAATTGGACAGCTGCGTCCGCAGCACTTCGCGCCACTCTGTGGCCTCCAGCCCCGCCTCCTCGCGCAGTTCTCTCCGGGCATGTTCCAGGGGGTCGCCATGCAGCGCCCCGCCGCCTTCGGGGATCTCCCAGCTGTAGTCGGCGTGGGGAAACCTGTGCTGGCCCACCAGGGTCACCGTCCCATCCCCGTGCAGTGGCAGGATGGCGAGGGCGAGGTTCTTGAACCGCACCACCCCATAGAGCGCCGGCGCGCCCGTGGGGGCTGTGGCGTCATACTCCTCCACCGTAATCCAGGGGTTATCATACACCCGCCGGGGCGGGCCTGCCCGCCAGGGGCTTCCATGGGGCTGGCGCCAGGGTGGTTTCTGCGACATATTCTCAACTAGCCGTCGATCAAACTGAACTTCAGCGCCAGAATTCCTGACCCGTCCACGAAAAGGTATCCCTTGTCCCCGCCCCTCCCTGATCCCGTCCCCATGGGAACGCCCATGCCGCAGCCGCCGCGTCCGGAGGTGCTGGAGTTCCTGGCCACCCGGCGGTCGGCCTCGGCCCAGACCCTGACCGCCCCGGGGCCCACCCCCGATGAACTGGATCAGCTCATCCGGCTGGCCACCCGGGTTCCCGATCATGGAAAGCTGACCCCCTGGCGGCTCATCGTGCTGGAGACCGCCCCAAAGACCGAATTCGCTGCGCAGCTGGAGGCTCTTGCGGTGAGCCGGGGTGACGCCAAGGCCGCCGCCAAGCTCGGCAAGCTCAAGGCGCCGGCGGTCGGCGTTGCGGTCATCGCCAGACCCCGCCAGGGCGATATCCCGGAGTGGGAGCAGATGCTCTCCTCTGCGGTCGTCTGCACCAACCTGCTCTATGGCGCCACCGCCATGGGCTATGGGGCAAACTGGATCACCGACTGGTACGCCTATGACCCTGACGCCCTGGCGATCCTGGGGCTGCACGAGGCGGAGCGGGTGGCCGGCTACATCCTCATGGGCACAGCCAGTGCGCCACCGCTGGAGCGCATCCGTCCTGAAGCCCCAAGCCTGGTCAGTCGATGGGGGCGATAGGCCCGTTCAACACGGACACCCCGTCCCGCCGAAACACAAAGACCGGTCAGCGCTGACGCCGACCGGCCTCCGGTGACACGCCCGAGGAGAGTTGGGCCTGCTCCATATAGCAGTTGACGGCCCTTGCCGCCAGTGAGGGCCGGTTGACCTGATTTGGCCTTCCGCCTTCGACGGGAGGCGGGAAGCGGCTCAAACCCGGCGCAAATGCCCGACATCGGCGGCAAATTCATCTCGGCCGGCTGGCCAGAGCCACGGCCCGTCAGCCCCGCCCGCGATAGGGCGCGACGCCTTGATCCGGCAGCCAGAGGTCGGCCGGCGGCGGACCCGATTGCCAGAAGACATCAATGGGTATGCCCCCCCGGGGGTACCAGTAGCCGCCGATCCGCAACCAACGGGGCTCGGCCACCGCCACGATCCTGCGTCCGATCGCAACCGTACAGTCTTCGTGAAAAGCCCCATGATTTCGGTAGGCGGCGAGATAGAGCTTCAGCGACTTGGACTCGATCAACCAGCGGTCGGGGACATAGTCGATCACCAGATGGGCGAAATCCGGCTGGGCGGTGACCGGGCAGAGGGAGGTGAATTCCGGCGCGGTGAACCGGGCCAGGTACTGGGCGCCGGGCTGCGGATTGGCCACGCGCTCGAGCACCGCGCTCTCGGGGCTGTCAAACCCTCGGACATCCTGGCCAAGCTGGGTGAGATGGGTCTCGTTCATGGCCGCGATTTAGCGGTCTGGCGCCTGATCGGCAACCGCCCGCCCCGCGACAGACCAGCAGGCTGAGTCTATGACATCAGCCGAAGCGGCCAGAGAGCCAGGACACCGATTAGGGGCGCCCCATGAGCGGACAGGACTTCAAGGACTATGTGGTGGTGGTCACCGGAGCCTCCACCGGCCTTGGCCGGGCGGTAGCGGTAGAGACCGCCTCCCGGGGCGCCGCCGCCGTCATCGTCAATTTCGCCAGAAGTCGGGATGAGGCGGAGGAGACCGCCCGCCTGGTGGAGGCTCACGGCGCACAGGGAATTCTGGCCCAGGGGGATGTGGGCGAGGATGAGGACTGCAGGAGAATCGCCCGCGCGGCTGAGCGCTTCGGCCGGATTGACGCCCTGTTCAACAATGCGGGGATGACGCGATTCGCCCCAAACCACGCCGATCTGGATGCGGTGCAGGCGCAGGACTTCCTCGACCTCTATCGGGTCAATGTGGTGGGCGCCTACCAGGCCCTGCGCGCCTGTCGCGCCCTGCTGGAATCGGCCCCCCAGCCCGGGGCTGTGGTCAACACCTCCTCGATCGCCGGGGTCATGGGCATTGGATCGTCGGTGCCCTATGCCGCCTCCAAGGGGGCGCTCACCACCATGACCCTGTCCCTGGCGAGGGCCCTGGCGCCCAAGATCAGGGTCAATGCGGTGTGTCCCGGCTTCATCGACACCCCTTGGTTTGAGAAGGGCCTGCCCCCCGGCCGGGCGGAAAAGATGCGTCAGGGGGCGGCGGCCTCGACCCCGCTCCGGGCGGCGTCCACCGCCGAGGACGTGGCCGGGGCCACGGTATTCCTGGCCTCTCCCGCAGCCCGCCACATCACCGGCGAGACCCTGCTGGTGGACGCCGGGACTCACCTGGGGGCTGCGCCGCTGGCCATGAGATAGCCGTGTGGCATTGATGTGACAGTAATGCGACTTTTTATTGGGCGCCTCGTCTGAAGAGTGCCCAATTAATGGCCACGGTCTAGGCTGACGCGCCTGATGGGCTGGCCTGCGTTGATCTGCGCGCCTTCACCATGAGGATGCGGAACGTCGGTCGGGCATGGCCAGATCGGGAACTCAAGGGGATAACGAATGAAGACTCTCAAGCTTACGCTGCTCGCCGCCGCCGCCACCTTGGCCATGGGCGGCGCCGCCGCCGCGCAGGAAGCGTCGGTCAGCTTCAACCTCGGCTTTGCGTCCGACTATGTGTGGCGCGGCGTCAGCCAGACCGATGGAGGTCCGCAGGTGTCCGGCGGCGTTGATGTCGGCCTCGGCGCGATGGGCTATGCGGGCATCTGGGCGTCCAATGTCGACTTCGGCGACGACACGGTCGCAGAAGTGGACTTCTATGCCGGCATCACTCCGACCCTGGGCATCGCGGCCATGGACTTCGGGGTGATCTACTATTCCTACGTCGATGCGCCGTCCGGCGCGGACTACAACTTCTGGGAGTTCGCCGCTTCGGGTGTGATCCCGGCCGGTCCGGCTGAAATCGGCGCCGCCATCAACTATTCGCCGGACTTCTTCGGCGGCGTCGGCGATGCCTTCTACTACGAAGTCAATGCCGCCACCCCCCTGACCGAGAAGCTCAGCCTCAGCGGCGCGATCGGCCGTCAGGAAGTCGATGGCGGCGGCGATTACTCCACCTGGAACATCGGCCTGGGCTACGCGTTCAACGACACCATCGGGGTCGATGTCCGCTGGCACGACACCGATGAAGACTCCCTGGGCAAGATCGGCGAAGGCCGTCTGGCCGCGAGCCTCACCGCCGCCTTCTAGGCGACGGGCGCCAAAGTCTGGAAGGCCGTCGCCCATGGCGGCGGCCTTTCTTATTTTGACCCCATTCTCCCTTCAGACGGTGGGCCGATTGGGGTCCGTCGCCTGGGTTGATCGCCGCCGCCGCCGGGGGGAGGTTACACCCCCCAATTGAGTATGGTTGGACGTGGCGCGAGCCGCGTCTATGTTGTCGGCTCGCAGGGAATCGCGGAGTGCAGCCCATGATGCGGATGGCCTTCCGGGCGCAGACCGTCGTCGTCGATGTCGTCATCGCCGCCCTGGCCTTCGCATCCGCCTATCTTCTCTCGCCCTCAGCCCTGCCGAACCTGGGCTTTGACGGGGCGTCGTCGCTCAACATCGTCCAGCTGACGGCGATCTATGCCGCCTTCGCGGCGCTGTTTACGACCCTGTTTCGGGGTGAGCTGTCGCCCTGGCGCTATGCCTCTATTCCCGACGCCTTGGTGATCGCCCGAATCGCCGCCCTGACGGCGGGGCTATTCCTGCTCAGCGTCTGGATTCTCGACCGGGCCTCGACCCTGCCCCGTTCAGCCCTGGCCATGGCGGCCGTCTTTCATGTCACCGGCTGCCTGGGCCTGCGGGTGCTTCGCCGCGCAATTCATGAGCACGCCCTGGTGCAGGTCGCCCCCCTGCGCGGTCCCATCTCGCCTCAGGCCCCGCCCCTGCTGCTGATCGGCCCCCCGGCCATGGCCGACACCTATCTGCGGGACGCCGCCCGGGTGCAGGACCGTCGCTACACGCCGGTGGGCATAATCGGCGTTGATATCCGCGACGTGGGGCAGCAGGTCCGAGGGGTCTGCATCATCGAGAGCCTGGATCGCCTGGAGGAGGCCCTGGACGACCTGCGGCGGTGGAACCGCTATCCCCGGGCGGTCCTGTTTCTCGATGAGCCGAGCCGGATCGTGGGGCTCACCCCTGACCACCTGGGACGGTTCCGCGCCGATGGCGTGCGCATGCTCCGCCTGCCCAGCATTGTGGAGCTGCGCCACCATGAGGGGGCGACCCTCATGCCCCTGCGCGATGTGAGCGTGGAGGAACTGCTTGCGAGGGAGCCGATCCAGCTCGACAAGGCCCCCGTAGCGGCCCTGATCCGGGACCGCCGGGTGCTGATCACCGGCGCCGGCGGCAGCATCGGCGGCGAGCTGGCCCGTCAGGCCGCCGGGTTCGGCTGCGCCCACCTGACCCTGATGGACAGCTCCGAGGCCGCCCTGTTCACCATCGACCGGGAGCTGGCCGAGACCCATCCCGCGCTGTCACGTTCGGCCGTGCTTTGCGATGTGCGCCATGCCGGGCGGTTGCAGGGCCACTTCCAGGCCGAGGCCCCTGACCTCGTCTTTCATGCCGCAGCCCTCAAGCATGTCTCCATGGTCGAGCGCCACCCCTGCGAGGGCGTGCTGACCAATGTGATCGGCACCTGGAATGTGGCTGAGGCCGCGCGCCTGTGCGGCGCCGCCCAGATGGTGCTGATCTCCACCGACAAGGCCGTCGACCCGACCAATGTCATGGGCGCCACCAAGCGGCTGGCCGAGGCGGTAATCCAGGCCCAGCAGACGAACGGCGCCCGGACCCGGTTCGCCGCCGTCCGCTTCGGCAATGTGCTGGCCTCCGCAGGCTCTGTGGTGCCGATCTTCAAATCACAGATTGAACGGGGCGGTCCGGTGACCCTGACCCACCCGGACATGACCCGCTTCTTCATGACCATTCCGGAAGCCGCCCAGCTGGTGATGCACGCCACCGCCGCCAGCGCCGAGGATCATGACGTCCAGGCCCGACTGTTCCTGCTGGAGATGGGACAGCCGGTGCGGATCATGGACCTCGCCCGCCAGATGATCGCCCTGTCGGGCCGGACCCTTGGCCAGGACATCGAAATCAAGATCACCGGCCTGCGCCCCGGTGAGAAGCTCAACGAGACCCTGCTCGATGAAAATGAGCATGCCACCCCGTGCGCGCCGAAGGTCATGCAGGTGGTCTCCACCTCAGCCGTGCGCATCACCCCTGGTCACCTGCAGACCCTTGAGGCCCTGGCTGAACAGGCGGATTCCGAAGGGGTGCGGACCGCCCTCTTTGACCTGGTAGGCCAGATCCGCGGTCAGCGGCCCGGCGGCGCCCCCAAGCTCAAGGTCGTGGCCGGCGGAAGCTAGCGGGCTGTTGAAGACGTCAGTCGGGTTTGGCTGCGGTGCCGGAATTGCCGGGCTGCCAATGTGGTCGGCTTCGAAGGCGATGTGGCCCGGTTCCCGCCAGATCGAGGCCGTCCTTGTCCCAGACGCCATCTCGGCAATGCGTCAGCGGCCCTGGAACGCCTTGGCCGCAGCGGCGCCTGCCGCGTGGGTCGAGATCACCGCCACACGCCGCTGAAACAGGCGCCGATGTGCGATGCGGGCGCCACTCCCCGCCTGGGACCTCAGTGAGCTAGAAGCACGGGGATGGGCGGGGCCTCAAGAATACTGCGGGTCGCGCCCCCCAGAACAAACTCCCGCGCCCGGGAGTGGCCGAAGGCGCCCATCACCAGCAGGTCGGCCTCCGAGCGAATGGCCACATGCTCCAGAACCGAACCGATCTTGGCGCCGGCGGCATCGAACTCCTGGACTTGCGCGGTGATCCCATGGCGGCCCAGGTGACGGATCAGGTCATGGGCGGCGCCGGCCCCGGTGCTGGCCTTTTCATTGAGCACCGTCAGCACGATGACCTTACGCGCGGCGGTGAGCGCCGGCAGGGCAGCCGCCACGGCGGCCGCGGCGGTCCGGCTGCCGTCCCACGCCACCAACACCGTACCCAGATCCCGGGACAGGGGCCGGTCCGCCCGTGGTCGGAACACCACAACCGGGCGGCCCGAGGCAAAGATCATTGCCTCAGCCACGGCCGTGTAGGGCGCCGCGTCCCGGCCATAGGGAATGACGCAGAGGTCGCGGGTGCGGGCCAGCCGCGCGGTGAGGTCTGGCGTCTCGAAGACTTCCGCTGGGGGCGACAGACGCCCCCCGAACACGCCGAGGCCCTTGGCCTGTTCCTCAAAGCGATCCAGCAGGCGGGTCGCATTTTCCCGGCTGCGGCCTTCCTCGGTCTTGGCCATCTCGCTCAGATTGAGCGCGAAGTTCGCGAGCCGGTTGGTTTTCAGCGGAATGGCGATCTGTGGAGCGAGCGCGGTGACCTGCTCCCCAAGGGCTGCGCACAGGGCCAGTCCCATATCGAGCGCGAGACTGGAGGTCGCGTCGGGGTAAGACTCAAGATGAAGCAGGATGTCTTTGTAAGGCATGATGAATCTCCAGTCCAAACACAAGTTTTGCCCGCCGTCCGTACCCCTTCGGGCAACTGGACGGCGGGCGATGTCTGTAGGGCGCCGGAGCCTTGCCGGCCCAAGGCGCCATCTGTCAGAGTTCGAGGGTCAACGGGCGAACGGGCCATTTCGTCTGACCCTGGGTGACATTCTGTGCGCCCAGCCCCCGCACCCTAGCTCTTGCGGCGACGTTCCGCCACCACCAGGCTGATGAGCAGGGCCGCCGCCGTCAGGGCTGCGGCCGCAAAGACCAGCGGATGCTCCTTCACCTCCGTCACAGCTCTCTCCGCCAGGGCCTTGGCGGGCCTGGTCCTTTCCGAAAGCGCGTTAGCCGCCTTGCGGACCGCGACGGCGGCCTTGGCGATGGTCTCCTCGCTCTCGTCCGACAGGCTCTCAGCCGCAGACCGCAGCGCCCGGGCCACGTCCTCCAGGGTCTCGTCGATGTTTTCCCGCAGATCCTGGACGTCTTCGCGGAGGTCTTTGCTGATAGACTTCGACATGGTCTCGGCTCCTTGGGGTTGTACGGACCATAGGGCGCCATCCTGACAGGCGGCGCCTTGACCAGGGTCAAATCGGCCTGTCCCAGCCGCAGCAGAGCCCTTGAGCCAGATCAAGGAGCTCTGCCGTATGCGAGCGCATCAACCGGCTGCGCCGTGAGTCTTTCCTGCGGCGTCGGTCCAGCGGGGATTCGTCCTGAGGGGCTGAACAATCACCGGCCTTTGGCCGCGACAGAGCTGGTTCAGGCTCATGAGCACTTTGATTTCCCCAATGACCACCGCAGGCGCGGGCCAGCCTAGGCCGGTCGGCGGCGGTCGTGCGGGGGGCCGACGGGCGGATGGCGGCGCCATCCCAGGCAGGCAGCTTGCCTCGTCACCGCAGCAGAGCTCAGCCGAACACCGACGCGGCAAAGACACGGTCACACCGTCAAAATGGGGATAAAAATGAAGACCACCATCGCCCTGCTCGCCGCCGGCCTCGCCCTCTCCCTGGCCGGTATCGCCCAGGCCCAGGAGTTCCAGCCCAAGACCGCCGGAACCAAGATGCTCAATGTCCGGCTGACCACGGTTGATCCCGAGGCGGGCAATCCGATCACCACCCGGGCCGGCGCCCCCACCGGCCTGCGGGCCGAGGTCGACGCCGATGTCATGCCGACCATCGGGCTGAGCTATTTCTTCACCGACCATGTCGCCGTGGAGGTGATCGCCGGGACCACCCAGCACACGGTCACCGCCAAGGGGCCGACCACCGACGTCAAGGTCAAGGAAACCTGGGTCCTGCCCCCGGTGGTCACCCTGCAGTACCACTTCGCCCCGGCCGGCAAGATCAGCCCCTATGTGGGCGCCGGAATCAACTACATGTTCTTCTACAATGGCTCGGATAAGAACAACTTCGCCCTCGACATCGACGACGGCCTTGGCTTCGCCCTGCAGGCCGGGGTCGACGTGGCCATGAACGGCCCGTGGAGCGCCAATCTCGACGTGAAGAAGGTGTTCTTCGAAACCGACGCCACCGACAACCGCAATGGCGTGAAGTCCACCGTCAGCCTGGACCCCTGGGTGATTTCGGCGGGCTTCGGCTACAAGTTCTAGACCCCGGCCAGGTCGGTCTGAGTGAGGGGCTCCGGCGGAACATCGCCGGAGCCCTCTGCATGTCCGTCCATCAGATCTGGCCCAGCAGGGTTCGGGCGGCGCGGGCGATGATGATCTGCTCATCGGTGGGCAGGACCAGGGCTTCGACGCGGCTGGACGGCGTGGTGATCTGCTCTGCGCCCATGGCGTTGGCGTGCTCATCCAGCTCGACCCCCAGCCAGGCGCAGGCCGCCAGCACCTGGCGGCGGATCTCGGCGGCGTTCTCCCCGACGCCGGCCGTGAACACAATGCGGTCGAGGCCCCCCAGGACGGCGGCCAGTCCGCCGATCTCCTGGGCCAGCCTGTAGACAAACAGGTCGAGGGCCTCCCTGGCCTCAGGCCGGTCGCTGGCCAGCAGGACACGCACATCGCCGCTTTCTGCGGAAACCCCCAGCAGGCCGGAGCGTCGATAGAGCATGTCCGACAGGTCAGCCGGCGACAGGCCCCTGGTCTCCATCAGATAGAGCAGAACCCCCGGGTCCAGGGCGCCCGACCGGGTGGCCATGGGCGGGCCGTCCAGAGCTGAGAACCCCATGGTGGTGGCCATGCTGCGACCCTCCGCCAGAGCGCAGAGCGAGACGCCGCTGCCCAGGTGGGCGACGATCACCCGGCCGCCGCAGGCCGGGCCGAACCGGGCGCGCAAGACACCGGCGATGTAGTCGTAGGACAGGCCGTGGAAGCCATAGGCCATGACCCCGGTCTCGATGAGGTGACGGGGGAGAGCGTAGAGCCGCGCCAGCCTCGGCTGACCGGCATGGAAGGCGGTGTCGAAACAGCCCACCTGCAGGGCGTCTGGATAGCGCGCCACGGCGGCCCGCACGGCGTCCAGATTGAACGGCTGATGCAGGGGCGCCAGGGGGTTCAGCTCAGAGAGGCGACGCAGGGTCTGAGCGTCCAGTCTGGCCGGGGCCGCGAACTCAAGTCCCCCATGGACGATGCGATGGCCGATGGCGGCGGGCGAGGCGAGCCCCCCCTGCCCGGCCAGCCAGTCCAGCAATCCTTCCACCGCCGCCGCAAGCTGGCCCGCCCCTTCCGGCCAGTCCAGGTCGGCGAGGACCGCGCCGGTGGCGTTGCGGGCCTTAAGGCGCAGGGCGTCCGGCAGGCCAGTTACCGCCCCGCTCATCGCCAGGGCCGGCTCATCCCCTGAGCCCTGGTCATAGACGGCGAACTTCAGGCTCGAAGACCCGGCATTGAGCACGAGAATCTGTGACATGTCGCCCCCGGGGCTCAACCGTGACCGGTCTTCTGACACCTGGCCCGGGCCACCAGCAGCGCCACCGCGCAGGAGGCCAGCCGCGACAGCACCCCGTCCGAGCGGCTGGTCAGCATGATCGGCGCCCGGACCCCCATGACGATCCCGGCCGACTGCGCCCGGGCGAGATAGAATAGCTGCTTGGCCAGCATGTTGCCGGACTCGATGTCGGGAACCACCAGGATGTCGGCATCCCCGGCCACCTCGGAGACGATATGCTTCTGCGCCGCAGCCTCCCGGGAGATGGCAATGTCGAAGGCCAGGGGGCCGTCCAGGGCGCCGCCGACGATCTGGCCGCGGTCGGCCATCTTGCACAGGGCTGCGGCGTCCAGGGTGGCGATCATCTTCGGATTGACCGTCTCCACCGCCGCCAGGATCGCCACCTTCGGCCGTGTCACCCCCATGGCCCGGGCGCAGTCGATGGCGTTCTGGACGATGTCACGCTTGGTGGCCAGGTCAGGGGCGATGTTGATGGCCGCATCGGTGACCAGCAGCGGCTTGGGATAGGTGGGCACGTCGAGGATGAACACATGGCTCATCCGCCGCTCCGTGCGCAGGCCGCTCTCCTTGGCCACCACCGCCTCCAGAAGCTCGTCAGTATGCAGGGCGCCCTTCATGATCGCCTCGGCCTCCCTCCGGCCGGCGATCTGGCAGGCCAGGGCGGCGGCGGCATGGCTGTGGGGGGCATCGCGGAGCTCAAAGCTGCTGATATCCAGGCCGGCCCCCCGGGCGGCCGCCAGAATCCGCGCCTTGGGCCCCACCAGGATCGGCACGATCAGCCTTCGGGCCGCAGCCTCTACGGCGCCCCGGAGCGACAGGTCGTCCACCGGATGAACCACCACCGTCGTGACCGGCTCGGGGTGATCGGCCAGGGCTAGAAGGCGCTCCAGCTGAGAACCAGGGACGCTCGGGGCAGGCTCAGAAGGGCTCAACGGAAATGCTCCTATTCGGGGCCTTGATAGCGGCTTTCCGTGCCATTATGGCGCGAAATGCCACAGAGATTTTCGCCTGTAGGGATCAGCCCATGGTTTGGCTAACCCCGTCGCGGCTGGCGCATCGTCCTGTGTTCGGCCAAAATAGGGGCGTTGTGAAGGCGCCCAAGCCAGCCCGATTTGGATAGCGAAGGATCCGGCCCCCGGCCATCAGTACGGCGCCAGGATTGCAGTGCTCATCTCAAATCGTACCGAGAAGGGACGCCGCCATGTTCGAGAAAGCCAACAAGCCCCCCGTCCGCGAGGTGAGCGACGACTCGCAGGCCCCCCGCAGCGCCCCCGGGGGAGCATCGGCGTCGGCCAAGCCCAAGGCGCCTTCGCTGATCGGCCCAGGTCTCTGCGTGCAGGGCAATGTGGCCGGCGAAGCCGAGGTCCAGATCGATGGTCTGGTGCGCGGCGACGTGCGGGTCGGCAAGCTCAGCCTTGGCCCCGAAGGGCGGATTGAGGGCTCCGTGGTGGCCGTGGTCGCCGAGATCCGCGGCTACATCAAGGGTCCGATGAAGGCCCGCCAGGTTCGCCTCTATGGGACGGCCCGGGTCGAGGGCGACATCGCCCATGAGCAGCTGGCCATGGAGACCGGCGCGGTCTTCGAAGGCCGTAGCGTGCGCCTTGGCAAGCCCGACGGCGAGGCGTCCGCGAGTTCGCCCGCAGCCCCCGCTGTCTCCAGCGCCGCCTGACGCCCTGAGGATTCCAGGACGGTTCGAGGGGGGCGGTGATCCCGGCAAAGGCGCTGTCTGCCGCGCCAGCCGAACGACCGGCTTCAAGCCACCGCCGCATGGACGGGGTGTCGAAGCGGCGCATCCGGACCGGTTCAGGGCGCATCCCCATGGGATATCAGTGGCGCAAGCCCGCGCCCGGCGCACCGCTGCGACAGCCCCTCGACCAGAAACCGAGCCAGCGCCTCGACCCGGGCCGGGCGGGGACCGCCGGGCGGCATGACCAGATGCAGGGCGACCGGCGGCGGACTCCAGTCCTCCAGGACCGGTTCGAGCCGGCCGGCCGCCAGGCTCGCATCGACAATGAAATCAGGCTGGACGGCGAGCCCCTGGGCGGCCTCAAGCGCCGGCAGCAGGGCCTCGGCATTGTTGGCCCGCAGGCGGCCCCTGGGGCGGACCAGAACCTCCTCACCGGCCCCGTTGATGAACCGCCAGGTCTCCGGCGAGGGCAGATAGGCGTAGCCGAGGCAGTCATGGTCGGCCAGATGGGCCGGATGGGTCGGACGCCCGCGGGCGTCCAGATAGGCCGGCGCCGCGACCACCTGCCGCCGCACGGGTCCGATCCGCCGGGCGACAAGGGAAGAGTCCGGCAGGGCGGCGATTCGCAGGGCCATATCAAATCCCTGCCCCACCAGATCGACGACCTCGTCGCTCATATGCAGGTCGATCGAGACCTCAGGATAGTCGGCCAGGAACGCCGGCAGCATGGGCGCCACCTCCAGCAGGCCAAATGACATGGGAGCGGCCAGGCGCAGCAGTCCCCGAGGCCGGCCGGACTGGGCCAGCATGTCGTCCTCCGCCGCCTCGCCGTCGGCCAGCAGCTGGGCGGCGGGTTCGGCCAGACGCAGGCCGGCCTCGGTGAGGGACAGCCGACGGGAGGTGCGGTTGAACAGTCGCGCCCCCAGCCTGATCTCCAGCCGGGTCACGGCCTTGGAGACCGTGGCCTTGGAGATCTTCAGCTCATCGGCCGCCGCGGAGAAGGACCTAGCCTCGACCACCTTGGCGAAGATGGCCATGGCCTCAAGGTCTGGAAGACGGCTCATTCTGGAAACGGTAGCTTTCAATAGTTTCTATTTATAGAGCGATCATCTCCCCTATCCTGGGTTCAGGCAAGAGCGCCCCGGAAGGGCGGAGGTTTCGAGATGATCGAGCGCAGAGGCTTCGAAGGACTTGGCGGCGCCGACCATGGCTGGCTGAAGGCCCGCCACCATTTTTCCTTCGCCAGCTACTACGATCCCAGGCGCATGGGCTGGGGTCCGATCCGGGTCTGGAACGACGACGAGATCGCGCCCAATTCGGGCTTCCCGCCCCACCCGCACGCGGACATGGAGATCATCACCTATGTCCGGGACGGGGCCATCACCCACCAGGACAGTCTGGGCAACAGGGGCCGCACCGAGGCCGGCGATGTCCAGGTGATGAGCGCGGGCTCCGGCATCCGGCACGCCGAGTACAATCTCGAAGGCGACACCACCCGCATCTTCCAGATCTGGATCGAGCCGGCCGAGACGGGCGGGGCGCCGGCCTGGGGGGCCAAGCCCTTCCCCAAGGGCGACCGCTCCGGGCGCTTCGTCACCCTGGCCAGCGGCTATGGCGAGGACGACGAGGCCCTGCCGATCCGCACCCCCGCCCGGGTGCTGGGGGCTACGCTGAAGGCCGGGGAGAGCGCGCACTATGCCCTCAATGCCGCGGGCCACGCCTATCTTGTCCCCGCCAGGGGCCGGGTCGAGGTCAACGGCCTGACCCTGGAGGCCCGGGACGGCGCGGCCATCACCGGCGAGACCGTCCTGACCATCACCGCCCTGGAAGATTCTGAACTTGTTCTGGTCGACGCGGCCTGAGGCCGCTCGCCACCCCCCATCCCCCGTTACAGGAGCGTCCCATGACCAAGGTCCTGGTCCTTTACTATTCCGCCTATGGCCACATCGAAACCATGGCCAAGGCCGTGGCCGAAGGCGCCCGGGAGACCGGCGCCCGGGTCGACATCAAGCGGGTCCCCGATCTCGTGCCGGAAGAGGTCGCCAAGGCCGCGCACTACAGGCTCGACCAGGAGGCGCCGGTGGCCGCCATCGAGGACCTGGCCGACTATGACGCCATCATCGTGGGCGTCGGCACGCGGTTTGGCCGCATGGCCTCGCAGATGGCCAACTTCCTGGATCAGGCTGGCGGGCTTTGGGCCCGGGGCGCCCTGAACGGCAAGGTGGGCGGCGCCTTCACCTCCACCGCCACCCAGCACGGGGGCCAGGAGACCACCCTGTTCTCGATCATCACCAACCTGATGCACTTTGGCGTCACGGTGGTGGGCTTGGACTATGGCTATCAGGCCCAGATGCGCCTGGACGAGGTGACCGGCGGCAGCCCCTATGGCGCCACGACCATCACCGGCGGCGACGGTTCCCGCCAGCCCAGCCCGTCCGAACTGGACGGCGCCCGCTATCAGGGCCGCCGCATCGCCGAGGTGGCCAAGAAGCTGCACGGCTAAACCCAGGCGCGCTTGTCCGTATGGACAGGCACGCCAGGTCCCCCTGTCTAGCCAACAAGTCTACGGATCAACATGGAGACATCACGAAACCCACGAATGGATGACACCCATCTGACCTAATTCCGTCCCCCGTCCGCTGATCACAGCAATAAGGGGGACGGACCATGTCATCCAATCACCTGCGCCGCCCGGCGCGTCTCGCAGGCGCACGAAACGGCCGCACTCTGCTGGCCGTCTCGGCTTCCCTGCCCATCCTGGCTATGGCCGCCGCGCCGGCCCTCGCCCAGGACGCCGAAGTTTCCGAAGTGGTGGTCACCGCCAGCCCGATCCGCGAATCCATCGAAGCCTCGCTGGAAATTCAGAAGGCCTCGGACAACATCGTCAACGTCATCGCCGCCGACACCATCGGTCGCTTTCCGGACGCCACGGCGGCCGGGGCCCTGGCCCGCCTGCCCGGCGTCGGCGTGCAGCGCGACCAGGGTCAGGAGCGCTATATTCAGATCCGCGGCGCGCCGACTCGCTGGACCACCATGGCGCTGGACGGCGTCAACCTGATCGGCGCTGAAGACCGCATCTTCCGCTTCGACTCCGTCCCCGCCGCCCAGATCAGCCAGGTCGTTCTGAACAAGACCCTGCTGCCCAACATGCCCGCCGAATCCTTGGCCGGCCGGGTGAACATCGAGACCTTCTCGCCTCTCAGCCTGCCTGGCCTCCACGGCACGTTCGATGTGGGCGGCGGGTTCGTCGACATGGGCGACGGTCCGGTGAAGCAGTATTCGGGCCGCCTGTCCTGGTCCAACGGGACCTGGGGCGCCAGCCTGATCGGCTCGCACTACTCCTTCGAACAGCACACCGACAATGATGAGCCACGTTTCGACGACATCGGCCTGTCGTCAAACCGGTGGACAAAGTATGTGATCGAGCGGGTTACGGAATCCTATTCCGGAAAGATTGAGTATTCACCCAACGACAACCACTATATTTCGTTGTCACACCTGGCCAGTGACTTCGTTGATTATGAAGAACGCAACTGGTACGTCTTCACCTATGCCAACGCTTTTTCTGGAACCCGAAACTTCGAGACCGCCAACCTGATCGGCGTGCCAATGACGGCGTCCTTTGCCTATGGCATCTATACGAACGGCATTGTCGCCAACATTCTGCATGGCGACCATCGGATCAACAACTGGGACCTGAGCTGGGACCTTGCCTACGCGACCACCGAGTTCAACAACTTCTACCCTTCCGTTGGCCAGGGCACGTCGACGGTCACCGCCCGGCCCTCGGTCGCCAACACCGTTTTCCTTCCGTCCATGACCGTCCGGGTCAACGCATTCGCGGGCGGCATCCCACACCACGCGCTCTACGACACGGTGCTGGTCAATGGCCAGCCGGCCAGGGGGCAACAGCGCACCTCGATCAATCAGATGTCGCTCCCGGAGTCCTGGGCTTCGGAATCGACGGCCCGGCTTGAAACCGAAGCCTATACCTTGAAGTTCGACGGCAGCCGCGACTGGGACAGTCTGGGCGCCCTGGCGACGTTCAGCGCCGGCTTCCAGTATGATGACCGGGCCCAGGAAAACGACATCACCAACCTGGTCCGGCCCAACCGTACCGTCGCCGCCGGCAACCGAACGGGCTTCCCCCTGGAGACCAATGCCGCCCTGCTCGGCCTGCCCTGGGACATGCGGACCCTGTTTGGCTCAACCGCGTACGATCTCGGCATGGATCGCGGCTTCACCGGCGTTCATATCGACACGCGCCGCATGGTCGCCGGCGTACTTGCCCTCATGGACGCGGCCCGGGCCGCCAATGCCGCAGGGACTGGCGCCTTCGCGGTCTATGACATCGATCCGCGGCTGAGCAATGCGGTGGATGAAACCATCGCCTCGGCCTATGTGATGAACCGCTGGAAGTGGGACCGCCACACCTTGACCACCGGGGTCCGGGTGGAACGCACCGAGCTCGGATCGCAGGGCCTGGCCAATGTCGGCGGGACTCTGACCCCCCTCAACTTCACCTCGGAAGAGACCAGCGTCTTCCCAAGCCTGCACTATGGCTTCGACTATTCCGACACCCTGAAGCTCCGTGCGGCCTTCATCACCGGCCAGGCCCGCCCCAGCCTGGAAGACATGCGCGCCACCGTGACGGTGAACGACACGAACAGCACCATCGCCGGCGGCAACCCCTTCGCCACCCCGGAAAAGGCCTATGGCGTCGATCTGTCGGCCGAGTGGTACTTCGCGCCGGCATCTCTGCTGGCGGCGAGCTTCTTCCACCGCGAAGTCGACAACGTGCTCTTCCACTCCTCGCGCATCGTCGGCGACGACAGCTATGACTTCGGTGGCGTGGACCGCAGCGCCTATACCCTGTCGGCCCTGCAGAATGGTCGCAGCGGTTATCTGACCGGCCTGGAGTTCGTCTATACCCAACCCTGGACCTTCCTACCGGGCTGGCTGTCAGGCTTTGGCTTCCAGGGCAGCGTGTCCTTCACCACCGGCGAGTTCGAGACCCCGGCCGGCGAGACGGTGGAGTTCCCAGGCACCTCGGACCGGATCACCGGGGCGACCCTGTTCTACGAGAAGTACGGCCTGTCCTCGCGTCTGAGCTGGCAGCACCGCACCGACTGGCTAGACGAGGTCTTCCCCTCGGGTTCGGCGGCCAACTCCAACCTCTACTGGGGTGAAAGCCAGCGGCTCGATCTCTCGGTTCGCTATCAGGTCAATGACACCTATTCGCTGTTCCTGGACGCCAACAACCTGACCGACGAACAGGGCGTTCGCTACCAGGGCCGTGAGGACCGCCCCTATGAGGTCGAGGGCTTTGGCCGGAAGTATCTGATCGGCCTGCGCGCCTCCTTCTGAACCCCCTGTCCGAGGCTGACCGCATCGCTGGGCGGTCAGGCCAAGGATAGACCTGCAGGCGTCTCAGCCCAGGCCGAGGCGCCTGCTTTTCCTTGGCCCGGGGAGGCTCAGATCAGAGCGGAACCAGATCGGCGACCACGGCGGCGTGATCGCTGGGGAACCATCCCTCCGGATCGGCCCGGTCCAGGGCTCGGAAACGGGCTGCGATCCTCCAGCCCCGGGGCTGGACCAGGGCCAGGTGATCGAGGGCTCCATGGGGTGAAGGGGCGCAACAGGCCCGCGCGCCCTGGAGCGTGGGCGCCGCCCGCCGGTCGAGGCCAGCGGCAATGGGCGCAAGCTCTGGCGCATCACCATTGGCGTTCAGATCGCCGGCCACCAGCAGGTCCTGCCCCGGTCGCTTCGTCTGCGCGATCGCCTGGACAAGCTGCGCCCGTCGAAGCCTTGAGCCCCTCTGGTCGCTCAGATGGGTCAGGTGCAGATTGAGGATCCGCAGGCCCGGGACAACATCGGCCCACTGGGCGATCCGCTGCCCGTCGGCGGGGTCGCTGTGCAGGTCCAGGCGCCCCGTGGCCAGGGGCCGATGGCGGTGCAGTATGGCCAGGCCAGAGGCGCTCTGTACGCGGTCGCCGCCGTGGCTGCGCAGCTTCAGGCGAGCCGGCGCCTCCGTAAGCCCAAGGCCCAGGGCCGCCGCCAGGTAGGCGGCGGTGTCGTGGCCCTGGGCCAGAAAGCACTCCTGAAGACAGACGATGTCGGGCGCCAGCTCGCCCAGGCCCTGAGCCATCAGGGCGAGCCGACGCGCGTACTGTCCCTCGTTCTTCCAGGTGTTGAAGGTGACGATCCGCAACGGCCTCATGCCGCCCGGGCGCCCCCCGTCCAGACCCCGCGCACCAGGGGCAGGTCGCCGGCCAGGCGCACCCGCAGAAGGTCGGCCCGCTGACCTGGGGCGATCTCACCGCGATCATCGAGCCCCACGGCGCGGGCCGGCGAGGAGGTCACCAGGGCGGCGGCCCGGGCGAGGCTCCAGCCGAAGGGCGGCCTGGTCATGGTGAAGGCGCACTCCACCAGGCTGCGGGGCACGTAGTCGGAGGCGAACGCGTCCAGCAGATCGGCCTCGGCCAGCTGGGCGGCAGGCACATTGCCGGAATATGAGCCGCCGCGGATCAGGTTCGGGCCCCCCATGACCACCACCATCCCCCGCTCCCGCGCCCGCTGGGCCGCTTCGGCGGTGACCGGAAATTCAGCCACGGTGGCGCCGAGATCACAGGCCTCGTCGATGTGCGCGGGGCTCTCATCGTCGTGGGTGGCGAGCGGGATCTGGCGGCTGGCGGCCAGCTGCGCCACATGGCGGCGGTTGTCGGCGGCGTTGCGCGCCTGACGCTCCCGGACCTGGGCCAGGCGGCCCTGGGCGGCGGTCTCGCTCATGCCGCTCGCCTGCCAGTTGGCCATGTGTCTTTCGAGGTTACGGTACTGCCGCTGGCCGGGCGTGTGATCCATCAGGGAGAACAGGACCGTCAGGGGATGGTCCGCCATGAGCTCCAGGCGAGGGCGAAGGTCATCAGCGGTGGTCTCGCAACGCCAGTGAATCCGGTGATCGGCCCGCAGCATCCCCTGGCTCTGAGCCTCATGCAGGCCATCGACCAGGCGCTTCAGATTGTCCGTATTGCGCGCCGCCGATGCGTTGAACGAGCCAAGCGTCAGGGAGTTCAGCACCGTGGTGACCCCCACCGACAGGCCGCAGCCGTCATGGGTCACCGCCGCCGAGATCGGGCTCCAGTCGACATTGGGCCTGGGGAAGTAGTGCTTTTCCAGGCTGTCGGTGTGCAGGTCGACGACGCCGGGCATCAGCACATCGCCATCGAAGTCCTCGCCGGTTGCGCCGGGGCCGCGATCCACCTGGACGATGACCCCGTCGCGGACCAGAACCGATCCGATGAAGTCGTCGTCGCCCGTGACCACACGGGCGTTTCGAAACGCCAGTTCCACGCTGTTCTCCTGGAATAACTTAAGACAGATCAGTCCCGCTCGGGGTCCTGGAAGATGATTTCGATCTCGCTGGCGGAGCGGGACTCGCCGAACTCCAGCGGTCGGCCGAGGCCATCCACATTGAGGTACCTGCGGATCAGCAGGGGCACATGCCGGGGCAAATGCAGCAGTTCGGCCTCCTGGGGGGTCGGCAGCCGCGCCGAGATGGAGGTCTTGCGCCGCGTATAGTCGGGCACCCCGCTGTCGAGCAGGGTCTGGGTGATGGTGCCGCGCACCTTGTACATCTCGATAAAGGTCGGGAACCGCTCGAAGCTGAAATGGTGCAGGCCGTGCCCCGTGGGCTCGCCGTCCACGAAGCGCCGCCGCTCCATGAAGATCACCGGCGCGCCGATCTTCAGGCCCAGGGCCTCGGCCACAGGACCTGCGGCTGGCCGCACCTCCAGCTTCAGAACCTGGGTGGTGGGCTCGCCGCCGCTCTTGAGCACGGCTTCGGTGAAGCGTGGCCGGCGTTGCAGGCGGGCCGGGCGGGAGGGCCGGCGGACGAAGCTGCCGCGTCCCTGGGTGGATTCCACGATGCCCTTCTCCTGCAGATCCGACAGGGCCCGCCGCACGGTGTGGCGATTGACCATGAACTGCCGGGACAGCTCGTGTTCAGTGGGCAACTTGTCGCCGGGCGTCAGTTCACGCGACCGGATCTGCTGTTCCAGGGACTGGGCGATCTCGCGCCACAACGGCATTCCACCTGACATTCCACCACCTCGTGATCAGTCTACGTCGGATGTCCTAGACAAGTTTTACTACTGTAAAATAAGTTTCATACTTGGATTGTTGTCGGCATTTCCGCTTTCGAATACCCAATGCATAAGACGAATACAACATTTTACTTAGTTGTCGAGGTGACGCATGCCGGTCGACCCGGTCAGCAAGACGGCGGACGATGAACGCCGCCAGTGGTTGTCGATCCTGGCCAAGGCCCAGCCCGGCGAGGTCACTGCGGCCTGGGACGCCCTGTCCGAGCGCCCGGCCTATTCGGCCCTGCGGGCGCCTGAGACCGGTCTTGTACTGGTGCGCGGACGCATGGGCGGGGCCGGAGACGCCTTCAATGTCGGCGAGATGACCGTCACCCGGGCCGCTGTGCGGCTTGAGAGCGGCGAAACCGGGATTGGCTATGTGGCCGGCCGCGATCGTCGCCACGCCGAACTGGCGGCGGCCGTGGACGCCATGATGCAGGCCCCGGCCCTGCGCCCGGTGGTCGAAGGCGCCGTGGTGGCCAGGCTCGCCCGCGCCCAGGTCGAGCGCCGGGACACCGCCGCCCGCAAGGCCGCAGCCACCAAGGTCGACTTCTTCACCATGGTCCGCACCCGGGGTCCCCAATGAGCGTTGCAACCCTTGATCTCAACCGGATCGCCCCGGCCTTCGTCGATCCCGTCCGGGAAAGCCAGGCGGTGTTCCGCGAGATGATGGAGTGCATGGCCCGTCCGGGCCGCATTACTCAGTTCGACCGCGCGCCTGAGGCGCCGGCCGGGGTGGACAAGGCGGCCGGCGCGGTGGCGCTCACCCTGTTCGACTTCGAGACCCTGGTCTGGCTCGACCCGAGCCTGGCTGAGTCAGAGGCTGAAGCCTGGCTGCGCTTCCACTGCGGCTGCCCGCTGACTGACCGGGTCGAGAACGCCGCCTTCGCCCTGGTCACGGACATGGCCAAGGCCCCGGCCCTGGCGGCCTTCCACCAGGGGGACGCCAAGTATCCCGACCGCTCGACGACGGTGATCCTGCAGATCGCCGGCCTGGAGGGCGGGCCGACCGTGACCCTCAGCGGGCCGGGCATCCAGACCACCACCGATATCGCGCCCCAGGGTCTGCCAGGGGACTTCTGGCGCCAGCTTGAGACCAACCAGGCGCAGTTCCAGTTCGGCGTCGACCTACTGCTGGTGGCCGGCGACCGGCTGCTGGCCCTGCCCCGCACCACCACCGCTCAGATCAAGGGAGGCTGACATGGCCTATGTTTCCGTCAAAGGCGGCGAGAAGGCGATTACCCACGCCCACCAGTGGCTGGCCGAGGATCGCCGCGGTGATCCTGGCGTCAACGAGCTGGAAGTGGCGCAGGTGCGGGAGCAGCTGTCCCTGGCCGTCGACCGGGTGATGAGCGAGGGCTCCTGCTACGACCGCGACCTGGCTGCGCTTGCGGTCAAACAGGCCCGGGGCGACCTGCCGGAGGCGATCTTCCTGCTGCGGGCCTATCGCACCACCCTGCCCCGCTTCGGCGCCTCCCTGCCGGTGGAGACCGAAGCCATGGCGGTCCGCCGTCGTGTTTCGGCCGCCTTTAAGGACATCCCTGGCGGCCAGGTGCTTGGCCCCACCTTTGACTATACCCACCGTCTGCTGGACTTCGCCCTGGCGGCGGAAGGCGCCGCGCCGCCCGAGCCGGCGCCCCAGGCCGAGCAGCCCCAGGCCTATCCCATGCCCAACATCGCCTCGGTGTTCCGGCACGAGGACCTGCTGGAGCACGACGTCCGCACGGAGGCGGCGCCCGAGCCCTACGACCTGACCCGCCAGCCGATGAGGTTCCCCGCCGACCGAGACCAGCGCCTGCAGGCCCTGGCCCGGGGGGACGAGGGCTTCCTGCTCAGCCTGGCCTATTCCTCGCAGCGCGGCTGGGGTTCCACCCACCCCCTGTGCGGCGAGATCCGTATGGGCGAAGTGGCCGTGGAATTCGTGCCCGACGAACTGGGCTTCGCCATCGAGATCGGCGAGATCACCCTGACCGAGTGCACCATGCTGTCAGGCTTTGCCGGGTCGGCCGAGCATCCGCCGCAGTACACCCGGGGCTATGGCCTGACCTTCGGCCACTGCGAGCGCAAGGCCATGAGCATGGCCATTGTCGACCGCGCCCTGCGTCACCGGGAAGTGGGCGAACAGGCCGATGCCCCGGTGCAGGACGAAGAGTTCGTGCTCTATCACTCGGACAATGTGGAGGCCTCGGGCTTCGTGCAGCACCTGAAGCTGCCCCACTACGTGGATTTCCAGGCCGACCTGCAACTGATCCGCCGGCTCCGCAAGGAGCACTTCGAGCGCCGCGCCGCCCTGAAGGAAGCCGCAGAATGAGCACGCCCGTCCCGGCTCGCGCCAATGCGCCCGAGCGCTACTACAACTACGCCTATCTCGACGAGCAGACCAAGCGGATGATCCGCCGCTCGATCCTCAAGGCCCTGGCCATCCCAGGATACCAGGTGCCCTTCGGCTCGCGGGAAATGCCCGTGCCCTATGGCTGGGGCACTGGCGGCATCCAGCTGACCGCGGCGATCATCGGGCCTGATGATGTCTATAAGTGCATTGACCAGGGCGCTGACGACACCACCAACGCCGTCTCCATCCGCCGGTTCTTCGCCAATGTGGCCGACGTGGCCACCACGGAGGATACGGGCGAGGCGACCATCATCCAGACCCGCCACCGGATCCCGGAGAAGCCTCTGAAGGCCGGCCAGGTCCTGGTCTATCAGGTGCCGCAGCCTGAGCCCCTGCGGGGCCTGGAAGCCCGGGAGACCGAGACCCGCGCCATGCACGCCTATGAGGAATACGGCCTGCAATATGTCTCGCTGTATGAAAACATCTCGACCTATGGGCGCATCGCCGCCACCGCCGGCTATCCGGTGATGGTGGAGGAGCGCTACCTCATGTCGCCCTCCCCGATCCCCAAGTTCGACAACCCCAAGATGGCCCAGAACGAGGCGGTCATGCTGTTCGGGGCGGGGCGGGAGAAGCGCATCTATGCGGTTCCCCCCTTTACCCGCGTCCGCAGCCTGGACTTCGAAGACTATCCCTTCGAGACCCAGACCTGGGAGGAGACCTGCGCGCTTTGCGGGGCCAAGGACTCCTATCTCGACGAGGTCATTCTCGATGACGCCGGCGACAAGATGTTCGTCTGCTCCGACAGCCACCACTGCGCCGAGCGCCGCGCCGCCGGCCATGTCGGCCCCATGGCCGGCCACGCCCTGGATCAGGACGCCGTTCTGAAGGAGGCCGCCCAATGAACGCCGTCCCCGGCAGAATCGCCCCCGCCCCGCTGCTCACCGTCGAGGGCCTGACCAAGTGGTACGGCCATGTCCTGGGCTGCCGCGACGTGGCCTTCGACCTGCGGCCGGGCGAGGTGCTGGGCATCGTTGGCGAGAGCGGGTCGGGCAAGACCACCCTGCTCAACTGTATCTCCGGCAGGCTCGCCCCCACCTCGGGCGAGGTCGGCTTCGACACCCGTCGCTTTGGTCTCACCGACATCTATGGCCTGTCTGAGCCTGACCGGCGGCGGATGCAGCGGGAAGAGTGGGGCTTCGTCCATCAGAACCCCCGGGACGGGCTGCGGATGCGGGTCTCTGGCGGGGCCAATGTGGCCGAGCCGCTGATGAACCTGGGCGCCCGCCACTACGGGCAGATGCGCCAGGCGACCATCGACTGGCTTGACCGGGTCGAGCTCGACACCCGCCGCATCGACGACAAGCCGCGCACCTTCTCAGGCGGCATGAAGCAGCGCATCCAGGTGGCCCGCAACCTGATCCATGGTCCGCGCCTGGTATTCATGGATGAGCCGACCGGCGGCCTGGACGTATCTGTGCAGGCGCGCCTGCTCGACCTGCTGCGCGAACTGGTCCGAGACCTGGGCCTGGCGGTGATCATCGTCACCCACGACATGGCTGTGGCCCGGCTGATGGCCGACCGCCTGATGGTCATGAAGGGCGGCGAGGTGGTGGAAACCGGCTTGACCGACCAGGTGCTGGACGATCCCCAGCATCCCTATACCCAGCTCCTCGTCTCCTCCGTGCTGCAGATCTAGAGCCATGACCGACAAACCCCTGATCATCGTCGAAGACCTGGCCAAGACCTTCGTTCTGCACAATGCCGAGCAGGCCACCATCCCGGTCTTCCAGGACCTGACCCTGCAGGTCGCCGCCGGGGAATGCGTGGTGCTGGCCGGGGAATCCGGCGTCGGCAAGTCCACCCTCATGCGCTCCATCTTCGGCAACTATCTGCCGACCCGGGGGGCGGTGAAGGTCTGGCACGACGGCGCCTATGTGGACATCACAAAGGCCAGTCCCCACGAGGTGCTGGAGGTGCGCCGCCGGACGCTCGGCTATGTGTCCCAGTTCCTGCGGGTCATCCCCCGGGTGCCGACCCTGCAGCTGGTGATGGAGCCCCTGCTTGAAAACGGCGTCTCCATCGAGGAGGCCAAGGACCGGGCCAGCGGGCTGCTTTCGGCCCTGCGCCTGCCCCAGGCCCACTGGGACCTGCCGCCGGCCACCTTCTCCGGCGGCGAGCAGCAGCGGGTGAACATCGCCCGCAGCCTCATCCGCAACTATCCCGTGCTGCTGCTGGACGAGCCCACCGCCTCCCTGGATGCGGAGAACCGGGCCATCGTCGTGCGGCTGATCAAGGACACCCTGGCTGAAGGCGCCGCCATGATCGGCATTTTCCACGATCTCGATGTCCGTGACGCCGTGGCCAGCCGGCTGTTCGAGGTGGCGCATTTCAAGGCCGCAGCCTGACCATGACCGAGACCCGCATCTTCTCTGACCAGGTGATCACGCCCGGTGGCGAGGTCGCCGCCGAACTGGTCTTCCGCGACGGCCTCATCGCCGCCGTGGAGCCCAGGGCCGCCTGTCCGGCAGGCGCCGCCGACTGGACCGGCGACCTGCTGATCGCAGGCCTGGTGGACATTCATACCGACAATCTGGAGAGGCATTATCAGCCTCGCCCCGGCGCCCTGTGGGACGCCTATGGGGCGGCCCTGGCACACGACGGCCAGTGCGTCACGGCGGGCATCACCACGGTTCTGGACTCGCTCAGCCTGCATGGGCGCAAGGATGGTCTGGAGCGTCGGGAAGCCCTGGGGCCGATGATCGCCGGCATGGACCAGGCTCAGGCCGACGGCGCCCTTCGCGCCGATCACCTGTTGCACCTGCGCTGCGAGGTGACCAATCCGGAGCTGCTGAACCTGCTGGAGCCGCACGCCGACAGCCTGCGGCTGAAGCTTCTGTCGATCATGGACCACACGCCGGGTCAGCGGCAGACCGCCAATATGGACCGCCTGCAGGCCCGGATGGTGGCCGCCGGTCGCAGCGCCGACGAGATCGAGGACGTGTTGGCGAAGCGCCACGCCGGCCGCGACCCGGGCATGGCCTATGACAATCGCCGCAAGGTGGTGGCGTTCGCCCGGGAATACGGCCTGCCGCTGGCCGCCCATGACGACGAGACCATCGAGCATGTGGAGGAAGCCCATGACGACGGCTGCATCATCGCCGAGTTTCCCGTGACCCTCGCCGCCGCCCGGAAGGCGCGGGAGCTCGGCATGTTCGTGGCCATGGGCGCGCCGAACTTCGTGCGCGGCGGCTCGCATTCAGGCAATCTGTCGGCCCGGGAGAGCGCCCAGGCCGGCGTGCTCGACATCCTCGCCTCGGACTATGTGCCCCTTTCAATGCTCCGTTCCGCCTTCATGCTGATCGACGACATGGGCTGGACGCCTCAGGACGCCATGGCCACGGTGAGCGCTGCCCCGGCCCGCAGCCTCGGCCTCAATGATCGTGGAGAGATCGCCGTGGGCCAGCGGGCCGACCTTGTGCGGGTCTCCCGCCGCAGACAGGGCTGGCCGGTTCCGGTGGAAGTCTGGCGCACGGGCGCGCGGGTGGCATGAGCCCCCGCTACGCCGTCTACTATGCCCCCGATCCGCAAGGGGACCTCTGGGACCTGGCCTGCGCCTGGCTCGGCCGCGATCCCCACCGCAAGGTCGACTGCGTTCGACCCGCCACGCCGGCCTTGGCCGACCTCGACCTGGACGCCCTGACCGCCAGTCCCCGGGGCTATGGTTTCCACGCCACCCTGAAGGCGCCGTTCGAACTGGCGGATGGGGCTGCGGAGCGCGATCTGCTGGACTTCGCCGAGGGGTTCGCCGGGCGACGCACGCCCTTCGAAGCTTCGATCTCGCCCCAGACCCTGGGGCGTTTCCTGGCCTTCAGGCTGAACCAACCGTGCCCGGCCATGGGCGACCTGGCCGAGGCCTGTGTGCGGGACTTCGACCCGTTCCGCGCGCCCCTGTCGGCGGCCGACATCGCCCGCCGCCGCAGGGCGCCGCTGTCGCCGGCCCAGGACGCCAGGATGCTGGAATGGGGCTATCCCTACATCTTCGACGACTTCCGGTTCCATATGACCCTGACCGGCGGCATCGCTGACGACGGGGTGCGGACCCGGGTGCTGGAGACCCTCAGCCAGCTCTTTGCCTATGTGAGCGGCCCTCACCGCATCGACAGCATGGCCATCTATCGGCAGGCCGGCCGGAACGCGCCCTTTGAGGTGGTCGCGCGGTTCAGTTTCGCCCGGCGCCCTGCCCAGGCCTGAGGGCTGACCGCTAGAACTTCTCGCCGCGCATGACTTCCACGTCGGAAACAGCGACGACGCCGGGATAGTCGGCGAAGAAGTCCGCCAGGCGTTCGAGCACGCGCTCGGCCACCTCGGCGGTAACCAGGGCGAAGATCAGGCGCTTTTCCTGGCCGGGGGTGTAGTGGCCGCTGCGCCATCCCCCGCCGTCGCCGCTGCCGGCCAGGCTGGGCAGAACGGTCCAGCCCCGCACCCCGGCCTCGGCCAGAAAGTCCTCGACCCCGCGCAGCACCGGCGCCTCGACAATGATCTCCAGCTTCTTGCGTTTCGACAGTTGCATCGATCTCACCCGAGGAGTGCGGCGGCGGCCGCCGTGTAGAGGGGAATACCGAACACCAGATTGAACGGGAATGTCACGGCCAGGGATAAGGTCAGATAGACCCCCGGATCAGCGTCCGGAAGGGCGATCCGCATGGCCGCGGGTACGGCGATATAGGAGGCGCTGGCCGCCAGAATGGCCAGGACGGCCGCATTGCCCGGCGAAAGACCCATGGCCAGGGACAGGCCCAGCGACAGCACCGAGGACAATAGCGGCATGAAGATCGCAAAGGCGATCAGCGGCACGGTCAGCGAACGGGCCGCACTGAGCCGCCGTGCGGCCACCAGCCCCATGTCGAGCAGGAACAGAACCAGGATCCCCTGGAAGACCGGGCCGACGAACACCTCCATCTTGGACATGCCCGCCTCCCCGCTGAGCATCCCGACCAGGAAGGCGCCGATCAGCAGGACGACAGAGCCATTCAGGGCAACCTCCCGGAACAGGTCGCCCCGCAACCCCTGGCGGCCGGCCGCGCCGCCGCCGGCCAGGATAAGGGCCGAGAGGATGGCCGGGGTCTCCATGAGGGCCACCACGGCGACCATATAGCCGCCGAACGGCACCCCGCTGACCCGCAGGAACTCTGTGCCGGCCACGAAGGTGACGATGGACACCGAGCCATAATGCGCCGCCGTCGCCGCCGAGGTGGTGCGGTCGAGCCGGCTGATGACCCTCAGAATGGCGAAGGCGATGACCGGAATGCCGAAGCTGAGAATCAGGCCGACTCCGGCGGCCTTGAGAAAGTCGGGACTCATCCCCGCCCGGGCCGCCTCCACCCCGCCCTTGAAGCCGATGGACAACATCAGCACCAGGGCCAGGGTCTTGGCCGCGCCCTCGGGCACCGAGAGGTCGGACTTGAACCAGCCCGCCGCGAAACCCAGCAGGAAGAACAGGATGGCCGGGGTCAGCAGGTTGGTCAGGGCCATTTGCAGTGAGTCGACCAAGGTTGGCTCCTAACTCAGACACCGGGGCCGCCGCCCTAGAGTATTTTCCGATGAGTATGAAACATCTATCGGGTCGACAATAATCTAAGGTTTTGATTTAGAGCCTTTTTTGTCCGATCTGATTGATCAATCAGATCGGAAATGGCTCTGGCAGGCTGGCGGGGCGGCTCCAGACTCACGTCTCAATCATTATGGCTTTCATCATAGCCATGATGCCGGCTTCTCGCGACTCGTTGTTCCGTAGCGGGATCACGTCTTCTCCGGTGACCGTATAGGTCCGGGCGCGGGCTATGCGATCTGTGACCTCCGCCGCCGTTTCCCGGCCCCGCTGGCGCAGCCGCTGGGCCAGCTGGTCTGGATCTGCGCTGACCGAGACGATCCGCAGGGGCTGATAACGCCGGCGTGCCTCGTCTATGACGCCCCGGGAGACATTGACCACGACGGTGCGGCCCTGGGCCAGGTCCTCCAGGGCTGTGGCCGGCGCGCCGTAACACAGCCCATGGGCCGTCCAGGACAATAGGTAAGCCCCCCGTGCCTGCCGGAGGCGGAACTCTGTGTCACTGATCGGCAGATGGTCCTCGCCGCCGGCCTCGGCGGGGCGCGTGATCTCCCGGCGCAGGAACACCACCCCGGGATGATCGGCCAGAGCCGCCCGGGCCCCGTCCATCAGGGTGTCCTTGCCGACCCCTGAGGGGCCGACCACCAGAACCAGGCGACCGGGTTCAGGCGTATTTTTCAACGAAGGCGTCGGCGTCGAGGGCGCGGAAGTCTTCGAGGGCGTCGGCGAGGCGTTCATGGTCCCAGTCCCACCAGGCGATCGCAAGAAGGCCGTCCTGCACCGCCTTGGGGAAGCGCTCGCGGATCGGCCTGGACGGCACCCCGCCCACGATGGTGAAGGGGGCGACATCCTTGGACACCACCGCGCCGGCCCCGACAACCGCGCCGGTGCCCACGGTGACCCCCGGCAGGATCGTGACCCCATGGCCGAGCCACACGTCATGGCCCAGAGTCACCCTATGTGACCGGCGCCATTCGAAAAAGTCGTGATCGTCCTCGCCCCCCAGCGCGTAGGAAATGGCGCGGTAGCTGAAGTGATGCTGGGCAGCCTTCCAGGTGGGGTGGTTGCCTGGATTGATCCGGACGTCCCTGGCGATCGAACAGAACCGTCCGATCTCCGCATAGGCCGAGCTGGAGTCGTTGACGATATAGCTGAACGCGCCCATGGCGGTTTCCGACAGGCTGGTGCGCGCCCCCACCCGGCACCAGGGTCCCAGTACGCTGTCATGCACCTGGGCCTGGGCGTCGATCACAGGTTCAGCCCCCCTCGGGCGCTCAGCGGTTTCCGGCGGCGGGACAAAGCGCTCGATATAGCGATAGCCCGGCGACAGGGGCCGGTCGGCCAGCTTCAGCGCCATCAGGCGGCCACAACGGCGGGGGTGGCAAAGGCCGCCCCCGCGCGACCCGTACGCACCCCATAGATCCTGTCGACAACATCGGGGGTCAGGCCAGATGGCGGGCCATCATAGATGATCTTGCCCTTGGACATGCCGATGATCCGCGTGCAGTAGCGCCGGGCGATGTCGAGGCTGTGCAGGTTGACGATCACCGGAATGCCCCGATCACGGCAGACATCCTGCAGGGCCTCCATCACCACCTCGGCATTGACGGGATCCAGCGAGGCCACGGGTTCATCCGCCAACAGCATGTCAGGCTCCTGCAGCATGGCCCTGGCGATGGCCACCCGCTGCTGCTGCCCCCCTGAGAGGGTCGCCGCCCGCTGCAGGGCGGCCTGGGCCATGTCGAGGCGGTCAAGCTCCAGTATTGCGCGGGCCCGGTCCTCGGCCGGGAAGATTTTCAGGAGTGAAGTGGCGGCGGGACGCTCGGCCAGGACGCCCACCAGGACATTGGTGATCACATCCAGACGGGGACAGAGATTGAACTGCTGGAAGATCATGGCGCAGCGGCGACGCCAGCGGCGTAAAGGCCTGCCCTTCAGCTTGCCCACGTCCTCACCGTCCCAGAGGACCTGGCCGGAGGTCGGCTCGGCCAGGCGGTTGATCATGCGCAACAGCGTCGACTTGCCGGCCCCGGAGCGCCCGATGACCCCGATGAACTCTCCACGCTCACAGCTAAGGGAGACGCCGTCGACGGCGCTGACCTCTCCGAACCGCTTGGTCACATTGCGCAGCTCCAGCATCCAGCCTCCAGGATCCGGCGGTAAGCTCTCGAAGACGGACAGCTTAGGCGCCGCCAGTGACCCCGGCGTGACGGCCTTCAGGCGCCCTGCGCCGACCAAGGGGGAATTTGTCGACCTGGCCTGAAGGGGCTGTCTCCCCCCTGTCACCCGGCTGGCCTAGGAAGGCGGAACGGAGGCGATGGCATGGCGGACTTCCTGGTGATCGGCGCCCTGGCCCTGGACCGTCCGGTCTGGCTGGAAGGGCCGCTGGAACGGGGCGGCCGGGTGACCGGACACAGTCTCCAGGGGCGACTCGCGCCGCGCCTGGGGGGCGGCGGCGCCAATGCCGGCGTGGCCCTGCTCAGGGCCGGACACAGGGTCCATCTGGCCAGTCTGGTGGCCGCCGACCCGGGCGGCGACGCGGCGATCGCCATGGCCCGGGCGGCGGGCCTGGATGTGCGGCTGGTGGACCGAAGGCCCGGGGAGAGCCGTACGACCCTGATCCTCATTGAGCCGGATGGAGAGCGGCTGGTGATGGGGCTTGACCTGGATCGGGGTCGGCTGGTCCTGCCCCCCCTGCCCGCCCCGGCCGATCACCCCGAGATGCAGCCCGACGGGCTCTATGTCCGGGCCGCCTTCCCCGGCTCTGAGGCCTGGGCCGCCATCAGCCGGGGTCCTGTGGTGCTCCACTGGCCGGCCCCGACCTATCAGGGCCGGGCCGATGTGGTGGTCTGTTCAGCCGATGATCTGGATTCCGCCACCCTGGATGCGCCGTTCGAAGCCGCCCAGAGGGTGCTCGGCTCCGGCCTGCAGGCCATCGTCGTGACCCACGGCGCGTCGGGGGCAAGCGCCTATAGCGCAGAGGCGCCGATCACGGTGCGTCCGCCCCCGGCCAAGGTGATCGACGCCACCGGGGCCGGCGATGTCTTCGCCGCCGGCCTGCTGGACGCTCTGAGCGCCGGGGCGGGAATGGCGCCGGCGCTGGTCCAGGCCTGCGCCTGGGGTGCGGCGACCGTAGGGCTCACGAGTTCCGCCCCGGTGGACGCCGGGCCGGGTCTCTATCGACCCTATCGGGCCTAGGCCAGACGGTTGCGCAGGGCCCTGGACAGGGTGTCGAGGCCCGCCACGCAGATCATGAACAACAGGATGATGAAGGCCACTTCGTCGAAGGCGAAGATGCGGATCCGCTCGTCCAGTTCGAACCCGATGCCGCCCGCGCCGACGATCCCCAGGACCCCGGCATTGCGGAAGTTGCCCTCCAGAAAGAACAGAGTCTGGCTGGTGGCCACCGGGGCGAACTGCGGCGCCAGACCAAAGCGCATCACCGCCAGGGGCGAGGCGCCGGCCGAACGGACACCCTCCATGGGCTTGGGATCGGTGTTCTCCAGGGTCTCGGAAAACAGCTTGGCGAGATTGGGGATGTCGGCGAGGGCCAGGGCCACGACCCCGGCAAAGGGTCCCAGGCCGAAGACCGACACCAGGATCAGGGCCCAGACCAGGGCCGGAATACCGCGGAAAATGTCGAGAAACCGCCGGAAGCCGAAGTGCAGGAACGGATTGGAGACCACCGTCTTGGCTCCGATGATCCCGAGGGGCAGCGCCACCACGGCGGCGATCACCGTGCCCGCGAAGGCCATGGCGAAGGTCTCGGCCAGGGCCCGGAGGATACGCACCGACTGCCCCCCCGAGGAGGGCGGAAACATTTCGCCCAGGAACCGGCCAAGCTTGCCGAAGCCGGTCATCAGGGCGCCGGGCGTCAGCTCCAGGTCGATGGCCATGCCCACCAGGGCCGCCAGGGCCAGCAGCAGCAGAAGGCCATCGCGCACGCGGCGGCTCCAGGGCGCACGCAGGGCGTCGGGCGCTATGGCCAGGGCCCGGTCGTAGGCGTCTTTCGACATCAGGCCTTCTCCAGACCGATGAGGCGGTGGCGCACCGCCTCGGAGAACAGGTCGATCAGGAAGATCATGGCGATGATGATCAGCAGGATCGCCAGATAGGTGTCGAATTCGGTATAGGTGATGGCCCGCTGCAGCTCGATGCCGATGCCGCCGGCCCCGACAATGCCCAGGGCCGCGGCCCCGGCCAGGTTCCCCTCCAGACGGAGCAGGGCGTAGGAGGCATAGTTGGGCAGCACCTGGGGCATGACCCCGTAGCGGATCGTCTTCAGGGGTCCGGCGCCGCTGGCCCGCAGGGCCTCCAGCTGGCGAGGATCGATCTCCTCATTGATCTCCGCAAACAGCTTGCCCAGGCCCCCGAGGGTGGAAATCGTCAGGGTCAGGACCCCGGCCAGGGGACCCACCCCGAATGCGGCCACCAGGATCAGGGCCATGATCAGGTCCGGCAGGGTGCGGATCGCCTCCAGGATTCGCCGGACGACAAAGCGCACGGGGGCGAAGGGCATGATGTTCTGGGCGGTCAGAAAGGACGCCCCCAGGGCCAGGACTGACCCCAGGGCTGTGGCCAGAATCGCCATCTCTACGGTCTGCCAGGCGGCCCGCAGCCAGATGGGCAGGGCATAGAACCAGGAATGCAGCGAGCCTCGGGTCTGGCGGTCTTCCAGCAGAAGCTCAGGCTTCAGCTGAGGGTTCATCCGCTGGAGAAAGTCGAGCAGCCGCCCCAGGGGATCGCCGCCGATCTCCGAACCGAAGAACTGGCTCCGGTGAAAGGACACGACCAGCAGGAGGCTGAAGATCCCCAGGCCGATCGCCGCCTGGGTCCGCTGGCGGATCAGCATCCGCCGGCGTTCCTGCTCGAACGCCGCGACGGCGGGAGGGACCCCGCTCATGACCCGACCGTCGGGCCCTGGTGCAGCAGCGCCAAGGGCTCGGTGGGTTCCAGCTCCCCGGCGCCGGGGCCGGCCAGCCAGGCGAAGACCTCCGGCGCCTCGTTGTGTAGGGCCACATGAATGCCGACCAGCCGGAAGCGGCGGTCATCGGTGGTGTCACGGCGCATCGCCCAGGCGTGGTCGGCCAAGGGCCTTTGACGCCAGACCACCCGGAGGTCGCCGCAGGCATCGGCGCCAGGCTGATCGCCCAGACAGAGCTTCTGCCAGGCGCCGGCATGCAGAACCATGGCCTGGGCTTGGCCTCCCCGCAGGCGCCGGGCGGCCGCCTCATGGTCCTGGGCCACGGTCTGGGCGCCGAAATAGGCTTCGCCGGCGCCATAGTCGCCAAGGGCCTGGCGGGGAACCTGCAGGCTCGCCTTCATTGATCCGCCAAACACCAGGGTCGCCCCAGCAAGGTCGGCCAGGTCTTGCGCCGGCGAGGCTTTCAGGGTCGCCACCACGACCGGCAGCCGGTTCAGGTCACCCACCGCGCGGGTGGTCAGAATGCTGCGCACCTGATCGGACACCGGCGCAATGGCCGCCGCGTCCAGGCGCGCCAGATCCACCTCGCCGGCCGCAAGGGCCTTGGCCGCCGCCGCAGCGTCGGGCATGGGGCAAAGGAAGACATCGGTTCTCATCCGCTCGGCCAGAAGATCAAGATAGGCCTTCTGGGCCGCCGGCGAGCCGGGTGGCGGCGGCGCGCACGGACCGGTCTGGCCGCTGATATCGGCGATCCGAATGGGCAGGGTGGGCGTCTGGGCCTGAGCGGCGCTCAGCAGAACGGCGCCAAGGGCGAGAAGCATGCGCCTCATTGACGTTCTCCGCTCCGGCGCGCGGCGATATCATCGGCCCGCAGCTTGATGATCTCGGCATAGTGGTCGCGGGTGACGGCGGTGAACGCCGCGCCGTCGGGCTGTCCGATGTCGCCCCAGATCTCGGGATCGTCATAGGGCAGAGCCGCCATGGCCCCGCGCACGGCGTCGATGAACGGCTGTGGCCGGTCCGTTCGGACCACAACGGCGCTGTTGGGGATGGGCCCTGCGGTCCAGATGATCCGGAAGTCGTCCAGCTTGACCACACCCCGCCGGGCCATGGTGAAATGGGCCCCGGTGGTGAACCCGTTCACCGGGTCGCCGCCGCCCATATTGATGATGGTGGCGGCGAACTGGCCATTATCGAGGGCCATCACCGCCTGGGTGTGTCCGCCGGCAAAGCTGGAGCGGCCGAAGAAGGTGTCCGGCTCCAGGCCCTGGCTGCGCATGACCGCCCGCGGATAGAGGTAGCCGGAGGTGGAGTTGAAATCCACATAGCCCAGGGTCTTACCCTTGAGATCCTGGATCGATCTGTAGGGGCTGTCGGCCATCACCAGGAGGCCCGAATAGTAGCCGATATCTCCCTCCGCCTGGCGGACGGTGAGGATCGGCTGGGCAAGATCGCCGATCTGGGCGTCCACATTGGCATAGGCGCCGCCGGCGATGGTGGCGATGTCCACCTGTCCGCTGGACAGGGCCTGGATGGCGCCATTGTAGTCGGAGGATTCGTACAGCTTGACCGGCAGCCCCGTCGCCCTGCTGAGATAATCCCTGTAGGCGGTCAGGCGCCGCGTGATCATGGGGTCGTCCTCCGACCCGCGGACCGCCATCCTGACTTCGCCCATCTCGCTCTGCCAGCCGCCGCCGGAGACTTCCGCCTCGCCGCTGCAGCCCGCAAGGCCAAGGCCTATCGCCGCCAGGATTGCACCTGATCGTCGCCGCATGGGGAGAACCTATACGCTGTTATGTCGCCGCGCCGCAGGAAGCCTGGCGCTCACCCTGTCGTTTCGCATCCGGACGTGAAGCGGTGGTGACACCCCCTAGGCGCGACAGGCCAATGGCCGCGACACTTGTTGGGTCGGGGCCTCCGTCCAAGGGGCAACAGGATGGTCGGGACACCGGCGGAGCGCACGGGATTTACCCGCCCGCCGGCGCCATTAACTTCATCTTAACCATAACTGGCGAGCCTGAGCAGGTCTTCCTTGAAGACACCCCACCATCACCCACCTTTCCAAGCCCGGCTCCGGCCGGGCTTTTTTTCCCGGGCTGTGGATAGGCGGACGGCAGAGACTTGCGCAGCCCGCCAGCCCGGCGTATAGCCGCCGCCCTACGGTGATGATCCCCGATAGCTCAGTTGGTAGAGCAGTCGGCTGTTAACCGACTTGTCGCAGGTTCGAGTCCTGCTCGGGGAGCCACCGTCCCTCCGCCCCTGAGAACCGTGTCCTCTACCACTGGCCCTGATTGGCCATGGACACCCAGGGTTCAGCCGGCGGCAGGGCCGCGCCAGCCTGCAGAAGCTCGATCGAGATCCCGTCTGGCGAGCGCACAAAGGCCATGTGCCCGTCCCTGGGGGGGCGATTGATCACCACACCGCCGTCCATCAGCCTCTGGCAGGCGGCGTAGATGTCGTCCACCGCATAGGCCAGATGGCCGAAATTGCGGCCGCCCTGATAGTCTTCAGAATCCCAGTTATAGGTCAGTTCCACCATGGGCGCCCGGCGCGCGCGGGCTTCAGCCTCGTCGCCGGGCGCGCAGAGGAAGACCAGGGTGAACCGCCCCGCGGCATTCTCGAAACGCGAGGCCTCCACCAGGCCGAGCTTGGCGCAGTAGAAGTCCAGGGACGCGTCAAGGTCACGCACGCGGACCATGGTGTGCAGATATCTCATGGGGTCGTCCGTCTGTTGGGTGGAAGGCCGCCCCGAAAGGGGAGGTCAGCGGCGGGTTGAGGCCATTCTAGGCCCTAATGGACGGTCCGTCAGGCGTTGCCGCAGCGCAGCTGAAATCCTGTCTGCGAATTCATTTGCGCAGTGGCGGCGCCCGCCGCACAACCGCGAGGGAGTCTCAGAGAACGCAGGGCTGCGGCCTTCTCCGGCGTTCAGGTCTCCGGAACGGGTTGGAGAAATTGAATCGCATGCGTCTCAAGGCGTCTCACATCTTCATTCTCGCCGTGTTCGGCGTGCTGGCGGTGTATTTCGTGGGCATGTCCGCCCTGGGGGGCGAGACGCCCTCCGCCGAAGCGCCCAAGGCGGCTGATCAGCCGCCACAGGTTCAGGTGAGCGTGACCCCGGAGGTGACCCGGCCCTATCTGGTGACCCTGCGCGGACGCACCGAGGCCGCCCGCGCCGTGGTGGTCCGCGCTGAAACCCCAGGGGTGGTGGCCGCCACCCCCGCTCGGGAGGGCGCCTTTGTGCGAAAGGGCGACGTGCTCTGCCGGCTCTCGGTGGACGCCCGCCAGGCGGCTCTGGATCAGGCCCGGGCCGCCTTGCGCTCGCGTGAACTGCAACACCGGGCGTCTGCGGCCCTGGCCGAGAAAGGCTTCCGCTCGGAGACCCAGGTGCTCCAGGACCAGGCCAGTCTCGACGCCGCCGCCGCCGCCGTTCGCCAGGCGGAAATCGCCCTGGAACAGGTGAATATCCGTGCGCCCTTTGCCGGGGTCTTCGACAACCGCGATGCCGAGATCGGCGCCTATCTGTCGCCGGGCCAGCCCTGTGGAACCCTGATTGAACTCAATCCCATCCTGATCGTCGGAAATGTCCCGGAGACCCAGGCCGGCCTGATTCGCGTCGGCGAGCCCGCCACCGCCACCCTGGTGTCGGGGGAGACCCTGTCTGGTCGGGTCCGCTTTGTCAGCCGCGATGCTGATCCCCAAACCCGCACCTACCGGCTTGAGGTGGTGGCCGGCAATCCTTCGCAGGCCATCCGCTCTGGTCTCTCGGCGGACGTGAAGATCACCACGGCATCGGGTCCGGCCCATCTCGTGCCGCCGTCTTCCATGGTTCTGGACGCCGAGGGCCGGCAGGGGGTCCGCCAGGTGGGGCCAGGGGACATCGTGCTCTTCACCCCGGTGCAGGTGACCGAGGAAACCTCCGAAGGGGTCTGGGTGCGCGGACTGACCGGGGAGGCCCGGGTCATCACCGTGGGCCAGTCCTATGTTGACCAGGGCCAGAAGGTCCGCGTGGCTGCGGCCCGGTAGGGTCCAGTCTTGAAGCGCGTTCCGGCGGGCATGCCGGGTTTCACTCTCACGGGCCACGCCCCGGGGCGACCCGCACAGGAGACTTAGAGAGTATGATCGGTCCGCTGATCGACGGCGCCATCAAGCGGCGGAAAGTGGTGCTCGGGGTCACGCTGATCGCCAGCATCTTCGGGCTGTTCGGCTATCTGGACATGCCTCGGGAGGCCAATCCCGACATCGACTTTCCGTTCGTCTCCGTGGTTGTTCCCTATCCCGGCGTGAGCCCGGAGGACTCCGAGCGCCTGCTGGTCAAGCCGCTGGAGGTGGAGCTTCAGTCCATCGAGGGACTGAAGGAGATGAACTCCGCGGCCCGCCAGAGCATGGCCATCGTCAATCTCGAGTTCGAGGCCGATTTCGACAAGGACGCCGCCCTGGCCGAGGTGCGGGCCAAGGTGGATCTGGCCCGGGGCCGATTCCCGCCTGACGCTGAGGAACCGATCATCGAAGAGGCCAATTTCAGCGGCGAGCCGATCATCGGCATCATGCTGTCGGGGGCCGCGCCGGAACGGGAGCTCTATCGGATCGCCCGGTCTCTGCAGGATCGCCTGGAGGCCGCGCCCGGGGTGCTGGAAGTGCAGCTGTCCGGCGGTCGGCAGGAGATGCTCGAGGTCACCATCGATCCCCTGCGGATGGAGGCCTATAACGTCACCACCGGGGAACTGGCCCAGGTGATCAGCCGCAACAACCAGCTGGTCCCGGCCGGAAACCTGCGGTCTGGGGGCAGCCAGTTCGCCGTCAAGGTGCCCGGGGTGGTGGAGAAGCCGGCCGACATCCTCAGCCTGCCCATCAAGAAGAGCGGCGACCGGGTCATCACCGTCGGCGACATCGGCGAGGTTCGGCGCACCTTCAAGGAGCCGAACTTCATCACCCGCTTCAATGGCGAGCCGGCCATGTCGCTGGAGGTGGCCAAGCGCAGCGGCGCCAACATCCTCGACACCGTCGATGCCGTCCGGGCCGTGGTCGCCGAAGAAGAAGCCCGGTGGCCCGACACGATCCGCGTGTCCTACACCTACGATCAGAGCGACTTTATCCATCGCACCCTGGTGGTGCTGGAGTCCGGCCTGCTGGTCGCCACCATCCTGGTGATGATGATCATCGTCTACAGCCTGGGGATCCGGCAGGGCCTGATGGTGGGCGCGGCCATCCCGGCCTGCTTCATGCTGGCCTTCCTGATGCTCAACGCCTCCGGCGTGACCCTGAACCAGATGGTGATGTTCGGCCTGGTGCTGGCCGTGGGCATCCTGGTGGACGGGGGCATTGTGGTGGTCGAGTACGCTGATCGGAAGATGGCCGAGGGCCTGCCCAAGGAGGAGGCCTTCGCCGCCGCCGGCAAGCGGATGTTCTTCCCCGTCCTGAACGGCACCCTGACGACGCTCTGCGCCTTCCTGCCGTTCATGTTCTGGAACTCGATCCCGGGCAAGTTCATGAGCTTCCTGCCCCTGACCCTGATGTATGTCCTGGGGGCGTCGATCTTCATCGCTCTGATCTTCACGCCGGCCCTGGGCTCGATCTTTGGCCGCAAGGCCGCGGTCGATGAGGCGCATCTGGCGGAGATCGAGAAGTCCGAACGGGGCGATCCCCGGGAGATGTCGGGCTTCATGGGCTGGTATGCCCGCATGCTCTGGACGCTGAGCGCGGCGCCGACGCGGACCTTCGCCGCGGCCCTGCTGATCGTCATCGCCATCGTCGCCTGGTTCGGCTCGTCCACCCACCGGACGGAGTTCTTCCTGGATGAGGATCCGGAATGGGCCCAGGTCTATGTCAAGGCCCGCGGCAATCTGTCGCCGGAGGCCCACGATGTGCTGGTGCGTCAGGTGGAGGCGCGGCTGCTGGATGTGCCCGGGGTGGATTCCATCTACACCCGGTCAGGGGCCGCCAGCCCCGGCGGCGGCGGCGGCGGACCGCCCAATGACACAGTGGGTCGCCTGCAGGTCGATCTGGTGGACTTTGAGGAACGGGGCGAGCTTGGGGTCCGGGGCGCCGATATCGTCAATGACATCCGCACCCGGCTGAACGACATGCCCGGCGTCCTGATCGAGGTGCGCGAACCACAGGGCGGCCCCCCGGTGGGCAAGGATGTTCAGGTCGAGTTGCGCAGTCAGAATGCCCAGGCGCTCAATGCGGCGGCCGATCTCGTCCGGGCGCGGCTGGAGGCCGATCCCGAGCTCTATGAACTGGAGGACAACCGAACCTCCCCCGGCATCGAGCTCAACCTGGCGGTCGATCGGCAGGCGGCCGGGCGCTATGGGGTGGATGTGCTCTCGGTGGGCCAGGCGATCCAGTTCGTCACCACGGGGGTTCTGGTGGGCCGGTTCCGCCCGGACGATGCCGAGGACGAGCTCGACATCCGGGTGCGCTTCCCCGCCGAGGCGCGCAACATTGCCGCCTTTGACGACCTGAAGATCTCCACCGCCCTGGGTCCCGTGCCGGCCAGCTACTTCATCCGCCAGGCCCCGGCCCAGCAGGTGACCACGATCCAGCGGCGGGACGGCCAGCGTCTGGTCATCGTTCAGGCCAACGCCATTGAGGGGGTGGCGGCCAATCAGAAGATCGCCGAACTGCGCCCCTGGCTTGAGCAGGCGCAGATCAGCGGGGATGTGCGCTGGAAGTTCACCGGGGCCGACGAGGAGGGCCAGGAGGCGGCCCAGTTCTTCATGGTCGCCATGGCCGTCTCCCTGTTCCTGATGGGGATGATCCTGCTGTGGCAGTTCAACAGCTTCTACGGAGTGGCCGTCACCCTCTCGGCGGTGGCCCTGTCGACCGTCGGCGTGCTGCTGGGGGTCCAGGTCAATCTCCTGGGCACCTTCAACTATATCTCGGTGATCATGCTGGGGACCGGCATTGTCGCCCTGGCGGGCGTGGTGGTGGGCCACAATATCGTGCTGGTGGACACCTATTATCAGCTGCGCAGATCGGGTTACCCCGCCGATGACGCCGCCGTCCGCGCCGCCACCCAGCGCTTCCGCCCCGTGATCCTCACGACGGTGGTGACGGTGGTCGGCCTGTTGCCGCTGATGTTCCAGTTGCATCCGAATTTCCGGGTGGGCCACATTGAGTATCGGGCGCCAGGTTCAGAGTGGTGGGTCCAGCTGTCCGCCGCCGTGGTCTGGGGCCTGTCCTTCGCCACCCTTCTGACCCTGGTCCTGACGCCCGTCATGCTGGCTGCGCCCAAGGTCTATCAGGAGCGCCTGCGCCGGCTCGCGGGCTGGGGCGGTGGAAAGCTGGGCCTGCGGAAACGGGACAAGACCCTCCCCATCGGCGCCGAGGGAACCGCCCCGGGCGCTGCGGAATAGGCTTACCGCTGCCGGGTCTGGCGCCGCCAGAGGGCGGCGTATTCCCCGGCCGCAGCCAGAAGGGCCTCGTGGGTTCCGGTCTCGACGATCCGGCCCCGGCGCAGGACCACGATGAGGTCGGCGTCGACGATGGTTGAGAGGCGGTGCGCCACCACCAGGCTGGTGCGACCTGTGCGCACCTTTCGCAGGGTGGCCTGGATCGCCTCCTCCGTGCGCCCATCCAGGGCGCTGGTGGCCTCATCGAGGATCAGGAGACGGGGATTGGCGAGAAGGGCCCGGGCGATGCCGACCCTCTGCCGCTCACCCCCTGACAGCTTCAGCCCCCGTTCGCCGACGCGGGTCTCCAGACCATCTGGAAGGGACTCGATAAACGGGGAGAGTTCGGCGGCGGCGGCCACGGCCTGGATCTCGGCCAGGCTGGCCTCGGGCCGGCCAAAGGCGATATTGGCCCGCAGGGTGTCATTGAAGAGGGCGACGTCCTGGGGCACCAGGGCGACGGCCTGTCGAAGGGCCGCCTGACGCACCTGGCGCAGGTCGAGCCCGTCCAGCAGCACGGCGCCCTCCTGGGGATCAATGAGCCGCAGGGCCAGCCGGACCGCCGTGGTCTTGCCGGCCCCGGATGGCCCGACCAGGGCCACGGTTGATCCCGGTTCGGCGATGAAGCTGACATTCCGCAGGCCCTGGCTGCGGGCGTCATGACGGAAGCCCACGTCGCGGAACTCCAGCCGTGCGCCATCGCGGGCCGCGGGGGGCAAGGCCTGTGCTTGGGGGGCGTCGACAATGTCGGGGGTGCGGCCCGTGAGGGCCACCAGCTGTTCCATATCGATGAAGGCCTGGCGGATTTCCCGATAGTTGAAGCCCAGCATGTTCAGCGGCGCATAGATGCCGATGAGCAGCAGGATGGCCATGGTCACATCGCCGATCCGCATGGTCCCGGCGGCGACCTCCAGGCCCGCCAGGACGGTCATCACCGCCAGGCCCAGATTGAGGATCACCGCCTGCACGCCGTTCAGGAGCGAGAGGGAGGTGTTGGCGGTTGTGGCGGCTCCCACATAGCGGGTCAGGGCTGAGCGATAGGCGCCCACCGCCCGGGTCTCTGCGCCGAAGGTCTTCACCGTCTCGAAATTGATCAAGGCGTCCACCGACAGGCCCGCCGCGCTGGCGTCGGCCTCATTGAGCTCCCGACGGTGGGACAGCCGCCAGTCGGTGATCTTGAAGGTGACCACGGCATAGATCACCACCGTCAGGAGGGCGGTGGCGGCAAAGCGCCAGTCCAGGCGCAGCAGCATCACCCCCATGGCCAGCACCAGTTCCACGGCCGTGGGACCGAGGTTGAACACCACGCTGCGGATCAGGAAGTCGGTGGACCGCGCCCCGCGCTCAATGATCCGGGCCAGGGTTCCCGTCTGCTTGCTCTGGTGAAAGTCCAGGGACAGGGACACCGCATGGCCAAAGCCCTCCACGGCCGCGGTGGCCATGGTGGACTGGGATACGGCGGTGAAGATGGCGTCCCGGGCGAAGGGCGCACAGGCCGCCAGCAGACGCAGGCCGGCAAAGGCCATGGCCAGCCCGACAAAGCCCGCCCCCACCGCCACGACGCCGCCCGCGACCGACAGGGTGTTGATCGCCTCCCCCAGCATGACCGGGGAGAGCACGGCGGCGACCTTGCCGATCAGGACCAGGATCACGGAGGCGGCCAGTCTCAGGCGCAGCTGCGGGGCGCCGGAGCGCATCACCAGGGCGCCGAGATCGGCCATGGCCGGCCAGAACCGGAAGTCTTCGGCCACCGCCAACGCGTCAAGGCCGCCACGGCGACCCCGTCCTGGCGGGCTCAACGGAAAACTCTCCTCACTTGACCAACAGGGTCGACTGCAGACCGCCGCCGGGGGTCAGCCAGTCAATCCGCAGGCCATAGGCCGTCGCCGTGGCGCGGAAGGCGCCCGATGCTGGCGGCCGGGCCGGGGTGGCGTCCACCGCGGCGCTGAGATCGAGGGATTCCCCCAGCACCCGGATCTGGTGGGGACCGGGCGGCACCGGAGCGCCAAAGGGCAGACTGAACCGCCCCGCGGCATTCGCGCGTCCGCTGGTGGACACCGTCCGACCGTCGATGCGCACCGAGAGGATCGCCTCAGGGGGGGCGAGGCCGGAAATCACTGCGCCGCCCTCGTCATCGAAATCAAAGGCGACGATCCTGCTTCCCTCGACCCCCTGGACCACCACAGCCCCGGTCCCGGCCCGCAGCAGGACCAGTCGCCCGTCCGGGAGCACCAGCTGATAGCCCTCGGCCTGGACCGTGCGCTCCTCCAGGATCATTGACAGGCCAAAAATCCGCGGCGCGCGGCTGGCGCCCAGGTCGATTTCCCAGGCGCCCGCGCTGTCGGCTTCGGTCAGCTGCACCTCCCCTTCCGGCGTGGCCAGCCGGACCCTCGCGCCGGGCGCAGCCTGCCCGGCCAGACGCATCCCCTGCGGCGAGGCCAAGAGGGCCTCGGCCCGAGGCGGGGCGAGATAGGCGGAAGGCGCTTCGGGTTCCCGGCCCAGGGGCGAGACCGTCACCACCTGGCCTTCCCCGCAGGCGCTCAGCAGGCCGATGGCCAGGACTGCCATGGCGGCGCGGCTTCGGACGGCTGGCTTGAATCGCATCTGATCTGACCCTAGACGGAGGGATTCCGGGTCCGCCAGCCCAAAATGGAGGCCGGGTGAAATCCATTGTCCGTTGAATCGTGCTCTAGGCTAAGGCTCTGTCCAGCACCTTTGCAGGGCCAGACCATAAAACCCTTTGCCCGTCGCGCCCCCGAAGTGCGGCCTGCCGTTCCGGAGTTTCCTTCCTATGGGCGCTTCGCCCCCCAGCATCCAGTCTGTCTGCGTCTTCTGCGGTTCGTCGGACGCCGCGGGTCCGGCCCTTCTGACCGATGCGGCGGACTTTGGCCGCGCCCTGGCGCGCGAAGGCCGTCAACTGATCTATGGCGGCGGCGGCGTAGGCCTCATGGGCGCCTGCGCCCGGGCCGCCCATGAGGCCGGTGGCGCGGTGCTGGGCGTGATCCCGGAATTCCTCACCAGCCGGGAGCGGACCCTGGACGTGGTGGAGACCATCGTCGTGCGTTCCATGCACGAGCGCAAACAGATCATGTTCGAGCGGTCTGACGGCTTCGTGGTCCTGCCCGGCGGCATCGGCACCCTGGAGGAGATCATTGAGCTCCTGTCCTGGCGGCGCCTGGATCTGCACCGCAAGCCCGTCGTGTTCTACAGCCCAGGGGGGTTCTGGGACCCCCTGTTCCACCTGCTGGAGCACACGGTGGCGGCGCAACTGACCCCGCCTGACTTCATGGACAGCTGGGCCGTGGCGACCAAGGTGGGCGACATCCTGCCACAGCTTCACGGGCGCCTCGCCCTGGGGGACCAGGAGGCTGCGGCCCTGACCACCACCCGGGTGACCTGAGCCGCGGGGTCGCGAACACCTGAAGGCCTCAGTCGTCCCGGTGGACCCGTTCGCGGCGCTCGTGACGCTCCTGGGCCTCCAGGCTCAGGGTGGCGATGGGGCGGGCTTCGAGCCTGGCGATTCCAATGGGTTCGCCGGTCTCCTCGCAATAGCCATAGGAGCCATCCTCGATCCGACGCAGCGCTTCGTCGATCTTGGAGATCAGCTTCCGCTGGCGATCGCGGGTGCGCAATTCCAGCGCGCGGTCGGTCGCCGACCAGGCCCGGTCGATATCGTCGGGAAGATTCTCTGTTTCATTCTGAAGATGAGAAAGTGTTTCCCGGCTCTCGCGGAAAATCTCTTCTTTCCAAGTCATGAGCTTCTGTCGGAAATACTCGACTTGACGCTCATTCATGAACTCTTCGTCCTCGGACGGACGATAAGAGCCCTCTAAAGCCATGACAGTGGTCGCCATAACGATACCTCACGCCCCTGGAACGCTCCCTGGAACTTGGGAGGCGGCTATATAGCAGATGTTCTGTGACATTCAACGCGACTCCCCCGTCAGTCGAGGACCGGTGTTACGGGCCACTTCCAGCTTGGCCAGCTCGACCGCAGCCCGGGTCTCGATCTCGTTCAAGACGCCTTCCAGGGCGGCATCCTCAGTGGCCGCCCGCTCCTCCCGCACAGACCGGGTGAGACGCTCCATCTGATTCAGGGACAGCTCGCCGCTGACCAGGGCCAGCTTGACCTCGTCCAGGACATCGAGAATCCGGCCGGCCCGGCTGACGGCCCTCCGGCGGCGCTCCAAGGCCCCCCCAGTCTCCTGCAGGGCGAGCAGGGCGCTCAGCCCGCCGACCGGGGCCACCGCACCGGCGGGGCCGGCCGCCGACACCGGGGCTGGACCTGCTGCGCCGGGCAGACGGAACCCGTCGCCCGCCGCCGAACCCTTGGCGCGACCTGTGCCGGACGCTGGCCCCAACGAACCCGAACCCGTGACTTTCATGCGTCCTGCCATACCCACGCCACTCTCGCCGCAAAGTCTCTGCCCCGCCGCTTAGGGTATGGTTAATGCCGGGCAAAATCTGCACCGGGCCGACTGCGCCGAGGCGATGAACACCATAGATTACTGATTTTACTTGCGTTCCTGGCTTGGCCCTATGGCACGGGGCTGGCAAGGACCTGGGCTGACCCCTCCTGGAGTGGTGAGCGTCATGTCTCGTAGCCTTCGACTTTTCAGCACCGTCCTGCTTTGCCTCAGCCTGGGGGCAGGCCCGGCCCTGGCCAGCTCGCGGATCAAGGACATCGTCGAGTTCGAGGGTGTGCGCGACAACATGCTGGTGGGCTACGGCATCGTGGTCGGCCTGAACGGCACGGGCGATTCCCTGCGCAACGCCCCGTTCACCCGCCAGAGCATGGAGGCCATGCTTGAGCGCCTGGGGGTCAATACCCGGGACGCCAATCTCAACACCAAGAATGTGGCCGCTGTCATGGTCACGGCCCGGCTGCCGGCGTTTTCAGCGGCAGGCTCACCCATCGACGCCACGGTCTCGGCCATGGGCGACGCCAAGAGCCTGCAGGGGGGCACCCTGCTGGTCACCCCGCTGTTGGGGGCGGACGGCGAAGCCTATGCCCTGGCGCAGGGCACGGTGCAGACCGGCTCGATCTCGGCCAGCGGGGCGTCCGGCTCATCCATCTCCAAGGGCGTCCCGACGTCAGGACGGATCGCCAGCGGCGCCATTGTGGAGCGCGAACTGGGCTTCCAGCTGGCCTCCATGGGTCAAATGCGAATGACCCTGCGCAATCCCGACTTCACCACCTCGCGCCGGATCGCCGAGGCGGTGAACCGCCGCTTCCCCGGCACGGCTCACGCCGAAAACCCCACCATTGTCGCCGTCCGCCCGCCGGCGGGGCATGACATGACCGCCTTCCTGGCCCAGATCGAGAACCTGCCCGTTCAGCCGGACAACGCCGCCAAGGTGGTGATCGACGAGGTGTCAGGGGTCATCGTCATGGGCGAGGCCGTCCGGGTCTCCACCGTGGCCATCGCCCAGGGAAACCTGACCATCCGCGTCCAGGAGTTCCCCGCCGTCGTCCAGCCGGCCCCCTTCAGTCAGGGCGAGACCGTGGTCATCCCCCAGACCGAGGTGGATGTGGAGGAGGAGCGCGGCAAGCAGTTCATCACCGTGCGCAATGGCGCGGCCCTGTCAGACCTGGTGGCCGGGCTCAACGCGCTGGGGGTCACCCCCCGCGACATGATCTCCATCCTGCAGACCATCAAGGCCGCCGGCGCCCTCCAGGCTGAAATCGAGGTGATGTGATGAATGGCCTCTCGCCGCTCTCAGCCATCGCGCCGGGCGCCGGCGCCGCATCTGGCGCCCAGGATGTCGCCACCCTGGCCAGGCGTGGCCAGATCGAGAAGACCGCCCGGGACTTCGAGGCCGCCTTCCTGTCGACCATGATGCAGCAGATGTTCACCTCGACCGAGGTCTCCGCCCCGTTCGGCGGCGGTCAGGCGGAGAACCAGTTCCGCTCCTTCCTCACCGAGGCCTTCGCCCGGGAGACCGCCAGAAGCGGGGGGATCGGTCTGGCCGACACCGTCACCCGCGAAATGCTGAAACTACAGGGCCTGGAGGAGTAGCCGCCATGGGGATCGCCGCAACCGACGCGCAGGACCGCGTCGAACAGCTGAGCCTGCTGACCGAACGTCTCACCGAGCTGGTGGCCCTGAGCGCCCAGGCCTTCGAGGAGGGTCGTCCGCACAAGGCCGCCGACCAGATGGAGGAGACCGCCCGGCTGGCCAATGTCTATCGCCATGAATCGGCCCGCATCCGGGCCAATCCCGATCTGGTGGCCGCATCGCCCCTGGCCCAGCGCACCCGGCTGATCCGGGCGACCGAGGCCTTTGACGCCGTGCTGGCGCGGCAGGGCCGGGCCATTGCGGCGGCCCGCACGGTCACCGAGGGCCTGGTCAAGGCCATTGCCGACGAGGTCGCCGCCCAGCGCAGCGACGCCACCGGCTATGGCCCCCGGTCGGACCAGGCGGCCAGCAAGGCCGCCTCGGCCATCACCCTCAATCAGCGGGCCTGATGAGGCCAAACGCTTGTTTGACGCCCTAGACTGAGGCTAGGATCAATCCGTCGCCGGGGGTTCCGGCGATCTACGTTCTCAGGGCGGGGTGAAATTCCCCACCGGCGGTAATGCCGGGCCTTACAGCCCGGACGAGCCCGCGGGCGCCTGCCGGCCTCACCGCCGCCAGGGACGAGCAGACCCGGTGTGATCCCGGGGCCGACGGTCAGAGTCCGGTTATGAGAACCGTTGGGCGACACCATGCGGACGCTTGCGTCCCCATGGTCCGTCCAGCGCGCCCCTGAGTCGTGGTTCATCCACCCGTCAGGGAAACGACCATGACCCAAGCCGCCTTCGAACTGCCCACCGCCAACGGGGCCTTCCGCGCCGCGCGTATCGCCTTCATCCAGTCCCTCTGGCATCGCCAGGTCGTCGATCAGGCCCATACGGGCTTCGTCGAGGCCATGGGCGAGCTGGGCTTTGGCCCTGAGCGCATCGAGCGCTTCGAGACCCCCGGCGCCTTCGAAATTCCCCTCCATGCCCAGAGCCTGGCCCGCACTGGCCGCTATGCCGCCGTGGTGGCGGCGGGATTCGTGGTGGACGGCGGAATCTATCGCCACGAGTTCGTCGCCCAGACCGTGATCGGCGCCCTCATGCAGGTGCAACTGGCCACCGAGACGCCGATCATCTCCGTCGTGCTGACGCCGCATCACTTCCACGAGCACCAGGTTCACCAGGACTTCTTCGGCGCCCACTTCCGGATCAAGGGCCAGGAGGCCGCCCAGGCCTGCGCCGGCACGCTGGCAAGCCTCGCTCGACTGGCCGCAGCCTGATGGTCGCCCCTCCCGGCCCGCCGCCCCCGGAGGGCTTTTCCCTTCACGGGCGGACAAGCCCCCTCACTGACCCCTGGGCCCCGATCTATGCCCGCACCACGGAGAAGGCGGTCATCCTCGGCCTCCGGACCCGGGAGCCCCATGTGAATGGCCGCGGCTTCGTGCATGGGGGCCTGATCATGGCCCTGTGCGACAACGCCATGGGCCTGTCCTGCGTCCAGGCGGCCGGGGGCGAGGCCTCGATGCTGACGGTCAATATGAGCATCGACTTCCTCGAAGCCGCCCGGATCGGCCAGTGGCTGACCTTCGAGACCGAGTTCGTCCGCTCAGGCGGCACGCTCGCCTTCGCCCAGGCCTTCGCCCGGGCGGACGGCGTCCCCTGCGCCCGGGCCAATGGGGTCTTCCGCCGCGTTCAGCGGGCTGCGGGCGGTTAGCCCGGGGCTCGCACCCTGGAGCCCGCCTTTCCGGCACAGGCTCCTGAGGCCGGTCACCGACAACTCCCGGGGGAGGTCTCCCGGGAGTCCCACCGCTGCGTCATTGCGTCGGCCATCCCCGTGGCCCTAACTGCGGTCCCGGCCCATCGAAGGAGTTCCGCCCCGTGTCCCGCCGCGCCCTGTTCGCCAGCCTCCTCGCCCTCGCCGCCGCTGCCGGGGTCGCCCACGCCCAGACCCCGGCGCAGATGCATGAGCAGGCCGTTGTCCTGGACTCTCACTTCGACACCCCGGCCAATTTCTCGGCCCCGGGCTGGAGCATCATGGACCGGCACGACCAGGCCGTGGACGGGACTCAGGTGGACTATCCTCGCATGGTCGAGGGCGGCGTGGACGGCGGGGTCTTCGTGGTCTTCACCCCGCAGAGAGGACGCGACGCGGTGGCCGACATGTGGTCTCGGGACCACGCCATAGTCCGCACCGTCGAAATCTTGCAGATGACGGCCAAAAACCACGAGCACTTCACCCTGGTGACCACCCCGGGCGAGGCTCGGGAGGCGGTGGCGGCAGGCAAGAAGTTCGTCTTCATCAGCCTGGAGAACGGCGCGCCCCTGGCCGGCGACCTGTCGCTCATGGAGACCTTCTACCGCCTGGGCGTTCGGATGATGGGGCCGGTCCATTTCGCCAATAACGACCTGGCGGACTCCTCCACCGATCCCAAGGGACCCGAATGGGGCGGGCTCAGCGAAACGGGGCGGGCCTTTGTCCGCCATGCCAATGACCTGGGCATCGTCATCGATCCCAGCCACGCCTCCGACGCCGCCCTTGATCAGATGCTGGACCTGTCCCGGGCGCCGCTGATCCTGTCCCATACCGGGGTCAAGGCGGTCTATGACCACCCGCGCAACATCCCCGACGATCTGCTGCGCAAGCTGGCCGACAAGGGCGGGGTGATCCAGCTCAACGCCTTCTCCGGCTACATGGTCGAGACGCCCCGCATCCCGGAACGGATCGCCGCCCTGGCCGCCCTGACCCAGAAGTACGGACCCCGGCGCGATGTGCCGCCCGAGCAGCGCGCGGCCTATCAGGCCGAGCGCGCCGCCATCGAGGCCAGATACCCCCTGCCCCGGGCCAATATGGATGATCTGATGCAGCACATCCTGCATGTGGTGGAGACCGTGGGCATCGACCATGTGGGCATTTCCGGCGACTTCGACGGCGGCGGCGGCATCGAGGGCTTCGAGGATGTCACAGCCTTTCCCGCCCTGACGGAGCGGCTGGTGGCAGCCGGCTTCACCCAGGAGGATCTGGACAAGTTCTGGGGCGGCAACCTGCTGCGCGCCATGGAGCAGGTGCAGGCCGCCGCCACCCGGTGAGGGTTTTGTTCTCTACCTGTTCTCGTGTTATCTCTGAGTCCGGGCATTACATTGAGGTCGGCTGTCTGGAACCCGGGCGGCTCGCGGGGCTTCCAGGACAATCATGGCCGATCAGCTGAACTTCATCCGCGTGCGCGGCGCGCGGGAGCACAACCTCAAGGATGTCAATGTCGATATTCCCCGGGGAGAGCTGGTCGTGCTCACGGGTCTGTCGGGGTCGGGCAAGAGCTCGCTCGCCTTCGACACCATCTATGCCGAGGGGCAGCGGCGCTATGTGGAGAGTCTGTCGGCCTATGCCCGCCAGTTCCTGGAGCTGATGAGCAAGCCCGATGTGGACCTGATCGAGGGCCTGTCCCCGGCCATCTCCATCGAACAAAAGACCACCAGCCGTAATCCGCGCTCCACCGTCGGCACCGTCACCGAGATCCACGACTATATGCGCCTGTTATGGGCGCGGGTGGGCGTGCCCTATTCGCCGGCCACCGGCCTGCCCATCGAAAGCCAGACCGTCAGCCAGATGGTCGACAAGCTCTCGGCCCTGCCCGACGGGGAGCGGCTCTATCTGCTGGCGCCGGTGGTCCGCGGCCGCAAGGGGGAATACCGCAAGGAAATCGCCGAGTGGCAGCGGGCGGGGTTCCAGCGCCTGAAGATCGACGGGACCTTCTATCCCATTGAGGATTCGCCGGTTCTCGACAAGAAGTTCAAGCACGACATCGATATCGTCGTGGACCGGCTGGTCACCCGCAAGGACCAGGAGGCCCGCTATGCCGACAGCCTGGAGACCGCCCTGCGGCTGGC
>CAMTXB010000062.1:0-13853 GCA_947085575.1 uncultured Caulobacteraceae bacterium
CGGAGCCGAGCACCATGGCGCCGGCGCCCACCAGCGCCAGGCGGGCCGCCCATTCCGGAAGCTCCAGGCCCGGGCGGGAGGGAACACCCTCCAGATTGATCGGCCGCACCACATGCTGGGCCTCCCGAGGTGCCCCCAGCACCCCGGCCACCCCGATCAGCATCAGGGCCGCCATGACCATGTAGGAGACGTTCCAGCTATATTGCTGGGCCAGGATCAGGGGGACCGCGCCGGCGACGATAATGGCGATGCGGTAGCCCCACTGATAGGCCGCCGCCAGGGCGCCTTGACGGGTCTCGCCGGCCGCCTCGATCCGCCAGGCGTCGATGACGATGTCCTGGGTTGCGCCGGCGAACGCCACCAGCACCGCCAGCAAGGCCATCATGCCGAGGTTGCGCACTGGGTCTCCCCCGGCCACCAGCCACAGGCCGATCATCACGGCCGCCTGGGCCACCAACATCCATGAGCGGCGATGCCCCAGCCTGTTGGTCAGCCAGGGAATCTTCGTCCGGTCCACCAGGGGCGCCCAGAGCAGTTTCATGGAATAGGCCAGCGTCGCCAGGGAGAAGACGCTGATCACCTGCAGGGACAGGCCCGATTCCCGCAGCCAGGCCGACAGAGTGTCGAAGATCAGCAGGTTGGGCAGGCCCGATGCGAAGCCCAGGGCGAGCATGATCACGGACCGCCGCTCACCATAGACAGTGAGGGCTGACCACAGGCTGGGTTTCCCCTCGGCCGGCTGGCCGGCATCTTGGGTGTTCATGGCGTCTCCCCCGAGGCGGGACGCCCCGCCAGATTCAGCCGAACTTGGCGCGCTCGGAGGCTCCCGTCCAGACCGGCTGGCCCGGGGGGCGGCGAGCCCAGCGGGAAAGGGCGCCGCGCAGGGCCTCCCCGGCCAGGGGCTTGACCAGGAAGTCGTTCATTCCCGACGCCATACAGGCCTCCCGGTCCTCCTGGAAGGCGTTCGCCGTCAGGGCCACCACCGGGGTCTCCACACCGGCGGCGCGCAGGCGCCGCGTGGTTTCCTCGCCGGTAATATCGGGCAGGCGCATGTCCATCAGCACCAGGTCATAGGTCCCCACCTGCAGGGCCGCGAGGGCCTCCCGACCGGTCATGGCGTGATCGACGGCGCAGCCCTCCCGGGTCAGCAGGGTCCGGGCCAGCAGGGCGTTGACGGGATTATCCTCCACCAGCAGCACCCTGGCGCCCGGCGCCGCAGCCGGCGCGACCCGGTCGTCATCAGGCGCGTGGGTCTGGTCGGCAGCGCTTTGCAGGGCCGCCAGCACCCGCTCGGCCAGGGAGGCCCTTCGCAGGGGCTTGATCAGATAGCCGCAGAACCCCGAGGCCCGGTAGCGGGCGATCCGGTCCCGCTCCTCCGGCGCCAGCAGGATCAGGGCCGGCCGGTCAAAGGGACGGCGGACCTTCCGTCCACCCCGGCTGAGGGCATGGTCCAGCAGCAGCACATCCTGGGGCCCGGTCAGGGGCAGGAGGTCCTCCACCTGGGCGGCCACCACCGCCTCTCCGCCACTGGCTGCGATCTGCCGGCTGGCGGCCTGGCGCACCACGGGGCTGGGGGACGCGATCCCGACCCGGAGGCCCTTCAGCGGGCCGGCCGGGGCCGTCATCGCCGGCGCTACCGTCTCAAAGGGGGCTTCGAACCAGAAGATCGCGCCCCCGTCGCGGGCCGTCTCGACCCCCACCTCACCGCCCATGACCAGGGCCAGGCGGCGGGCGATGGCCAGGCCAAGGCCCGAGCCCGTGGCCTGGTGGCTGGGGTCGGATTGAGCGAAGGCTTCGAAGATCAATTCCTGTGCCGACGGACTGACCCCAGGGCCGGTGTCGGCGACGGTGAAGCGCCAACGGCCTGGTCCCGCAGGACTGGCGCCCAGAAGCACGCCGCCCTGGGCCGTGAATTTCACCGCATTACCAGCGAAATTGAACAGGATCTGACGGAGCCGGCTCTCATCGGCCATCAGGACCACGGCGGCGTCCGGCGAGGCCCAGGCGATCTCAAGACCCTTTTCGTGCGCCCGTGGGCTGAGCAGTTCGCACACGGCCCGCAGCAGATCCTCCACCGGCGCCGGCGTCAGCCGCAGCTCCACCCTGCCGGCGCCCAGACGGGCATAGTCGAGCAGCTCATTGACCAGGCCCAGAAGATGCTCGCCGGAGTCGCGCATGGCGCTGACATAGGCGCGCTGTTCGGCGCTCAGCCGGGTGCCTTCCAGAAGTCGCGCCATGCCCAGCACGCCGCTGAGCGGGGTTCGAAACTCATGGCTCAGGGCCGCAAGCTGTCCGGTGCTGATACGTTCTTCCGGGCCGTCCGGCCCCGCGATGTCGTCGGCTGAGATTCCCATGCCGCGAGCCTAGCCCGCGGGCCTTTAACGGGCCGTCAAAGCCCGGCGTCGGGATCGCCCTGGCGGCCCATCTCCCGGGCCAGGGCCAGCAGGGCCTGACGGACCCGGGGGCGAGGGATGACCCGATAGGCCTCCAGGATCTCCAGGGCGCCGGGGGTCATCAGGGCGGTGAAGGCCTCGTCCGGAGGGGCGTTCTCATGTTCATCCTGGCCCACCAGCCAGCTGACGGTGGTCTGCAAGGCGCGGCTGGCCGCCACCAGGGTCGAGCCAGAGATCCGATTGGCCCCGCGTTCGTACTTCTGGACCTGCTGGAATGAGACGCCCAGTCGGTCGGCCAGGTCGGACTGGCTCATGTTCAGGGACCGTCGCCGGGCGCGGACCCGGGCGCCAATAGCCCGGTCGACGCCGTCGATCGCCGCTCCTGCTTCCGGCTCCGTCAAGTTCATCCTCGGCTCCATATCGCGGCTCAGGCTTTGAGCGACCCTTGCTATGTGAGCTATACGGGGCGCCGGGGGAGATGGACGCAGGGTCCCGCATAGCGTGTAGTAGAAACCACCATTCGGGAGGAGGGGGGCATGGCCGAACAGGTTGAGCTTTTGACCGCGCGGGAGCGGGAGTGCCTGCGCCTGGTGGACCGCCATTTCAGTTCCAAGCAGATCGCCCGAGAACTGGGGATGTCCAAGACCTCGGTGGACACGTATTGCGACCGCGCCCGGCGCAAGCTGGGGGTCAGTGATCGCTATCATGCCGCCCGCCTGCTGGCCGACCACGAGCGTGAAGCCGACTGTGCGGCTGTCCTGACCAGATCAGGACAGGACGCAGTCGGGACAGACACAGGGCCGCGGGCATGGTCGGGTGGGAACTCATCAGGAGGTGAGACCCATGAAGCACTGGAACGGCGAGGATCGGCGGGCGTCGGTGAGCCGCGCCCTGCATCTGAGACGCGAGATCGAGATCTTCGAGGAAAAGTGGCCGACACCCTCATCGCCGGTGGCGTTGATGCCGGCCTTCGCCTGGGACCAGCTGGAACGTCAGCTGACCGATCTGGCGGCGTCTCCGGCCCAGGCCGAGATGGTCACCCATCTGATTTCCGCCACGCGCAAGCTGTCGGCTTTCAAACCCCCGGAGATGGTGATGAGGGAAATTCTCTGCCTTACCTGGGTGCTGCTGGACGAGAACTTCCATCGTGGCGACAGGGCAGCAGCCACGACCTCGGCCCTGGCGCGCGGGTCAGCCTGATCCTCGCCATCGCTATCGGATCGGCCCTGGCCTTCGGGGGCGTCCTGGCGGGGCTTCAGGCGCTCACCGCCTTGATCTGATCACCGCCGGTCCGACGCCGTGCCGGACCAACCGGCCCCATCAACACGCTCACTTTCAATCCCCCGGCGCCCCGCCGGCGGGCAGGAGATCCCCTATGCTCAAGCAACGCCGTATGTATGCCGACCAGGTAGCCGCCAGCCTGTTCGAGGCGGAGACCGCCATCGACGCCGCCTTGGCCAAGACCGCCGCCCTGGCGGGCGTCATGCCGGGCCTGAGGGTCCAGGCCGGCCTCTCTGCCCTGATCGGCCAGGAGGCCATGGAGTGGACGAGCCGCTCCATCGTCGCCCTGGCGGAAGCCCGCCGGGCGGTCATCGAGGCGCACAAGGAACTCAGCCTGGCCCAGAAGCAGATCGGCCTCGGCGCGGTCCTCTACGGGGACGGCGCGCCTAAGCCAGGCGAGCCGGTCCGGGCGCCTGCCTTACGCGCCGTGAAGGACGCCAACGCCGCCTGAACGGATCAGACCATCTATTCCCCTAAACGAAAGGCCGGCGCCTATGCCTGGGCGCCGGCCTCTGCCACTTTGGCGGGCGCAGACCCGCAGGGGATTCCTGGCCTTGTACTTCGCCGTGCTTCCTCAACAGATCTGGTTCGTGGCCATGGTCGTCGTGTCCGGCGCTGCGCTCTGGCGAGGGGGCGTTCCCGAGCAGCGGGTGGCGGTGGCCAATGTGACGGCCTGGTTCCTCACCCCCCTGGCCTATGATCACGACCTAGGGGGCGTGCAGTGGGGTGTGCTTGGAGTCGACGCCCTGTTTCTGGCCTATCTGCTGTATCTGGCCATGACCACAAACCGCCTTTGGCTGCTGTTCGCCACGGCCTTTCAGCTGCTCGGCATCATGACGCACGTGGCCATGTGGGTGGACGAGAGGGTTCCGGCCCTGCCGTACCGCTGGGGTCTGGTGATCTGGAGCTATCTGATCCTGGGGAGTCTGGCGGTGGGCGCCTGGGTCCATCGCCGTCAGCCGGCCAGGACGCCGGCCCCGTCCGCGGAAACCCGCCGATAGATCAAGGCCTCGGCCAGGTGGACCCGGCGCACCATATCGACGCCCTCCAGATCGGCGATGGTGCGGGCCAGCCTCAGCGTCCGCGTCCAGCCCCGGGCGGTCAGGCCGGCGGCCTCGGCGGCCTTCGACAGCAGGGCCTGGGCCGCCGGGTCAAGCCGAGCCATGGCCTCCAGCCGCTCGCCGGAGGCCTGGGCGTTGAGGGGTGCGGCGGCCTCGCCGGCCTTGAGGGCCCGGTCGAGCTGGACCTGCCGGGCCTGCGCCACCCGGGCTGAGGCCTCCCCCGTGCCCTGGGCCGGCGGAGGCAGGGCCATGTCGGCGGCAGTGACGGGCGGGACCTCCACCACCAGGTCCATGCGGTCCATCATCGGGCCGGAGATCTTCCGCTGATAGTCGCTCTGGCACCGGGGCGCCCGACCACAGGCGCCGCGGCCAGGTCCCCCCAACCCGCAGCGGCAGGGATTCATGGCCGCCACGAGCTGAAACCGGGCCGGATAGCGCACATGGGCGTTGGCCCGGGCCACCACCACCTCGCCGGTCTCCAGGGGCTGGCGCAGGCTGTCCAGGGCCTGGGCCGAAAACTCCGGCAGCTCGTCGAGAAAGAGCACGCCGTTGTGGGCCAGGGAGATTTCCCCGGGCTTGGCCTTCAGTCCGCCGCCGGTGAGGGCGGCCATGCTGGCCGAATGGTGCGGGGTGCGGAACGGCCGCTGGCGGGTGAGCTCTCCCTTGGCGATCAGGCCGGCCACCGAGTGGATCATGGAGGTCTCGAGCAGCTCGGCCGCCGACAGGGGCGGCAACAGACCCGGCAGCCTGGCGGCCATCATCGACTTGCCGGACCCCGGCGGCCCCATGAACAGCAGATTGTGGCCGCCGGCCGCGGCGATCTCCAGGGCGCGCTTGGCGTTTTCCTGCCCCTTCACATCCCGCAGGTCCGGCGGGCGCTCCCCCTCAACCACAGGTCCGGGCTGCGGCGGCGAGAGAAGCTGAGTTCCGCGAAAATGGTTCACCAGGGCGATCAGGGACGGGGCGGCCAGGATGCGGGTCTCCCCGGACCAGGCGGCTTCCGCGCCGCAGGATTCCGGGCAGATCAGGCCAAGCTCCATGCCGCCCGCAGCCACCGCAGCCGGCAGGGCCCCGGCCACCTGGACGATGCGGCCATCGAGGGACAGCTCCCCCACCGCCGCCCATCCAGTCAGGGCGTCGGACGGAATGATCCCCATGGCCGACATGACCGCCAGGGCGATGGGCAGGTCATAGTGGCTGCCTTCCTTGGGCAGGTCCGCCGGGGCGAGATTGACGATGATGCGGCGGGCCGGCAGGGCCAGCCCCAGACCGGCAAAGGCCGCACGCACCCGTTCGCGGCTCTCGGCCACGGCCTTGTCCCCCAGGCCCACCACGACGAAGGTCACCGCCCCGCCGGTCAGCTGGACCTCGACATCAACCCGGCGCGCCTCGACCCCGTCGAAGGCCACCGTCACCACCCCCGCCATGGCCACGCCTCCCGCCCCATTCCCCACTCGCCTCCGTCAGGGGCGATTCTATCCACAGAGCCAAACCCGCTACGAGCTCAGATCACGAACAAACATAGAACGCAACGGGAAGTTGGGCCAGACTTCAGGTTCTCGACCAGGGGCAGGGGCTATCCTATGCCCCGGCGCGGATCGCTTCCACCTTGGCCCACATGAGATCAGCGGCATTGATCCCGGTGAACTGCAGCAGCTGGCGCGCGCCGGTGGGCGAGGTGACATTGATCTCGGTGAGATAGTCGCCAATCACATCGATACCCACGAACAGCAGGCCGCGGGCCTTCAGCTCAGGCCCGATGATCTCGCAGAGCTCGCGGTCCCTGGGGGTCAGTTCGACGGCCTCGGCCCGTCCGCCCACCCGCAGATTGGAGCGGATCTGGCCCGCGCCGGGGACACGATTGATCGCCCCGACCGGCGCGCCATCCACCAGCAGGATTCGTTTGTCGCCCTTGGACACTGCGGGGATGAATTTCTGCGCGATGACCTGTTCGCGGCCGATCAGGGCATGGAGCTCCAGAAGGGCGTCGAGATTGGGGTCATCGGCCAGCAGGCGGGCGACTCCCGAGCCGCCGCCGCCGTAGAGGGGCTTGAGCACAATGTCCCCGAATTCGGCCCGAAAGTCGTAGATGGCCTCGGCATCCGAGGTGATCAGGGTCGGCGGCTGCACCCCTGGAAACCCGGTGACGAACAGCTTTTCCGGCGCATTGCGCACCTCAGCAGGGTTGTTCACCACCAGGGTCTTCGGGTGGACGGCGTCAAGGATGTGGGTGGCGGTGATATAGGCCATGTCGAAGGGGGGATCCTGGCGCAGCAGCACCACGTCCATCTCAGCCAGCTCCACCCGCTCCCACGCCCCGAAGGCCGCGTGGTCGCCCTTGACGTCCTGCACCCGGACCGCCCGGCCCCGGGCCATGGCCCGGCCATTCTCCAGGGACAGCCGGTCTGGGGTGTAGACCCAGAGGCTGTGCCCCCTGGCCTGGGCGGTGAGCATCATCAGGAAGGTCGTATCCCCCGCGATGTTGATCGATTCGAGGGGGTCCATCTGGACAGCGACCTTCAGGGTCATGGCGTGCTCCCGGTTCCTTCGACGTCCCGACATAGGCGGCGGCGGCGGTGAGCGCCAGAGCCGCGCGCCCCCTGCCGGTTCAGTTGAGCCTCAGCCGGACCCTCACGTCCCATGCCAGGCGTCCGGGCAGTGCTGCGGCAGGCGTCCGGGCGCCAGGGCGATAAGGTCCAGGCGCACCGCCAGGGCCTTCAGGCGTGGCCGGGTCGCCGCCACCGCGGCGCCCGCCCTGCGCAGGCGATCACGCTGCTCGGGCAGAACGGCGGCCAGGGCGTCCTCGAGGGCGGGGCGGCGCTTGACCTCCACCACCGCCAGGACCGCGCCCTTCTGGGCCAGCAGGTCGATTTCCCCCTGACGGGTGCGGAGGCGAAACCCCAGAATGCGATAGCCCTTGAGCATCAGCCAAAGGGCGGCCCAGGCTTCGGCCCGGCGGCCGCTTTGGCGGGCCTTCGCCCCCCGCAGGCGCCGGCGGCCCGCCCGGCCCTGGCCGGGATCAGGCCTCCGCATCGGCCTGTTCCGCCTTCAGCTCCAGCGCCCGGCGATAGAGGTCCCGGCGGGGAAGGCCCAGCGCCCGGGCCACCTCCCCTGCGGCCTCAGCCGGCTTCAGCCTGGCCAGGGCCTCCCGCAGGGCCAGGTCGGCGTCGGCCGCGGTCGCCTCCATCTCCCGCCCCGGACCGACCAGGATGACTATTTCGCCCTTGGGCGCCTGCAGGGTGGGATCGGCCGCCAGCCTGTCCAGGGGGCCGCGCACCACCGTCTCATAGAGCTTGGTCAGTTCGCGGCAGACCACCGCCTCCCGGGCCCCGAACACCTGGGCCATGTCCGCGAGGCTCTCCCCCAGGCGCGAAGCGCCCTCGAAAAACACCAGGGTGGCGCGCAGGCCCGCCACCTCCTGCAGGAAGGTACGCCGCGCCGCGCCCTTGGGGGGCGGGAAGCCCGCGAACAGGATCCGGTCCGTGGGCAGACCCGCCACCGACAGGCCCGCCAGCAGGGCCGATGCGCCGGGAACCGGATGCACGGGGAAACCGGCGGCGGCGGCCTCGCGCACCAAGCGATAGCCCGGGTCGGAGATCAGCGGGGTCCCGGCGTCGGAGACCAGGGCCACCCGTCCGCCCTGTTGCAGGACCGCCAGGGCCCTGGGTCTGGCCCGCTCGGCCGCATGCTCATCATGCCGTTCCATCTTCCCGGAGATCCTGAAGGCCGCCAGCAGCTTGCCCGTGACCCGGGTGTCCTCAGCCAGGATCAGGTCCGCGCCGGCCAGTACATCCAGAGCGCGAAGTGTGATGTCGCGCAGATTTCCGATGGGCGTGGCGACAATATAGAGCCCCGGCGCCAGGGGGGCGTCGGACAAGGGCGGCGGAGCGACGATAACGGCCATGGGGCAAGGGTTGGCCGGTCACAGCCTGCAAAGCAAGCCTCACCATCAGACCAACAGGCGGCGGGTGACATGGTCAAGCAGCAGCCGCCCGGCCGAGGTTACGCACAATCTGGAATTGTCTTCCCTGAGCAGACCTGCCGCCACAAGGGTTTGCACCCGATCATGTTCCGGCGACAGTCCAAGCGGCGCCACTTCTGCGAAAGTCACCCCTGGCCATATTCGCAAACCGCTGACCACCCTTTCCTCGGCCGCGGAGACCGCTGACAGGGATTCAATTCCTGGGAAGCCCCAGCCAGATTCGGCCACCTGGGCGATATAGGCCGCCGGCCGCGCCAGGGCTTCGGTCGCCTGTCTCACCCCATCGCAGGTGATCCGCCCATGAGCGCCAGGCCCGACCCCCACATAGTCCATGCCCTGCCAGTAGACGAGATTGTGCCGCGATCGGGCGGCCGGATCCCGGGCATGATTTGAGACCTCGTAGGCCTCGAATCCGGCAGCCTCCAGTACAGTCTGGGTCGTATCATAGAGGGCCGCGCCCATGGCCTCATCAGGGGGTGAAAGCCGCCCCCGCCGCACGGCGCGGTCATAGGCTGTGCCGGGCTCGATGGTCAGCTGGTAGGGGGAGATGTGCTCTGCGCCGGTGTCCAGGGCTTCGGTCAGCTCCGCCGCCCAGGCGCCGGGCGTCTGGCCGGGGCGGGCATAGATCAGGTCCAGGGACAGGCGCGGAAAGGTCCGGGCGGCCAGGGCGAGCGCCCGGCGGGCGGACGCCGCGTCATGGTCCCGGCCGAGAAGGGCCAGGGCGGCGTCATCCAGGGCCTGGACTCCCAGGGACAGGCGCCCGACGCCAGCCCGGAACAGATCGGCGAATCGTCCGGCCTCGGCATCGGTGGGATTGGCCTCCAGGCTGACCTCCAGGTCCGGGGCCGGAGTCCACAGGCTCTGGGCCGCCTGCAGCACCTCGGCCACGGCGGCCGGGTCCATCAGCGAGGGGGTCCCGCCGCCGAAATAGACCGAAACCAGGGTTCTGGGTCCGGTCAGGGCCGCCTGGGCGCGGAGATCTTCCACCATGGCCTGGACCAGGGCCGCCTGCTCAGCCCGGCGCCCGCGATCCCGGTAGACGTTGAAGTCGCAATAGGGGCAGATACGGGCGCAATAGGGCCAGTGGACATAAACCCCCAGGGGCGGAGCTGGGGAGGCCGAGCCCGCCCTCGTCAAAACAGGGCGGCCTTGAGCTTGGCGAAAGCCAGGGCCCGATGGCTCATGGCGTCCTTGGCCTCGGGGTCCATCTCGCCAAAGGTCTCCCGACCGCCCTCAGGCGCGAAGATGGGGTCATAGCCGAAGCCACGGTCGCCCCGTCGGGGAAACACCAGCCGACCATCCAGACGGCCCTCCACCACCAGGGCCGGCCCCTCATCGGGCCAGGCCACGGCCAGGGCGCAGGTGAAATAGGCGCTGGCGTCATCCCCGCGCGCGGTGCTCAGCGCCGCCTCCACCCGGTCCATGGCCACGGCAAAGTCCTTCCCCGGCCCGGCCCAGCGGGCCGAGAGGACACCGGGCGCGCCCCCCAGGGCGTTGACGCTGAGACCGGAATCATCGGCCAGGGCGATGAGGCCTGAGCCCCGGGCGGCGGCCCGGGCCTTGAGCAGGGCATTGCCGACAAAGGTGGTCTCAGTCTCCTCCGGCTCGGCCAGGTCCAGTTCTCCCGCCGTCACCAGCTCGAACCGATGTTCAAGAATGGCGGCCAGCTCCCGGGCCTTGCCGGGATTATGCGTCGCCACCACCAGCCTGGCGCCGGGTTCGAGCTTCAGGGCCATTCGCCATCCTTTCGTGTGCGCGGCCGAACATAGGGACGGCGCGAGGCCGGGGCAAACCATCGGGCCGCCCGGGGGGGTGCGGGCCAGATGACAAGGTTCACGTCCATTGCTTCGAATTAATATCGTTTTTCGATAAGGTTCTTGATCGAATAACGGTATGTCCTTATCGACTGTCCACATGGAGCCAGGGCGCTCCACATCGCCCTCCCGCCTTCGGGCGCCCTGCATTCCGGAGACGCCCATGTCCAACTTCACCCCATCCAGCCGCCAGGAGCGCTTCGCCCTGGCCTTCGCCCTCTGCCTGGGCGTCCTGCCCATCGTCACCGTGGCCGCCGGCCTCGGCATCCTCTAGTCTCGGGCGAGGATAGGCGGGGCTAGAAGACCATGCGCGCTCTGGGGCCAGGCTCGGTGTCGAGCTTTCTGAAGATCATCCTCGACGTCGTCTATGTGGCCCTGTGGATCGGGGTCGGCGCCATGGGCGCGCTGATGCTGGTGGCCTTGCTGTTCTCATTCAATCCCGACCTCCTGGCCGATCTGGTGGTCACCGCCGGGGGCGAGGAGGTCGAGAATCGCGGTCCGGTGATGACCCTCGGCCTGCTGGCGGCGACAGCCTATATGGGCGGCGTCCTGGTGATCGTGGCGCAGTTGCGGAAGATCTTCGCCACCTTGACCGCCGGGGACCCCTTTCACCCCGACAATGTGCGCCGCCTGCGGGTGGTGGGCCTGATCCTCGCGGGACTGGAGCTTGGCCGCTATGCCTTCTGGGTGCTGTCGCAAGCGATCCTGCCCGACGCAGATGCCGTCGAGCCGACCTTGAGCCTTACCGCCTGGTTCTCCGTCCTGGTGGTGTTCGTGCTGGCCGAGGTGTTCCGCGAGGGGGCCCGCCTGCGCCGCGAAGCCGAACTGACCATCTGAGGAGCCGCCTTCCGTGCCCATCCGCGTGCTCCTCGACCGTGTCCTGCTGGACCGGCGCATGTCCCTCACCGAACTGGCCGACCGGGTCGGCATCACCATCGCCAACCTGTCGATCCTCAAGACCGGCAAGGCCCGGGCGGTACGGTTCTCAACCCTGGCCGCCCTGTGCCGGGAGCTGGACTGCCAGCCCGGCGACCTGCTGCACTATGAGCCGGGGCCCGGGGACGACGACTTCGAGGAGGATTAGCGGGGCCGGCCGGTTTATGTTGCATAGCAATAACACAATCCTGTGATATTGCGGCGCACCTATCGGTTTCTTGGTCACACCGTTGCAGTGAAAGGATCCTCCGCCCATGTGCACTGCAACATTTTGCACTGCAAAAAGGGGCAGAACATGTTCGCAGCGATCAAACGCCTCCTGGGGCGCTGGCTGGCGCCGCTGGCCAATGAACTGGCCCGCATGCCGCCTTCGGCTCAGCGCGACCTGCTGATCGGCCTCTAGGGACGAACGTCCTCAGGGCCTCAGAATGAGGTTCGAGACACCAGAACGGCCGGAGGCGGAACCCCGCCTCCGGCCGTTTCTTCCAGTCAGATGCGGCTCAGCGGGCGACGGCGGCCCGCTGCAGGGCGAACAGGTCGTCCATACTCTTGCGCGCGAGACCAAACAGGGCGTCGAACTCCCCCTGGGTGAAGCCGCGCTTCTCGCCGGTGGCCTGAATCTCGACGATGTCCCCCGCCCCGGTGAGGACGAAATTGGCGTCCGCCTCGGCGTCGGAGTCCTCCTCATAGTCCAGATCCAGCACCGGGATGTTCTGATGCACGCCGCAGCTGACGGCGGCCACCTGGTCAAGGATCGGGTCAGCGGTGATCACCCCCTCGTCCATCAGATAGCGGGTGGCCAGGCGCAGGGCGACCCAGGCGCCGGTGATGGACGCTGTACGGGTGCCGCCGTCGGCCTGGACCACGTCGCAGTCGAGGGAGATCTGACGCTCCCCCAAGGCCTTCATGTCGGTGATCGCGCGGAGGGACCGGCCGATGAGCCGCTGGATCTCCTGGGTGCGCCCCGACTGCTTGCCCTGGGCGGCCTCCCGTCGCCCCCGGGTGTGGGTAGCTCTGGGCAGCATGCCGTATTCGGCGGTCACCCAGCCCTGTCCCTTTCCCCGCAGAAAGGGGGGCACGCCTTCCTCAAGGCTGGCGGTGACCAGCACCTTGGTGTGACCAAAGCTCACCAGGCACGAGCCTTCGGCATAGCGATTAACCCCGGTCTCAAGGGTGATGGCGCGCAGCATGTCGGGGGCGCGTTGCGACGGGCGCATGGGGAGAACCTTTCCTGAGGTCGTTGGCGGCGTGGTAACTGAGACCGCCGAGGCGCCGCATCACTTGCGCGGCCGTGTCGGGGGCTTATCCTAAAACTTGAACCGCCCGTCCATGGGCCCCGGCAACAGGTGAAGGCTTCGGCCGCCAGATCGTGAACACACCCCTGCTCTCCCGCGGGTCCTCGCTCGCCGAACTGGACGAGCGGGCGCGCGACATCTTCCGCCGAATCGTCGAGAGCTATCTCGACACCGGCGATCCCATCGGCTCACGAACCCTCTCCCGGGGCGGCGTCTCCCTGTCGCCGGCCTCGATCCGCAACACCATGCAGGACCTGACCCGGCTCGGCCTGCTGGGGGCGCCCCACTCCAGCGCCGGACGACTGCCGACCCATGCGGGCCTGCGCCTGTTTGTCGACGGCCTTCTGGAAATCGGCGACATCGGCGAAGACGAGCGCCGGCTGATCGAAACCCGGCTCCGGGTCCAGGGACACAGTTTCGAAGACGCCCTCAATGAGGCCAGCATCCTGCTGTCGGGCCTGGCGGGCGGCGCCGGCGTGGTGGTCACCCCTGTCCGCGACGCCGAGGTCAAGCATGTGGAGTTCGTCGCCCTGGGCGGCGACCAGGCCCTGGCCATCATGGTCTTCGAAGACGGCACGGTGGAGAACCGCCTCATGGCCCTTGGCGCCGGGGTCACGCCGTCATCCCTGCAGGAGGCCTCGAACTTCCTCAACACCCGCGCCCGGGGAAAGACCCTGGACGACGCCCGCAGCGAAATCAGCCAGGACCTCGACCGGGCCCGGCGGGAGCTGGATCATCAGGCTGCGCGCCTGGTGGAGGACGGCCTGGCCGCCTGGGGCGGCGGCGACGGCGCCGACCGGACGCTGATCGTCCGGGGCCGGGCCAACCTGCTGGGCGACCGTGACGCCCTGGATGATCTGGAGCGGGTGCGCATGCTGTTCGACGACCTGGAGCAGAAGGAACAGCTGATCGGCCTGCTGGACGGGGTGCGCGAGGCGCAAGGGGTGCGCATTTTCATCGGCGCGGAAACCCGGCTGTTTTCGCTTTCGGGTTCCTCCGTGATCGCTGCGCCCTATATGACGGGGCGACAGAAGGTTCTGGGGGCAGATCGGAAGAGCACACGTCTGAACTCCAGTCACTAGCATAACATC
>CAMTXB010000063.1:0-7068 GCA_947085575.1 uncultured Caulobacteraceae bacterium
CGGTACCCGTTGGTCGAGGCGCCGAGCAAAATCTCGTCCTTCGACCAGAAGCCGGCCAGGGGGAACAGGCCCATTAGGGCGCCGGTGCCGATCATGAAGGTCCAGAACGTCTTGGGCATGTACTTCCGCAATCCGCCGAAGTCCCGCATGTCGAAACTGTGCCAACAGGAGTGGCTGATCGACCCGGCCCCCATGAACAGCAGGGCCTTAAAGAAGGCGTGGGTGAACAGGTGGAACATGGCCGCCTGATACGCGCCGACGCCGGCGGCAAAGAACATGTAGCCGAGCTGGGAACAGGTTGAATAGGCGATGACCCGCTTGATGTCGTTCTGGGCCAGACCGACGGTGGCCGCAAACAGGGCCGTAATCGCCCCGACCACGGTCACCACCTGCTTGGTCACCGGCGCATATTCGAACATCGGCGACAGCAGGCAGACCATATAGACCCCGGCGGTCACCATGGTGGCGGCATGGATCAGGGCCGAGACCGGGGTCGGGCCCTCCATGGCGTCCGGCAGCCAGGTGTGCAGGAAAAACTGGGCCGACTTACCCATGGCGCCGATGAACAGCAGCGCGCAGGCCAGATCGACCGCGTGCCAGGTCGCGCCGGCGAACTCCCAGCCCACTGAGGTGAACTCTTCCACCCGGGGGAAAATCTCGGCGAACTCGATAGTGCCGAACATCCAGAAGACGGTGATGATGCCCAGCGCAAAGCCAAAGTCGCCCACCCGGTTGACCACGAAGGCCTTGATCGAGGCGGCATTGGCGGTGGGCTTCTTGAACCAGAAGCCGATCAGCAGGTAACTGGCGAGCCCCACCCCTTCCCAGCCGAAGAACAGCTGCATGAAGTCCGCCGCCGTGACCAGGGCCAGCATGGCGAAGGTGAACAGGGACAGATAGGCGAAGAAGCGCGGCTTGGAGTCGTCCTCGGCCATGTAGCCCCACGAATAGACGTGGACCAGGGCCGAGACGGACGTGACGACGACCAGCATAACCGCAGACAACCCGTCGAACCGGATCGACCAGGCCGACTGGAAGTCGCCGATATTGATGAAGGGCAAAAGCCTCAGGGTGAAGGCTTCGAGCCCACCCCAGGTCCACTGAACAAACAGGATCCAGGATAGGACACAGGCCAGAACCAGCAGGCTGGTGGTGATGGCCTGGGACGCGAAATCGCCGATGCGTCGGCCAAACAGGCCCGCGATCAGGGCGCCGACAAGCGGCGCAAAGACCAGGACGATGGCGAGTGACTGAGGAGTCATGGGGTCCGTCAGCCTTTCATCACGGCGGCGTCGTCCACGGCGATGCCGCCGCGGTTACGGAAGAAGGTGACGAGAATGGCCAGGCCTACAGCCGCTTCCGCGGCGGCCACGGTCAGGACGAACATGGCAAACAACTGCCCGACCACATCATGCAGATAGGCCGAGAAGGCCACGAGGTTGATGTTCACGGCCAGGAGGATCAGCTCGATCGACATCAGGATGACGATGACATTCTTGCGGTTCACGAAGATCCCGAAGACCCCGATCGTGAACAGGATGGCGGCGACCGCCAGATAGTGACTGAGCCCGATGGTCATTCGCCCATCCCCTCGCCCGGCTTGATCTGAACGGTGCGCATGCCGTTTTCGGGATTGCGCGCCACCTGGTCGGCGATCACCTGACGGCGGACACCGGGCTTGTGGCGCAGGGTCAGGACAATGGCGCCGATCATGGCCACCAGCAGCACCATGCCCGCCGCCTGGAAGAAGTAGACATAGTCGGTGTACAGCACCCGCCCGATGGTCTCGGTGTTGGAGACCCCATCCAGGGCGGACATCGGCTCGCGGGCGCCGGCAGCCGCGCCCCCGGTGGCCACGGCCGTGGCCACGATGATCATCTCGAAGGCGAGAATACCGGCCACCACGGCGCCGACTGGGGCGTAGCGGGCAAAGCCCTGTTTCAGCGCGCCGAAGTCCACGTCAAGCATCATGACGACGAACAGGAACAGCACCGCCACCGCGCCCACATAGACGACCACCAGGAGCATCGCCAGGAACTCTGCCCCAAGCAGCAGGAACAGGCCGGCCGCCGAGAAGAAGGTCAGGATAAGGAAAAGCACCGAGTGCACGGGATTCCTGACGGACACCACGGCGAGGCCTGAGCCGATCGTGATGGTCGCCAGCAGATAGAATGCGATCGCCTGGATGGCCATGACGGCTAAACTTTCGCCCCTCACTCATCAGGTTGGTCCGCCCGCCAGGCGCAGGGCCCGGGCGGGACGCCAACGTCCAAAAGCCCCGGAATCGCGCCCGTCTCTTAACGATAGGGCGCGTCGAGTTCCAGGTTCTTCGCGATCTCCCGCTCCCAACGGTCTCCGTTGTCGAGGAGGCGATCCTTTTCGTAGTAGAGTTCTTCCCGGGTCTCGGTGGCGAACTCCAGGTTCGGGCCCTCGACGATGGCGTCCACCGGGCAGGCTTCCTGGCACAGGCCGCAGTAGATGCATTTGACCATGTCGATGTCGTAGCGGGTCGTCCGGCGGCTGCCGTCCTCCCGAGGTTCGGCCTCGATGGTGATGGCCTGGGCCGGGCAGATCGCTTCGCAGAGCTTACAGGCGATGCAGCGCTCCTCCCCATTGGGATAGCGGCGCAGGGCGTGCTCTCCCCGGAAGCGCGGCGACTGCGGATTGCGCTCATTGGGATAGATGACGGTCGCCTTGGGGCGCATCATGTACTTCATCCCCAGGCCAAAGGCCCCGATGAAGTCCATCAGCGCCGCGCCCCTGGCGGCCTGGCTGATACGGGCGGCGAAACTCATCACATCGCTCCTTGGGCCGGGCCGAAGACGCGCCAGGCGGCGACCAGCACCACGGCCACCAGTGAGAGCGGCAGGAAGACCTTCCATCCCAGGCGCATCAGCTGGTCGTAGCGGTAGCGTGGGACAATCGCCTTCACCATGGCGATCAGGAAGAAGAAGAAGACTGTCTTGGCGAAGAACCACATGAAGCCGAAGAAGCTCTGGGCGGTCGCGGGCCAGCTCTCGATGAACGGGGTCGGGAACGGCGCCTGCCATCCACCGAAGAACAGGATGGTGATGATCGCGCACATCAGCACGATGTTGGCGTACTCGCCGATCATGAACAGCAGATACGGGGTCGAGGAGTATTCCACCTGATAGCCGGCCACGAGTTCAGACTCGGCTTCCGGCAGGTCGAAGGGCGGGCGGTTGGTCTCGGCCAGGGCCGAGATGAAGAACACGACCGCCATGGGGACCATGATCAGGGTCATCGGCAGGTTGGAGAGACCGCCGCCGAACACATACCAGTTCCAGAATCCCCCAGCCTGCTGCTCGACAATGGTCTGCAGGTTCATGGTCCCGGCCAGCAGGATCACGGTGATGATCACAAAGCCGATGGAGACCTCGTAGCTGACCATCTGCGCGGCTGAACGCAGGCTGCCCAGGAACGGATATTTCGAGTTGGACGCCCAGCCGCCCATGATGATGCCATAGACGCCCAGGGAGCTGATCGCCAGCAGATAGAGCACGCCGACATTGATGTCGGACACCACCCAGCCCGGCGCCAGCGGGATCACCGCCCAGGCGCCAAAGGCCAGGACGAAGCTGATCAGGGGGGCCAGGATGAAGACCACCTTGTCGGCCCCATCGGGGATGACGATTTCCTTCAGCACGAACTTCAGGAAGTCGGCGAAGGACTGCAGCAGGCCAAACGGCCCCACGACATTGGGGCCTTTGCGCATCTGTACGCCGGCCCAGATCTTTCGGTCGGCCAGAAGCAGGAAGGCAAGCGACAGAAGAAGCCAGATCGTGACGGCCAGGATCTGGCCCACGGTGATCAGAGTCCAGCCGCCCGGCGTCGCCCAGAAATTGGTGGTGGCGTCCATGCCCTACTCCGCAGCGATCTTTTCGGCGCCCGGGACGAGCGCCTGGCACTCGGCCATGGTCACGCTGGCGCGTGCGATCGGGTTGGTCAGATAGAAGGCCTTCACCGGGCTCACGAAGGGCGCATCCGACAGGTCTCCGGCCCCGCCCAGGATCGACAGGTCGAGGGCGCCCGGGGCGTCAGGCACATAGTCGATCCGCCCGAAGGTCGGGTGGTCGGCGAACAGGCGGGTCCGCAACTGGTCGAGGCTGTCATAGGGCAGCCTGGCGTCCAGCAGTTCGGACAGGGCGCGCAGGATCGCCCAGTCTTCCTTGGCCTCCCCCTTGGGAAACACGGCCCGCTCACCCCGCTGAACCCGGCCCTCGGTGTTCACATAAAGGCCGTTCTTTTCCGTATAGGCCGCCGCCGGCAGGATCACATCGGCCCGGTGGGCGCCTGCATCCCCATGGGTGCCCATATAGACGACGAAGGCGTCCGTCGCCGACAGGTCCATCTCGTCGGCGCCCATAAGCAATAGAAGCTCGGCGCCGCCCCTGGCGATCAGGTCGCGGGCGGCCTTGCCGCCGGCCCCGGGCGTAAAGCCCAGATCGAGACCCCCGACCCGGGCGGCGGCGGCATGCAGCACATTCCAGGTGGCCTTGAAGCTCCGGGCGACAGCCGCTGCAGCCTTGACGACGGCAGCGCCATCCGGCCGGGAAAGGGCGCCGGCGCCGAGAATGATCGCCGGCTTCCGGGCGGCCTTGAAGGCCTCGATGAATTCACTGTGAGACCTGGACAGTCCGCTCAGCGTCTCCGGTCCCGCACCCAGATAATCATAGGCGAAGGTCAGGTCGGCCTGCTCGCCGATCACCCCTACACGAAGGGCGCCCGCCAGCCAGCGCTTCCGGAGCCTGGCGTTGAACACGGGGGCTTCCAGGCGGGGATTGGTCCCCACCAGCAGGATCACGTCAGCCTCTTCGATGCCAGCGATGGTGGAGTTGAGCAGCCAGCTTTCCCGGGGCCCGTCCCCCAGCGCCATGCCATCCTGCCGGCAATCCAGGCTGGTGACCCCCAGGCCGGCGAACAGATCGAGGGCGGCCTTCATGGACTCCGCATCCTGCAGATCCCCGGCGATCACCCCCATGCGCTCAGGCGCGGTGGCCTTGACCTTGGCGGCGACCGTCTGAAGCGCCTCAGGCCAGGGCGCCGGACGCAACTTGCCGTTCTCGCGGATATAGGGGCGGTCCAGGCGCTGACGGGCCAGGCCATCGACGGCGTAGCGGGTCTTGTCGCTGATCCACTCTTCGTTCACGTCGTCATTGATGCGCGGCAGAACCCGCAGGACGGCGGGACCCCGGGCATCCACGCGAATGGCCGAACCCAGGGCGTCCATGACATCGACGCTCTCGGTCTTCCTCAGCTCCCAGGGCCTGGCGTTGAACGCATAGGGCTTTGAAGTCAGGGCGCCCACCGGGCACAGATCGATAATATTGGCGCTCAGCTCGGACGTAACGGCGGCGTCCAGATAGGTCGTGATTTCAACGTCTTCACCCCGGGAGATCAGGCCGATCTCCGGCACGCCGGCCACCTCGGTGACGAAGCGGACGCAGCGGGTGCACTGAATGCAGCGGGTCATCACCGTCTTGATCAGCGGACCCATGAACTTTTCCTCGACCGCGCGCTTATTCTCGCCGAAGCGGGAATCGTCGCGGCCATAGCCCATGGCCTGGTCCTGCAGATCGCACTCCCCGCCCTGGTCGCAGATCGGGCAGTCCAGGGGGTGGTTGATCAGCAGGAACTCCATCACCCCGTGACGGGCCTTCTTGACCATCGGCGTATCGGTGAAGATCTCCTGGCCTTCCGCCGCCGGCAGGGCGCAGGAGGCCTGAGGCTTCAGCGGGCCGGGCTTCACCTCGACCAGGCACATGCGGCAATTGCCGGCGATGGACAGGCGCTCGTGATAGCAGAAGCGCGGGATTTCCTTCCCGGCCAGCTCAGCGACCTGCAGCACGGTCATGCCGGGTTGAAACTCAACCTCGACGCCGTCGACCTTTGCGATGGGCATGTCTTCTACTCCGCCGCCACGAGCGTGGCGCCCTGAACGTGGGGGCGTCCGGCGCGGTACTGGGTGATGCGATCCTCCACCTCATGGCGGAAGTGACGGAAAAGTCCCTGGATCGGCCAGGCAGCCGCGTCGCCGAGGCCACAGATCGTATGGCCTTCCACCTGGGAGGCCACATCGAGCAGCATGTCGATCTCGGCCATTTCGGCCTCGCCGGTCACCATCCGCTCCATGACCCGCCACATCCAGCCGGTGCCTTCCCGGCAGGGCGTACACTGGCCGCAGCTCTCATGCTTGTAGAAGTAGGACAGCCGCGCGATCGCCTTCACGATGTCGGCGTCCTTGTCCATGACGATGACCGCCGCCGTCCCCAGACCCGACCGCATCTCCCGCAGGGAGTCGAAGTCCATCAGCGCAGTCTCGGCCATCTCCGCGGTGATCATCGGCACGGACGAGCCGCCGGGAATGACCGCCTTCAGATTGCCCCAGCCGCCCCGAATGCCGCCGCAATGGTCTTCCAGCAGCTGGCGCAGCGGAATGGACATGGTCTCCTCGACCACGCAGGGACGGTTCACATGGCCTGAAATAGCCATCAGCTTGGTGCCGGTGTTGTTGGGCCGTCCGAACCCCGCGAACCAGTCAGCCCCCCGCCGCAGGATCGCGCCGACGGTGGCGATGGTCTCCACATTGTTGATGGTGGTCGGGCAGCCATAGATGCCGGCGCCGGCCGGAAATGGCGGCTTCAGCCGCGGCTGGCCCTTCTTGCCTTCGAGGCTTTCCATCAGGGCGGTTTCGTCGCCGCAGATATAGGCCCCGCCCCCATGGGTCACATGCAGGTCGAAGTCCCAGCCGTGGACATTGCCCTTGCCGATCAGCTTGGCCTCATAGGCCTGTCTGATCGCCGCCTCCAGGCGCTCGCGCTCGAAGACATATTCGCCACGGACATAGATGTAGCAGGTGTGCGCCCGGATCGCGTAGCTGGCGATCAGGCAGCCTTCGATCAGCAGATGCGGATCGTTGCGCAGGATTTCGCGGTCCTTGCAGGTGCCAGGCTCGGACTCGTCTGCATTGACCACTAGGAAGTGTGGCCGCTCGCTCTCCTGCTTGGGCATAAAGGTCCACTTCAGGCCGGTGCCGAAGCCCGCCCC
>CAMTXB010000064.1:0-45806 GCA_947085575.1 uncultured Caulobacteraceae bacterium
CGCGATCGCCCTCGAAGGTATCGGCCTCGACCCAGTCGATGTTGACCTTCACGTTGTTCGCCACCCCGCCGTGCTGCAGGGCCTCGATCAGGGATTTGTAGGCGTCCTTCAGCACCGTGTATTTGCCGACCACGGCGACAGTGACCTCGCCGTCGGGGTGCAGGCGGCGACGCGCGATCTCTTCCCACATCGCCAGGTCGGGCTCGGGCGCGTCCGACATGCCGAAATGCGCGAGCACCTCCGCGTCCAGCCCCTGCTCGTGATAGTCCAGCGGCACCGCATAGATGTCGGCTGAGTCCATCGCCTGGATGACGCCGCTTTCGCGCACGTTGCAGAACAGGCCGATCTTGCGCTTTTCCTCAGCCGGGATCGGAAACTCACAGCGGCACAGCAGGATGTCGGGCTGGATGCCGATGGAGCGCAGTTCCTTGACCGAGTGCTGCGTGGGCTTGGTCTTCATCTCTCCGGCGGTCTTGATGAAGGGCAGCAGCGTCAGGTGGACAAAACAGGACTGGCCGCGCGGCAGGTCCTGGCCCAGCTGTCGGATCGCCTCGAAGAACGGCAGGCCCTCGATGTCGCTGACCGTGCCGCCGATCTCCACCAGCACGAAGTCCACCCCCTCGCCGGCGTCGGACAGGACGAAGCGCTTGATCTCGTCGGTGACGTGGGGAATGACCTGGACCGTGGCGCCGAGATAGTCCCCGCGGCGCTCCTTCTCCAGGATGGTCTTATAGATCTGGCCCGTGGTGACGTTGTCGCCTCGCGTCGCGTTGACCCCGGTGAACCGCTCGTAATGGCCCAGGTCCAGGTCCGTCTCGGCCCCGTCTTCGGTGACGAAGACCTCCCCATGCTGATAGGGGCTCATCGTGCCGGGATCGACGTTCAGATAGGGATCGAGCTTGCGCAGGCGGACCTTATAGCCGCGGGCCTGCAGGAGCGCGCCCAGGGCGGCGGAGGCGAGACCTTTTCCCAGGGAGGAGACCACGCCGCCGGTGATGAAAATGTACCGGGTCATGGGCGGTCAACCTACCATCGATTCGGGGCGCCGCCCCGCATATGAGCTGCGCCAAAACGCCTTGGTGGGCCGAGGTCGACCCGCAACTTGGAGCTCATGACCCGCGCCAAGGGGGCGCGACAGGTCGATTTGGGCCGCCCTCAGGGCGCGGGCGTGGTGGCCGGCGCCGGCACGGCAGGTTGACCGCCGCCCGTCGGCGCCCCGGCCGCCCCGTCCAGCAAGGGATTGCGGATCTGGGCGGCCGGGGCGTCCAGCACGCCCCCTGCGCCTTCTGTCGGCTCAATGGGGATCGCCGCCACTGGAGGTGCGCTCAGTTCAGTGGGGTCGAGGGCTTCGATATCCAGCCTGTCCACCGCTGAACCCCCGGTCTCCCGTCCGGACACCAGGGTGATGGTGAGGCTGAGGGCGAAGAACACGCCTCCCAGAATCCAGGTGGACCGGGACAGGAAATCGCCCGAGCCCCGGGCGCTCATGAAGTTGCCCGAGCCGCCGCCGCCCATGCCCAACGCCCCGCCTTCGGAGCGCTGCAGCAGGACCAGGCCGATCAGGGCCAGGCAGACGATGACCTGAATGGCGAGCAGAATGCTGAGCAGCATGGTCTAGTCCAAAACGTCTGGGTGTGGGACCTCAAGGAAATCCCGCGCCAAATTACCAAGGCCGCGCTGTATCATCCCACAGCGGCCAAGGCCATAGGGCGGCGATCCAATCACAGCGCAGGACGCCCTGTGGGGCGCGCTCAGGCTCCCGCAGCGCCGGCGACAATGGCCAGGAACTCACTGGCCTTGAGGGATGCCCCGCCCACCAAGGCCCCGCCCACCTCTGGCAGGGCGAGGATCTCGGCGGCGTTGCCGGGCTTTACCGAGCCGCCATAGAGAATGGCGGGCGCCAAGCCGGCTGGGCCGAACATGTCAACGAGGGTTGTGCGGATCGCCTGGTGCACTTCGATGATGTCGGCAAGGCTGGGGGTCAGGCCCGTGCCGATGGCCCATACGGGCTCATAGGCCAGGGTGAAGGCTGCGCCAGCGAGGGACTTCGGCAGGGAGCCCCGCACCTGGGCTGTGACCACGGCCAGGGCGCGGCCGGCCTCACGCTCGGCCCGCGTCTCGCCCACGCAGATGATCGGTTCGAGCCCGGCCTGCAGGGCGGCCTCGACCTTGGCGGCCACCTGGCCGTCGGTTTCCCCATGGCCGGCCCGGCGCTCGGAATGGCCGAGAATCACCAGGGTGGCGCCGGCCTCCCGCAGCATCTCGGCAGACACGTCGCCGGTGAAGGCGCCGCTCGCCTGGGGGTGGCAGTCCTGCCCACCGATTTCGATCCGCGCGCCCGCCAGGGCCGTTGCCATGCGCTCCACCAGGGTGGCCGGCGGGCAAAGGGCCACCCTAACCCCGCGGGCGAGCGCGCCAGAGGCGATGGCGCGGGCTTCGGCGAGGGCCGGACCAGTCCCGTTCATCTTCCAGTTGCCGGCGATCAGGGGGGTGGGTGCGGTCATTTGGCCTCTCCGTGGGATCAATCAGCCGGTTAAGCCAAGCGATCAAAGCTGTCACCTGCTTGCGGGGGGGAAGCCGCCTCCACTATACCCGCCCCTCTGGACTTCGCGCCCGAGGAAGGGTTCTCCATGATCACCGCTTTCCGTTCCTTCGCCAAATCCTGGGTGGCGGCCATCCTGATCGGCCTGCTGGTGCTCAGTTTCGCCGTGTTCGGCATGTCCGACATTCTGCAGGGGCAGGCGTCGTCCTCGGTGGTCAAGGCTGGGGAGCGCAGCTTCTCCGACCAGGACTTCCGCCGGGAGTATGACCAGTGGCGCGAAAACGCCCAGCAACAGATGGCTGAACCGATTACCCCGCAGATGGCGGCGGAGAACGGCGTCATCGGCCGTTTGCTGGACCAGATCGCCACCCGCGAAGCCCTGGCGGAAATGCTGAGCCGTATGGGCCTGCGTCCGGGGGACAGCCTGGTCGTCAATCAGCTTCGGCAGATTCCAACCTTTTTCGATCCGATCAGCGGCCGTTTCGACAGGGCGCTCATGGAGCAGAGACTGAGCGATACCAACCTCACCTCCGACCGTTTCATCGCCCTCCTGCAGGATGAAATCGCCCAGGAGCATTTCGCGTCCGGCCTTGTCAGCGGCCTGCGGGCGCCCCGCGCCTATGGCGCCCTGGCGATGATGATGGATCTGGAGGAGCGCGATCTAGATTACTTCCAGGTCGGCCTGTCTTCCGTGGAGCCCCCCGGCGCCCCGACCGATCCGCAGCTCCAGGCCTTCATGGAAGAAAATGCCGACCAGCTGCGCATGCCCGAATACCGCGTCCTGTCCCTGGTGCGGTTCGCACCGCGGCCCCAGGACCTGGCCGTGGAGATCACGGCGGCGGAGCTGGAGGAGCGCTTCGCGTTCCGGCGCGACACCCTCTCGCGGCCTGAAACCCGCACCTTGGTGCAGATCCCCGCCCGGGATCAGGCCACCGCCGGGCGGATTATCCAGCGCCTGCGCCAGGGGGAAGACCCCAGCGCGGTGGCCCAGGACCTGGGCGTGGAGCCGGTGCTCTATGACGCCCGACCGCGCACCGCGATCGCCGACCGCAAGGTGGCCGAAGCCGCCTTCTCCCTTGCGGAAGGGACCGTGAGCAATCCCATTGCCGGCGATCTTGGCCTGGCCGTGGTCAAGGTGACAGCGATCACGCCAGGGCGGGAGCCCACTCTGGAGGACGTCCGCCCCATGCTGGAGGCCGAACTCCGCCGTGAAAAGGCGGTCGAGAAGGTTTATGAGCGCACCCAGGCCTATGAGGAGGCCCACATCGGCGGGGCGACTCTGGCCGAGGCCGCCCAGGCCGCCGGCGCCACCGTGATCACCCTGCCGGCGGTCAGCGAGCAGGGCCGCGACCAGGAGGGTCAACCCGTGCAGGGGCTTCCCCCTCAGGTGATCGCCGCCGGCTTCGCCCTGGCGGAGGGCGAGGAGTCTGATCTGTCCGAGCTCAGCGAAGGGGAATATTTCGCCGTCCGGGCTGAGCGGGTGATCCCCGCCGCCCTGCCGCCCCTCGACGAGGTCCGCCCCGTGCTCACCCAGGTCTGGATGCAACGTGAGATGGTCCGCCGTCTGGAGGCCAAGGCCACCGAGCTGGCCGAACAGGTCCGGGGTGGCCTGACCCTGGAGGCGGCCGCCACAAGCATAGGGGCCCGGGTGACCCGGGCGACCGGCCTGAGCCGGGCCACGGCCCGCCCAGGGGAACGCCTCTCGGAGGATACCCTGGTCAAGGCGTTTGGCGCGGCGGCGCAGGAGGTGTTCTTCGCCCGCGACGTGACCCTCGGCATGATTGTCGGCAAGGTCGGGACCATTCGTCCCGGCGATGTCGCTCAGATCGCCCAGGGGGTGGAGAACGGTCGAGGTCAGGCCAGCATGGCCCTGTTCCGCGACATGGCCGAGGCCTCCAGCCTGGCGGCGCGGGCCAAGGTCAAGGTGCGGCTCGATGAAGGTCGCGCCCGTGCGGTGCTGGGTCTCGATCCGGAAGTTCCGGCTCCCAAGGCCGGGGCCGTGGCCCCGGCGGAGAAGGAACCGGGCAAGTGAGCCTGGAGCCTGAGCTTGCAGCCTTCAGCAGACTCTATGCGACGGGCGCCGCCCAGGTGGTCTGGACCCGGCTGATCGACGACCTGGAGACCCCCGTCTCGGCCTATCTGAAGATCGCTCAGGGACAGCCCTATGCCTTCCTGTTCGAGTCGGTGGAGGGCGGCGCCTGGCGGGGCCGGTACTCCGTCATCACACTGAAGCCGGACCTGGTCTGGCGCTGCCACGGCCGGTCAGCCGAGATCGCCGAGGGCGAAGCGATCGCCGCGGGCCGCTTCACGCCTCAGGGGACCGGCGCCCTGGAGTCCCTGCGCGATCTGGTGGCCAGCGCCCGCCTGGAGATCCCCAAGGGTCTGCCTCCCATGGTCGCCGGGGTGTTCGGCGCCTTGGGTTACGATATGGTCCGGCTGGTGGAGCGCCTGCCGAACGTCAACCCCGATCCCCTTGGCCTGCCGGATGGGATCATGACGCGGCCCTCGATCGTCGCGGTTTTCGATTCCATCGGTCAGGAGATCATTCTGGCCACCACGGTGCGTCCGGACACCCAGTCAGGAGAGGCCGCCTATGCCGCCGCCCAGGCGAGGCTTGAGGCTGTGCAGAATGATCTGCGCCGCCCGGCGCCGGGCTTGACCGGACAGGGAGTTCCCACTCCAGACGCCTTCGCCACCCCGGTCAGCCGCGAGACCTACCGGGACATCGTGGAGAAGGCCAAGTCCTACATCCGGGCTGGCGACATCTTTCAGGTGGTGCCCAGCCACCGGTTTCGAGCGCCCTTCGCCCTCGATCCCCTGGCGCTCTATCGCTCCCTGCGGCGGACCAACCCCTCGCCCTTCCTGTTCTATCTGAACTTCGGGGACTTCCAGCTGGCCGGCTCCAGCCCGGAGATCCTGGTGCGCCTGCGGGATGGCAGGATCACCATCCGCCCCCTCGCCGGCACCCGACCCCGCGGCGCCACGCCTGAGGAGGACCTGGCTCTGGAACAGGAGCTGATCGCCGATCCCAAGGAACGGGCCGAGCACCTGATGCTGCTGGATCTGGGCCGCAACGATGTGGGCCGCGTGGCCATGCTGCGCCGGTCCGGGCGCAACGCCGAGGCGTCTCGCCCCAGGGGTCCCGCCGTGCGGGTCACCGCCTCCTTCTTCGTCGAGCGCTACAGCCACGTCATGCACCTGGTCTCCAATGTGGAGGGCGACGCCCCCGAAGGGGTCGATCCGGTTGACGTGCTCATGGCCGCCCTCCCCGCCGGCACCCTGTCTGGGGCGCCCAAGGTCCGCGCCATGCAGATCATCGACGAGCTGGAGATCGAGAAGCGCGGCATCGCCTATGCCGGCGCCGTGGGCTATTTCGGCGCTGACGGGTCGGTGGACACCTGCATCGTCCTGCGCACGGCCTGCTTCAAGGATGGCCAGATGTACATTCAGGCCGGCGGCGGCGTGGTGGCCGATTCAGACGCCGATGCCGAGTATGACGAGACCCTGCATAAGGCCCGCGCCCTGCGTCGCGCGGCCGAAGACGCCTGGCGTTTCGTTTAGAGCGCCGGACCGTGGCCTTCGGCCTCGCTCATGGACATCGGCTGGCTGACTACGGGGGGCGCGGTGATCATGGCGCCGGCCAGGGCCAGGGCTGCGGCGGCGGCGAAGGCGGCGGACGCCACCACGGGCCAGAGACGCTCTTGGGCGGGGGGCGGCGATAGCAGACTTCGAGCCTGCGCCATGGCCTCAGAATCAAGAGCGGAATCGGTGAGTGACATGGGTTCAGGATCGTCCGAGGCGCATCCAGATGCAATGTGGCGCTCCAGGTCGGATCCTCCGCCCGCCGACAGTCGGGCCGGGTCCGGCGGCGCGTGGTCTCAGGACTGAACGACAAATCCGGGTTCCACTTTTGGGGAACGCGCTCTAGAGGACAGGCATGATCCTGGTCGTCGATAACTACGACAGCTTCACCTACAACCTCGTCCACTATCTGAACGAGCTTGGGGCCGAAACGCTGGTCTATCGCAATGATGCGCTGAGCGCCGACGAGGCGATCGCCCTGAAGCCCGAGGGCGTTCTGCTGTCGCCCGGGCCCTGCACCCCCAATGAGGCTGGTATCTGCCTCGAAATCCTGGCCAAGGCGCCAGCCAGCCTCCCCATACTCGGCGTGTGCCTGGGGCATCAGGCCATCGGTCAGGCCTTCGGAGGCGAGGTGATCCGGGCCGCCAGCCTGATGCACGGCAAGACCAGCCTCATGCATCACACCGGCAAGGGCATCTTCACAGAACTGCCCAACCCGTTTACCGCCACCCGCTATCACAGCCTCTCGGTTCGCCGGGAAACCATGCCCGAGGCGCTGGAGATCACCGCCTGGACCGAGGACGGCGAGGTGATGGGCCTGCAGCATGTGAGCCGGCCGATCTTCGGCGTGCAGTTCCACCCGGAATCCATCGCCACCGAGGGGGGCCATGCCCTGCTGTCAAACTTCCTGGACCTGGCCGGCGCCCATCGCCTGAGCCCGGCCTGAGCGTCGGCCATGTCCGAGGCCTTCAAGCCCCTGCTCTCGCGCCTGGCCGACGGCGCCACCCTGACCGAGGATGAGGCTCAGACCTTCTTCGCGGCCTGCCTGCGCGGGGAGCCGACCCCAGCCCAGGTGGCCGCCGCCCTGACCGCCATGCGGATGCGGGGCGAGACGGTCGGCGAAATCACCGCCGGCGCCCGGGCCATGCGCAGCGCCGCCTTGACCCTCGACCATCCCTTCCAGGTGATCGATGTGTGCGGCACCGGCGGGGACGGACTGCATACGCTGAACATCTCCACCGCCGTGGCCTTCGTGGCTGCTGGCGGCGGGCTGAAGGTGGCCAAACATGGCAACCGCGCGCTTTCATCCAAATCCGGCACGGCCGATGTGCTGGCCGCGCTGGGGGTCAACATCACCGCCGGCCGTGAGCAGCAACTCCGCGCCCTGGAGGAAGCGGGGGTCTGCTTCCTGTTCGCCCAGGCCCACCACGGGGCCATGAAGCATGTGTCGCCCATCCGGGCTGAGCTGGGCTTCCGCACCCTGTTCAACCTGCTGGGTCCCCTGGCCAATCCGGCCGGCGCTCAGCGACAGGTCCTGGGGGTGTTTTCCGAGCGTTGGGTTGAGCCGCTGGCGCGTGTCCTCGGTGGCCTGGGGGCGGAGCGCGCCTGGGTGGTGCATGGGAGCGGCATGGACGAGCTCACCACCACCGGGGAAACCCGGGTGGCGGAGTGGACGGACGGGCAGGTCAGGCTGTTCACCCTGAGCCCTGAGGCGGTGGGCCTTCCCCGGGCCGCCCTGGCCGATCTCACCGGGGGCGATCCAGACTCCAACGCCGCCGCCCTGCGTGGCCTGCTGGAGGGGGAGACCGGCCCCTACCGGGACATTGTCACACTCAACGCCGCCGCCGCCTTCCTGGTGGCCGACAGGGTCGAGACCCTGAGGGACGGGGTTGATCTGGCCTGTCAGGTTCTGGACGATGGTCGCGCCCTGATCGCCCTCAGCCGGCTCTGTGAGATCACCGCCCCATGAGCGACGTGCTGGAGAAGATCGCCGCCTACAAGCGCGATGAGGTGGCCGATCGCAAGCGCGCCAGGACCCAGGCCGAGCTAGAGGCTGCAGCCAGGCTTCCGTCGCCTCCCCGGGGGTTCCTCGCGGCTCTGATCGCCGCTCATAAGCCCGGGCGGCTGGCCCTTATCGCAGAGATCAAGAGGGCCTCCCCCTCCAGGGGGCTGATCCGCGCCGACTTTGATCCACCTGCGTTGGCGAAGGCCTATGAGGCGGGCGGCGCCGCCTGCCTGTCGATCCTGACTGACACCCCGAGCTTCCACGGCGCTGACGCCTTTCTCACGGCTGGCCGGGACGCCGTCAGCCTGCCTGCCCTGCGCAAGGAGTTTCTGGTCGACCCATGGCAGGTGGCCGAGTCCCGGGCGCTTGGCGCCGACGCCATCCTGATCATCCTGGCGATGGTCGATGACGGGCTGGCCGGCGAGCTTCAGGCTGAGGCCCACCGGCTGGGCATGGACGCCCTCGTCGAGGTGCATGATGAGTCTGAGATGGCGCGGGCCGGCGGGCTTGGTGCCCGGCTGGTCGGAGTGAACAACCGCAATCTGCGCACCTTTGACACCGACCTCGCCACCACCGAGCGGCTGGCGGCCCTTGCGCCCCCAGAGGCCCTGCTGGTGACCGAAAGCGGGATCACCGGGCCGGCCGATGTGCTCCGCCTTGAAGCGGCTGGCGCCCGGGCCATGCTGGTGGGGGAGAGCCTGATGCGTCAGGCCGATGTGACCCAGGCCGTCCGCGATCTGATGTCCTGATCGTGTTTGGCCAGGCCGCCCGCCGCGTCGCCGCCGCCAAGGCCCTTCAGCCTGGAAAAGCACTGGCCGCCCCGGGGGGCTGGGTCTTCCTGATCAATGACACCAATGACTTTCTGCCCTGGCAGTTCGGGCTGAGGCGCTGGACCCGTCAGGAGAGGGCCAGGGTCGTAGAGACCTTGCGCGAGAGGTTTTCGATCCTGTCGCCCCGCCCCTATCTGATGTTCATCACCCCGGAAAAGAGCGTCGCCTATCAGGAATACCTGCCCCGGGGGCTCGCGGATCTGAAGTCCAGCCCAGGGCGGCCTGCCCCCTGGCTCGCGCACGAGTTCCCGGCCCAGGTCCACTATCTGCAGCCCTGGTTCGAGCGGATGAAGCGGTTGGGCTTCCTCTATTTTCGCGGCGACAGCCATGTGAACTGGCTCGGGGGGTACCTGCTCTATCGTCATGTTATCGAGACGTTGGACGCAACGGGCCTGACAACAAGAGACGTCATCGACTTCAGCGATCTTCTGCCTGAGCTGGCCGGCTTTGAGGGGGATGTGTTCGTCCAGCTCGATGAGACCCAGAGGGCGGCTTTCGCCCGGGACGCCGACTATGCCCGCTGGCGCGCCATGCTGGAGATCACCCTCAAGTACAATATCCACCCCGACAAGGTCCGGGCCCGGGCAGTCCCCCTCAGCCCCGAGGCGCAGGCCAGCTTTCACGGGCGCGACCTCGCCGTCTATGTGACCGACGACTCGCGTCTGCCCAGGGCGGTGATCTTCCGGGACTCCACCGCCACCGAATCGATTCGATTCCTGGCCGAGCATTTTTCCCGCTCGGTCTATGTCTGGCATGACGGGGACATTCTGGCCGATATCATCGCCCGTGAGCAGCCCGACATCATCCTGCACTTTGTCGCAGAACGGTTTTTGGCCACCTATCCAGGCGCCTTGCCGCTCAACCATGCCGCGCCCTGAACCCAGGATCGGGCCAGACTGTCGCACCCCATGTACTCATCTGAAGTAACTTGACATTAATCCGGAACGCCTAGAGAACATTCATAACGTTTGCGCTTTGTTCTCTAGGTTTGGAAACCCCATGCTGACCCGTAAGCAGCACGAACTGCTCATGTTTATCCATGAGCGGATCAAGGAAACCGGCGTCTCGCCATCCTTTGACGAGATGAAGGAGGCCCTGGACCTGGCGTCGAAGTCCGGCATCCATCGCCTGATCACCGCCCTTGAGGAGCGGGGCTTCCTCCGCCGCCTGCCCCACCGGGCCCGGGCCCTGGAAGTGGTCAAGCTGCCCCAGGAGGCGACAGCGTCCGCACCGTCCAAGGGCCGACAGGCTTTCCGACCGCAACTGGTTGAACAGGACAGTAGCACGCCCCCTGCCCCGCCGACCAATGACAGCCGTGAACTGTCGATCCTCGGCAAGATTGCCGCCGGCACGCCGATCGAGGCTATCCAGCAGGAACGCGACCGACTGCAGGTTCCCGAGTCGATGCTAGGAGCCGGTGAGCACTTCGTCCTCGAGGTGCAGGGCGACTCCATGATCAATGCCGGCATTCTCGACGGGGACTATGTGGTGATCCGCCGAACCGACTCGGCCAATTCGGGCGAGATCGTCGTGGCCCTGGTGATGGGCGAGGAGGCCACCCTGAAACGCCTGCGGCGCAAGGGCGCCTCCATCGCTCTTGAGGCCGCAAATCCAGCCTATGAGACCAGGATCTTCGGCCCAGATCAGGTGGCTGTACAAGGCCGCCTTGTGGGCCTTATCCGCCGCTATCACTAAGCCAGGGCAACGAGGGCGGCGATCTGCGCCATCTTAGCCGGGCTCGTCGAAGGCGGATCCGGCGCCCCAGGTCCAGGGTCGATGACCCCGGAGGTCCTGCCCCCATCTGGCCCGCCAAAGTCCGGCTTCGCTTCGGAACAACTCGACCGTCCCCCCGTCTTCGAGCTCCGTTCCGCTGACCATGATCTTCCCCGGACAGGCGCCCCGAGGCAGCTTGGGACGAACCACCACCACCTCGGCGGAGGCGCAGAGCGCCGCGAGGGTATCGGCGTCGGGAACCTTGCGTCCCCAATAGGCCGCCACCGGCGCCGGGGCGTCGGCCAGCGGGCGGCAGGTCCACCGGTCACAAGAATAGCCTTCATCTCGCGGCGCCTCGTCCTCACTGGGGACCAGGCCAAAGCGTTGCGCCCATCGTTCGCCGCCGAAACGCTTGACGTCAGGCCGCAGAAGGATCGCCTGGTCCCCCTGGCGCACCGCCAGCTGAGCGCCATCGCCGGCGATCCACAGGGTGGGGACCTCGGGCCGGGGGGCCAGGCTGACGGCCAAGGCCAGGGGCAGACCAAGCCAACGGACGGCGCCCCGCCACAGGCACATCCAGAGAATTCCCAGAAAGGCAGTGGGCAGGGCCCAGTTGGGGGCGCTGGCGACGAGGAGGTTGGCCCCCGGCGCCTCGGCCGCCAGTTCCGCCACGGTGGTGATTGCCGAGATACCCCAGCCTGACACCATCAGCGGCAGATCGCCTCCGCCGAGGGGGGTCAGGGCCGCGCCGATCGCCAGGGCTGGCATCATGAGAAAGGATGAGATGGGTGAGGCCGCGAGATTGGCCGCCAGGCCGTAGGTGGCCATGCGGTTGAAGTGCTGCAAGGCAAAGGGGCCGGTGGCCATGCCCGCTACGAAGCTAGCGGCGAGGCTGGCGGCAAGCCATGTCAGACAGGTTTGAATGAGCCGGATCGGCCAGGGCGCGCTGATCTCCCGGATTACCCGGGGCCAAGCCTCCGCCAGGGCGACAAGGGCTGCGGTGGCGGCGAAGGACATCTGAAATCCGGCTTCGGTCACCGCTTCGGGGTGGATCAGCAGGACAATCAACGCCGCCAGGGCCAAGCCGTTCAGACTGATCGCCCGACGGTCAAAGATCACGGCGGCGAAGGCCACCGACGCAGTGATCGCCGCCCGCTCGGCGGGGGGCGGCGCGCCAGAGACCACCAGATAGGCGCCCACCGCTGCAAGCCCCACCAGGGCCGCCACCTTCTTTCCGGACACCCGAAGGGCCAGCCAGGGCCACGCGGCGACGGCCATGCGAACCGCTGCAAAGACAAATCCCCCGACAATGGCCATGTGCAGGCCTGAAATGGAGATCAAGTGCGCAAGCCCCGAGGCGCGCATGTCCTCAATCTGCTCAGGGGGCACAAAGGCCTGATTGCCCATAACCATGGCCGCGGCCAGCCCCCCCGTCTCGGGACCCATGCTCTCTACGATCCGCTGGCCGAGGGACCAGCGGGCGGCGTTAATCCACATCTCCAGCGCCAGTCGTCCTGGGGGCGCAGGCGGCGTAATCGCAGCCGGCGGGGTAAGCGCGAAACCCACGCCGCCGATGCTCTCGAAAAAGGCGTCCCGGGCGAAATCATAGGTGCCGGGACTGGCCGGGGCCGGAGGCGGGTTGATCAGGGTCAGCAGACGCACTGCTGTTCCAGGCTCCGGCGGGATGCTGGATCTCAAGGTCACCCGCATGCGGGTGGGCGTCGCTTCTGGGGCAAGTCCCTGAACGCGAATGGGCGCCAGGATGATCCGGCTTCCGCCGCCCTGCCCTGGGCTGGCCACATCCACCACAAAGGCCTCCACCTCAACTGCCCCCGCCAGGGCGGGCGCTACGGGACCGGCCACAGCCATGGTCCGGAGCTTGGCGGCGGCAAACCCCGCCAGGGCGAAAGCGGCCAGGACCAGGAGGATCGCCGCCTCCCGCCGCAACGGGACCCGACGCGACGCGACGACGAGACCGACCGCCATGCCCAGCAGGCCTACGGCCACCCATTCCAGAGGTTCACGATCAAGCCCGAAATAGACAGCGCAGCCGACCCCGAAGGCCACGGGCGCCCAGAGGCTCCAGCGGTCGGCCTGACCGGTCAGCCGCCGCCCAAGGATCATGATGAAATTTCGCGCATTAGGAGGCGACGACAGGCCTATGCTAAGACGCCGGCCCCATCGCCCGGCGAGCCCGCCGGCCTGCGACACCTCAGAACCCCCGACCTCGATGCCCGACCGTCCCGTCGTCACCCGGATCGCCCCCTCGCCCACCGGCTCCATGCATATTGGCACGGCCCGGACCGCACTGTTCAATTGGCTATATGCCCGTCATACGGGTGGCAAGTTCCTGTTGCGCGTGGAAGACACTGATCGGGAACGCTCCACCGAGGCCGCCGTTCAAGTGATCTTCGAGGGCCTGCGTTGGCTGGGGCTGGAGGCTGACGAACCTCCGGTGTTTCAGGCGGCCCGCGCCGATCGCCATCGCGCTGCTGTAGACCTGTTGCTGGCCAGGGGGGCTGCCTATCGCGACTACATGACGGCCGAGGACCTGGAGGCCGAACGTGAAACCGCTCGGGCCGAAGGCCGGGTGGTCCGGTCCCCCTGGCGGGACATCGCTCCCAATGACGCGCCGGACCGTCCCTTTGTCGTACGGCTCAAAAGCCCCCTGACCGGCGACACCCTGGTCGCCGACCGAGTAAAGGGCGATATCCGTTTCCAGAACAAGGATCTGGATGACCTGATCCTGCTGCGCTCGGATGGATCTTCCACCTATAATCTCGCCGTGGTGGTGGATGACCATGACATGGGGGTGACCCACGTCATACGCGGTGACGATCACCTGAACAACGCCGCCCGCCAGACTCTGATCTATCAGGGTCTGGGGTGGGAGGTTCCGGTCTGGGCCCACCTGCCGCTGATCCATGGCCCGGACGGCGCCAAGCTCTCAAAGCGCCATGGCGCTCAGGCGGTAAGCGAATTCGACTCCATGGGCTATCTGCCCGAAGCCATGCGCAACTATCTGGCGCGCCTCGGCTGGGGCCATGGGGACGACGAAATCTTCACCGACGCGCAGGCGATCGCCTGGTTTGACATCGTCGATGTGGTCAGCGCCCCGGCGAGACTTGATTGGGCCAAGCTCAACCATATCAATAACCACTATATCCGGCAGGCGGAGATCGGCCGGCTCGCTGACCTGGTTTCGGCGATCCATGCGAGCCGCGATCTGGCCACGCCGCCGGCGCGCCGCCCGGTGCTGGAGCGAACCATCCCGCTGGTCCGCGATGGCGCCAAGACGCTCCTCGACCTGGCTGATTCCACCGTGTTCGTCCTGACGCAGCGCCCCCTGGTCCTGCCCGAGAAGGCCGCCAGCCAGCTCACAGAGGAAACCCGGACCCGGCTCAGCCGGCTGGCGACGCGACTGGCGTCTGCGACGACCTGGGATGTCCCGGCCTTGGAGGCCGAGATTCGCGCATTTGCTGAAGCCGAAGCGGTGGGGATCGGAAAGTTTGGCCCGGCCCTGCGCGCCTGTCTGGCAGGGGCTGCCTCAGCCCCGGACCTTGCGGGCGCCTTGACGGCGCTCGGCCAGGAGGAAAGCCTGGGACGGCTCCACGACGCGCTTTCGCCCGCTGCGTAAACCGCTATAAGGCCAAGCGACAGACGTTTTAATTCCTAGTCATTGAAAGGGGATGGCATGGGCGATACGGCGAAGGTCAGCATCGGCGCCAAAACCGTCGAGCTACCCATTCTGAAGGGTACGGCGGGTCCGGATGTGGTGGACGTGCGGAAACTCTACGCCGAAGCCGATGTCTTTACCTACGATCCGGGTTTCACCTCGACGGCGAGTTGCGAGAGCAAGATCACCTATATCGACGGTGACGCCGGCATCCTGCTGCATCGAGGTTATCCTATCGATCAGCTGGCCGAGAAGTCGAGCTTCCTCGAGGTCTGCTACCTCCTGCTCCACGGTGAATTGCCGACGGCGGCGCAATTCGCCGAGTTTGATCACAACATCACCCACCACACGATGTTGCATGAGCAGTTCGACCGGTTCTTCGCCGGCTTCCGCCGCGATGCCCACCCCATGGCCATCATGGTGGGCGCGGTCGGCGCCCTTTCGGCCTTCTATCATGACAGCACCAATATAGATGATCCGCAGCAGCGGATGATCTCGGCCCACCGCATGATCGCCAAGATGCCGACAATCGCGGCGCGGGCGTTCAAATACTCAAAGGGCCAGCCGTTCGTGCATCCGCGCAACGACGAGTCCTATGCGGAGAACTTCCTGCGGATGTGCTTCTCTGTTCCGGCCGAGGACTGGAAGCCCAATCCTGTCCTGACCCGGGCCATGGACCGCATCTTCATCCTCCACGCCGATCACGAACAGAACGCCTCGACCTCCACCGTTCGCCTGGCCGGGTCTTCGGGCGCCAATCCCTTCGCCTGCATTGCCGCCGGCATCGCCTGCCTGTGGGGTCCCAGCCATGGGGGCGCCAATGAGGAGGCGCTCAACATGCTGGCTGAGATCGGCGCGGTTGAGAATATTCCTGAGTATGTTCAGGGTGTTAAGGATCGTCGTTACCGGCTCATGGGCTTTGGCCACCGGGTCTATAAGAACTACGACCCCCGCGCCAAGGTCATGCAGGCCACCTGCCATGAGGTCCTGGCGGAGGTTGGCAACACCAATGACCCCCTGCTGAAGGTGGCCATGGAGCTCGAAAAGATCGCCCTGAGCGATCCCTATTTCGTCGAGCGCAAGCTCTATCCCAATGTCGACTTCTATTCCGGCATCACCCTTCGCGCCCTGGGCTTCCCGCCGGAGATGTTCACTGTGCTGTTCGCCCTGGCGCGGACCGTCGGCTGGATCGCCCAGTGGAAAGAAATGGTGGAAGACCCGTCGCAAAAGATCGGCCGCCCGCGTCAGATCTATACCGGCGCGCCGCAGCGGGACTACACGGCCCTCGACAGGCGCGGCTGAGCCGACACTTGATCTGACGGCATCCGTCAGATCAAGTTCTACGCTCCACCAGAATTTGAGCGGCTCGTTTCATCCGAGCAGCTTCAGGACGGCCACAGCGGCGGCTTCCGAGGGATCAGGGCCGCCGCGCCCCATTCTGGCCAAGGCCGCATTCTGGGCCTCGACCTGGGTCTGGCGCAGGACCGGATCATCCAGTCGCTGGGCAAGCTCCCGCGCCAGGTTGGGACCCGTGCAGGCCTCCTGGATCAGTTCTGGAGCCACGAAAGCCTGGGCCGCGATATTGAACAGGGTTACATATTTCGTACGGATCAGGCGCTTGATGATTGCATAGGTCAGCGGCGCCAGACGGTACCCCACCACCATCGGCGTTCCGGCCAGGGCGACTTCCGTCGTGACCGTACCTGAACAGGCCAGAGCCACCGTGGCGGCTCTCATGGCGGCGTAGCGGTCGGCTTCGCCTTCCACCACATGGGTCCGGTAAGGCCATCCGGCGACCCTTGTCCGCACCATCTCGGCGACTGTGGAGGCAGCCGGCACGATCACCTGCAGCTCGGGGCGCACGGCCTTGAGCAGAGCCACGGCGTCGGCGAAGGGCGGGCCGACCCGTTCAATCTCACTGGGCCGACTGCCGGGGAGCACCAGAAGGACCGGCGCCTCGCGGCTGATCCCCAGCCGGCGGCGAAGGCCATCGGGATCTGCGCCGCTGAAATCGAGGTTCAGGGTGCTGTTGCCCACAAACGTCGTGGGCAGGCCGACCTTTTCAAAGAACGGTGCATCAAAGCTGTGAATGGACAGCAGGTGATCGACCGTCTTGGCCAGGGCTGCCGCCCGGCCCTGCCGATAAGCCCAGACCTGAGGGGCCACGTATTTCACCACCAGCAGGGTCGGCGTCTGCTTCTTCAGCCTCTGGGCGAGCCGCACGGTGAATCCCCAGGAGTCGATCAGGATCGCCACGTCCGGCCGCTCGCGCTGGGCGAGGGCGGCCATTTCGTCGGCCCGTCGAATGACCCTGGGATAGGCCTTCAGCCCCTCCACCAGCCCCAGAATCGAGAGTTCGGACATATCAAAGGGACTGGTAAGCCCCTCCGCCGCCATGCGCTGCCCCCCAAGCCCCACAAACCTGACGGCCTCAGGGCCAAGGCGACGCTTCAAGGCGGCCATCAGGCCCGCGCCACGGTCGTCGCCGGAGGCTTCGGCCGCCACCAGCATGATGCAGAGCGGCCTGGTCATGCCTCCTCCGGCGCCACGCCGAAGACGAACAGGCCAAGATCATCGGCTGTTTCGATCACAGCCTTGCGGTCCAGGACCAGAAGCCGCCCGGCCTCCCCCGCCACCCCGGCCAGGCCAGCCTTGGCCGCCCGCTGAATGGTGGCCAGGCCTATGGTGGGCAGATCCACCCGGACTTCCTGGATGGGCTTAGGGGCCTTGGCCAGAACCCCAAGCAGGGCGCTCGGGGTTCCGCGGATCGCCTCAGGGAGATCTGCGACCCGTCGCAGCATGGCGTCTGTGCCCTCCTGGGCCTCAACGGCCAGAACCAGGCCCTCGCAGACCACGGCGCCTTGGCCGACATCCATGCGGCCCAGGGCGCGCGCCACCTGGAGGGCGCGGGTGATATCGGCTTCGTGTCGACGGTCAGGCGCCCACCGCCCTAGGGGACCGAGCGGAAGCCTGAGATCCCCCAGGGCTTCGTCGGCGCCTTCGATCCGGAAGCCGTCCTTCTCGAATTCCAGCAGCAAAGCGCGGAGCAGCCCATCGTCCCCGTGGCGGGCGGCGGCGATCAGGCCCGGCAGGGCCTTGAGGCCCCGCACATCGGGTCTGAGGGCGGCAAAATCCGGGCGGTTGACCTGGCCCGCAAAGCAGACGGCGTCGCACCCCGCCGTTTTCAGGGCGCGGATACACTTGCCCAGCTCCGCCAGACCGATGTCGGCGCCGGGAAAGGCGGCCAGCTCGGGCCCGGCAAACCCCTTCAGGCGGACGACAAACAGGGGGCGACCGGCCTGCTCGCAGGCCGTGGCGATCTCAACGGGGAGTCCGCCGCCGCCGGCGATCAGGCCAAGCCTGGACAAAATCCTATACCTCCCGCTCCGGCAGACAGAGCGGACGGTTCGCCTCCGCGCGGATGAAATCGATGATCTCCATCACCGGCGCACTGTGGCCAAAGGCGGTCGTGGCGTCCTCGATGCGCTCCTGGAAGGTGCCCTCCTCGGCAAACAGCAGCCGGTAGGCCGAGCGCAGTTCAGCGATCACTTCGCGGGAGAAGTTGCGACGCTTGAGCCCCACGAGGTTCAACCCTTCGAGGTGGGCATGATTTCCCCAGACCAGGCCGTAGGGGATGACATCCTTGGTCACGGCCGCCAGACCGCCGATGAAGGAGTAACGCCCGACCCGGCAGTACTGATGGACGGCGGCCAGACCGCTGACCATGACGAAATCGCCGACATCCACATGGCCGCCCAAGGTGGCGGAGTGGGCGAGAACCACATTGTTGCCGACGGTGCAGTCATGGCCCACATGGCTGGTGGCCATGTACATGCCGTCATGACCAATCCGGGTCACACCGCCCCCGTCGGGGGTGCCGATGTGCATGGTGACATGCTCCCACAGGCGGTTGCGGTCACCGATGACCAGCTCGGTGGGCTCGCCCCGATAGCCCATATGGTGGGGCGGGCCGCCCAGATTGGCGAAGTTCCGCACGGTGCAGTCGGCGCCGATGGTGGTGTGGCCCTCCACCACAACATGGGACAGCAACTCTGTACGAGGTCCGATGCGCACGTGTTCGCCGATGATCGAATAGGGACCGATCTTGACCCCTTCGGCCAGTTCAGCCCCGGGGGCGACGATTGCCGTAGGATGGATTGCAACGGTCATTGGGTGGCGACCACCATGGCGGCGAACTCGACCTCAGCGGCGACCTTGTCACCCACCAGGGCCTGGCCCTTGAACTTGAACAGGTCGCCGCGGTGGCGAATGACTTCCACGGGCATTCGCAGCACATCGCCAGGACGGACGGGCTGACGAAACCGCCCATTGTCCAGGGAGATGAACAGGATGGTCTTTCCGGCCACATCCACGTCGAGGGACTTCGACATCAGGACGGCGCCGGTTTGCGCGATAGCCTCGACGATCAGTACGCCAGGCATGACCGGATACTCCGGAAAATGCCCCCCGAAGAAGGGTTCGTTGAAGGTCACACACTTGATGCCGACGATTGACTGGCTGGGCTTGTACTCCTCGGCCCGATCCACCAGCAGGAACGGGTATCGATGGGGGATACGCCGGAGAATCTCAGAGATATCGATCTCATCGGGGTTTTCATTGACCGGCGCTTTGCGGCTCATGCGCCTGCTCCATCTCCGCGACGCGCAGCCATCTTCGACAGCCACGCCACTTCACGCATCCATTTCTTAATGGGACGGGCCGGATAGCCGCCCCAAGTCTCGCCGGCCGGGACATCTCGCATGATCCCGGCCGCACCGGCGATCCTGGCCCCTTCGCCGATGATCACATGGTCAGCCACCCCCGCGCGTCCGCCAAACTGCACGCCATCACCGATAACCACACTGCCGGAGATCCCGGTCTGAGCGGCAATGGCGCAATTGCGGCCTATACGGACATTGTGGGCGATCTGGACCATGTTATCGATCTTGGTGTTCTCGCCGATGATGGTGTCCTCAAACGCTCCGCGATCGAGGCAGGCCCCTGCCCCTACCGTCACTCCGTCCTGCAGGATGACCCGGCCCAGCTGGGGAATATCCATCAGCCCGCCGGCGCCGACGGTGGCCCCGAACCCCGCCTCGCCGATCATGGCCCCGGCATAGATCCGGACGCGGTCGCCGATCACGGCAAAGCCCACCACGGCGCAGGCGCCGATGTCGCAATCGCGCCCGATCGTCACCCCTGGTCCGATGACCGCGCCCGCGCCAATGACGGTGCGCGCGCCGATGTGCGCCCCATCGCCGATGACCGCACCCGGCTCGACCCGAACATCGGGCTCAAGGCGCGCAGTGAGCGACACCAGGCTGTCTGAGGCATTCCGCCTTGGACGGTGCAGAGCGCCCGCCGCCACGGCATAGGCGGCCTGGGGGGACGAGGTGATCAAGCCGATACAGGCCTCGGGAACATCCTGCGCCTGTCGGGGATGGACAAAGCACGCGCTCGCCTTGGTGATGGCCAGTTCGTCGGCCCTGCGGGGATCCGACAGGAAGGTCACACATCCCGCCTCGGCCCTGGACAGGATGGCCACGGCCCGAATCTGCCGGGCGCCGTCGCTGCCGGGCGCGAGCTGACTGCCTGTCAGCTTGGCCAGATGGTCAATGGAAACGGGACCGAGGTCCTCGAAGAAGCGCGGGTCAGGCATTTGATTTCCAGGCGCAACCCGCGCCCCTTGGGCGAGTCGCTGGCTTATCTAGTTTGGGCGCCCGGAGCCGGTTGGTCCAGCCGTTCACGGTCAAAGGCAAACTGGGTGATCTTGGCGTTCAGGGCCGTGATGACGGCGCCAGTGATGTCCATCTGCGGATTAGACAGCAGGAGCGTGTCACTGTTGATCAGCAGGGCGCACTGGCGCTGCTGATAGACCTGACGGATGATCGGCTCCAGTTCCTGACCAACCCGGCCAATGGCCTTGTTCTGGGTGGCGGCCAATTCGCGTTCCCGCAGGGCGGCCTTGCGCTGGAGGGCGTTGGCCCGGACCTGCAGAGCCGCGCCGCGGGACTCGAACGCATCCTGACCAATCGTGGCCCGCTGGCCATCCAAGGTCCTGGCGTCGTTCGCCAGGGCCGTCTCCTCCGCCTCGAGCTCGGCCTGCACCTGGGTGGCGATCTGACCCATGCGGGTCCGCACGGCCTGCCCCACGGTCGAGGCGCCAATCGCGCCATCCAGAGACATGACGCAGACCCCCGCAATGGCGGCGCCGTGAGTGACCTGCGGGGCGGCGGGCGCCTGCTGAGCCTGAGCGCCCGAGGCGAGCGCGAGGGCAAGCGCTGCGGCTGAAAGGCCGACGGCGAGGGTTTTAGTGGTCATGAGATCAGAACCTAGTTGAGGTGGAGAACCGGAAGGTTTCGGTCTTATCGTAATCTTCTTTGGCCAAAACTTGGCTGAAGTCGAAGCGGATCGGACCCATGGGAGAGCGCCAGAAGATGCTGACGCCGGCAGAAGCGCGCAGCGAGAGATCATCGACGATATTCGGATCGACGGCGCCCCCGATGGCCAGTTTATCCTCATCATCCAACATCCCCAAGGTGCCGAAGTCGGAGAAGACCGCCGCCTTCACCCCGTACTGCTCGGGGAGAAAGGTGGGAACGGTAAGTTCGAGCGTGCCGATCGCATAGGCCTTGCCCCCCAGGGCGTCCCCACGGCTGGAGTTCAGGTCTCGCCCGCCAATGCCGGCAGTCTCGAAGCCACGGAAGCTGTTGCCGCCTTTGTAGAACCGCTCATTGACGCGGACCGTATCTCCGTTCCAACCATCAACATAACCCGCCGAAGCTGTCCCACTGAAGATGAAGCTCGGCGAGAAACCATAATAAATACCGCCTTCAATTTCCGTCTTCAGATAGTTCACATCGCCCCCCAGGCCAGCCAGGTCCTGATTCAGGGCGGTGTAGAAGCCGCGGGTCGGATTGATAGGATCATTCCGCCGATCCAGGCGAACGCCGTAGCCAATCAACGAGGTGACATAGGATCCCCGCTGCTGGCACAGGGAGATCGAAACCACAGGGGCCGTGGGGTCGCAGAATGCGGCCGGAATCTCCACCTCGTCCTGACGCAGGGTGTAGCGGGCCGAAGCCCGTGAGTTGAGGGTCAGCGGGAAGCCCAGGCGAACCCCGCCCCCGATGGTGTTGGTACGGTAGGCCGAGAAGTCGGTCAGGTCATAGCGGTAGGAATAGAGATCGACTCCCGCCCCCAGATCCCGGCCCATGAACCGGGGCTCGGTAAAGGAGAAGTCCACCTGCTGGCGCAGGGAGCCGACGGAGACCCGCGCCCGGACGTTCTGACCCCGACCGCGGAAATTCCGCTCGGTGACGCCCAGGTCAAGGATCAGCTGGTCGACGGAGCTATAGCCGGCGCTGAAGGACAGCTCGCCGGTGGGCTGCTCCTCCACCTGGACCTGCAGCCCCGTGCGATCAGGGGCAGACCCCTGGACTTCCTCAATGGTGACTTCCTTAAAGAAGCCCAGCGCCCTGATCTGATTGCGCGACCGATCTACGAGGACGCGGTTATAGGCGTCCCCTTCGGCGAGGTTCATCTCACGGCGGACCACATAGTCCAGAGTGCGGGTGTTGCCGACGATGTCGATCCGCTCGACATAGACCCGCGGACCCTCGTTCACCTGGAAGGTGACATCAACGGTGCGGGCTTCCCGGTTGGGGGTATAGCGCGGACGCACGTCGACAAAGGCGAAACCTGCGGCACCGGCGGCGAAGGTCAGGGTGTCGGTGGCCTGTTCTATCCGCTCATCCTGATAGATCTCCCCCGTTCGAATGGGCAGAAGCTCAGTGAGAAGCTCCTTGTTGAGCTTTTCAAGCTCGGTGGCGACCTCGACCTTGCCAAACTTGTATTTCGGCCCCTCATCCACCGTATAGGTGATGACAAAGCCGTTCTTATCGGGCGCCAGCGCGGCGATGGCGGAGACAATCCGGAAGTCGTAGAAGCCACGGTTGCGGTAATGTTCGCGCAGTTTTTCCTTATCGAATTCAAGACGATCCGGGTCATAGTTGGCATTGCTGGTGAATAGCTTGTACCAGGCGCTCTCCTCGGTCACGATCACATCGCGCAGGTCGTTATCGGAGAACTCCACATTGCCGATGAAGTTGGTGCGCAGGACGCCGCTCTTGGCGCCCTCATCGATCTCGAAGATCACGTCCACCCGTTTCTGGGGCAGTTCCACAATCTTGGGAGAGACATTGGCGGAAATCCGCCCGGACCGGCGGTAAAGCTCCACGATCCGCTGCACGTCCTGCTGGATGCGCGCCCGGGTAAAAATCCCCCGAGGCCGCAGGGTGATCTCGTCCCGCAGCTTGTCTTCCTTCAGGCCTCGATTGCCCTCGAAGATCACCCGATTGACGATCGGGTTCTCCACAACCTCGACGACAACCTCCCCGGCGACCACGCTGATGCGCACGTCGGCAAAGAGATCGGTGCGGTAGAGCGCCTTCAGCGCAAGGTCCAGCTGAGCGGCATCCACCCGGTCGCCGGGCTGGATGGGCAGGTAGGACAGAACCGTAGCCTGTTCAATTCGCTCATTGCCACGCACGGCGATACGCTGAACCACCTCGGCCTGAGCCTGGGCGAGAGCTGCTGTCGGCGCCGTCAATGCCGTTGAGGAGAGCAGCAGGGCGAAGCCGGAAGCGAGCGCAGCGCTATGAGCGCGAGATCTTTGCATCTGATCAGCCGTTAAGGGATGAAGGCAGGCCTACGAAAACAGGCCGCCAAGAAATTTGAACACGCGCAGTTGCTGCAGATCGTTCCAAGTGGCGAACAACATCAATCCGAGCAGCAGCGCAAGGCCTACGCGATATCCTGCCGCCTGAACCTTGGCGGCAAGAGGGCGCCGCGCCACCGCTTCATAGGCATAGAAGAGCAGGTGGCCTCCATCCAGGATCGGGACGGGCAGGAGGTTCATGAACCCGATGCCTACCGATAGCACGGCGGTGAGCCCCAGCAGCGCCACGCCGCTGCCCAGCAGCACCGAGCCGATATCCTGGGCGCCCTGGGCGCCGGACTGCGCCACCTGTCCGGAAGCCTGAGCAATCCGCAGGGGACCGCCCAACTGGTCTGCGCTCTCACGTCCCGTGACCACCCGTCCCAGGTAGTAGACCGTGGTGCTCAGCACCCGCCAGGTCCGCTCCACCCCGCCAGCCAAGGCCTCGATTGGACCATATCGACGTACCGTACGTTCCCCCATCTGGGCGGGGCTTGAGATCCCGAGCACGCCGATCTTCTGCTCGCCACCCATGCCATCGGGCCTGATGCGACGTTCGGGGGTCGCCGTGAGCGTGACCAGCTGGCCGCCGCGGTCCACCACAAAGGCGATGGGCGCATTGGACCGCACCGCGATGATCTGCTGCAGCTCGAAGAAGTTCTCAATCGTCTGTCCATTGGCCCGGACGATCACATCATCAACGGCGAAGCCCGCGCGGGCGGCTGGACTGCCGGCCTCGACGGCGGCGACCCGGGCTGGGATCACTGTCTCACCGACGCTCATCAGCAGGATGGCAAACAGGAAAATAGCCAGGATGAAATTGGCGGCGGGGCCAGCCGCGGTGATGAAGGCGCGCTGTCCCACCGGCTTGAAATGGAAATAGCGGCTGGCGGCCCCCGGTCCCTGGTCGGCGTCAATCCGCTGTCGCATCGCCTCGAGGTTCTCGTGGTCGGGGACACTGGCGACGTTCTCATCGCCGGAAAACTTGACGTAGCCTCCCAGCGGAATCCAGCCGATCCGCCACTCCACCCCGTGGCGATCTCGCCAGCCAAAGATACGGCGGCCAAACCCGATCGAGAACTGATCGATCGCCACGCCGCAGGCGCGAGCAGCCCAGTAATGTCCAAGCTCGTGAACGGTCACCACAATGGTGAGCACAAGCAGGAACGGGATGATGTAGGTCAGCGCGGTCTCAATGAGGCTGAACATCGAAGGGGCTATGCTCCTATTGGGCCTGCCGGGCGCCAGAAAGCCCTGCTGTGACGACCGAGGCGATGCGCCTGGCCGCAGCGTCTACTTCCCGAGCTGTTTCCAAGGCGTCCCCGCTCGCCCCTGCGGCAAGTTCCCCTGCGCGATCCAGACGCTCCAGCGTTTCGGCCACCGTGGCGGCAATATCGAGAAAGCCGATCTTTCGGTCAAGGAAGGCCGCCACCGCCACCTCATTGGCGGCGTTCAACGCCCCGGGCGCGGCGCCGCCGGCCGCGAGCGCAGACTTGGCCAGCCCAAGCGCCGGAAATCTTTGCAGATCAGGCTCCTCAAAGGTCAGGGGTCCTGAGGCCACGAGGTCCAGTCGGGGCGCGGGCCACGGCAGCCGGTCGGGCCAGGCATAGGCGCAGGCGATGGGCGCGCGCATGTCGGGCGGCCCCAGTTGGGCCAGGGTCGAGCCGTCGGCATATTCCACCATGGAGTGGATGATCTGCTGATGATGGATCAAGACTTCCAGGCGCTCCGGCGGCATGGCGAACAGATAGGCGGCCTCAATGATCTCCAGGCCCTTGTTCATCATGGATGCGGAATCGACCGAAATCTTGGCGCCCATGCTGAAGTTGGGATGGGCTACCGCCTGTTCAGGGGTGGCGTGCGCCATCTGGGCCTGTGTCCAGGTCCGGAACGGCCCCCCGGAGGAGGTCAGGATGACCCGGGAAACCTGGGCGTTAGCCCGGGAATCGAACACCTGGAAGATGGCCGAGTGCTCGGAATCCACGGGAATGACCACCCCGCCGGCCAGCTTGGCCGTCCGCAGCAGCCAAGGGCCGCCACAGACCAGGCTCTCCTTGTTGGCCAAGGCGACCACAGCCCCTGACCGGGCCGCCGACAGGGTAGGCGCCAGTCCCGCGAAACCTACAATCGCCGACATCACCCACTGGGCGTCGGCCGATGCAATGTCGGCGACGGCGCCCGCGCCAGCAGCGGCCTGGATACCAGACCCCTTCAGGCGATCACGCAGCTCCGGCAGGGCCGACTCATCCTCGATGACCGCCAGCTGGGGACGCCACCGCAGGGCCTGTTCCGCCAGGCGGACGACATTGCGTCCGCCGGTCAGGCCGACCACCTCCACCTCGACCTTGGCCAGCTCGAACAGATCCAGGGTCGACATGCCCACTGACCCTGTGGAGCCCAGGACGGTGACCTTTCTCGGTAGAGCATGTTCATTCATGTGAAGAGCTCCGCCAGACGGGCAATCGCCAGCACAAGCACGGCGAACATAAGGCCATCGACACGATCGAGCAGCCCGCCGTGTCCAGGAATGAGGTCCCCGGAGTCCTTCACGCCGAAACGTCGTTTGAGCATCGACTCCCACAGGTCCCCCCCCATGGTCGCCAGCCCCCCAGCCAGGCCGATGAATGCGCCGATCACCGGCGACATGGCCACGCCAAAGAGGGCCGAGCAGAGGGCGCCTGCGGCGGTCGAGGCCGCCAGGCCGCCCACAAAACCGGACCAGGTCTTGTTCGGAGAGAACCGGGGCCAGAGCTTTGGCCCCTTCAGAAGGCTGCCGACCAGGAAGGCGGCGATGTCGGCCGCCCAGGTGACCGCGAGCAGCATCAGCACCCAGAGCGCGCCCTCCGGCGCCCCGCGCAGCCAGACTAAGGCCAGGCAGGGCGCACCGATATAGATGACCCCGAAGGCCGCATCGGCGGGGCGCTCAGCCACGCGCCGGGCGACTGCGGCAGCACCGGCGGCGCCGAACACCAGGGCCGCCCAGGCCATGGGCACATAGCCCAGATAGATGAGAAAAACCCCGACCAGCACCGCGATGAGCACGGCGCTCAGGACACGAAGCGGCGCCTTGGGGGCGCTCATCCCCGCCCACTCGATGGACAGCAGCGCCACTCCGACCGAAATCAGCAGCAGGAACGGGACCCCGCCCCACCAGACCGCGACGACCGTCGCCGGCACCAGCACCAGCGCTGAGGCCGCACGGATGGCGAGGTTGGACCAGTCGAAGCGCTTAGCCGGTGGCAAGGGCGTCATCGGCGACCGCGCCATAGCGGCGCTCGCGGGTGCGGAAGGCGTCGATGGCGGCTTTCAAATGCTCGGGTCCATAGTCCGGCCAAAGGACATCCTGGAACACCAACTCGGAATAGGCGGCTTCCCAAAGCAGGAAGTTTGACAGGCGCTGTTCGCCGGAGGGCCGCACAATCAGGTCCGGCGGAGGCGCGGCCGCCGTCGACAGGTAAGCGGCGAAACCCGACTCATTCAGGTCCTCGGGCTGGACGAGGCCAGCCAACACGTCCTGAGCATAGCGTCTGGCGGCCTCGGTGATGTCGGCCTGACCGCCGTAGTTAAACGCCACCTGCAGAAGGAATTTATCGTTGTCGGCCGTCCGGCGCTCCGCCTCCTCGATGATCTCAATGAGGTCAGGGTTAAGCCCCGCGCGTCGCCCAATCACCCGGACGCAGACCCCTTCCCGCTCCAGGCGGCCCAGATCGCTCTCGAAATAGCGTCGGGGCAGGGCCATCAGCTCGGCCACTTCGGCCGCCGGGCGGCTCCAGTTCTCGGTGGAAAAGCCAAAGACCGTGAGACAGCGGATGTTCAGGTCTGGGGCCGCCGCCACTGTACGCTTCAGCGCCTCCACGCCCGCCCGATGCCCCAGGCTGCGGGGCAAGCCCCGCCGCTTGGCCCAGCGGCCATTGCCGTCCATCACGAGGGCCACATGCAGCGCCTCGTCCGCCGCGGTGTCGGCAGTCGTTCCAAGGGCATTCGGCTCTGGGCTGCGGGCCATGGGTTTCTCGCGCGTCCTTTGGCGACAGGCTAGCCGTTCAGACCTGCATGATCTCTTGTTCTTTGACTTTCAAGGCTTCGTCCACCCGCTTGACCGCTTCATCGGTGAACTTCTGCACCTCGGTCTCCATCCGCTTCTGTTCGTCCTGGCTGATGACGCCGTCCTTTTCAGCGCGCTTCAGATCATCATTGGCGTCGCGGCGGATGTTGCGGACCGCCACCTTCTGCTGTTCGGCATATTTTCCAGCGATTTTCACCAGATCCCTACGGCGTTCCTCGGTCAGGGGCGGGATTGGAATCCGCAGGGTCTGGCCATCCACCACGGGGTTCAGGCCAAGACCGCTGTTACGGATAGCCTTCTCCACCGAGACCGCCACGCCCTTGTCCCAGACGCTGACCGTCAGCATGCGGGGTTCAGGTACGCTGACCGCAGCGACCTGGCTGATGGGCACGGACGAGCCATAGGCATCGACCATCACCTGGTCCAAGAGGCCAGCGGATGCGCGTCCGGTGCGCAGGGAGGCGAACTCCTCCTTCAGGGCCAGGACGGCCTTATCCATACGGTCCTTGTAGCTCGACAGAACCGGCTTCGGTGCGGCGGCCATGGGGCTCCTCCATTGGATGTCAGGTTGGCGGGACGGCGGGGTCAGGTGATCGTCGTGAAGACGCCCTGCCCTCTCAGAACTTTCAGGAAATTCCCCCGCTCGCGGATGGAGAAGACCACGATCGGGATGGCGTTATCGCGCATCAGCGCGATGGCGGAGGCGTCCATGACTCGCAGGTCCTGGGCCAGGACATCATGATAGCTGAGCGTCTCATAACGCACGGCGGCCGGATCCTTCTTCGGATCGGCGGTATAGACCCCATCCACGCTGGTGCCCTTGAAGAGCGCCTCACAACTCATCTCGGCCGAGCGCAGAGCCGCCGGCGTATCAGTGGTGAAGTAGGGCGCGCCAAGGCCTGCGGCGAAGATCACCACGCGACCCTTCTCCAGGTGGCGCATGGCCCGACGCCGGATATAGGGTTCGCACACCGCGTCCATGGGAATGGCGGACTGGACCCGGGTGAAGACGCCTTCCTTTTCCAGGGCGCCTTGTAGGGCCAGGGCGTTCATCACCGTGGCCAGCATGCCCATATAGTCGGCGCTGGATCGCTCCATGCCCTTTCCCGCCAGGGAAACCCCTCGAAATATATTGCCGCCGCCGATCACCAGGCAGAGTTCCACCCCATGGCTGACCACCTCGGCAATGTCCTTGGCCACCGCCTCCAGGGTGTTCGGGTCAATACCAAACCCCTGCTCCCCCATCAGGACCTCACCGGAGACCTTGAGGAGGATACGCCTGTAGCGCAGGGGGGGGGCTGTGGTGGACATGGGGCGCGACTTTCCGAATCTGGCCTGGGCAAGATAGCGCAAGGGCGCGGCGCGCGTCGAACGCGGCCGCGCCCTGCAGTGTGGCACGTCCCTGGGACTCAGGCCTGGCCGCTGAGCTGAGCCACCTCGGCCGCGAAGTCGTCGACCTTCTTTTCCACGCCGTCCCCAAGGCCGAAGCGCACGAAGCCGGTCATGGTCACCGGCGCACCGGTTTCCCTGGCCAGGTCAGCGATCAGCTGCTCGACGGTCTGGTCGGGGTTCATGACAAAAGCCTGCTTCAGCAGCACGACCTCCTCGAAGAACTTCCGGATGCGGCCCTCGACCATCTTCTCGACCACGCCGGCCGGCTTGCCCGACGCCAGGGCCTGCTCGGTGAAGATGGCCTTCTCCCGCTCGATGGCCCCGGGGTCGAGGTCGTCGGTGGACAGCGACATCGGATTGGTGGCGGCCACATGCATGGCGATCTTGCGACCGACCTCCTGCAGCTTGGCCTGGTCGCCGGCCCCTTCCAGGGCGACCAGCACGCCGATCCGGCCGAGATCCGGGGCGGCGGCGGCGTGGATATAGGACGCCACGGCGCCCTGGGCCACGACCAGCCGCGACGCCCTGCGCAGCATCATGTTCTCACCGATCGTGGCGATCAGGTTGGTGACGACCTCGGCCACCTGCTCGCCCTTGGCCGTCTTGGCCGCCGAAATGGCCTCGACGCCGTCAACGTCCAGCGCCACCAGGGCGATGTCCTTGGCTGCGGTCTGGAACAGCTCGTTGCGCGCCACGAAGTCGGTCTCGGCGTTCAGTTCGACCAACACGCCGGTCATACCGGCGCCCTCCTTGCGGACGGCGGCGGCCACCAGGCCCTCGGCCGCAGCGCGGTCCGACTTCTTGGCGGCCTTGGACAGGCCCTTGGTGCGCAGCCAGTCGATCGCGGCGTCGATGTCGCCGCCGCTCTCCTGCAGCGCCTTCTTGCAGTCCATCATGCCTGCGCCAGACTTCTCGCGCAGCTCCTTGACCAGCGCAGCAGTAATGTCCGCCATGGCTCGGCTCCCTTGGTCCAGAATCGACGGCTGGGCCTCTGGATAGAGCCCCAGCCGTCACAGTTTGATGTCGAAGTCCGCCCTTCATGGACGAACCAGGCCTCAGCCCTGGGCGACTTCGCCCTCGGCGACCGCAGGCTCCGCCGCGGCCGTCATGGCCAGGGCCGGCTCCATGGGGGTCTCAGAGGCGCCCAGGTCTACCCCCGCAGCCACCTGTCCGGCGGTGAGACCGTCCAGAATGGCGTCCGCCATGAGGTCGCAATAGAGTTGCAGGGCGCGGGCGGCGTCGTCATTGCCCGGGATCGGATAGGTGATGCCGGCCGGATCGCAATTGGTGTCGAGGATGGCGATCACCGGAATGTTCAGCTTCCGGGCTTCCTGGATGGCGATCGCTTCCTTATTGGTGTCGATCACGAACATCAGGTCAGGGATGCCGCCCATGTCCTTGATGCCGCCCAGGGACAGCTCCAGCTTGTCCCGCTCGCGGGTCAGTTGGAGCAGTTCCTTCTTGCCGCGACGGGCGCCTTCGCCCTCCAGAAGGCCTTCCAGCTCGCGCAGGCGGGCGATGGAGCCCGACACGGTGCGCCAGTTGGTGAGGGTGCCGCCCAGCCAGCGGTGATTGACATAGTACTGGGCGCAGCGCTTGGCGGCCACGGACACCGGGTCGGAGGCCTGGCGCTTGGTGCCGACGAACAGGATGCGACCGCCACCGGCGGCCACGTCGCGGGCCTTGACCAGGGCCTGATGCAGCAACGGGATCGACTGCGACAGGTCGATGATGTGAATGTTCGACCGCGAACCGAAGATGTAACGTTCCATCTTCGGGTTCCAGCGGTGCGTCTGGTGACCGAAGTGGGCGCCAGCTTCCAAAAGCTGCCGCATGGAGAAGTCGGGAAGCGCCATGAATGGCTCCTTTTTCCGGTATGCCTCCGCAAGCCAAAACCCCTGTTTCCAGGAACCCGGAACGGTAATCCAGCGGGATGTCTCCCCGAGGATCGCCGCACGCCTGCGTGTGTGATGGGCGCGGCATAAGTCCAGATGAGCAAAATTGCAAGCCAATCACGCCCGGGTCGCGGGCGGCCCCGTTACCTGAGCCTAGAGATCTTCCACAAATAGGACCCCGGGCGCGGTCTTGAGCGCCCCGCGCATGGCGCCGTCCAGGGTGAAGCGCCCCGGCAGCTTGACCTCCACCTCACGTCCACCCTCCAGGGGCGCAGTGAGAATGATCTCGCCGCCCCTGTCGTTGGCCGCGCCCTCCAGGCGACGCTTCAAGGCCTCGATCTCGGCGCTGCGCGGCGACAGATGAACTCGCAGGCCAGCCACGGTGTTCTCAATGGCCTTCTCCACCGGCTCGGCCTCGTCCCCAAAGAACCGCACCTCCCCATCCCGGGCCTTGGCTCGAACCTTGATGGAGACGGCCTTGCCCGGCTCAAGCACTTCCCGGCACCGGCGCAGGGACTCTGGAGGGAACAGAACCTCATACTCCCCGGTCGGGTCCGACAGGGTCACGAAGGCGAACTTCTCACCGCTGGATTGGGAGGCGCGCTCCTGCCTGCGCCGCACCACCCCCGCCATGCGGAACACCTCGGCGCCGGCCTCGGCCTTGACGATCACCTCTGACAGCAGCTCGGTGCGCCGCCGGCGCAGGGCCGGCACCATGTCTTCCAGCGGGTGTCCCGACAGATAGAAGCCAACCGCCGCCAGCTCCTCGTCGAGCCGCTCCACATGGGTCCACATTTCCACCCGGGGCAGACGCGGGCGGCCGACCCCGGCCTGATCGCCGCCAAACAGACTGGCCTGGGCCGCAGCGCGATCGGCCGCCACACCCTGGGCATAGGCGATGAGGGCGTCGGCGGCGGCCACCAGCTGCGCCCGGTTGGGATGGATGGCTTCGAACGCTCCGGCCCGAGCCAGGGTCTCGAAGGTGCGCTTGTTCACATGCCGGGGGTCCACCCGCTCGACAAAGTCGAAGATGTCCCGGAACGGGCCTCCTTCCCGACGAACCTCGACCACATGCTGCATGGCCGCCAGGCCAACATTGCGCACCCCGCCAAGGGCATAGAGCACCACGCCCGCCTCGACCTCGACGTCGGCGCCGGACCGGTTGATATCCGGGGCGCAGATCCTGACCCCAAAGCGCCTGGCGTCCTGGTAGAAGACCGCCAGCTTGTCGGTATTGGCGATCTCCAGGCTCATGGAGGCGGCGAAGAACTCCACCGGCGCGTTCGCCTTCAGCCAGGCGGTCTGATAGCTGAGCAGCGCATAGGGCGCGGCGTGGCACTTGTTGAAGCCATAGCCGGCGAACTTGGCCATGGCCTCGAACAGCATGTCGGCCAGGTCCTTGTCCACGCCACGCTCGGCGGCGCCCTCGCCAAACCGGGCGCGCTGCTTGTCCATCTCCTCCTTCTTCTTCTTGCCCATGGCCCGGCGAAGAAGGTCGGCCTCGCCCAGGGAATAGCCCGCCATGATGCGGGCGATCTGCATCACCTGCTCCTGGTAGACGATCACCCCATAGGTTTCCGACAGCACCGGCTCCAGCAAGGGGTGATAGACGTTCACCGGCTTGCGGCCGGACTTGCAGTCCACATACTCCGGGATCGAGTCCATCGGCCCAGGCCGATAGAGAGAGATGAGGGCGGTCACCTCCTCAAGGGAGGTGGGCCTGAGCTGGCGCAGGGTGTCTCGCATGCCCTGCCCTTCCAGCTGGAAGACCCCCACCGTCTGACCCTGGGCCATCACCTCATAGGCGGGCGCGTTGTCCAGCGGCAGATCAGCCAGGGGGAAGCCGGCGCCGCGCTGTCCCAGAAACTGCATGGCGCGGTCGATCACCGTCAGGGTCTTCAGACCCAGGAAGTCGAACTTCACCAGGCCAGCATCCTCCACCCATTTCATATTGAACTGGGTGGCCGGAAGTTCCGATCGGGGGTCCTGGTAGAGCGGTGTGAGTTCGGTCAGAGGTCGGTCTGAGATCACCAGGCCGGCGGCATGGGTAGAAGCGTTGCGGTAGAGACCTTCCAGCTTGAGCGCCACGTCCAGCAGCCGCGACACCGCCTCGTCCTCGTCCCTTGCCGCCCGCAGGCGCGGCTCGATCTCAATGGCCTTGGCCAGGGTGACGGGATTGGCAGGATTAGCCGGCACCATCTTGGCCAGCCGGTCCACCTGGCCCAGGGGAAGCTGCAACACCCGGCCCACGTCGCGCAGCACAGCCCGGGCCTGCAGGGTGCCGAAGGTGATGATCTGCGCCACCCGATCACGGCCATAGCGCTGTTGCACATAGGAGATCACCTCCTCCCGCCGGTCCTGGCAGAAGTCGATGTCGAAGTCGGGCATGGAGACCCGTTCCGGATTCAGGAACCGCTCGAACAGCAGGCCATAACGCAGGGGATCAAGGTCGGTGATGGTCAGGGAATAGGCCACCAATGAGCCTGCACCCGAGCCCCGCCCTGGACCGACCGGGATGTCGTGGGCCTTGGCCCACTTTATGAAGTCCGCGACGATCAGGAAGTAGCCGGGGAAGCCCATCGCGGCGATGACCCCGATCTCCTGGTCCAGCCGTTCAAAATACTCCGCCTCGGCGGCATGGCTGGCCTGACCTGCCGCAATCCGGCCTCTCAGCCCCTCACGGGCCTGATGGGCAAGTTCCTCGGCCTCCGTCCGATCGCCCTCGGTGGGAAAGCGCGGCAGAATGGGATCACGTTTGCGCACCATGAAGGCGCATCGGCGGGCGATCGCCAGGGTGTTGTCGCAGGCCTCCGGCAAGTCGGCGAACAGGGCGCGCATGTCAGCCGGCGGCTTGAACCAGTGTTCGCCGCTCACGCGGCGCCGCTCGTCCTGGCCGACAAAGGCCCCGTCAGCGATGCACAGCAGGGCGTCATGGGCCGCGTGCATATCCGGGAGAGCGAAATGGGCGTCATTGGTGGCCACCAGGGGCAGGTCCATCTCATAGGCGAAGGCCACGAGTTCAGGCTCGGCCAGGGCCTGGGCGGCCAGGCCATGGCGCTGCAACTCCACATAGAAGCGATCGCCAAACACCCGGTGCATTTCAGCCAGGACGGCGCGGCCCTCCGCCACCTTGCCCGCCGACATCAGCGGATCGACCGGGCCGTCCCAGCCCCCCGACAGCAGGATGAGGCCCTCAGCATGATCGACGACCTTGGCCCAGCCGACGGCCGGCTCCTCCATGCCGCCCACGCTGTCGATATAGGCCATGGATGAGAGGCGGGAGAGATTGAGGTAGCCCTCCTCTGTCTGAGCCAGGAGGACGATGGTGGGAGTCTTGGCCCACTTTTCCGGCTGGCGCTCGCCAATCCCGGTGACCGCCAGGGCGCATCCGATGATCGGCTGCACCCCCTGCCCCTGGGTGGCGACAGAAAACTCCAAGGCGCCGAAGAGATTGGTCCGATCGGTCAGGCTGACAGCGGGCATATCGTTGCCAGCGGCCAGGGCGCCTAGGGCGTCCGCCTTGATGGCCCCCTCCAGAAGGGAGTAGGCCGAGCGCACCCGAAGGTGAACAAAGCCGCTGTCCCGCTGGTGATCCATCCCTGCCTCCCCTGCGCCGTCCCTGACCTAGCCCACCAGAAAGGCGAACTGGCAGACGACCCACACGAACCCTGCCACAGCGACAAAAGCCAGCGATTCCCGAGCCAGATGAATGACCATGGTGTCCCCCCGCATATGTTCTGCTTATGTTCTTATTCTGGTTTTGTTCTCCCCGTCAAGCCAGCCTGAGCAGTCTGGAAAACCTTCAGGTCGATATGAGGCGCCAGCCTGCCGGCCCGGTCTCCCGGGGGCCGAATGCGGGGCCTCACGGGCCGCTAAGGCAGAGACTGTGGCTCCAGATGGCCGTCCTTGAGGGCCAGGACCCGGTCCATATGGCGGGCCAATTCCAGATTATGGGTGGCGATCACCGCCGCCACGCCGGTCTCCCGGGCCAGGCGATAGAGGCTCTCGAACACCTCGCCGGAGGTGGCGGGATCAAGGTTTCCGGTCGGCTCATCGGCCAGCAGGAGACGTGGCGCATTGGCCAGGGCCCTGGCCAGCGCCACCCGCTGCTGCTCGCCCCCCGACATCTGGGCCGGCTGATGATCCACCCGCTGGGCCAGGCCAAGTTGCCCAAGCAGTCCGCCGGCCCGCCCCCGGGCGGTCACATGGTCCTGGCCGGCGATCATCAGGGGCAGGGCCACATTGTCCAGCGCGCTGAACTCCGCCAGCAGGTGGTGGAACTGGTAGACGAACCCGATGGAGCCCAGCCGCACCCGGGTGCGCGCCCGCTCATTGAGGGCCGTGCAGTCCCGCCCCCCAATGAAAATCTGCCCGGCATTGGGCCGCTCCAGCAGGCCGGCGGCATGGAGCAGGGAAGACTTGCCCGATCCCGAAGGGCCGATCAGCCCGACGATCTCCCCGGGATAGACATCGAGATCGACGCCCCGCAGCACCGTCAGGCGCCGATCGCCGGTGACATAGGTGCGCTCCAGGCCGCGCACGGAAAGCACCGGCGCCTCACTCATAGCGAAGGGCCTCCACAGGATCGAGGCGCGAAGCCCGCAGGGCTGGCGGCAGGGTGGCGAGGAACGAAACGGCTATCGCCCAGCCCACCACGATCAGGACCTCGACGGCGTCCACCTTGGCCGGGATGTGCGCCAGATAATAGATGTCGGAGCTGAACACCTCGGCCCCGGTCGCCCACTCCACGGCGTTCTGGATCGGCCCGATAAACACACAGAACAGCACACCAAGGACAAGGCCCGTCAGAGTCCCCAGCAGGCCCACCGAGGCCCCGGCCATGAAGAAGATGCGCAGGATCGCGCCGCGCCCGGCGCCGATGGTGCGCAGGATTGCAATGTCGCGGCCCTTGTTCTTCACCAGCATCACAAGGCCGGAAATGATGTTCATGGCCGCGATGGCGACGATGAGCATGAGGATCAGCCGCATGACGTTGCGCTCGATCTTCAAGGCGTTCCAGAAGCTGGCGTTGCGCTGCGTCCAATCGGTGACGATCGCAGCAGGCCCCGCCAGATCGGCAATGGCCGCCTTCATGGCCGGCGCCCGGTCGGGATCGGCGACGCGAATCTCCACCACATCGACCATGCCTTCCCGGGCGAAGAACAGCTGGGCCTGCTCCAGGGGCATGTAGATGAACAGCTGGTCGTACTCGCTCATGCCGACACTGAACGTGCCGCCCACCGTGTAGGTCTTCCGTTGGGGGGTGTAACCGAACGCGGTCGCCCCGCCGCTGGGCGAGATCAGCGTCAGCGGGTCCCCGGGCTGCACGCCGAGGCCTTCAGCCAGTCGATCCCCGATCAGGATCAGATCTCCGCCATACTCCCCTGCCCCGAACCCTTCGAGCGAACCGCGTACAATGTTGCCTGAGACGATCTCGGTGCGTCTCAGGTCCGGCTCGCTGATGCCCCTGACCACCACGCCGCTGATCTGGCCCTGGGCCAGCGCCATGGCCTGGGCCTCCACCAGGGGCGAGGCCTGGGTCACCCCGTCCAGGGCCGCAATCTCTCCGGCCAGGGTCTGGACCTCCGGATCATAGAGGGAACCCCCGCCCACATAGATGTGGCCGTTGAACCCCAGGGTCCTGTCGAGCAGCTCTGTCCGAAATCCGTTCATCACCGACATGACGATGATCAGCACGGCGACGGCCAGCATGATGCCGACAAAGGAAATGATGGAGATCAGCGCCACGCCCCCCTGGCTGCGCTTGGCGCGCAGATATCGTGCGGCGAGCATCCGCTCCCAGCGGCCAAAGGGCGGCGCGATCCCGGTCACGCGATGATCGCCTGCAGGGCGTCCCCCAGAGACAGGGACTGGCGTTCCCCCGTAGCCCGGCGCTTGATCTCCACCTTGCCCTCGGCGACCCCCTTGGGGCCGATGATCAGCTGCCAGGGGACGCCGATCAGGTCCATGGCCGCGAATTTGGCGCCTGGCCGCTCATCGGTGTCGTCCAGCAAGGGATCTCTTCCAGCATCACGCAGGGCGCCATAGGCCTGCTCGCAGGCCAGATCCACCGCCGAATCTCCAGGCCGAAGATTAATCACCGCCACCCCAAAGGGCGCAGCCGCCTCAGGCCAGATGATCCCCGCGGCGTCATGGCTGGCCTCAATGATCCCGCCCACCAGACGCGAGACCCCCACACCGTAGGAGCCCCCGTGAATCGGCCGCTCCTGGCCATCGGGGCCTGTGACGACCGCCCGCATGGGCTTTGAGTACTTCTCGCCGAAATAGAAGATGTGGCCGACCTCGATGCCCCGGGCCGACAGCCGGTCGGCTTCCGGCACCTCGGCTTCAAACCGGGCCTGGTCGTGCATGTCCTCGGTGGCGGCATAGAGGGCGGTGCGCTGATCGACGACGGCCTGAAGATCGCCATCCCAGTCCACATCCCCGGGCGCGGGCATCTCCACCAGATCCCGATGGCAGAAGACCTGGCTCTCGCCCGTGTCGGCCAGGATGATGAACTCGTGGCTGAGGTCCCCGCCGATGGGGCCGGGATCAGCGCGCATGGGCACAGCCTTCAGACCAAGCCGGGCGAAGGTGTTCAGATAGGCGACGAACATCCGATTGTAGGAGCGCCGCGCCGCGGCCTCGTCCAGGTCAAAGGAATAGGCGTCCTTCATGAGGAACTCGCGGCCGCGCATGACCCCGAACCGGGGGCGGCGTTCGTCACGGAACTTCCACTGAATATTGTAAAAATTCTTGGGCAACTCCTTGTAACTCTTGACGTGCGCCCGGAAGATTTCGGTGATCACTTCCTCTGCGGTCGGGCCGTAGAGCAGGTCCCGCTCATGCCGGTCCTTGATGCGCAGCATCTCATCGCCATAGTCGTCATAGCGCCCGCTTTCCCGCCAAAGATCGGCCAGCTGCAGCGTCGGCATCAGCACCTCGATGGCCCCGGCCCGGTCCATTTCCTCGCGCACAATCTGTTCGATCCTTCTCAGCACCCGCAGGCCCAGCGGCAGCCAGGCATAGATGCCGGCGGCTTCCTGCCGGATCATCCCAGCGCGCAGCATCAGCTGGTGGGACGCGATCTGGGCGTCGGAAGGCGCCTCGCGCAGCGTGGGAATGAAATAGCGTGACAGACGCATGCGGCGGGCCTTCGGACACGAAACTCGAACGGGTGGCCCTGATTAGCCCCGTGCGTCCGACCTTGGCAATCGAAGCGGCGAAAAGAAGGCCGCCTGCCATGGGCGGGCGGCCCTCAAGTTGGTCATCGGGGAAAACGCGCGCAATCCGGCCGGACCGGTTTGGCTGTTCCCAATGTAACCGCCGTAACATCGCCGATACATCACAGCCGGTCGTCGTGATGCGAAGGGGACGCCAACGCCCATTTTCCAGGCGGCCGGCGCGAGTCCAGGCCTAGATGTGCGCAAAGAAGGCGCTACCGGCCTCAGAAGTTGGGCGTGGAGTTCGGCATAGGGATCAGACCAAGGCGGATCACCAGATAGACGATCACGAAAATAATCCCTGACACCCAGGTGGTGGTGAAGAATTTCTTCTTCAGCTTGGGGTCCACCGGGGCGCCCGGGTCACCCCCGTCACCCTTATCGATACCGGCCTCCGCATGGCTGGTGACGCCCAGGGGCAGAATGGTGAACAGCACCACCCACCAGATGATCAGATAGATGGCGATGGCCGTCGTGATGCCCATCTCAGCGGTGCTCCTTAGGGGTTTGCATCAGCTCAACCAGGACGCCGCCCATATCCTTGGGGTGCACGAAGATCACCGGCGTCCCGTGGGCGCCGATACGCGGCTCTCCTGTTCCCAGGACGGTGGCGCCCTTGGCCTTCATAACATCGCGGGCCGCCAGGATGTCCTCCACCTCAAAGCAGACATGGTGCTGACCCCCGGCCGGGTTCTTGGCCAGGAAGCCCCTTAGGGGAGAATCATCCCCCAGGGGCTCGATCAGCTCGATCTGCGAATTGGGCAGATTGACAAAGCAGACCCAGACGCCCTGCTCCTCCATCGCCCATTTCTCGGTGATGGAGGTGGCGCCCAGGACCTCACGATAGAGCGCGACGGCCTTGTCGATGGACGGCGTGGCGACGCCCACATGGTTCAGCTTCCCGATCATGGCGTCAGCTATACGCTGGCTGACCCCAGGACGCGAAGACCCTAAAGTCGCAGCACCGTGGTCTCCACCACGGGTCTGCGGCCCCAGACCCTCTGGCAGGCCTTCTTGACCGCCCGGGACATGGCCGTCTCGACGGCTTCATCGAGGTCGCGGTCGGCGCCGGAGAGACGGGCAAGGGCGCGCTCAGCTTCTTCGGCCAGGTCGTCTTGGGCCTCGTCAAGGGGGTAGTCCTCGTCCGTGGGCATACCGATGGCCCGCACCTGTGGCCCGGCGGTGATCTTGCCGCGACCGTCCAGAACCACAGCGATGGTCACCACTCCGTTATGGGCGGCATGCCGCCGCTCCCGCAGGGCCTGATCGTTTTCGCTGACGACCACATTGGCGTCCACATAGAGTCGCCCAGACGGGGTTTCGTCGATGATTTCGGCGCGACCGGGCGCCAGACGCACCATATCGCCATTGCGCGGGGCCACCGCCTGCGGAACCTGCAGATCCCGGGCAAAGGCGGCGTGCTCCAGCAGGTGGCGGCGCTCCCCATGGGTCGGAATGGCGATCTGCGGCCGCGCCCAGGCATACATCCGCGCCAGTTCGTCCCGGCAGGGGTGACCAGAGACGTGGATGCCGGGATGGTCATTGTCGGTATAGAGCCGCACCCCGCGATCGGCCATGCGGTTCTGCAGATTACGAATGGCGACCTCATTGCCTGGAATGACCCGGGACGAGAAGACGCAGGAATCGCCCTTGCCCAGGTTCACATGCGGGTGAGTGCCATCGGAAATCCGCGACAGGGCCGCCCTGGCCTCCCCCTGGCTGCCAGTGCAGAGATAGAGGATGGAGTCAGCGGGGAAATAGCCCGCCTCGCTCTCGCTGACGAAGTCCTTGAGCCCGGAAAACAGCCCCACCGAGCGCGCCGCCGCAGCCATGCGGTGCATGGAGCGTCCCACCAGGCAGACCCGGCGGCCATTGGTCTCGGCCGCCCGGATGACCGAGTCCATCCGCGCAACATTGGAGGCAAAGCAGGCCACGGCCACCTTACCCTTCAACTCGCCAATCAGTCTGGCCAGGGCGTCCCGCACGTCCGACTCTGACCCCGATTCCCCATCCACAAAGACGTTGGTGGAGTCACAGACCATGGCCAGGACACCCTCGTCCCCCAGCCGTCGGATGAAGCCCTCGTCCGTAGGCGCGCCCAGGACGGGATCGGGATCGATCTTCCAGTCACCGGTGTGCAGCACCGTGCCCAGGGGCGTCCGGATCGACAGGCCGTTGGGCTCGGGGATTGAGTGGGTCAGGGTGATCAGGTCGATCTCGAAGGGGCCAAGCGTCACCCGACCGCCCAGGGGCACCACATTGATCTCCACCTGCCCCTCGAGCCCGCCCTCGCGCAGCTTCTCGCGCAGGAGGAAGGCGGTGAACGGGGTCGCATAGAGGGGCGCACGCAGGCGCGGCCACAGCCAGGCCACGGCGCCGATATGATCCTCATGGGCGTGGGTCAGAACGATGCCGAGGATGTCGTCTGCATGCTCCTCGATGAAGGTCGGATCGGGCAGGATCAGGTCTACGCCGGGGGTGGTCAGGTCCCCGAAGGTGACCCCGAGATCGACAATGATCCATTTGCGGGCATGGGACGGGCCAAAGCCATAGAGGTTGAAATTCATGCCGATCTCGTTGGATCCCCCGAGCGGGAGGAAGACGAGTTCGTCCTGGGTCTTGCTGGCAGCCATCAGGCGCCTCCGGAATTACGGCGATGGATCTCAAGCAGACCCCTAATGGTCAGGTCCGGATCAAAGTGATCGATCGCCGGACTTGCCCCATGGAACAGCGACGCGACGCCGCCGGTTGCAATCACGGTCAGGGGCTCGGGCCACTCTGACTTGATCCGGCTGATCAGGCCCTCGATCAGGGCGATATAGCCCCAGAAGACTCCCGACTGCATGGCGCCCACCGTATCCTTGCCGATCACCCGTTGCGGGCGCTGGATGGCGACACGGGGCAGCTTGGCGGCGGCCGCATGCAGGGCCTCCATGGACAGATTGATGCCGGGCGCAATCACGCCGCCCTCGAACCCGCCGTCGGCGGCGACAACATCGAAGGTCGTGGCGGTGCCGGAGTCGATGACGATCAAGGGACCCTTATAGACCATGTGCGCCCCGATGGCGTTCACCAGGCGGTCGGCCCCGGCCTCGGAGGGCTTATCGATGCGTACGGCGATGCCAAGCTCGGCGTTCTCGCCGATCACCAGGGGCTCGACATGGAGATATCGGCGCGACAGATTGCGCAGGTTGAATAGCGACTGCGGCACCACGCTGGAAATGATGCAGGCGTCGAGGATGCCGAACTTCAGCCCGGCCATGTGCAAAAGCTGCGAGAGCCAGACTGCATATTCGTCGGCGGTGCGCGTCGAATCCGTGGCGGCGCGCCACTGAGCGATCCAGGTCTGGCCGTCATGGACGGCGAAGAGGGTGTTGGTGTTGCCCTGCTCGATGGCCAGCAGCATCAGTTGTCTCCAAAGAAAATGTCGCCGGCGGTGATCCGGCGGACCTGACCGTCAGCAAGACGCAGCCGCAGGGCGCCGTCCTCGTCCATGCCCTCGGCGATCCCCGCGATGGCCTCCTGGGGCAGCCGGGCTATGCAGGCCTGCCCAAGCCCATGGGCCTTTCGGGTCCACCCCTCGGCGATGGCGGGGAATCCGCGGGTCGACCAGGCCACGCGCCAGGCCTCAAACGCTCCGGCGAGAATGCCCAAGGCCGCCTGCGGGGTCGGCGGGGGGCCTGGCATGTGTTCAGCAAAGGTGGTCGAGGGCCGCTCAGCGGACTGAGGACCGGTCACCAGATTGATCCCAATCCCCACCGCCATCCAAAGTCGCCCGTCTTGGAGAGAACCAGACTCCACCAGGATTCCGGCGGCCTTGCGGCCATCGATCAGTACGTCGTTGGGCCACTTCACACTGACCTTATCCGCCGCCACGAAGGTTTCGGCCAGATCGGCCGCCGCCAGGGCGGCGACAAAGGACAACTGCGCGGCCTCTGCGGCAGGATGGTCGGTGGTAGTCAACAAGGTCGCCGCCAGGTTGCCCGTCCCAGTCTCCCAAGCCCGGCCCCGCCGCCCCCGGCCGGCGGTCTGCCGCAGGGCCGCGATCCAGACCGCATCGGTCTCACCGGCCTCGGCCCGGCGGCGAGCTTCGGCATTGGTGGAGTCGAGCTCGTCGTAGAACGCGATCGGCGGGTGAGCGGAAGCCAAGTCAGGCCAGGCCGAATGCGGAGGCCGCGGCCGCCGCGAGCGGATCCAGGAACACCAACGCCACCAGCACGACGGGGAAGGTGAACAGGGCCAGACCCAGGGCGATCACCCGGGCCTCCACCGGCGGGACGTCGGTGGCCCCGGCGGGGGCGTCGAACCACATCACCTTGATCAGGCGCAGATAGTAGAACGCCGCCACCACGCTGCCCACCAGGGCGATCACGGCGACAATCCCCAGTCCCGCATCGATCGCGGCGCGGAACACATAGAACTTGGCCCAGAAGCCCGAAAAGGGCGGCAGCCCCAGGGCCGAGAGCGCAAAGGCGCTCATGGCCAGGGCTATGCCCGGGCGTTCCCTGAACAGGCCCGCCATGTCGGCGATCGTCTCCATGGGCCGGCCGTCCCGGGACAGGGCGGCCAGACAGGCGAAGAAGCCCGTCACATCGACCATATAGAGGACCATGAACACCAGCATGGCCTGCACGCCTGCCGCGTCTCCCGACGCCAGGCCCAGAACCGCATAGCCGATGTTGGCGATGGAGGAATAGGCCCACAGGCGCTTAAGATTAGTCTGGGCGAGACCGGCGAAGGCGCCCACGGCCACCGAGGCCAGGGCGACGATCACCAGGATCTGGCGCCATTGCTCTGCGGCCCCGCCGAAGCCTTCGGCCAGAACCCGGGCGAACAGCACCATGGCGGCCATCTTCGGCGCCGCGCTGATGAAGGCCACCACAGGGGTGGGCGCGCCCTCATAGACGTCCGGGGTCCACATGTGGAAGGGCGCGGCGGAAATCTTGAACGCCAGACCGCACATCAGGAACACGAGGCCAAACAGCACGCCGACATTGGCGCCGCCCTCCACCGCCTGGGCGATCACGGTGAAATGGGTCGAGCCTGCGAAGCCATAGATCAGGGAGGCCCCATAGAGCAGCAGTCCCGATGAAAGCGCGCCCAGCACAAAATACTTCAGCCCGGCCTCCGAGGCCTTGGCATTGTCCCGGTGGATGGCCGCCAGGACATAGAGCGCCAGGGACTGCAGTTCGATGCCGATATAGAGGGAGATCAGGTCCCCGGCCGAGGCCATCATGCCCATGCCCAGGGCGGCGATGACGATCAGGATCGGGAACTCGAAATTGTTGATCCCCCGGCGCTGGAACCAGGGCTGGCCAAGCGGGATGGCGATGGCGCTGGCGGCATAGATCGCCACCTTGGCGAAGGCTGAGGCCTGGTCGGCGATCAGGCCTCCGGAAAAACCACGCCCCATGGGACCGAAGATCGCCGCCGCGCCCGCCGCGATCAGCAGGGCGACCGCTGCGGCGCTGAACACCGTATTGGCCCGGCTTTGGAATGCGCCCCAGACCAGCAGGACCAGAGCGCCGCCGGCCAGGATCACCTCAGGAATGGCGAGGCTCAGTTCAGTGGAGAAATTCATCTCAAATGCCCCCTCACCGGCCGGTCGCGGCGCGGTAGACCGCGACCAGATTGTCGACCGAGGCCTGGGTGTAGTCGAATACGGCGGCCGGATAGATGCCGAGATAGAGGGTGCCGACGATCAAGGGGACGAAGATCGCCACCTCGCGCCAGTCCAGATCCTTGATCTCCGCCAGGGCCGGATTGGTGATTTCGCCGAAGATCACCCGGCGATAGAGGGTCAGGGCATAGACCGCCGACAGGATGACCCCGGTGGCCGCCACGATCGCGGTCCAGGTCGAGGCCTCATAGGCCCCGGCCATGGTAAGAATCTCGCCGACGAAGCCTGACGTGCCCGGCAGGCCCACATTGCCCATGGTGAACAGCAGGAAGATGGCCGCATAGACCGGCATCCGGTTCACCAGCCCGCCATAGAAGGCGATCTCCCGGGTGTGCATCCGGTCATAGACCACGCCGACACAGAGGAAGAGGGCGCCGGAAATCAGGCCGTGGCTGATCATCTGGAAGATGGCCCCCTGCTCTCCCTGCGCATTGCCCGAGAAAATCCCGATGGTCACGAAGCCCATATGGGCCACCGAGGAATAGGCGATCAGCTTCTTGATGTCGGTCTGCCGGAAGGCGACCAGGGAGGTGTAGACGATGGCGATCGCCGACAGGGCGAAGACCATCGGCGTAAAGAAGGCCGAGGCGTCGGGGAACATGGGCAGGGAGAAGCGCATGAATCCATAGCCGCCCATCTTCAGCAGCACGCCAGCCAGGATCACCGACCCGGCGGTGGGCGCCTCCACGTGGGCGTCGGGAAGCCAGGTGTGGACCGGCCACATGGGCATCTTCACCGCAAAGGAGGCGAAGAAGGCGAGCCACAGCCAGATCTGGATCTCCCAGCCGAAATCATAGGCCATGAGTTCGGGGATCGAGGATGTGCCGGTAATGCCGATCATGCTCAGCACGGCGGCCAGCATGAGCACCGAACCCAGCAGGGTGTAGAGGAAGAACTTGAAGGCCGCATAGACCCGGTTCTTGCCGCCCCAGACTCCGATGATCAGGAACATCGGCGCCAGGCCAAACTCGAAGAAGAGATAGAACAGGATCAGATCGAGGGCGCAGAACACCCCGATGACCAGGGTCTCCAGCGCCAGGAAGGCGATCAGATATTCCTCGATCCGGTGGTCGATCGCGCGCCACGACGCGACGATGCAAAGGGGCATCAGGAATGCCGTGAGGACCACAAACAGCACCGAAATGCCGTCAACGCCCATCCTGTAGTGGATGCCGGCGAACCAGGCGAAGTCCTCCACAAACTGGAAGTCTGCCGTATTGCGATCAAACTGCCCCAGCATGACCAGGGACAGGGCCAGCGTCACCAGGGTGGTGACCAGGGCGACCCATTTGGCCAGCTCGGCCGAACGGGGGCTGCCTGCCGGCGTCACAAGACGCAGGGCCAGGATCGCCGCTACCCCCACCAGAGGCGCATAGGTGATGAGGGAGAGAATGCCAGTCATGACCTATCCCCGCCTCAAGCCGGCCAGAGCGCGAGGGCAAAGGCTAAGAGCCCCGCCACGCCCAGCAGCATCACAAACGCATAGTGGTAGACAAAGCCTGTCTGCAGCTTGCCGGTCCGCCGGCCGATGGCCGCCGAAACCGCCGCCACACCGTCGGGCCCGAGACCGTCGATGATCTTCTGATCGCCGACCTTCCAGAACAGGTCACCCAAGCCACGGGCGGCGCGGACGAAGGTCGCGTTGTAGATCTCGTCGAAGAACCACTTGTTGTAGAGGAAGGTCCAGATGGGTCCCTCCCGCGCCGCCATTCGGGCGCCCAGACCCTCGCGCAGCACATAGATATAGAAGGCCACGGCCAGACCCAGCATGGACGCCACCAGGGGCGAATAGAGCACCCAGCGGGGCACATGGTGCGCATGCTCCAGGACGTGATTGGTCGGCGCCGTGTAGATCGCCCCGCGCCAGAACTCAGCCTGGTCGTAGCCGACGAACGGACCGACGAAGGCGATCCCCGCCCCTACAGCGCCGACGGCGAGCAGCAGCAGGGGAACCAGCATGATCAGCGGGCTCTCATGGGGGGTGTGGGCATGGTGGTGGTCATGACCGTGGGCGTCGCCTACGACCGGCGCGTCATGAGTCCCGTGCCGGGCCGGCGCGTGCGCATGATCGTCGTGCGCCTCTTGGCCCCACTTGGCGTGGCCGTGGAAGGTCATGAAGGCCAGACGCCAGGAATAATAGGCCGTCAGGGCCGCCGCCAGGATGCCGATCACGTAGGCGAAGTAGGCGATGCCGTTTTCTTGACCGGCGGCGAAGGCCGCTTCGATGATCATGTCTTTGGAATAGAAGCCCGCGAAGCCCAGCTTCACCTCGGGAATGCCGAAGCCGGTGATGGCCAGGGTGCCAATGACCATCACGGCATAGGTGACGGGCAGCAGCTTCCACAGGGCGCCCATCCTTCGCATGTCCTGCTCGTGATGCATGCCGCGGATCACCGAGCCGGCGCCCAGGAACAGCAGGGCCTTGAAAAAGGCGTGGGTGAACAGGTGGAACATGGCCGCCTGATAGGCGCCGATGCCGGCAGCAA
>CAMTXB010000065.1:0-52742 GCA_947085575.1 uncultured Caulobacteraceae bacterium
CACCAGTCGATCTGGAAGGACGGCCAGCCCATGTTCGCCGGCGACAAGTATGCTGGCCTCTCGCAGGAATGCCTCTGGTACATCGGCGGCATCATCAAGCACGCCAAGGCGATCAACGCCTTCGCCAACTCCACCACCAACAGCTACAAGCGCCTGGTGCCGGGCTACGAAGCCCCTGTGAAGCTGGCCTATTCGTCGCGCAACCGCTCGGCCTCCATCCGAATCCCGCATGTGGACTCCCCGAAGGCCAAGCGTATCGAGGCCCGGTTCCCCGATCCGATGGGCAACCCCTATCTGACCTTCGTGGCCCTGCTGATGGCCGGCCTCGACGGGATCGAGAACAAGATCGATCCGGGTCCGGCCATGGACAAGAACCTCTATGACCTGCCGCCGCGGGAACAGAAGAAGGTTCCGGAAGTCTGCGGCTCCCTGCGCGAAGCCCTGGAGAACCTCGACAAGGATCGCGCCTTCCTCAAGAAGGGCGGCGTGATGGATGACGACTTCATCGACAGCTATATCGAGCTGAAAATGGAAGAGGTGATGCGCCTGCAGCTGCATCCGCACCCGGTCGAATTCGAAATGTATTACAAGTGCTAGACCTCATAACCTGAGGCGCATGGAGAAGGGCCGCAGCCCAGGTTGCGGCCCTTTTTCCATCTCAAGCCTGGCGGATTGATTTGTCCGGTCGCCCGATTCATACCGGGCGCATCCGAATCGCCTCAGCTTCCGAGCCAATGTCCAAGGCCCCCCCGCAAGCCTCCCTGTTCGATGACCCACTGAACCCGCCGGTCACCCCGCCGGTGGCGCGGAATCCTGCGGCTGCGCTGGCCAGGGCGCCGAAGGCTGTCGAGCCTCCCCATGCGGCGGGATATTCCGCCAAGGACATCGAGGTCCTCGAGGGTCTGGAGCCGGTGCGCAAGCGCCCTGGCATGTACATCGGCGGCACTGACGAGCGGGCCCTGCATCACCTGTTTGCCGAGGTGCTCGACAACGCCATGGACGAGGCCGTGGCCGGCCATGCCAAGCTCATCGAGGTCAGCCTGGACGCGGACGGCTATCTCAGCGTCAAGGACGATGGCCGGGGCATCCCCGTCGATCCCCATCCCAAGCATCCGGGCAAGTCGGCCCTGGAAGTCATCATGACGGTGCTGCACTCGGGCGGAAAGTTCTCGGGCAAGACCTATGAGACCGCCGGCGGCCTGCACGGTGTAGGGGTCTCAGTGGTCAACGCCCTTTCCGAAAGGGTCGAGGTCACCGCCTGGAAGGACGGGTTTGAGTGGCGTCAGAACTTTGCCCGCGGCAAGCCGCTGGCTCCCATCGAACAGGGTCAGGCCAGCCGCAAGCACGGCACCATGATCCGCTTCCTGCCCGATCCGCGGATCTTTGGGGACGGCGCCGCCTTCAAGCCCGCTCGGCACTACCGGATGGCCCGGTCAAAGGCCTATCTATTCGGCGGCGTCGAGATCCGCTGGAAGTGCGATCCCGCCCGGCTGCAGGACCAGACCCCGGCTGAGGCCGTATTCCGCTTTCCCAACGGCCTCGCCGACTATCTGGCCGAACAGGTTGAGACACTCGAAACCGTCACTCCAGACCCCTTCGCCGGGCGCTTTAGCCGCCAGGGGGAGGCTGGCGCCGTGGAGTGGGCCATCACCTGGACCGCCGACGGCTTCGGCGAGGCCGACGGCTTCATGCGGTCCTACTGCAACACCGTGCCGACCCCGGAGGGCGGCACCCATGAGGCAGGTCTCCGCGCCGCCCTCACCCGAGGCCTCAAGGCCTATGCGGAACTGACGAACGAGAAGCGCGGCGCACTCATCACCGCCGAGGATGTGATCGCCCAGGCCGGCGCCCTGATCAGCGTCTTCGTGAAAAATCCGGAGTTTCAGGGTCAGACCAAGGAGCGGCTGTCCTCCAGCGACGCCCAGCGTCTGGTGGAAGCCGCCCTGCGCGACCCCTTCGACCACTGGCTCACCGCCCAGCCCAAGGCCGCCAGCACCCTGTTGGCCTTTGTCATAGAACGGGCTGAGGAACGGCTGAAGCGGCGCAAGGACCGCGATGTGGCCCGGGCCTCGGCCACCCGCAAACTGCGCCTGCCGGGCAAGCTCGCCGACTGCGCCATCCAGGCCTCGGACGGCACCGAACTGTTCCTGGTGGAGGGGGATTCGGCCGGTGGCTCAGCCAAGCAGGCCAGGGACCGGCGGACCCAGGCCATCCTGCCCCTGCGGGGCAAGATCCTGAACGTGGCCTCAGCCGGCGCCGACAGGCTGAGCGCCAACAAGGAGCTCAGCGATCTGATGCTGGCCCTCGGCGTTCAGCCCGGGGTGAAGTTCAAGGTGGAGGACCTGCGCTACGAGCGCATCGTCATCATGACCGACGCCGATGTGGACGGCGCCCACATCGCTTCACTGCTGATCACCTTCTTCTATCGGACCATGCCTGGCCTGATCCGGGCCGGGCGGCTGTTTCTCGCCCTCCCCCCGCTTTACCGCCTGACCCATGGGGGCAAGACGGTCTATGCCCGAGACGACGCGCACCGGGAGGAGCTTCTGGCCACCGAATTCAAGGGCAAGAAGCCCGAGATCGGCCGATTCAAGGGGCTGGGTGAAATGATGCCCGCCCAGCTCAAGGAAACCACCATGGATCCCGCCAAGCGGATTCTGGCCCGGGTCACCCTGCCCCGGTCAGAGGAGGCGGTGATCGACCTTGTGGAGGCGCTCATGGGCCGCAAGGCTGAACTGCGGTTCCGCTTCATCCAGGACAATGCGGAGTTCGCCACCGATGATCTCGACGTCTGAGCCAGCCGGTGGCCTCAAAACCCGACCGGCGAACAATCGGATGGCCAGCCCCATGCCGCGGCGCCTCATGCGTTGACTTGAAGTCGCTTACGCCTATGTTCCGCGGCGCGCCTCGATAACGACGCGCTTGCCGATCTGAGGCGCGAGATTCGCGTCTGCTGATCTTGATTAGCCGATGAATGATTGAATTTGCTTCTCTGGGCCTGTCGGACTCGACGCTCAAGGCCATAGCCGAAACCGGCTACACCACCGCCACCCCCATCCAGGAGGCGGCTATCCCTGTCGCCCTTGCGGGCCGCGACGTGCTGGGCATCGCCCAGACCGGAACGGGCAAGACTGCGGCCTTTACCCTGCCGATGATCGACAGGCTGGCGTCGGGACGTTCCAAGGCCCGCATGCCCAGGGCTCTGGTGATCGCGCCCACCCGGGAACTGGCCGACCAGGTCTCTTTGTCCTTTGAGCGTTACGCCAAGTACCACAAGCTGACCTGGGCCCTGCTGATCGGCGGCGTCTCCTTCGGCGACCAGGAAGCCAAGCTCGACCGGGGCGTCGATGTTCTGATCGCCACGCCTGGCCGGCTGCTGGACCATTTCGAGCGCGGCAAGCTGCTGCTCACCGGCGTGCAGATGCTGGTGGTCGATGAGGCCGACCGCATGCTCGACATGGGGTTCATCCCTGACATTGAACGCATCTTCAAGATGACGCCGCCAAAGCGCCAGGTGCTGTTCTTCTCGGCCACCATGCCGCCCGAGATCACCCGTCTCACCAAGCAGTTCCTCAATGATCCGACCCGGATCGAGGCCAGCCGCCCGGCCACCGCCGCCGAGACGATCACCCAGTACATCACCGAGTTGCCGGTCTCCGATTCCAAGGCCAAGCGCGCGGCGCTCCGCGCCCTTGCCGAGCGCGCCGACGTGAAGAACGGCATCGTCTTCTGCAACCGCAAAACCGAAGTCGATATCGTCGCCAAGTCCCTCAAGAACCACGGCTTTGATGCATCGCCGATCCATGGCGACCTCGACCAGGCCACCCGGATGCGGACTCTGGAGAGCTTCCGCAAGGGCGAACTCAAGCTGCTGGTCGCGTCTGATGTCGCCGCCCGGGGCCTCGACATCCCGGCCGTCAGCCACGTCTTCAATTACGATGTCCCGCACCATGCCGACGACTATGTTCACCGCATCGGCCGGACCGGACGGGCCGGACGGACGGGTGAGACGTACATGATCGTCACGCCGGCGGACTCCAAGTCTCTGGACAAGGTCCTGAAGCTGATCGGCCAGACTCCCAAGATGGCGCCACTGGACCTTGATTGGTCCACCTTCGTCGATGAGCGGGGCCGCAGCGGCGGACGTGGGGGCGGTGGCCGTGAGGGGCGCCGGGGAGAGGCCCGGGCGCCTGCACGGGGCCGTCGCCCGGCCCGCAACGACGGGGACGGGCCTGTTCAAGAGATCTTGCAGGCCGCCGCCCCACAGGGCCTTGAACCCATCAAGGCGCCTGAGCCCGACCTTGCGCCGATAAGGGACCTGGAACGGCCCCGCCCTCGCAGCCGAGCCCCCCGCCGAGTTCGCCCTGAGGCAGGGGCAGCGGCAGGGGCTTCGCCTTCGCCTGAAGCCGCAACCGCCGTGCCGGTCGCTCAAGCCGCGCCGAAGGCAGAGCCTGGGTCTCCGCCACGACACACCTCACGGCAAGCCGAACGCCCGATCCGGGGGGTCAAGGCCCGTGATGACGCCGATGATCACCGCAACGGGGTACGCGGCTTCGGAGGCGAGACCCCAGCCTTCCTGTTGCGTCCCACGCCCACTCGGGACGACTGAGGAAATGCCCCCGGGGCGCGGCCTTAACGGCTCGTTTGACTCTGTCAGATAACATAACACCGGTTCCTGGGCGGTTACGGAGAACCGCAGAGCCACCACGCTGGTAGGAAAGTCACTCAATGTCTCATGACCTCGAGATCCGGCTGAGGGGCCCGGAAGGTTTTGGCCTGGCCCGCCAGGCTATTGAGGACATGGAACGGCGAGGAATCTGGCCGACCTCGGTCAATTTCGATCTCTGGATCAACTTCCTGGCCGCGCCAGACACACCCCTGGCCACGGAGATCGCGCGGCTGCTCGCAGATGGGGCGGCCTTTACCGATCAGGTCAGCGAAGACCTGGCGGCCACATACCTGCCAAAGGCCCGTCTCAACGAGCAGATCCGCGAAACCGGGGATCAGTTGAGCCGCGAATTGGCGTCGGTCTCTGCGGCCATCGACTCGGCCAAGCAGTCCAGCAAGGCCTATGGGCTCACCCTCGCCACCGCCTCCCAGTCCCTCACGGCCGAAAGGGATGTGGCCAGTCTGGAAGCCACGGTCCAAACCCTCGCGGGGGCCACCAAGCGGGTGCAGTTGGAAAACCAGTTCCTTGAGAAGCGCCTGAGCGAGTCCAGCAACGAAGTCGCCCGCCTGCGTGAACACCTGAAACTGGTCCGCCGGGAAGCCACGACCGATGGACTGACCAATCTGGCCAATCGCAAAGCCTTCGATGAAGCCCTTGAGCGCGCCCGCGAGGAGGCCGAGACCACCGGCGGCGCCTTGACCCTGGCCCTGATCGACATCGACCATTTCAAGAGCTTCAATGACACCTGGGGACACCAGACCGGCGACCAGGTGATCCGCTATGTGGCCAGCGTGATTGGTCGGGTCGGTGCGGTCCCCCGTTTTGCCGCTCGCTACGGCGGCGAGGAATTCGCCATCATCTTCCCCAGCGAGGGTCAGGCCGCCGCCGCTGTCGCCCTGGAGGAAATCCGATTGGAAATCGGCTCCCGGGTCCTGAAGCGCAGGTCCACCAATGAGGATCTCGGCAACATCACGGTCTCCGCCGGATTTGCTGTGCGACAGCATGGTGAGTCCGCCCACAGCCTGATGGAACGGGCCGACGCCGCCCTGTATGCATCCAAACATGGCGGTCGCAATCAGGTCAGCATGGCTGAACCCCTGTCGAACGCCGCCTGAGGATTGCGCCTGGGCCATTCCCTCCTTGGTTGACGCAACGTAGGTTCCTTCAGGATCGCGCAGACGCACGAGAGGAGCCTCCATGTCCTACAGGAAGATCAAGACCTCGGTCGGCGAGGGTGTGGCGGTGATCACCCTCTGCGATCCCGCCACCCTGAACGCGGCGGGCCTCGACCTCATGGCGGAGCTGGATGAGGCGATGACCGCCTTCGCCCAGCCCGAGTCCGGCGTCCGCTGTGTCGTCCTCACGGGCGAAGGTCGAGGATTCTGTTCCGGGGCCAATCTCAGCGGTCGGGGTGAGGCCATCGACGGGGAGGCCCAGCTCCGAGACTCCGGCGGCGCCCTGGAGACGGTCTACAATCCCTTCATCACACGGATGCGGAACTATCCCATCCCGATCATCACCGCCGTAAACGGCGCAGCGGCGGGCATCGGCTGCTCCATGGCGCTGATGGGGGATCTGATTGTCGCCGGTGAAAGCGCCTATTTCCTGCAGGCCTTCCGCCGAATCGGCCTCGTGCCCGATGGGGGCGCGACCTATATGCTCAGCCGTCTGGTGGGCAAGGCCCGGGCGATGGAGTTGACTCTGCTGGGAGAGAAGCTGCCGGCCGCCACCGCCCTTGAATGGGGTCTGATCAATCGCTGCGTTCCCGACGAAGACCTTATGACCACGGCCATGGCTCTGGCCCAGGCCCTGGCCACCGGCCCCAAGGCCCTGAGCTACATCCGAAAACTGGTCTGGGACGGCCTGGACGCCGAGTGGGCCGAGCAGTTGCACGCCGAGCGCCTGGTTCAGCGCGAGGCTGGCATGACCGACGACTCCCGTGAGGGGGTTCTTGCCTTCCTGCAGAAACGTCCCGCCCAGTTCCAGGGGCGCTGAGCCCCAGGCGCCATCAGCGGCTAAGCCTCGTCTGCGGCCTGAGGAACAATGGTGACGCTTTCACCGCAGCCACAGGCGTCCGTCTCATTGGGATTCCGGAACACGAATTTGGAGGACAGGGCCGTCGTCTCATAGTCGACGACGGTCCCGATAAGGAACAGAACCGCCTTGGGTTCCACCAGGATGGTCACATCCTTGTCCTGCACAACCTCGTCCATGGGATTGGCGGTCTCGGCATATTCCAGGACATATTCCTGGCCGGCGCAGCCACCGTTCTTCACCCCCACCCGCAGGCCAGCATAGGGCTTCTCCGCCCGAGACATGATCTCACGCACCCGTTCTGCCGCCGCATCGGTCAGAGACACGACCTGGGGCCTTGGGCGTCTGGCGCGGGGTGCGGGGGTGAGGCTGATGTTTTCCATGGTGGGGATATGGGCTCAGAACATGTTGAGTTGAAGCTTGGCTTCGTCGGACATCCGCGACGGGTCCCATGGCGGGTCGAAGACAAGCTCTACGGTGCAGGATCGGATGTCGCCGATCTCCAGGACGGCGTCACGCACCCAGCCGGGCATTTCCCCGGCCACCGGACAGCCCGGGGCGGTCAGGGTCATGTCGATGGCCACGTCCTTGTCGTCGGAGACATCGACCTTGTAGATCAGGCCCAGTTCATAGATGTCGACGGGGATCTCCGGATCATAGACCGACTTCAGCTTCTCGATCAGTTGATCGGTCAGCCGGTCGAGTTCCGCCTGGGGCAGGGCCGTTGCGGCGGCGGTATTGGCGGGGGCGTCATCCATGGCGGTCATGCGAAAAATGTCTGGGTCTTGAAAAGGGCTTCGGCAAAGGCGTCAGCCTCGGCCTCGGTGTTGTAGAGGCCAAAGGAGGCCCGGGCGCTGGAGGTCACGCCGAACCGGCGCATCAGAGGCTCTGCGCAATGGGCCCCGGCGCGCACGGCAATCCCGTAGCGGTCGAGAATCTGCGCCACGTCATGAGCATGGGCGCCCTCCATCATGAAGGACAGACTGGGCCCCTTGCCGGGCGCCTCGCCGATCACCCGAAGCCAGTTGGCGCCCGACAGCTGCTCCATGACCCGGGCGTAAAGACGGGCCTCATGGGCGGCGATGGCGGGTCGATCCAACCGCATCAGCCATTCGATCGCCGCCCCCAGCCCGATGGCTTCCAGAATGGCCGGGGTGCCCGCCTCGAAGCGGTGCGGCGGATCGGCATAGGTCACGGACTCCTCCGTCACCTGGGCGATCATCTCCCCGCCCCCCTGATAGGGCGGCAAGTCGACGAGCCGTTCACGCTTTCCGTAGAGAACGCCGATGCCGGTGGGCCCATAGAGCTTGTGTCCTGAAAAGACGTAGAAATCCGCGTCCAGGGCCTTCACATCGACCGCCTCATGTACGATCGCCTGACAGCCATCCACCAGGGTCAGGGCGCCGGCGGCACGGGCCAGGGCGATGATCTCGGCTGCGGGATTGATCGTCCCCAGCACGTTGGACATGTGGCTGAAGGCAACCACCCGGGTACGTGGACTGATCATCTGGGCAAGGGCGTCCAGATCCAGCAGACCCAGCTCCGTGACGGGGACATACCGCAGAACCACCCCCAGACGTTCACGAAGAAAATGCCAGGGGACGATGTTGGCGTGATGCTCCATCTGGGTGAGCAGGATCTCATCCCCGGCCTTCAGGGCTCGTCCAAGCCCCGCGGCCACCAGGTTGATCGCCTCCGTCGCCCCCTTGGTGAAGACCACCTCGTCGGTCTCTGCGCCGATGAAACGGGCGACCGACAGGCGCGCCTGCTCGAAGGCTTCGGTGGTCTCATTGGCCAGGGTGTGCAGGCCGCGGTGGACATTGGCGTAGGAGCTTTCCATCGCCTGGCTCATGGCGGCGATCACCGCCCTGGGCTTCTGGGCCGAGGCGGCGGAGTCCAGATAGACCAGGGCCTTCCCATTCACCTGCCGCTGCAGGATGGGAAACTCGCTCCGGACCGCCTCAACGTCGAACGCCATCACACGACCCGCCGATCAGCCGCCCAGGTCCGGGCAATCTCCCGGGCGCCATCATGCCCAATCCGGTCAATGACCTCGCCGATGAAGGCCTCGGTGAGCAGCGCCTTGGCCACGGCCTCAGGCATGCCCCTTTGCTGGGCGTAGAACACGGCGTCCTCATCCAGGGCCCCGACCGTCGCCCCATGGGCGCAGGCCACATCGTCGGCGAAGATCAGCAGTTCGGGCTTGGCGTTCACCTCAGCCCGGTCTGAAAGGACCAGGGCGTGGTGCCCCATGCGTGCGTCCGTGCGGTCGGCCCCCGGACTGACCGTGATCCGACCCTGGAACACTCCGCGCCCCTGGTCGGCGACAACGCCCTTGATCAGCTGCTCAGTGACCCCGTCCGCCCCCCCGTGGGTGACTGCCGTCGTGAGGTCGGCGTGACGGCGTCCGGTGACCAGATAGGCGCCGTCCATCCGGACCTTCGCCGCCTGCCCCGGATGCTCCACCCGGGTTTCCAGCCGCTGGCGGCGGGCGCCATGGGTAAGGATGGTCTGGCTGAACTCCGCCCCTGCGCCGAGACGAACTTCAGCAGTGCTGACGCTGATGGCCTCGGCCTCATCATCGGCCAGCACGATCCGCTCCAGCCGGGCGCCTTGGTCCAGCGAGATCGACAGATGGGCGTCCGCCAGATAGCCCCCCGCCTGGCCTTCATGGGTCTCCAGCAGGATCAGCTCCGCCCCGGCCGCCAGTTGGACGCACAGTCGCACGGCATGCGCCGTGCCCCCGCTGGCTGAGACCAGCCGCAGCCGCACCACCCGATGCTCGCCCTCGGCGAGGTTCAGCAGGCTTGCATCACCCTTTACACGGCCATTGACGACCAGCAGTTCAGCTTCGCCGACCTCGCCAAAGGGACCTGCCGGGGTCGCCACGGCCTCTGGCGAGGGGGCCGGGAGCTCACGGATCAGGCCGCGCAGATCGGTCCACCGCCAGTCCTCGTCCCGACGGCTGGGCAGTTGCGCCAGGTCTCGCGCCTCAAGGGCCAAGGAGAGGGTCAAGCCGCCCTCGCATATCTGTCATAGCCATCCCGCTCAAGCTCAAGGGCCAGCTCAGGTCCGCCGCTCGCCGCGATCCGTCCCGCCGCCAGGACGTGCACCTGGTCCGGGCGGATATAGTCCAGCAGGCGCTGATAGTGAGTGATCACCAGCATGGCCCGGTCGGGGCTGCGCAGGGCGTTCACCCCATCGGCCACAATCTTCAGGGCGTCGATATCCAGACCCGAGTCGGTCTCGTCAAGGATCAGCAGGCGAGGCGAAAGCATCGCCATCTGAAAGATTTCCATGCGTTTCTTCTCACCACCAGAGAAGCCCACGTTCAGGGGGCGCTTGAGCATGTCGAAGTCCATCTTCAACTGCTTGGCCACCTCTCGGGCGCGTTTCAGAAAGTCAGTGGCGCTGATTTCAGTCTCGCCCCGGGCCTTGCGCTGGGCATTCATGGCGGTGCGCAGGAAGGTCATGGCGGTGACCCCGGGGATCTCCAGGGGGTACTGGAACGACAGGAACACGCCACGGGCGGCGCGTTCATTGGCCTCCAGGGCCAGCAGATCCTCGCCGTCCAGGGTGACCGTTCCGGCCGTGACCTCATAGCCTTGACGGCCGGTGAGCACATAGGAGAGCGTCGACTTGCCCGCCCCGTTGGGACCCATGATCGCGTGGACCTGCCCAGCCGGAAGCTCAAGGCTCAGCCCCTTGAGGATCTCAGCGGCCTCGACGCGGGCATGCAGATTATTGACCGACAGCATCAGCGGGTCTCGTCAACCAGGAACTGGGCCATGATCAGCAGGGCGTCCTCGACGCTGGCGGCAAACTGCTGCTTGCGTGGGGCCGCCGAGGTGGTGGCAGTGCGCTTGTCGGCGGAGGTGACGCTCACCTCGCCGTTCTCGAAATAGGCGGCGATCCGATAGTCGCTGTGGTCCAGGGTCACGGTATAGCGGCGACGCTCCAGCCGCAGACCCCGGCTGACCAGAAAGTCGCGGTCGGCGCCCAGGGCCGCCTCCAGACCTTCGGCACGGGCCAGATCCTCGGCCTGACGCTGGAGATCAGCGGCCTCCCGGGCCTGCCGTTCAGCCTCCCGGCGGGCATGTTCGGCTTCAAAGGCGGCTTTCAGGTTCATTGATGGGGTCCGAACTTGATCCTGGGTCATCCGACGGACCCTTCGAGAGAAATGGCGACGAGCTTCTGGGCTTCCACGGCGAACTCCATGGGCAGTTTCTGCAGGACGTCCTTGACGAAACCATTGACCAGCAGCTGAACGGCCTCCTCCTCCGAGAGTCCGCGCTGCATCACATAGAACAGCTGATCGTCGGACAGACGCGTCGTGGTGGCCTCATGCTCGACCACGGTCTGGCCGTTCCGGGCCTCGATATAGGGCACGGTGTGGGCCGCACAGCGCTTGCCGATCAGCAGGCTGTCGCACCGGGTGAAGTTGCGCGCGCCCTTGGCCTTGGGATGGGCAGACACCAGACCGCGATAGGTGTTGGAGCTGCGGCCGGCCGAAATGCCCTTGGAAATGATCCGGGAGCGGGTGCCCTCCCCCAGATGGATCATCTTGGTGCCCGTATCGGCCTGCTGGCGCCCATTGGTGATGGCGATGGAATAGAACTCCCCGACGCTGTCCTTGCCGCGCAGAACGCAGGACGGGTACTTCCAGGTTATGGCCGAGCCGGTCTCCACCTGCGTCCAGGAGACCTTGGACCGGTCGCCCCGGCAGTCGGCCCGCTTGGTGACGAAGTTATAGATGCCGCCCTTTCCGGTCTCAGGATCGCCCGGGTACCAGTTCTGAACCGTCGAGTACTTGATCTCCGCATCGTCCAGGGTGACCAGCTCGACGACGGCGGCGTGCAGCTGGTTCTCATCGCGCATGGGGGCAGTGCAGCCCTCCAGATAGGACACATAGGCGCCCTTGTCGGCGATGATCAAAGTGCGCTCGAACTGACCGCTCTCGGCCGCATTTATGCGGAAATAGGTCGACAGTTCCATCGGGCAGCGCACGCCAGGCGGCACATAGACAAAACTGCCGTCGGAGAAGACGGCGCTGTTCAGGCAGGCGAAGTAGTTGTCAGAGGCGGGGACCACCGTGCCCAGGTACTTCCTCACCAGCTCAGGGTGCTCACGGACCGCCTCGCTGAACGAGCAGAAGATCACACCGACGGCCGCCAGCTCCTTCTTGAAGGTGGTGACCACCGAGACGCTGTCGAACACCGCATCGACGGCATATCTGGGCGCGCCCTGGACGCCGGCCAGGACCTCCTGCTCGCGCAGCGGAATCCCCAGCTTGGCGTAGGTGGCCAGGATTTCCGGGTCCACCTCGTCCAGGCTCATCGGCCCGACCTTCTCCTTGGGCGCGGCGTAGTAGTAGGAGTCCTGATAGTCGATCTTGGGGAAGCTGACCTTGGCCCAGTCCGGCTCATCCATGGCCAGCCAGCGCTCATAGGCCGCCAGCCGCCACTCCAGCATCCATTCCGGCTCCTGCTTCTTGGCGGAGATGAAACGGACGATGTCGGCGCTCAGACCCTTGGGCGCGAACTCCTGATCGATCGTGGTGATGAAGCCGTGCTGGTATCGCTCCAGGGACTCAACTTGATCGACGGTCTGTTTGACGGCGGGCATCAGTCTTCCTTCAGGCCGCAGGCGCGCGGCGGCGCGCGGCGTGGCGGTCATAGGCGGTGATCCAGGCCTCGACCATGTGGGTCCAGTCTTCGGCCCGGCTGGACCAGCCGCCGGACACCCGGATCGCCGAACCGGCGAGATCGTCCAGGCCCATGGCCAGCAGGACGTGGCTGGCCTTGACCTTGCCGGAGGAACAGGCCGAACCGGCGCTGACCATGATCCCGGCGAGATCCAGCGTCATGACCTGCAACTCGGCAGGGAATCCGGGGGCGGCAATGCAGAGAGTGTTGGGCAGGCGGCCCGCCTCTGCGCCAATGGCCACAGCCCCGGCTGCGACCAGGGCGGCCTCGGCCGCGTCACGCCAAGCCGCCTGTGCGGCCGCTAGATCCAAGTCTCGAAGCGCAGCCTCAGCCGCAGCGCCAAACCCCGTCAGACCCGCCACATTTTCAGTCCCCGCCCGACGCCCGCGCTCCTGCCCACCGCCGTGCAGGCGGCGAACCAGACTGGCGCGAGGCCCAAAGGTGAGCGCGCCGGCGCCCCCAGGACCACCAAGTTTGTGACTGGAGATCGCCAGGGTGTCGGCGCCCAGGGCGCGACTGTCGATGGGGATGCGGCCAGCGGCCTGAACTGCGTCCACATGCAGCCAGCCGCCGGCCTCACGGACCAGGATGGCCGCCTCGGCCACCGGCTGGATGACGCCTGTCTCGTTGTTGGCTAGCATGAGGGCGACGAAGGGCCGGCCATCGTCGGAATTCCAGCCGCTCAAGGCGGCGGCGAGCGCCGCCAAGTCCAGGCGGCCATCGGCCGTGACCGGCAGCAGATCGACCTGCGCGCCAGAGGCCTTCGCGGTCTCCAGTACAGCGTCATGCTCAATGGCGCTGACCAGCAGGCGCCGGACGCCGCCGGCTACGGCGCTCTCGATCGCCAGGGCGTTGGCTTCTGTGCCGCCAGATGTGAAGACCACTGTGGAGGCTGGCGCGCCGATCAGGGCGGCCACCTGGGTGCGGGCCTGCTCCATGCGGGCTCGGGCCGAGCGGCCCACGGCATGGACAGACGATGGATTGCCCCCCGCCGTCAGGGCGGACGTCATCGCCGCCAGGGCTTCAGGGCGGATCGGCGCGGTGGCGTTATGGTCCAGATAGATGGCGCTCATGCGGCCCTCGTCCGCGATTCCTGGCCCAGTCGGCCGCCGACCACGTCGGCCAGGCTCACCGATTCCAGATAGGCGTGGATCTGCTGGCCCATCTCCTCCCAGAGGTCATGGGTCAGGCACTTTTCCCCGCTGAGCATGCAGCCCCTGCGGGTGTCCTTGGAGCAGCGGGTGGCCTGGAGGGGCTCGTCCACCGCCAGGACGATGTCGGCGATGTTGGTTTCGCTTGCCTTGCGCGCCAGCCGGTAGCCCCCGCCCGGCCCCCGGGCGCTGACCACCAGGCCCTGGCGTCGCAGGCGCGCGAACAGCTGCTCGAGATAGGAGAGCGAAATCTCCTGGCGCTGAGCGATTTCCGCCAGAGCGACGGCCTTTTCACCCTCGCGCCGGGCCAGATCGGCCATGGCCATCACCGCGTATCGTCCCTTGGTGCTCAAGCGCATCTGGTCAGGCCCGCCTTGCAGTTTTCCCGCGCATCAGACGGAGCCTGTGCTACAAGCCGCGCCTTCACATGGCTCGGTTTTCCGGCTGAACGCATGGATGCGATCTAGGAAGACCAAGCCCTGTAGTCAAGTATTCGGCGGCACAAGAGGATGGCATGCCAGAGGTGGTTCTGACCGGCGCAGCCGGGCGGATTGAAGGGCGGTACGCCCAGGGGAAGACGGAAAGTGCGCCGGTGGCGCTGATCCTCCATCCCCACCCCAAGGCCGGGGGGCAGATGAACAATCCCGTGGCCGTGCAGCTCTATCACCTGTTCATGAAGCGGGGCTTTTCCGTCCTGCGCTTCAATTTCCGCGGTGTGGGTCGCAGCCAGGGGGAGTTCGACTCCGGCATTGGCGAACTGGCTGATGCGGCCACCGCCCTTGACTGGCTGCAGACCACCAATCCCGCCGCCTCCCATTGCTGGGTGGCCGGCTACGATTTCGGCGCCTGGGTCGGGATGCAGCTCTTGATGCGCCGGCCGGAGACGGATGGATTCATCTCCGTCTCACCGCCCACCAATATGTACGACTTCAGCTTCCTGGCCCCCTGCCCGGCCTCGGGTCTGATCCTTCAGGGGTCAGCCGACACCGTCACCCCCCCGGTGGAGGTGGAACGCGTGGTGTCAAAGCTGCGGACCCAGAAGGGTATCGTCATCGACTATGATCTGGTTGACCAGGCCAGCCACTTCTGGACCGAGCGCCTGGTGGAGGTGGAAACCCGGGTGGGCGCCTATCTCGACAGACGCCTCGCCGCCCTGGAAGCCTGAGCCCCTGAGCCTCAGTCGGCTGGACCGCCCCAGCCCATGACAGCCATGGCGGCGCCCAGCAGGGCGGCTTTGGTCAAGATCGGGTTCATCTCAGCGCTCCTGGAGTGGGACGGCCGGGCGGACGATGCGGCCGCCAGTCATCGGGGTCGGCGCCCCCGTGGTGGCGGGAAAGGAGATCGGCAGATCCCGCGCCGTACGGGCGGCCAGGTAGGCGAAGGCCTCGGCCTCGATGGCGTCTCCACGCCAGTCGACATCCTCAGCGCTCAGCACCTGCGCCTTCAGGCGCTCGCGCAGGGCCTTCATGATCTCGGGGTTGTGGCGCCCCCCGCCGCAGACAATGACCACGCCTGGACTGGTGTCGAGCTTTTGGAAGCCCACCTTCACAGCCTCGGCCGTGAACGCCACCAGGGTCGCAGCGGCATCCTCCAGCTTGAGCTCCTCAAGGGGCTCCAAAGAGAAGTCGTACCGGTCCAGAGACTTGGGCGGAGGGGCGTCGAAATAGGGATGGGCCAGCAAGGCCCGCAGCAGGCTCTCGTCCACCATGCCGACGCTGGCATAGTTGCCTTTGTCGTCGAAGCGGCCAGCGCCCCTGGCCTGGACCAGCAGATCGATCATGCCGTTGCCAGGACCGGTGTCAAAGGCGACCAGTTCTCCGACTCCCGGCCAGAGGGTGACATTGGCCACGCCACCCAGGTTCAATACGGCGAGCGGGGCCGCCATCTCCGCAGCCCGGGCGCGGGCCAGATGGTAGATCGGCGCCAGAGGCGCCCCCTCCCCGCCCGCCGCCACATCGGCCGATCGGAAGTCGAAAGCCACAGGAACGCCGGACTGGTTCGCCAGCCAGACGGCGTCGCCCAGTTGCACAGTGCGCCCTGGCTGCCCGTCCTTGGGCCGCTCGTGCAGAACGGTCTGTCCATGCATGCCGATCAGGTCGATATCGGCCCAGGCGAGCTCATGCTCAGCCAGGAAGGCCCCGGCGGCTTCGAGGTGCTCGCGGGCGATGGCGGCGGAGGCCTCTGCAAAGACGGGCGGCTCTGGCGTGTTCCGGGGCCAGTCGCGAGCCGCCGCCGTGGCGGCCAGCACCAGCTTGCGCACCGGCTCGGAAAGCTTGCGCTCTCCGGCCGGGCCAAAGGCCGCGATGGTCTCGCCATCGGTCTCCAGCACCGCCATGTCGACAGCGTCGAGGGAGGTGCCGGTCATGAATCCCAGTACGCGCATGGGCCTTGACTGCCATGGCTGGCCACCGCTAGCTAGCCGCATGATCGACGCCCGCGCCAACTCCGGCCTCTATTACCGCGCCCCCTAAGGCGGCGCGGCTCGATCTTCTGCGCCCGCCTTTCCAGGTCGGCGCGCCCTTCGAACATTTCAAAGACCGCTGGCCTCCGAACCTCCCAAGGAGTCAGCTTGTCCCTCGAATTCCGCTCCGCAGCCGTGCTAGAGCGCGGCTCAATCTCAAATATCCGCCCTGCCGCAGCGAGCCCCAAGATGTCCGACCCCGCCTTCAAATCAGAATTCCTGAGGGTGCTGCACGACCGGGGCTACATCCATCAGATCACCCATCCGGCCGAGCTTGATGAGGCGGCGTCCAACGGCGTCGTCACTGCCTACATTGGTTTTGACGCCACCGCCCCATCCCTGCATGTGGGTTCGCTGATCCAGATCATGATGCTGCGCAGGCTGCAACAGAGCGGCCACAAGCCGATTGTCCTGATGGGCGGGGGCACGACCAAGATCGGCGATCCGACGGACAAGGACCACTCTCGCCCGCTCCTCACCGAGGCGCAGATTCAGGCCAACATCGCCTCGATCAAGACGGTGTTCGCCAAGTTTCTGTGCTTTGGGGATGGCCCCACGGACGCCATGATGGTCGATAACGACTCCTGGCTCTCGACCTACGGCTACGTTCAGTTTCTGCGCGAGTTCGGGGTCCACTTCACCATCAACCGGATGCTGGCCTTCGATAGCGTCAAGACCCGGCTGGAACGTGAACAGCCGATGACCTTCCTCGAGTTCAACTACATGCTCATGCAGTCGGTGGACTTCCTGGAGCTGGAGCGCCGCTTTGGCTGCATCCTGCAGATGGGCGGGTCCGACCAGTGGGGCAATATCGTCAATGGGGTCGAGCTGATCCGCCGGGTCGAGCAGAAGCCCGCCTTTGGCCTGACCACGCCCCTGCTGTCCACGGCCTCAGGCCAGAAGATGGGCAAGAGCGTGGGCGGGGCCGTCTGGCTGAACGCCGATATGCGCAGTCCCTACGACTACTGGCAGTTCTGGCGCAACACCGAGGACGCCGATGTGGGGCGTTTCATGCGGCTGTTCACCGACCTCTCCCTCACGGAGATCGCCAGGCTGGAAGCTCTCGAAGGCGTTCAGATCAACGAGGCCAAGAAGGTTCTCGCCAACGCCGCCACCACGCTGCTGCACGGGGAAGAGGCGGCGAAGGCCGCCGAGGCCGCCGCGGTGGCCGCCTTTGAACAGGGCCAGGTCTCCAGCGACCTGCCGACCTTCGAGATTCCGCGCGCTGATCTGGAAGCCGGCATTGTCCTGGCCACCCTCGCGGCCGATGCGGGGTTGGCCGCCTCACGGGGAGAGGCCCGCCGGCTGGCCCAGGGCGGCGGCCTGCGGGTCAACGACACGGCTGAGACCGACGCCAACCGGACCCTGGATGCATCCGATCTCATCAACGGGGTCGTAAAGCTGTCTGCCGGCAGGAAGAAGATTGTTCTGATCCGCCCCGTCTGAGGCGCGCGCCAGAGGAGAATGAAGAATGGCTGAACTGACGATGGGCGCGGCAGCGCCAGCATTTGAGCTGGAGAGTCCGAACGGACCCATCCGGCTGGCCGATTTCGCCGGCAAGTCCCTGGTGGTCTATTTCTATCCCAAAGACGACACGTCGGGGTGCACCAAGGAAGCCATCGACTTCTCGCAGCAGATCGAGGCCTTCGCTGCGGCGGGCGCCGTGGTCCTGGGGGTGTCCAAGGACTCCGTGGCCTCCCACGGCAAGTTTGCCGCCAAGCACGATCTGAAGGTCATGCTGGGCTCAGATCCCAGCGGGACCATGGTCGAGGCCTACGGCGCCTGGGTCGAAAAGAGCATGTACGGCAGGAAATATATGGGCATTGACCGCTCGACCTTCCTGGTGGATGGCCAGGGCAAGATCGCGGCCGTCTGGCGCAAGGTGAAGGTGCCCGGTCACGCCGATGCGGTGCTCAAAGCCGCCCAGGCGCTCAGAGGTTAGAGGACGGCGTTCGCCCTCGCCCAGAAACCAGACCCGAGCACACTGTGTTGTAGAATTGTCGCGCCCGCAGGGAATGTCAGGGATCGCCTGGGCGGTCGCTTGATCCATATGGCGCGACGCAATGGTCTCGGTTATCAAAATGGTGAATCGGCGGGCGCAGAGAGGCTTTTGTTCTCTTCAGGTGGGAACCCTCTTGCGCCCCTCATTCATCTCATTGCATATCGGCATCGCTGCTCCTGGTCACTGTAGCGATGAGCATGAAACGCATAACGCGCCTCCGCCGTTCGCTCGAAGAGCTTTTCCCCGAGCGCCATCTCTATGTCCGCTCCGGCGGCGAGATGCGCGCCTATGTCCTGACAACGCCTAAGCAGATCCTGGCCGCCGCCGCCGCCGCCGCCGCCGCCCTCTGGATGGGCATTTCCACGGCTGCCATGATGGTGAGCGCCATGGATATGTCGGCAAGCGATCAGGAGATCGCCCGTACGGAAGCCAAGTACGAACGCTGGATCGCCGATCGTCAGGCCCGGTTGAACAGCGCCGTCGCCCAGCTGAACGCCACCAATGGCTCGATTGACGACCTCGCCCTGTCAGTGGAGCGTCGCCACGCCGCCCTGGCCATGCTGCTGAGCGACTATCGTGACACCCCCGGCGCAGCCGAGGCCCTGTCCCCTGAGATTCAGCAGGCCGCCGCCGCCCCCTCCGTGACCGATCCGGTTCGCCGGGTGGAGCTTGTGCGCGCCAGCCAGGAGCGCCTGCTCGATTCGGCCGACACCTTCGCCAAGGGTCGCGCCGAGCGCCTGCGCATGGCCTTCCGCCTGGCGGGCCTGAGCCCCAATGGCTACGCACCGCGTTCAGGCGCCCTCGGCGGCCCCCTGATTGAAGCCCGAGATTCCAAGGCGCTTGCCGCGGTTCTCGACGTAGATGAGGACTTTGCCGCCCGTATCCAGAACGCAGCGACCAATCTCTCCGAGGCGCGCGCTCTGGGGACGGCGGCGGAGAGACTTCCCCTGGCCAAGCCGACCCTGGCCGGTCGGCAGACCAGCGGCTTTGGGGTGCGGTTTGACCCGTTCACCAAGCGTCCGGCGTTCCATTCCGGCCTGGATTTTGGCGGCGGCTTCATGACCCCCATCCTGGCCACCGGCCCTGGCGTGGTGTCCTTTGCCGGGATGCGTTCGGGTTATGGGAAGACCGTTGAGATCGACCACGGGCAGGGCTTCAAGACCCGATATGCTCATTTGCAGGCCATTGCGGTGAAGTCCGGCCAAAGGGTCGCCGTAGGCCAACGGCTGGGGGGCATGGGCTCCACCGGGCGCTCCACCGGGGTGCATCTCCATTATGAAGTCTGGGTCAATGGCCGCGCGCAGAACCCCAGCCGTTTTGTAAAGGCGGGAGAATATGTTCAGCAAGCAGCCGACTAGGTCGGATTCTCCCAAGACCCCCGCCCGCATGGACTCTCCCATGCCGGCGCCCTCCGACAGCAGCCAGACCCGCAAGGCGCCGTCTGTCGCTTCGCTGATCTCGGAAAGCCTGACCGTCGAAGGCGGTATCGCCGGTGAAGGCGAACTGCATGTGGATGGTATCGTCCGTGGCGATATCCGGATCGGCAAGCTGACGATCGGCGATACCGGTCATGTGGAAGGTTCAATCTTCGCCGAGACCGTTGAGGCCCGCGGTCGGGTGATCGGCGCCATCACCGCCAAGCAGGTCCGGCTCTATGGGACCTGTTATATCGATGGCGACATCACTCATGAACAGCTGGCCATGGAAACCGGCGCCTTCTTCCAGGGGCGCAGCCTGAAGTTCCAACGCCCCCCCGCCCCGGCGGCCGACGCCCCCGCCAAGCCGGCCCAGGCGGCTCTAGAGGCGCCTGCTGGCATATCCAGCAGCGTCCCTGCAGCCAAGGCTGCCTACTGACGCCCACGGTGAATGAGGGCGCGGGTTGGCCGGTGCGAACCCGCCATTGTCCTCAGTCCTCGCGGATGATCCGGACACGCTGGGCCAGGGACGCCCCCATGAAGGCGTCGAGATCGCCGTCGAGCACGCCGTCGGTGTCTGAGGTCTCCACCTCCGTGCGCAGGTCCTTGACCATCTGATAGGGCTGAAGGACGTAGGACCGGATCTGGTGACCCCAGCCGATATCGGTTTTCTGGTCCTCCAGAGCCCGCTGCTCAGCGTCCCGCCGCTGAAGCTCCCGCTCATAGAGCCTGGCCCGCAGCATCTTCCACGCCTCCTCGCGGTTGGCGTGCTGCGAGCGCCCGGCCTGGCAGGCCACCACGACGCCGGTGGGAATGTGGGTCAATCGCACGGCGGAGTCGGTCTTGTTGACGTGCTGCCCGCCGGCGCCGGAGGCCCGGTAGGTGTCGGTGCGCACGTCGGCCGGATTGATCTCGATCTCAATGGTGTCGTCGACCACCGGGAAGACCCAGACGGACGCGAAGCTGGTGTGCCGCTTGGCGTTGGAGTCGAAGGGCGAAATGCGCACAAGCCGGTGCACTCCGGCCTCGGTCTTCAGCCAGCCATAGGCGTTGGCGCCCTTGACCTGCAGGGTCGCCGACTTGATGCCAGCCTGTTCGCCTGAGGTCTCCTCGATGAGCTCAACGCTCATCCCGTGCTGCTGGGCCCAACGGCTGTACATGCGCAAGAGCATGCCCGCCCAGTCGTTGGATTCGGTGCCGCCGGCCCCGGAATTGATCTCCACATAGGCGTCATTGCCATCGGCCTCCCCTGACAGCAGAGCCTCCAGCTCCGCCCGGGCGGCCCGTTCCTTGATCCCGATCAGCTCGGCGCGGGCCTCCGCCAGACTGGCCTCGTCCCCCTCCTCGTCGGCCATCTCGGCCAGGGCCAGGGCGTCTTCGAGACCCCGCTCCAGATTGCGGACCGACTCGATCTGGCCCGCCAGACGCTGACGCTCACGCATGAGCGCCTGGGCCTCGGCCGCATTGTCCCAAAGGCTCGGGTCCTCGACCCGGGCGTTCAGTTCGTCGAGATGACGAAGCGCCGGTTCCCAGTCAAAGACGCCTCCTGAGCAGTCCGATGGACTGCTCGATGTCGGCCGTCATGGCCTCGACATCCGCTCTCATGGATCGCTCCTGGCAATCAGTGACGCCCCCTGACTCGGCAGGGGGCGCAAGGGGTCAGCGGGATAGCGCGGCCATCGGCCTAATACAATCCGCTCATCTCATCGGCCGGGGAGGCGGCTTCCCGGGCGTTACCGGCGCCTGAAACCCGTCCGTCGGGCCAGACCTTGTTATAGGGCATAGGGCCGCTGGAGCCGGGCGTCACGGTCGGGGTCGTGGCCCGGGGCTCGGTGCCGGGGCGGAAGGCCTCACGGATCCCGCGCACTGTGGCGTATTTGGCGTTGTCAGGCGGCTGGAAGTCGGCCTCAGGAACGCCCTTGATGGCTTCCTGCATGAAGGCGGTGAAGATCGGCGTCGCTGCGGTGGCGCCGGTCTCGCCAAATCCCAGCGGCCTGTTGTCGTCAAAGCCGATAAACACACCGGCGACGATCTGCGGCGTGAATCCCACAAACCAGGCGCTGCGATACTCATTGGTCGTGCCCGTCTTGCCGCCCACGGGCCGTCCGAGCACCAGGGCCGAGGTCGCCGTCCCCCGCTGAACCACGCCCTGGAGCATGGAGGTGATCTGATAGGCGGTGATGGGGTCCATCACCTGCGCGCCGGCCAGGGGCACCCTTGGACTCTCATCCCCATTGAATCCCGCGGTGCAGCGCGGGCAATCACGGCGATCGGCCCGGTAGATGACCTTGCCCTCCCGGTCCTGGACCAGTTCGATCAGGTGAGGCTCGATGCGGCGACCCCCGTTTACGAAGGCGGCATAGGCCGCCGTGAGCCTGAACGGCGTGGTCTCGCCTGCCCCCAGGGACATGGCCAGCACCGGCTCCATCCGGTCGACAACGCCCATGCGGACGGCAAGATCACTGATCTTGCGCATACCGACACCCTGAGCGAGGCGCACCGTCATCGCGTTGCGAGAGAGCTCCAGTCCCCGCCGAAGGGTCAGGGCGCCGTAGTACTGGCGGTTATAGTTCTCAGGAGTCCAGGTCTCCCCTTCCCGGCCCTGCAGGGTGATCATGGAGTCCATCACCACGCTGGCCGGGGTGTACTCGTCCTCCAGCGCCGCGGCATAAACGATGGGTTTGAAGGCCGAACCGGGCTGCCGCATGGCCTGGGTGGCCCGGTTGAAGTTCGACAGGGAGAACGAATAGCCGCCCACCATGGCCAGCACTCGGCCAGAATGGGGTTCAATGGCCACCAGGGCGCCATTCACCTGCGGCACCTGCCTCAATCGGAAGGCGCCACCGGCGCTGGCCGGCGGTTCAACAAAGACCAGATCGCCCACGGCCAGGCCCCTGCCGGCCCTGGCCCAGGTCACATCCTGCGCCGCCAGGGGACCATGCGCTCCGCTCTCGGCCACCTCGACCTGCACGTCGCTCCCGGCGACCCGGGTGACGACGGCGGTCCGCCATCTGCGCCGTTCAGCCGGGGCGGCGGCCCTTTTCGCAACCGCCTGCCAGCCGGGCCTGACCTCAACCTTACCCCAGGCGCCGCGCCAGCCATGGCGGCGGTCATAGGCTTCCAGGCCGTCCATCAGCGCCACCCGGGCGGCGGTCTGCAAAGCCGGATCAAGGGTGGTGCGCATATAGAACCCACCCTCATTCAAGCGGGGTCCGAGCGTGTCCAGGCCTCGACGCCGGACTTCCTCGACGAAATAGTCCGCATCACGATACTTGGCCCGGCTGGGAGCAGGCTGGACGACCAGGTCCTGGGCGATGGCGTTCGCCGCCTCAGCCTCCGTCACCCATCCGAGATCCGCCATCTCGCTGATCACCCAGTTCCGCCGGGCTATGGCCGCCTCCTTGCGCCGCAGGGGATGATAGTTCTGCGGTCCCTTGGGCAGGGCGGCCAGATAGGCCGCCTCGGCCAGGGTCAGGTCGGTGATCGACTTGCCGAAATAGTTGAATGCGGCGGCGCCAACCCCGTATGAGCGATAGCCGAGCCAGATCTCGTTCAGATAGAGTTCGAGAATCTGCTCCTTGCTGAGGGTCTTTTCCAGCCGCTGGGCCAGGACCGCTTCCTTGAACTTGCGGCCAATGGTGGCGTCACTGCTCAGCAGGACGTTCTTAGCCACCTGCTGGGTAATGGTCGATCCGCCTTCCAGCCGATGCCCCTGGGCGGCGTTCAGCACATTCTTCATCATGGCCCGGGTCAGGCCCAGGGCGTCGACGCCGCCATGCTGGAAGAAGTTGCGATCCTCGGCCGCCATGATGGCCAGGACCATATGCGGCGGAATCTGATCATAGGGCACATAGATCCGGCGCTCCCGGGAGAACTCGCCGATCAAGGTGCCATCCCAGGCATAGGCGCGGGTCGATGTCGGCGGTCGATAGTCCACCAGCTCCCCGGCGTCGGGCATGTCATGAAACAGCCAGGCGGCATAGATCGCCACGGCGAACCCTGCCACGGCAATGAGGCTGAGTACCGCTACACCGGCGATTGCGACCCATCTCTCAGGGGGATGCAATTGTGCTGACCTCCGCAGGCGCCCTCGCCCGTCAGACCGTCATCTAACGCGCAACAGGTCAGGCGCCAACGCTCCCGACACCGCAGCCGGAGCCGACCGTGTTCGGGCCGCAACAATCAGCGGGCGGCCAGCTGGGACTGTTGCTGGAAATAGGCGTCAATGGCGTCGCCGACACTGTTCATGAAGCGTGTGCGCCGGTCATCATCCGTCAGATTGGCTTCATCATGGGCATTGGTCATGAAGCCCATCTCCAGCAGCACGGCGGGCACGTCGGGGGCCAGAAGCACCACAAACCCGGCGTCCCGATGGCTTCGCCGCAGCAGCGGCATGTGTTCGTCGGCGCGGTCGAGAATCAGCTCAGCAAAATTGGCCGACCGATTTTTCGTCGCCCGTTGGGTCAGGTCGAACAGGATATCCCGCACACCCTGGTCGCCGCTGCTGGTGCTGGTGTTCATGAACCAGTCGTCCTTGGAGACGAACTTCATCGCGCGGCCCGCAGCCTGTTCGGACAAGGTATAGACCGAGGCTCCCCGGGTGGTCGTTTCAGATCCGGCGTCGGCGTGCAGGGAGATGAACAGGTCGGCCCCGGCCCGCCGGGCGATCTGCACCCGGCTTTCCAGCGGCACATAGACATCGGTGCTGCGGGTCATCACGACCTTGTACTTTCCCCCCCGTTCCAGCCTGGCCTGGAGGGCAAGGGCCGCCGCAAGGGTGATATCCTTTTCAAAGCTCCTCGACCCACGGGCGCCGGGATCACGGCCGCCGTGCCCGGCATCGATGACAACCACCCGCTTCAGCGGCAGCGGCTTGGCGGCAGGCGCCGCCGGACGGCGGGTCGGCCGGGCAATGAAGGTGGCGCTCGGTGGTCCGGCTGCGGCGATATCAATCACATAGCGATAGTGCTCCACCCCATCAGCCGGCGGCAGCAGAAAGCGGCGCTTGATCACGCCAGCCCCATTGAGTTCGATCTGCAGACGGGCCGCCCCCTGGGCGTTATCAATCATCCAGGCCCTGACCAGGCCACGACCGGAACCCTGAAGGCTCGCCCTTGCCCCGACCTCGGGAAGGGACAGAACCACACGACCATTGGCGCCGTCCTGGCTGACACGGCCGGTCGCTTCACGATTGAGATCAATCACAAGACGGGTTTCAACGCGGTCGCCCCCTAGGCGCACGCCCAGAATATCGACGCCAGGAGAGGCTGCATGGGAGACGGCGACCGCCGCCAGGCCGCCCAGGGTCGCCAAGGCGACGCCGGCGCACAGGAGACGCGCCTTCCTGAAGACCCTGCCCAGGCTTGCAAACATACGCTGACACACCCACCGAAACGCTTCTGCGACGTTGAGCGGACATTGAAGCCTATCGCCGTGCAGAAAGGGTTAAGCCCCCTGGCGCTAAGACGACCGCTTTCCTTTTTTCCGTCAGTGTTGCAATGTCGCTTTGCGCAAGGAGAGGCCTGACTCACAGGCCAGCCATTTCGCGCGAAAACCAGTGTCGGCCCGACCGCTGTTCGGCGGCGACGCTCCACCGATCCCCGCCTTGCAGGCGTGACTAGGACACACCCATGGGCAGCGTCGCCCGAGCCCCATTCCGGCGTCCGGCCGGCCTCGCGGCCGCCTCCGTCGCTGTGAACAGAGACCCTGCACGCGCCCTCATGATTAGCCGGCAGCGCTCGAACGCAAGTTTCGTGGCGCGCCGTGGAGACTCACTAAATGTCGAAGAAGATGCTTATCGATGCGGCCCACGCCGAAGAGACGCGGGTGGTCCTGATCGACGGCTCGCGTGTTGAAGATTTCGATTTCGAGAGCAAAAATCGCAAGCAGCTCAGAGGGAATATCTACCTCGCCAAGGTGACCAGGGTAGAACCCAGCCTCCAGGCGGCTTTTATTGAATATGGCGGCAACCGACACGGGTTCCTCGCCTTCAATGAAATACATCCCGACTATTATCAGATCCCGGTCGCCGATCGGGAGGCGCTGATGCGTGAGGAGGCCGAGGACGACGATTCCTTTGAGCCGGCCGCGCGGTCGACCGATCCTGACGACGAAGACGCCGAGACCGCCGTCGATGAGGACGATGTGATGGAGGAAGAGGTGGCCCGCCGCCGCCGCCGCCTCATGCGCAAGTACAAGATCCAGGAAGTGATCCGCCGCCGGCAGATCATGCTGGTTCAAGTCGTCAAGGAAGAGCGCGGCAACAAGGGCGCCGCCCTGACAACCTATCTTTCCCTGGCCGGCCGGTACGGCGTCCTGATGCCCAACACCGCCCGGGGCGGCGGGATCAGCCGCAAGATCACCACGGCCACAGATCGCAAGCGGCTCAAGAGCGTGGTCCAGGGGCTCGACGTCCCCCTGGGAATGGGCCTGATCGTGCGCACCGCCGGGGCCAAGCGCACCAAGGCCGAGATCAAGCGGGACTACGAGTATCTCCTGCGGCTCTGGGAGAACATCCGCGAAAACACCCTGCACTCCATTGCCCCGGCCCTCATCTATGAGGAGGAGGACCTGGTGAAGCGGGCGATCCGCGACCTCTATGACAAGGACATCGACGGGGTGTTCGTCGAGGGCGAGGCCGGATTCAAGGAAGCGCGTGACTTCATGCGCATGCTGATGCCGTCCCAGGCCAAGAAGGTGCAGCTTTACCGCGATCCCGAGCCGCTGTTCGTCAAGTACAAGGTCGAGGACCACCTCTCGCAGATTTACAGCCCCGTGGTGCCCCTGCGCTCCGGGGGCTATCTGGTGATCAACCAGACCGAGGCCCTGGTGGCCGTGGACGTGAACTCGGGGAAATCCACCCGCGAGCGCAACATCGAAGCCACCGCCCTGAAGACCAATCTGGCGGCGGCCGAAGAAGCCGCCCGCCAGCGGCGGCTGCGCGACCTGGCCGGCCTGATCGTCATCGACTTCATCGACATGGATGAGTCGAAGAACAACCGCGCTGTCGAGAAGCGCCTGAAGGACGCCCTCAAGGACGACCGCGCCCGCATCCAGATGGGCAAGATCAGCGGCTTTGGCCTGATGGAGATCAGCCGCCAGCGTCGCCGGACCGGTGTGCTGGAGGGCACCACCCACGTCTGCGAACACTGCAATGGCACCGGTCGGGTGCGTTCGGTGGAATCCAGCGCCCTGGCGACCCTGCGGGCCCTGGAGATCGAAGCCCTGAAGGGCGGCGGCGAGGCGATGCTCAAGGCGCCCCGGGCCGTGGCGCTCTACATTCTCAATGAGAAGCGCGCCCATCTGGCCCGCATCCACGAGACCTTCGGTCTGTTCGTCACGGTGATCGTCGACGACGCCATGCCCCACGCCGACTACGAAATTGAGCGGACGGCCAACGAGACCCGCCCGGACCACGCCGTCATCATCACCCAGGCCCGTTCGCGCCTGGATCTGATCGAAGACGATGGCTTCGACGACTCTGTCGAAGACGAGGACGACGACGAGGTCGAGGAAGAAGACGAAACCCCTGCCCGGTCAGCCGTCTCTGACGATCACGACGACGAGGATGAGGACGAGGACGAGGCCGGGGATGACGCCGCTGGCGACGAGGAGGGAGATTCCCGCAATCGTGGCCGTGGTCGTCGGCGTCGCCGGCGTGGTGGTCGCCGTGACGAGGAAGAACGCCCCGCCGCCGCCGAGGCCGATCCCCGTCTGGAAGACGAAAATGGCGGCCGCCGTCGCCGACGCGGCCGCCGAGGGGGCCGACGTCTGCGCGAGGACCGTCCCGGCGAGGCGTTCGCCTGGGTCCGCCCCTGGGTCCCCTAGGGGGAAGATCCCTTTGTCTGGTTCGACCTGTCTGAGGATCCGCGCATGGCGGTGCCTGAGCCCGGCGCAGCACCAGCCCCGTCTGAAGTCCAGACCGCGCCCGCGCCCTCAGCGCGCGCCGTGGCCGCCGCGCCGGTGAAAGCCGCCAGCGACGAGGACATCTGGGTCGAGCTGCCCGAGGCTAGCGAAAAGCCCAAGCGTCGTCGAAGCCGCGGCAAGGTCAAGGACGCGGCTGAGGCCGTAAGCCTTGCGCCGGAATCCGTGGCAGATACAGCGGCGCCGTTCGAGGCCTCTGGTGACATCGCCCCCGAGGCGGCGCCAGTCCCTGAGATCGAGACCGGCTCCGTCGCCGAGGCCAAAGCCAAGCGCACCCGGACCCGGACCCGCAAGAGACCTGAGCCAAAATCCGCAGCCAATAGGGCTGAAACCCCGGTCGTCGAGGCGGAGATTCAAGCTGAACCCGCAGCGCCGCCGGCCAAAGCGGCGGAACCCGCGACGGCGACCGCCCCTCAGGCGGTCGAGGCGACCGTGGTCGCGCCGGAAATCACCGCCAATCCGGCTGAGATCACCGCCCCCCTAACCAAGCCCCGCCGGGGCTGGTGGCGACGCGGCTGACAGGCCTTCGCCCCCTTTCCACCTGACGGATCGCGCCGCCGGGTGGAAAGGGGCTCTAACTCAAAGGTTTAGAGCACATTCTGACCGGATAGCGTTTCACAGCCGGCGGGAATTGCTCTAGGCTTCACGTCCGGGAGGGGGAGCGAGCAAGAGAGTGTGCATGGTCTCCCCCCTGCCCTTACCGCCCCCGGCAGGTCTGTCGGGCCTCAGGGCGCTTCGACAGATCATTGGTCGATTGACCCTGGCGGTGGCCCTGGCTCTGGCGCCCGTGGCCGCCCAGGCCCAGCAGGGCATGACCCTGATCCGCGACACCGAAATCGAGGCCATTCTCAAGGCGGAGGCAAAGCCCATCCTTGAGGCTGCCGGCATCAATCCCGACAGTATTGAGATCCTGATCATCGGCAGCCGCGAGCTCAACGCCTTCGCCGGCCCGGGCGTCATGGGATTCTTCACCGGCCTGATTCTGGAGTCCGAAACTCCCAATCAGCTCCAGGGGGTGATGGCCCACGAGGTCGGCCACCTGGCGGCTGGCCACAGCGCCCGCTCCGGCGACATGCAGCGGGTCGGCCTGCAACCTTTCCTGTTGACCATGGGGCTGGGGATTCTGGCGGCCTTCGCCGGCGCGGGGGACGCGGCCATCGCCCTCATGGGCAGCGCCGGCCAGTTCGGCACCCTGGCGGTGCTGGGCTACAGCCGCGAACAGGAGAGCCGCGCCGACCAGGCGGGGCTGACCATTCTTGATCGGGCAGGCCTGTCCGGGCGTGGCATCGTCGAGTTCTTCGACAACTTCCGCTATCAGGAGGTCTTCCAGGAGGCGCGCCGCTACGCCTATTTCCGTAGCCATCCCCTGTCATCGGAACGCATCGAGACCCTGCGCCGCAAGGCCGAGACCCTGCCCGACTGGGACAAGGTCGACAGCGAGGAGGCCATGGAGCGGCATCGGATCATGCAGGCCAAGCTCCAGGGCTTCCTCAATCCACAGCGGGCCATCGTCGAATACAGCGAGACCGACACCAGCTATCCGGCCCGCTACGCCCGGGCCATCGCCTACTACCAGATGAAAGAACCCGACCGGGCCATTCGCCTGATCGACGCCCTGCTGACTGAGCAGCCTGAAAACGCCTATCTCTGGGAGCTGAAGGGCCAGATCCTGTTTGAGTTTGGTCGCACTCAGGAAGCCGAAGCCCCCCAGCGCCGGTCCGTGGAGCTGATGCCAGACGCCCCCCTGCTGCGGGTCAATCTCGGCCAGACCCTGATCGCCATGAATGATGAGGCCAAGCTGGAAGAAGGGGTCAACGAGTTGCGGCGGGCCCTCACCCTGGAGAATGATAATGCTGTCGCCTGGCGGCTGCTGGCCGAGGGCCACGACCGGCGCGGGGAAGATGGCTCAGCCCGACTGGCCACCGCAGAATACAACTTCCATATCGGCAATCGTCAGCAGGCCAGGGTCTTCGCCATGCGCGCCCGGGACCTCCTGACCCGGGACACCCCGGAATGGCGGCGGGCGACGGATATCGTCCTGACCTCGAACCCCTCCCGCGAAGACCTGCGCGAACTGGCCCAGGAGGGGGCGATCTCCTCCGGCTCGGTCCGTTAGGACGGCCCGACCGTGTTTCTGCGCCCAACAAACTGTCTGGACTTCTGATGAGATCAACCTTGGCCGCCCTTGCCCTGCTCCTGACCTCCGCCCTGGCTCTTGGCGCCTGTGACCGCGCCGCCGACGAGGCGTTTGGCGAGCGCGTGCGCGCCTATCTGCTGGAAAACCCCGAGGTGATCGAGGAGGCCGTGCAGAAGCTGGGAGAAAAGCGGGAGATGGAGGCCGCAAAGGCCGCCACCTCAGCCATTGCCGCCAAGCGGGCGGCGCTTGAACAGGACCCCCGGGACTTCGTCGCCAATCCCGATGGCACGGTCACGGTGACGGAGTTCTTCGACTACCGGTGTGGCTACTGCAAGGTCGCCGCCGTGGAGATGGCCAAGATCATCGCGGAAAACCCCGATGTGCGGGTGGTCTTCAAGGAGTTCCCGATCTTCGGCGAACAGTCCGATGAAACCGCCGCCATCATGCTCACCGACCTCGTCAAGCCCAAGACCCTGGAGATGCACGACCGGCTGATGGCTGAAAAGTCCCTGGATGATGCCGCCATCGACCGTCATCTGCGCGCTGTGGGGATCGATCCGGCGGCGGCGCGAAAGGCCGCTCAGGCCCCTGAAATCCAGAAGCAGCTGGAGGACACCCATGAACTGGCCGCCAGTCTGGGCATCAATGGCACCCCGGCCTTCGTCATCGGCGATCGCCTGATCTCCGGCGCCGACATGGAAGCGGTGAGGGCCGCCATCACCGCCGCCCAGGCCGCCAAGATCGGCGGTTGAGCCCCCGTCGAAGGCCGATCGACGCCCCGAATATTGGCTCCTAGATCAGCCCCGACAAGGGCGAGGACGGGTCGGCATACATCCGCCTGGCCATGCGGCCGGCCAGATAGGCCTGACGGCCGGCGATCACCGCATGGCGCATGGCGCTGGCCATCAGGATCGGATCCCGCGCCTCGGCGATGGCGGTGTTCATCAGAACCGCGTCACAGCCAAGCTCCATGGCCACGGCGGCGTCCGACGCCGTGCCGACGCCGGCGTCCACCAGCACCGGCACCTTGGCCTGCTCGATGATCAGGGCCAGGTTCAGCATGTTCTGAATGCCCCGGCCGGAGCCGATGGGCGCGCCAAGGGGCATGATGGCTGCGGCGCCGGCATCCTCCAGTTTCTGCGCATAGACCGGATCGTCGCTGCAATAGACCATCACCTGAAAGCCGTCGGCGATCAGCAGCTTCAGGGCCCGCAGGGTTTCCTCCATATCGGGCAGCAGGTGCTTGGTGTTGGTCAGCACCTCCAGCTTGACCAGGTTCCATCCCCCCGCCTCCCGGGCCAGGCGAAGGGTGCGTACCGCATCCTCGCCGGTGAAACAGCCCGCCGTGTTGGGCAGGAAGGTGAAACGGTCAGGCTTTACGTGGTCCACCAGCATGGGCTGGCTGGGGTCCGACAGGTTCACCCGGCGGATGGCCACAGTGACGATTTCGGCTCCGGCGGCCTCGGCGGCCGCGGCATTGGTGGCGTAGTCCTTATACTTGCCCGTGCCCACGATGAGCCGGGAGGTGAAGGTGCGGCCGGCCACGGTCCAGGTGTCTTCTGCGTCCCGGCCTTGGGTCCCGGTGTCATCCATGTCAGCCGCCTCCGATGAAGTGCACGATCTCGATCTGGTCGCCATCGGCCACCGGGGTCTGCTCATAGGCCGAGCGCGGCACGATCTCCAGATTGCGCTCGATCGCCACCTTGCGGGAGTCCAGGCCGAGGACCGCCACCAGGGCGGCCAGATGCGGCAGGGGGTCCAGAACCTGCAATTCCCCGTTGATCGTCAGCTTCATGCTCAACTCTCGCCACGCCATGTGGCTGCGGTGCTTGTGACCCCCGCCTGCGACCGTTACAAGACAGCGGAATCGCCGGCGGAGCCGAATGTCCAAACCGATCTATGTGCTGAGCGGCCCCAATCTCAACCTCCTGGGCGTCCGCGAGCCTCAGATTTATGGGAAGGAAACCCTGGATGACGTTCGCATGGCCTGCGAGCGCCGGGCGCAATCCCTTGGCCGAACCATAGAGTTCCGGCAGTCCAACCATGAGGGTGCGCTGATCGACTGGGTGCAGGAGGCGCGCACCGCCGCCAGCGCCCTGGTGATCAATCCGGCCGGCCTTGGCCATACCTCCGTGGCGCTGCTCGACGCCCTCAAGACCCTCGAGGTCCCCGTTGTCGAGTGTCATCTGTCCAACCCGGCGGCGCGTGAAACATTCCGTCGACACACCTATGTGTCCCTCGCTGCGACGGGAGTCGTGTCAGGCTTCGGCGTGGCGAGCTATGAACTGGCCGTTGAGGCCGCCGCGCGCCTAAGCGCCTGACGCCTCCCAGCAGCAAGGATCCTCCACATGGCTAGCAGCCCCAAGGCTTCCGCCGATCCGCTCGACGCACGCCTGGTGCGCACCCTGGCGGACATTCTTACCGAGACGGGGCTGTCCGAGATCGAGGTCGAACGTGATGGCCTGAAGGTCCGGGTGGCCCGTCAGGTCACCGTGACCGCCACAGTGACCGCCCCGCAGGCCGTCGCCTCCCCGCCGGCGGTGGCCGAGGCGCCCGCCATGCCGGTCGCGCCGGTCCGCAAGGCGGGCGACGCCGTGAACTCCCCCATGGTCGGCACCGTCTATCTGCAGCCGCAGCCGGACTCCCCAAGCTTCATCAAGGTTGGAGATACGGTCCAGGCCGGCCAGACCCTGATGATCATCGAGGCCATGAAGACCATGAACCCCATCCCGGCCCCCCGGACCGGCAAGGTGGTGGAGATTCTGGTTTCCGACGCCCAGCCCGTCGAGTTCGGCGAGCCCCTGGTCGTCATCGAGTAGGTCGATGTTCGAAAAAATCCTGATCGCCAACCGGGGCGAGATCGCCCTGCGTATCCATCGGGCCTGCAAGGAGATGGGCATCTCCACTGTGGCGGTCCATTCCGAGGCTGATTCCGGCGCCATGTGGGTGCGGCTGGCCGACGAAAGCGTCTGCATCGGGCCGGCCTCGGCCGCCAAGAGCTACCTCAATATCCCCGCCATCATCGCCGCGGCCGAGATCACCGGCGCCCAGGCCATCCATCCCGGCTATGGATTTCTGTCGGAGAATGCCCGGTTCGCCGAAATTGTCGGGGCTCATGGGTTCACCTTCATCGGACCCCGGCCTGAACACATCCAGATGATGGGCGACAAGATCACCGCCAAGCAGGCGGTGATGCGGGCCGGCATCCCTGTGGTTCCCGGTTCGGCCGGCGCCTTGACTACGGAGGAAGAAGCCATCGCCGCGGCCGACGAGATCGGCTTTCCGGTGCTGATCAAGGCCGCCGCCGGCGGCGGCGGGCGCGGCATGAAGGTGGCCCTGGACCGCGACGGCCTGGCGGAGGCCGTCTCCACGGCTCGGTCCGAGGCCAAGGCGGCCTTTGGCGATGACGCGGTCTATATGGAGCGCTACCTCCAGAAGCCCCGCCACATCGAGATTCAGGTGGTCGCCGACTCCTTCGGCAATGTCTGCCATCTGGGCGAGCGGGACTGCTCCCTGCAACGCCGTCACCAGAAAATCCTTGAGGAGGCGCCCTCCCCGGCCATCGACGCCGCCGCCCGGGAGAAGATCGGCAAGGTGGTGGTCGATGCGATCAAGGCCATCGGCTATCTTGGTGTCGGCACCATCGAGTTCCTGTACGAAGACGGCGAGTTCTTCTTCATCGAGATGAACACCCGTCTCCAGGTGGAGCATCCCGTCACCGAGGCCATCACCGGCATCGACCTGGTGCGGGAGCAGATCCGTATCGCCGCCGGCCTGCCCCTGTCCTTCACCCAGGATCAGGTGGTGTTCGAGGGTCACGCCATCGAGTGCCGGATCAATGCCGAGAACGCCCGGACCTTCACGCCGTCGCCTGGCAAGGTCACTGACTTCCACGCTCCCGGCGGCCTGGGTGTACGGCTGGATTCAGCGGTCTATGCCGGCTACGTCATCCCACCCTACTATGACAGCCTGATCGGCAAGCTCATCGTCCATGGGCGGGATCGGGAGGAGTGTCTGGCGCGGGTCAACCGCTGCCTGGGTGAAATGGTGGTTGGCGGGGTGGAGACCACAATTCCCCTGTTCCAGGACCTGATCCATCAGCCGGCGATCATCGCCGGGGACTACAACATCCATTGGCTGGAAAAGTGGATCAAGGCCCAGGCCGACGAGGCCTGAGGCCATGGAGGCCTTCGGCCCGCTCCAGCTGCTGGCATGCTACACCCGCGGCGTCTTCCCCATGGCGGATGCCCGGGATGACGACCAGATTTTTCTGGTCGATCCCGAGCAGCGAGGCGTGCTTCCCCTGGCAGGATTTCACGTTCCCCGCCGTCTGGCGCGGACGGTGCGCTCTGAGCCCTTTGAGATCCGTGTCGACACGGCCTTCGATCAGGTGGTGGCGCTCTGCGCCGAAGCCGCACCCGACCGCAGGGAGACCTGGATCAACGCCGTCATTCGGGACCTGTACGGCCAACTGTTCGCCATGGGCCATGCTCACAGCGTGGAATGCTGGCGGGACGGCCAGCTCGCAGGCGGGCTGTATGGCGTATCCCTGGGGGGCGCCTTCTTCGGCGAGAGCATGTTCTCGAGGGCCACTGGCGCCTCAAAGGTGGCGCTGGTCCACCTGGTGGCCCGGTTGATCAGCGGCGGCTATCGCCTGCTGGACGCGCAGTTCATCACCGAGCATCTGACACAGTTCGATGCCGAAGAAGTCCCCCGGGCCGTCTATCACCGGCGCCTGGCCGAGGCCCTCGCCGTCAAGGCCGAGTTTGGCGATCAGCGGGCCTTGGCCGGCGCGGCCGCCCTGCAGGTGATCAGCCAGGCGTCATAGACCGGATGCTCCAGGGGATTGAGTCCCGGGGCGGCGGCGAACATCCAGCCGCGGAAAGCCTGGCGCGGCGGCGGGGTGGGCCGACCTGCCGCCGGACGGGGCTGTGAATCAATGGTCATATAGGCCATGGCGTCCGGAGCCCGCTCGTCCGGCGCCGTCAGCTCACAGGCCCGCACGGTGAAGACCAGGGTCTTATGGCGGATCGGCTGACCGACCGGCGCCTCAAAGCGGATGGTCTCGGCGCTCACCTTGTCCAGGACCTGGATCACCGCCACATCATAGCGCGCCCGCTTGAGCGGCGGCTTGGGTTCAGCGGGGGTTTCAGGGACCCGCTCCCGCTCCGGCGGTGGGGGCGCGGCGGCGGCGTCCGGGACCGGCTCCGGCGGCGGAATGGGCAAGGCCGCCTCAACGGCTGATCCAGCGGGGGGTTGTGCAGCTGAGGACGACGGGGCGGCGGTCGGAGCCTCCGGCGCCGTCTGCGCCGCCACGACGCCCGCGGCGGTCAGGCCTGCCAGGCCAAGCCCGAGAAGCAAGGGACGCGCACGGCGCATGGCGTCGCGCCTAATCCGGGGTCCAGGGAAGATAGTCCCCCGTGGCGCGCTGGCGCTCGCCCCCCCGCGCCAGGGAGCCCTGAGGCCGATAGGCGTGAACCGTCCCGGTCAAATTTGGCCGGTGGTCCTTTTCCCAGGCCTGCCGCAGCAGAGGCTGGACGGTGGGCGGTTCATCAAAGGTGTAATGCAGCCAGCCATGCCATTCAGCAGGCACCTTGGAGGCCTCGGCATAGCCGGAATAGATCACCCAGCGGCGCTTGCGACCATCATAGGAGTCCGAAGCGTCCTTCGCCTCATAGTAACGGCTGCCATAGTCGTCCTGGCCCACAAAGACACCACGACGACCGATGTGGAAGCGGGCCCCGAGGGTTGCGCCGTTCCACCAGGTGAAGATCGCTTTGAACACTTTGGACTGACCCGGCTGGGAGGAAATTCGCGCGGACTATAGGTCCCTGCCCCAGGCCCGTCCAGCGCCCCGCGACCCTCAACATCTTGGGGATGAACTAGGACGCCAACGCAACATCTATTGCCCCCATCGGGTACGGTTTCTAGGCTGCGGCTTGAGGGAGTCTGCAATGAGTCTGGAGAGCGGCAGGATGGAGCGGCGCATGATCGAGCGCAGCAGCAGTGTTGTCGAGGTCCTGGCCCCGGCCTCCTGGCCCAATGCCCAGGTGGAGGCCTGGCTGGACTGGGCCGGCGGCGAGCCTGACCTACCGGCCGCCATCTTCCGTTTCGCCGAGGATCTGGTGCAGGCAGGCCAGCGGCAAAGCCTGTTTGAGGGCGTCGGCGCCAGGGGACGTTTTCGTCGGGAGCTGGGGGCGGCGCTGATGGGAGGGCGTATCGCCCTTCACTCCGTGACAAGCCCGCCGCCCGAGGAAGCGCCCGTAGGCGCAGATCTGACTGAGCATCTGGGGAGACAGAGAGCCGCTCACCGAGGAGTCGCAGCAGCCCGGGAGGCCGCCCTTGCCCTGGCGACCGCCCGCCAGGGTCTGATGGACGCGGTCCACCGCTGCCAAGGCGATCCCGACGCCTGCGCCGATCCTCAGCGCAATCCCAGTCTGGCCCGGGCCGCGGAGGCCGCTCGCACCGCGGGCGCCTCAGACGCATCCATCCTCGACGCCATCGCCCTGGCGAGGGCCGGCGAAACGCGCCTTCCGGTCACCCTCCCCGACCAGCCCCCCGCCCCCGCCATACTGGCAATGGTTGAGGGCGCGCCGCAGCCGGCCCTCCAGCGCGCCCTCGGCCTGGCGGCCTGGGAGACCGGTCGCCTGACCGTGGTTTTCAACTCAGACCTGGAGCCCGCCGTCGCCCATGGGGCCATCCACCTGATGGCCTTCGGTGTCGGACAGGACTTCGACCAGGAGTCTTTCCACCGGACCGTGGGCCTTCTGGCCACCGCCCTGGCCGCCCTGGCCGAAGGGGCGCCGGCAGCCCTGGGGATCGCGGGTCTGGCGGACTGGCTGGCCGCCCATGGACTTGCTTATGACTCTGACGCGGGGCGGCAGGCCGCCCTGGACCTGTTCGACGCGGCCAACCGCACGATCCGCCTCGCCTGCCCTCGCCTTCCTGGCGGACTGGCCCTGTTTGAAGACCCGGCCCTCGCCCTGATGCTGGGGGGCGCCAGCCCGGCTGGGGAACCCTGGGCAGGCCCCGTCAGCTTCGCCGAGACCGCTGATGGTCAGGTGGTCCGGGTAATGAGCGACGCCGCCCTATGCGGTCTTCGCGCCGTGGGGGCTGATCTGGACGGCGCCCGGTGGCGGCTTCTGGGCCACGGCACCCTCGAGACCGCGCCTGGAATCGACCATGCCGCCCTCACCGCCCGGGGATTTACCGACCACGAGATCGGCGCGGTCGAGGCCGCCCTGCCCTATTGCGCCACATTGAGCGAAGCCTTCCGGCCCGAGGTGGTGGGCGAGGGGTTCCTGGCCGACGTTCTGGGGGCGCCCGGCGAGGACCTGCACGATCCCCGTTTTGACGCCCTGCGCATCATGGGCTTCTCCGATACCGCCATAGCCGAGGCCGAGGCCTACGCCCTGGGCTCCAGCCGCCTGGATGGACCCGAATTGGCGTTGGACCAGCGGGACATCTTCCTCGCCGCCGATGATCTGGGACCCGCCCCCTATCTCGCCATGCTGGCCCACCTGTCCCCCGCCCTGGCGCGGCCCGCCCAGGCGGACTTCACCCTGCCCTGGGACGCCAAGCCTCAGGATGTTCAGACCCTCATGGAACAGGCCCGGGAGGCCGGCGTCCCCGTAGTCCGCATCACCCGGTCCGAGCCGCCGGCCTACCAGCGCCTGGACCTGCCGCCGGCCCGCGAGGCCCCGCGCCAGGACACGCGGCCGGCGCCGGTCACCGGAGTCACGGTCGAGCGGGTGGTCGAACGGGTGGTGGAGCGCGAGCGCGCCCGTCGCAAACTGCCCGATCGGCGTAAGGGCTACATCCAGAAGGCCTCGGTGGGGGGGCACAAGGTCTATCTGCACACCGGCGAGTATGACGAGGGCGAACTCGGCGAGATCTTCATCGACATGCACAAGGAAGGCGCCGCCTTCCGGTCCCTGATGAACAATTTCGCCATCGCGGTGTCCATCGGCCTGCAGTATGGCGTACCCCTGGATGAGTTCGTCGAAGCCTTCGTGTTCACCCGCTTCGAGCCGGCAGGGCCGGTGACCGGCAACGACTCCGTCCGCTCGGCCACCTCGATCCTGGACTATGTGTTCCGGGAGCTGGGGGTCTCCTATCTGGGCCGTGACGACCTGGCCAATGCCGACCCCGCCGAACTCAATGCCGACGGACTGGGGCGCGGCAAGGCCGATGAAACCGGGCTGACGGCGGGGGAACCCCAGCCGGCTTCACGCTATATCTCAAAGGGGTTCTCCCGGGGCGCGGCGCCGGACAACCTCGTCGTCCTGTCCCTGGCCGATCATCGGGCAGCCCGGGCCGTGAGCGCCCAGGCCGCCGATGTCTGTCCGGCCTGCGGCGACATCGCCGTGGTGCGCAAGGGGGCCAGCCTCATCTGTGAGACGTGCGGGGCAAGAGCCGGACGTTTCGACGACGCTACAGGCTGAGGAACCCGCAAACACCTGGCCTTAAGCTTGCAGGGTTAAGCTTCAAACCGGGTTCGATGTAAGGCGCATGCCGATGAGACTGACAGGTCCTCTTGCCCTATTGGCCTCAATGCTCCTGGCCGCGCCGGCGATGGCGCAGAACGCCAGCCAGATCAGCCAGGTCCGGGCCGGGGCACATTGCCCCAACTGCAACCTGTTTCAGGCTGACCTCGGGGGCTTGACCCTGACGGGCAAGAACCTCTCGGGCGCCCGCCTGCGGCAGGCCGACCTGAGCCTGACGATCATGAACCGGACCAACTTCTCCGGCGCCGATCTGCGGGATGTGGAGGCCTATGGCGGGGTGTTCTCCAGCGCCAGCTTCGCCGGAGCCGACCTGACCAACGCCAGTTTCGTGGGGACCTATCTTGGGGGGGCCAACTTCCGCGGGGCCCGCCTGACGGGGACCAACCTCTCCGGGGCGACGATGGACGGGGCGCGGAATCTGACCCAGGCGCAGCTGAACCAGGCCTGCGGCGACAGCGCCACCCGTCTTCCGGGGGGCCATCGCATCCCGGCCTGCCAGGGCCATTCCCCATAGGTGCGCCGAACAGTCCGGGGTCGCAGCGACGTTTCTGGCGCGCAAAGTTACCGGGATTTAAGTGGCCTTTCCCAGGCCAGGGTCCCAGATGGGCGGAAGCACAAGGATCCCGCCCGCCTGATGACCCGGCTCTCTACCCTGCCAGCCCTGCTCGCCCTGATCTTCGGGGCGGTCCCGACCCTGGCCTCCGCCATGAGCAGTGACAGGGCTGTGGCGCGGATGGTGGCCTTCGGCGGCTCCTGCGCCGGCTGCGAGTTGTCCGGCCGCAAGCTGGCAGGCGCGCGGTTCATGGGCGCCGACTTCTCGGGCGCCGCCCTGGTCGGCTCGGATCTGCGGGGCGCTCTGTTTCACGGCTCAGTGTTCGCAGGCGCCGACCTCTCCCGGGCTGACCTCTCGGAAAGCCAGATGATAGGGGCCAGTTTCGCCAGCGCCCGTCTGACCGATGCCGACCTTCGCCGAGCTGAACTCAATGGGGCCACCTTCGCTGCGGCCAATCTGAGCGGCAGCGACCTGCGCGACGTCGAGGGGATCGGCGCCAGCTTCGCCAGCGCCAACCTCTCGGAGGCCAGGCTGGACGGCGCGGAACTCAACGCCGTGGACTTCAGCCGCGTCAATGCCCGGGGGGCGCGGTTCGACGACGGCGAACTCACCGCCGCCAATCTGCAAGGCGGACGTTTCGACGGGAGTTCATTCCGAGACGCTGAGCTCGACCTCGCCAATCTGCGGGGCGGCGTCTTCGCCGGCGCTGATTTCCGCGGCGCCAGCCTTAAGCGCGCCAATATCGCCGGCGTGGATCTGTCCAAGACCCGCGGCCTCAGCCAGTCCCAGCTAGACCAGGCCTGCGGCGACGCCGCCACCCGCGCACCCTCGGGCCTTGTGGTCCGCAGCTGCGGCGGACGCCGGATGGCGCCCCCGGTTCCTCCCGCCCCGCCGGTCCTCACCTTCCGGCCGTCTTCCCGCTAGGCCCCCTTCGGCTCCGACAGCCTCGATCAGGCCGGCTTGAGCGGCAAAGCCAGGCGGAGGCTGAGTTCCTTGAGCTGCCGCTCCTCGACCTCCGACGGCGCGTTCATCATCAGGTCCTGTCCCTGCTGGTTCAGCGGGAAGGCGATCACCTCGCGGATCGCCGTCTGCCCGGCCAGCAGCATGACGATGCGATCGATGCCGGGCGCGAGCCCCCCGTGTGGCGGCGCGCCATAGCGGAAGGCGTTCAGCATGCCGCCGAACTGCTCTTCGACCACCTGCTTGCTGTAGCCGGCGATCTCAAAGGCCTTGAGCATCACATCGGCCCGATGGTTCCGCACGGCGCCGGAGCACAGCTCATAGCCATTGCAGACGATGTCGTACTGATAGGCCAGGATATCCAACGGATCCTGGGTCTGCAGCGCTTCCATCTCGCCCTGGGGCATGGAGAAGGGGTTGTGCGAGAAGTCGACATGGTTCGACTCCTCGTTCATCTCGAACATCGGGAAATCGACGATCCAGACGAATTCGAACCGGTCCTCGTCCACCAGCTTCAGGTCGGTCCCGACCTTGGTCCGCGCGGCGCCGGCGAACTTGTAGAAAGCCTTCGGATCCCCGGCCACGAAGAAGGCCGCATCCCCCTGGTTAAGGCCCAAGGCGCCCATCAGGGCGCCGGTCGCCTCTGCGCCCAGGTTCTTGGCGATCGGACCGCCCCAGCCGCCCTGGTCCTCGCTCCAGAAGATATAGCCAAGACCAGGCTGCCCCTCCCCCTGCGCCCAGGCGTTCATCCGGTCGCAGAAGGCGCGGCTGCCGCCCTTCGGCGCCGGGATCGCCCACACCGCGTTCCGGGGGTCTTCCAGGATGCGGGCGAACAGGCCAAAGCCGCCGCTGCGGAAATGATCGGACACCGCCTGCATCTGGATGGGGTTGCGCAGGTCAGGCTTGTCAGAGCCGTACCTGGCGATGGCCTCCCGATAGGGGATGCGCGGGAACGGATAGGGCGTCACCGGCTTGCCGTTCGAAAACTCCTCGAACACCCCGTGCATCACCGGCTCGATGGCCGCGAAGATGTCCTCCTGGGTGACGAAACTCATCTCCACGTCAAGCTGATAGAATTCCAGGCTGCGGTCAGCCCGCAGATCCTCGTCCCGGAAGCAGGGGGCGATCTGGAAATAGCGGTCAAAGCCCGCCACCATCAGCAGCTGCTTGAACTGCTGCGGGGCCTGCGGCAGCGCATAGAACTTCCCCGGCTGCAGGCGTGACGGCACCAGGAAGTCGCGGGCGCCCTCCGGCGACGACGCCGTCAGGATCGGGGTCTGGAACTCGTTGAAGCCCTGGTCGGTCATGCGGCGGCGGATCGAGGCGATCACCTGGCTGCGCAGCAGGATGTTGCGATGCAGGGTCTCGCGCCGCAGATCGAGATAGCGGTGCTTGAGGCGGATTTCCTCAGGATAGTCCGGCTCTCCAAACACCGGCAGAGGCAGCTCGGCGGCCTCCGACAGCACCTCGACACCCTTGACCTGAACCTCGATCTCGCCGGTCGGCAGATTGGGATTCACGGTTTCCGGCGTGCGCGCGACCACGGCGCCGTCGACGCGGATGACGCTCTCAGCCCGCAGACGCTCCACAGCGGCGAAGCCCGGGGTCTCCGGGGCCAGCACCAGCTGGGTCAGGCCGCAATTGTCCCGCAGGTCCACGAAGACGAGACCGCCATGGTCGCGCTTGCGGTGTATCCAGCCTGAGAGGCGGACGGTCTGGCCTGTGTCGCCAGCGCGAAGCTGACCGCAGGTGTGGGAGCGATATGGGTGCATGAGGAGTCGCAGAAAAAGCGGGGAAATAGAGGCGCGGAAGGGCGCATGCGGGGCCAGCCTTGTCAAGGCGAGGGACCGGCGGTCCTGAAGGACACTGAGCCTAACTGGGCTTGAAGCGTCTGCTGGTGGGGAAGCCCTTGGGCGCGAGCTTGCCGGCCCCGGCGCGGCGGCCCAGCCAGTCCCGCCACTCGCCCCAGATCCGCGTCCGGCCGGCCGAGTCCACCCAGCCCCCCCCGGCTGCGGCCGAGAACACCGTAGCGTCCCGCAGGCCGCCCTCGCGGTAGGCCTGCAGCTTGACCCCCTTGCCCCGGGGCATCTCCGGCAGGTCGTCCACCGGGAAGATCAGGATCTTGCCGTTGTCGCCGATGACCCCCATGTGGTCGCCGCTGACGGGCAAGGTGGGAACCGCCCCCCGCTTGTCCACAGTCAGCACCTGCTTGCCGGCCCGGCGGGCCGAGACCGCCTCGTCTTCATTGAGGATGAAACCATAGCCGGCCCTCGACGCCAGAATCCGCCTGGCGCCAGGCCGATGGGGGAAGACATCGATGATCTCCACCTGGTCCTCCAGGTCGATCATCAGGCGGACGGGCTCCCCATGCCCGCGGGCGGACGGCAGCTTGTCACAGCCGATGGTGAAGAACCGGCCGTCGGAGGCCAGGATCAGCAGCTTGTCGGTGGTCTCGGCCGGAACGATGAAGCCGAGCTTGTCGCCCTCCTTGAATTTCAGTTCCGAAGGGTCCTCGACCCGGCCCTTGGCCGCCCGGATCCAGCCCCGCTCCGACAGGATGACGGTAATCGGCTCCTTGGGGATCATCGCTTCCATGGCCGCCTCGGCGTCCATGTCGGGGGCGTCGGCGAAGATGGAACGGCGGGCGCCCAGGGCGGTATCCTGGCCGAGGAGTTTGCGAACCTCCTTGAGGCCAACCCCCACCAGCTTCCACTGGCGGGCCTCGGACTCCAGCAGCTTCATCAGGCCATCGCGTTCCTCAGACAGATCGCCATGTTCACGGCGGATCTCCATTTCCTCGAGCCGGGCCAGTTGGCGCAGGCGGGTGTTGAGGATGGCGTCAGCCTGAATCTCCGACAGATTGAACGTCTCGATCAGCCGGGCCTTGGGCTCGTCCTCATGCCGGACAATGCGGATCACCTCATCGAGGTTGAGATAGGCGATCAGCAGGCCATCGAGGATGTGCAGCCGGGCCTCGATCCTGCCCAGCCGGTGGCGGGTCCGGCGGACCAGCACCTCGCGCCGGTGGTCGAGGAAGGCGCGCAGGGCCTCCTTCAGGCTCATCACCCGCGGCGTACCCCGGGCGTCCAGCACATTGAGGTTCACCGGGAATCGGGCCTCGAGATCGGAGAGCTTGAACAGGCTCTCCATCAGGACCTCGGGCTCTATATTGCGGCTCTTGGGCTCCAGGATCAGCCGCACGTCCTCGGCCGACTCATCGCGCACATCGCCCAGCAGGGGCGCGCGCCTGTTCTCGATCAGATGGGCCAGCTGCTCCACCAGATCGGCCTTCTTCACCTGATAGGGAATCTCGGTGATGACGATCTGATAGGTTCCCCGACCGGTATCCTCGCGGATCCAGGTCGCCCGGGTGCGGACGCCGCCGCGACCGGTTTCGTAGGTCTCGACCATGGAGGCATGGGACTCGACGATGACCCCGCCGGTGGGGAAATCCGGTCCCTTCACATGGACCATGAGGTCGGCGGTGCTGACATCGGGCGCGTCCAGCAGCAGCAGGCAGGCGTCGATCAGCTCGCCGGCATTATGCGGCGGGATCGAGGTCGCCATGCCCACGGCGATGCCGCTGGAGCCATTGGCCAGAAGATTGGGGAAGCCCGCCGGCAGGACCACCGGCTCCTCGTCCTCGCCGTCATAGGTCGAGCGGAAATCAACGGCGTCCTCGTCGATCCCGTCCAGCAACAGCTGGGCGGCCTCGGTGAGCTTGCACTCGGTATAGCGCATGGCCGCGGCGTTATCGCCGTCGATATTGCCGAAATTGCCCTGGCCATTGATCAGCGGATAGCGCTGGGAGAAGTCCTGAGCCAGGCGGACGAGGGCCTCATAGACCGCCGAGTCCCCGTGGGGATGGTACTTGCCGATGACGTCACCGACCACCCGGGCCGACTTCTTGGCCGAGGCGTTCGGGTCCAGGCGCAGCTGGCGCATGGCGAACAGCAGGCGTCGGTGCACCGGCTTGAGGCCATCGCGCACGTCGGGCAACGCCCGCCCGGTAATGGTCGACAGGGCATAGGCGAGGTAGCGCCGCGACAGGGCCTCGGTCAGGGGCTCATTGATGATGCGGTCGCCGTCATCGTCGGACGGCGGGGAAACATGCTTGCTCATTGATTCTCCGTCGGAGCGATTCTAGCGCGGCCCGAGCCCGCCGTCACAACCGGTTCGCCTCAGACAGGCGGTCGATCATCCAGACCCGGGCCGGTGGCAGGGGGCGGTTCTGGGGGTTGAACACAAAGGCCTCCAGAAAGTGGCCCGTCAGGGCGAGGCCTGCGCCAATATCGCCGGCCTCCAGCCCCCACTGGGCCGACAGCATGAAGGGGGGCAGGCGCAGGAGCTTGTCCTTATAGGGCTCGCCGGCCTGGGCGCTGACCGCGCGACCGGTGCGCGGGCTGACATAGATCAGGTCGTCCATCGACCCCGTCGCCGCACACCTGGACAGGTCCAGGCCAAACCCCAGATCCTGGAGCAGGCCCGCCTCGAACCGGACAAGCACCGCGGGCCAGACGCCCGGGGCAGCCAGGGCGCTCATCAGGGATTCCAAGGCCAGGTAAGCGCCATGGTGCGGCTCGCGTTCGGGCAGAGCGCCAGCCGCGACGGCCGCCGCAGCCGAGAGGCCATGCAGGGCGAGCGGATCATCGAACAGGGCCGCCGGCCCCTCGCCCATGGGCTCCAGGGTAGCGGCGCCGAGCTGCTCGGCCACCCGGGCGCGGAAGCGCACCCGCACCTGGGCGCCGGGCTGAAGAAACGGCTTCAGGCGCCGCGACGCCCCGCCCGCCACGTGGGCGGCATAGAGCCCATGCTCCGAGGTCAGGATCTGGACAATGGCGCTGGTCTCCCCGTGGGCGCGGGCTGAGAGCACGAAGGCGTCGTCTTCGAATTCCATCACACGTCGAAATCAAGCCCGATATCGCCGTAGAATTCCCGTTTATCGGCCCAGGCCTCATCGACCTTCACGTGCAGAAACAGGTGCACCGGCCGGTCGAATAGCTCGATCAGCTCCTCCCGGGACTTCTGTCCGATCCACTTCAGGGTCTGGCCATTCTTGCCCAGGATGATGGGCCGCTGGCTCTCGCGCTCCACATAGATGGTCTGCTCGATCCGCACCGAGCCGTCCCGACGCTCCTCGAAGGCGGTGGTGTCCACCGCCGCCGCATAGGGCAGCTCCTCATGGACCCGCAGATAGAGCTTCTCCCGGGTGATCTCGGCCGCCAGCAGGCGGGCGGGCAGATCGGCCGTCTGCTCGGCGGGATAGAGCCACGGCCCCTCGGGCACGAGTTCGGCCATCCGGCGCTTGAGATCATCAACGCCGGAACCGTCGGCGGCCGAGATCATGAACACTTCCGAGTAGACGCCGGTGTCGTAGAGCCGTTGGGACAAGGCCAGCAGCCGCTCGCGCTTGACCCCATCGATCTTGTTCAGGGCCAGGATCGCCTTGCGCTCCGAGAGCTTCAGGCCCTCGATGATGGTCTGGACATCAATCACCGCCCGCTTGTCCGCCGGACTGCCCGCCCCTTCGCCCACCGCCAGTTCGGCCTGGACATCAATCAGATGGACGACGCCATCGGCCCCCTCCGCCCCCCCCCAGGCTGACCGGACCATGGCCCGATCCAGGCGCCGGCGTGGGGCGAAAATGCCGGGGGTGTCCACCAGCACGACCTGGCTCTCCCCCTCGATGGCCACCCCGCGCACGGGAAAGCGGGTGGTCTGCACCTTCTGGGTGACGATGGAGACCTTGGCCCCTACCAGACGGTTGGTCAGGGTGGACTTACCCGCATTGGGGGCTCCGATGATGGCGACGAAGCCGGCGCGGGTCATTGTGGTCCTTCGTGTTTCAACAGCATGGCCAGGGCGGCGGCCTTCTCGGCCTCCTGCTTGGAACGCCCGTGGGCGGCCTCGGGATCATAGCCCTGGACCCGCACCTCGACGGTGAAGGCGGGCGCATGGTCAGGCCCCTCGCGGGCGACCACGCCATAGGTCGGAAGCGGCAGGCCCTGGCCCTGGGCCCATTCCTGCAGCTGGGTCTTGGGGTCCTTGCCCTTCGGAGCGTTCTGCTCGGCAAACGCGTCCGCCCAGAACCGCAGGAAGAAGGTCCGGGCCGCCTCAAATCCCCCGTCCACATACAAGGCGCCAATCAGCGCCTCACAGGCGTCCCCCAGGACCGCGTCGGACTGCCGCGCGCCAACCTTGGTGGCGCTGGCCGAAAGCCGCAGGGCCTCGCCCAGCCCAATGTCCCGGGCCACAGCGGCGCAGGCCTGGTAATTGACCAGATTGGCCAGCCGCCGGCTGAGCTCCCCTTCCCGCGCCTCGGAGTCCAGAGCCATCAGCCGCTCAGCGGCCAACAGATTCAGCACCCGGTCGCCAAGGAACTCCAGACGCTCATAGTGGCGCACCTTGGTGGCGCCCTCCCCGACGCTGGCATGGGTCAGGGCGCGTTCCAGCAGATCCCGATCCGCAAAATGGCGCCCGATCCTGACCTCAAGCTGGGCGACCGCTGCCGCGCGCCGGTTCATGGGCCCGGGATCACTGGAGGATGTTGAAGAACCGGCCGGGCCTGGCTTCGATTACCCAGGTCCAGGGCTTGAACAGGGACGCCCCGCGCTCCCAGGAGAGCAGAATGATCTGGGCCTTGCCCACCAGGTGATCGGCCGGCACATAGCCGACCCCGAGTTCCTCCGGCGCACGGCTGTCGAGGGAGTTGTCCCGATGATCGCCCATGAAGAAGTAATGGCCATCGGGCACCAGGAACGGACCCCTGTTGTCCATCTCCCCATCGGGACCAAGGTCATAGGTCATGTAGGTGCGGCCATCGGGCAGGGTCTCCCTATAGCGCCTGACCTCGCGGGTGAAGCCATAGCCGGTGTCAATGATCCCCGGCGACATCGCCTCCCGGGGAACAGGCTGGCCATTGAGGATGATCTGGCCACCGCGAAGCTCGATCCGGTCGCCGGGCATGCCGATCAGGCGCTTGATGTAGTCGGTCCGACCATCCCTCGGCAGCTTGAACACCACGATGTCGCCGCGGGACGGCGCGCGGGCCATGATCCGGCCCTCAAACAGGGGCGGGCTGAAGGGAACGGAGTGGCGGGAATAGCCATAGGAGTACTTGGAAACGATGATGTAGTCGCCTTCCAGCAGGTTCGGTTCCATCGAGGCCGATGGGATGGTGAAGGGCTGGAAGAACAGCACCCTGAGGACCAAGGCGATCATCAGGGCGTAGACGACCGTTTTCACGATCTCGATGATTTCCTGAATCGCGTCGGGCTTCTCCGAAGCCGGCGCGCTCTGCACGTTCTCGCTCATGCGTTATCCTTGGGGCGCGGACGACAGGGCGCGCTGGGTTTCGGACTAGCTATCGCCTGGGTCGCCGGGTAGCAAGCTAAGGCCCCGTTTCACCGCCCATATCGGCCAATCTATGGCGTCCTGCGGCTATTCGGGCACGGCCTCAATGATCACGAAGGCCTGGGCATAGGGATGATCGTCGGTCAGGGTCACATGCACCACGGCCCGGTGGCCGGCCGGCGTGAGGGCCTGCAGCCGCCTCAGCGCCCCGTTGGTCAGGACCATGGTGGGGGCGCCGGACGGCAGATTGGCCACCCCCATGTCCCGCCAGAAGACGCCGCGTCGAAAACCGGTGCCAAGCGCCTTGGAACAGGCCTCCTTGGCGGCGAAGCGCTTGGCGTAGCTGGCCGCCCGGTCAGGCTTGCGCTCGGAGCGCCGGCGTTCGAGCTCGGTGAAGATCCGCTGGGTGAAGCGGTCGCCAAACCGTTCCAGGGTGTTTTCGATCCGGCGGATGTCGGAAAGGTCTGAACCGAGGCCGAGGATCACGACCCGCCCCCCCCGCGCACCTGGTTCATCAGGGTCCGCATCTGGGTGATCGCACCGGGCAGGCCCATGAAGATGGACTCCCCGATCAGGAAGTGGCCGATGTTCAGCTCCACCACCTGGGGAATGGCCGAGATCGCCGTCACGGTGGCAAAGTCGATGCCGTGGCCGGCATGGACCTCCAGCCCCAGATGATCGGCCTCGGCGGCGGCGGTCCGCAGTCGCTTCAGATGGTCGGCGGCGGCGGGATCCCCCTCCCGCACGGCATCGCAATAGGCCCCGGTATGCAGCTCCACCACCTGGGCGCCCACGGCCTTGGCCGCGGCCGTCTGGGCCAGGTCGGCGTCGATGAAGCAGGAGACGCGGATCCCCGCCGCAGCCAGCCGGCCGACCACAGGGGCGATGTGATCGTGACCCTTGATGAGATCAAGGCCGCCCTCGGTGGTGACCTCCTCCCTTCGCTCGGGCACCAGACAGGCGGCATGCGGCAGGTGACGCAGCGCCATGGCCTCCATCTCGTCCGTCACCGCCATCTCAAAGTTCAGGGGCCGGCCCAGACGGCGCAGCATCAGGGCCAGGGCGTCGATGTCCCCGTCGCGGACATGTCGGCGGTCCTCCCGCAGATGGGCGGTGATACCGTCAGCCCCTGCCGCGATGGCCATTTCGGCGGCGCGAACCGGGCTCGGATAGTCGGCGCCACGGGCGTTCCGCAGGGTGGCCACATGGTCGATATTCACCCCCAGGCGCAGGGGCGGCCTCATCGGTTCAGCCTGCGGCTGCCAGGGTCCTCGATGGGAATGGCCGCCAGCTCGGCCGGCAGCTGATCGGCGCGATAAGCCGGCACATCCAGGCGCGCCAGGGCCAGGAACGGCGCCCCAGGATCGGCCTTGCCCCCTGAACGGTCCACAAGGGCTGCGGCGCAGACCACTTCACCCCCAGCCTCACGAATGGCCTCGACACACTCCCGCGAGGACAGACCTGTGGAGACGATGTCCTCGACCATGGCCACCCGTGCCCCGGGCTTCAGGGTAAAGGCCCGGCGAAACTGCAGCTTTCCGTCCACCCGTTCCACATACATGGAGGGCACACCCAGCTGGCGCGCCGTCTCATAGCCCGGGATGATTCCACCCACGGCCGGCGACACGCAGACATCGACCTCCCCCACTTCGCGCCGGATCAGGTCGGCCAGGGCTTTGCACAATCGCTCAGTGCGGTCAGGATACTGGAAGACGAGGTTTTTCTGCAGGAAAACCGCCGAATGCAGGCCCGATGAGAGCACGAAGTGGCCCTCCCGCAGGGCGCCGGCGCCGCGGAATTCCTCAAGCACGTCATCAGTGTTCATATGGCCGCCTCCTGGGGGCGAATTATCCGAGGCTAAACTGGATGTCACCTTTGCCCGCCCCTATGTAGTTGCTGATTCGTTGGAGCCCGTTCCGTCGATGCCCGGGATTATCACGACCGAGCGCCTGACGCTGCGTCCTGCCCAGGCCAGCGACCTTGTTCCCATGCACGAAATCCTGGCCTCAGCCCACGCCATGGCCTTCTGGTCGACCCTGCCGCACGAGAATCTGGAAGAGACCAGGCTCTGGCTGGACGGCATGATGGCCACCCGCAATGACGACTTCATCGTCGAGACCCTGGCCGGCGACGTGGTGGGCAAGGTGGGCTTCTGGGCCGATCCGGAGATCGGCTACATCCTGCACCCCAGGGTCCAGGGCCAGGGCTACGCCCTGGAAGCGGTCTCGGCGGTCATTGACCGGGCGTTCAAGGACCGTGGCCTGGCCGAGGCCACAGCTGACGTCGACCCCAACAACACCAGCTCCCGACGGCTGCTGGAACGGCTGGGCTTTGTCGTGGTGGGCAGCGCCAAGAACACCTATCTGCTCGGCCACACCTGGGCCGACAGCCTGTATCTGCGGTGCACGCCCCAGACCTTTCCAGGCGCCAAGACCCCCTGGACCTGGCGGGCGCCCCAGCCGGCCTGAGGCATCGCGCCTCAGGCCTTGGCCCGGTCCACCGTCTCGACGCTGGGATTGGCCCGCAGGGCCGCAGCGATATGGGTCAGGTGCTTGGCGTCCTTGACCTCAAGATCGAAGTCCACATCGAAGAAGTCCCGCTGCCGGTGGTGCATGCGCAGATTGACAATGTTTCCGCCGGTCTCGCCAATCACCGTACAGACCTGCCCCAGGACTCCCGGGGCGTTCTTGATGGTCGCCGCCAGGCTGGCCCGGGAAATGGTATTGCGCTCGGCCTCCGGCGTCCATTGCAGGTCGCGCCAGACATCCTCCCGGTCCTCGTACTCCGCCAGTGCGGCGCAGTCGATGGTATGCACCGCCACCCCGCCGCCTTCGGCATCCAGGATGCCGACAATGCGATCCCCGGGCACCGGGCTGCAGCAGGGAGAGAAATGCAGGGTCAGCCCCTGTGTCAGGCCGCTGCCGCGGACATAGAGCCGTGCGCCGGCGCCGCCCTCGATCCGCCGCTGGGCGGTGGCGGCCGCCCGGTCCGATGCGTTGAGGCCGGGGAACACCACATCCAGCACCTGGGTCGGGGTGATCCGCCCCCGGCCCACGGCCTCGAAGAGATCATCCTCCCCCGCCGTGGCGAACCGGTCCAGGACCGGGCGCAGGGACACTTCCGACAGCCGCTTGCCGGCCCGCTCGAAGGTCTGGTCCACGGTCACCTTGCCCAGGCGGATAAAGTCGTCCTTCTCGCTCTGGCGGATATGACGGCGGATGGCTGAACGGGCGCGGCCGGTGACGGTGAGCGAGCGCCAGTCCGGGGGCACTACGGGCTTGGCGCCGCGAATGACCTCCACAACATCACCGTTCTGCAACAGGGTGCGAAGGGGGCGCAGCTCGCCATTGACCTTCACCCCGATGCAGGTGTCGCCCACATCGGTGTGGACCGCATAGGCGAAGTCGAGCGGCATGGCGCCCCGGGGCAGGCTGACCAGCCGGCCCTTCGGCGTAAAGACGAACACCTGGTCGAGGAACATTTCGAGCTTGGCGTGCTCCACGAGCTCGTCCACGTCGCCGCCATGCTCCAGGAGCTGGACCAGGTGGCGCAGATTGACCAGCGGGTCGCGTCCGCCGGCCGCGGCCTGGGCCTCGGCGTCGAAGCCGTAGGCCTCGTTCTTGTAGCGCCAGTGGGCGGCAACCCCGTCCTCGGCCACCCGGTCCATGGCCTCGGTGCGGATCTGCATCTCGATGCGCATGCCGCGGGGCCCCACCACCGTGGTGTGGATCGAGCGGTAGTTGTTCCGCTTGGGCGTCGAAATATAGTCCTTGAAGCGCTCGGGCACGCTGGACCAGGCCCGGTGAATGACGCCGAGCGCCCGGTAGCAGTCCTCCTCGGAGTCAACGATCACCCGGAAGGCGTAGATGTCCGAGAGCTGGGAGAAGCCGATCGATTTGCGCTGCAGCTTGCGCCAGATGGAGAAGGGATGCTTCTCCCGGCCGAACACCCGGGCCGGAACCCCGGCCTCGGCAAGCTTGCCCAGCACCTCGCCGGAGACCACCGAGACCGCCCCGCCCTGCTCCTGGCGAAGCGCCGACAGGCGCCGGCCGATGGCGTCCCGGGCCACCGGGTTGAGGTGGATGAAGGCCAGCTCCTCAAGCTCGGTGCAGATGCGGTGGCAGCCGATGGAGCGGGCCAGGGGCGCATAGATGTCCAGGGTTTCCCGGGCGATCCGCTCGCGCTTGGCCGGGTTCTTGATGAACTCGAGCGTGCGCATGTTGTGCAGCCGGTCGGCCAGCTTGACCATCAGGACGCGCACGTCCTTGGAGATGGCCAGGATGAACTTCCGCAGGTTCTCCGCCTGGCGGGTGTGTTCGGAATTGCCCTCCAGCTGCGAGAGCTTGGTGACGCCCTCCACCAGCTCGCCGATCTCAGCGCCGAACAGCTGGTCGATATCGGCCCGGCTGACGGGACAGTCCTCGATCACGTCATGCAGCAGGGCCGTGACGATGGTCGCGGTGTCCAGGCGGTATTCGGTGAGGATGCCGGCCACCTGGATGGGGTGGGCGAAATAGGGGTCCCCGGACGCGCGCTTCTGCGAGCCGTGCATCCGCATGGCGTAGACATAGGCGCGGTTCAGCAGCGCCTCGTCGGCGGTGGGGTCGTAGGAGCGGACCTTCTCGATCAGCTCATATTGACGAAGCAGCCTAGGGGGCCGGGCCGGAACAGGCGCGTCCTTGGGCTCGGCGACGGGTTGGGCCGCCTGGACAGTTAGAGGGTCTGCGCCTTCGGGGCTCAGTACCGCTCCTCCTGACCGCCATCCCGATCACTCTGCAGGGCCCGGATCAGTTCCAGCTCGCTCATCTGGGCGTGGGTCGGATCGGCCAGCAGGGCCAGGGTTTCGGCCTCTTCCTCTGCCTCGGTGTGCTCGTCCACACGCTGCAGGCTGGAGATCAGGTTCTCGCGCAGTTCCTCGGCGTCGACCACGTCATCGGCGATCTCGCGCAGGGCGACCACAGGGTTCTTATCATTGTCCCGGTCCACCAGCAGCTGGGCGCCGGCCGAGATGCCCCGCGCCCGATGGGCCGCCAGAAGAACCAGGTTGAAGCGGTTCGGAACCTTCTGGATGCAATCTTCGACGGTGACGCGGGCCATGAAATCCTCGGATCTGATCTAGAACCCGCCAAAATAGGCCGTTCGCACCGATTGTGCAACGCCGCAGACACGGGATGCCTTCAGCCCTAGGAGGAAGGCGGCAGCGGAGTCGTAGCTCCTCCCGAGTCATCAGCGCCGACCGCTCGAAAAAGGGATAGGTGTCCCCTTCGGATGTCATCCGGCAGCCCCTTCAACAGCTTAGGTTAAGTGGTCCATAGGCTTCACACCGCAACTTTCGTGGCAAAGACACATGGTTCTACGGTTCCTGGCGCAGCAAGGATCGGCCACCAGAACTTATGTCCAGACCAGCCGAGGGCCTTATCACCATCCTGTTGCAACAAGAGGAGTGCTGGCTTGGATCGATTTGGATCGAGGGCGACAGCCCGTAGCGCGGTGCCGAGAATGGAGAGACCTGATTTGTCGCCGGACTTGTCCTTCGACAACCGGCGTCCAGTTTCAGCGAGAAGAAGAATTGTTCCGTCTCCGCCGTCGCGAACGTCCGAATAGTAGTCGAGCAATCCACGCATCGCATCCCATTCAAACTCCACGTCATCAAATTCTAAGCTAGCAGCAATGCTGTCGATGATGGCTAGCGCAGTCTTTCGATCGATCGAGACATAGACACCACTGTCGCACTGAGGTGGCGCCGGTTGTCCGTACAGCCCGGCGGCTTGGCTAAGGTCGGTTCAGGTTCAGATCACGCCGCCAGTTTGTGTTCAGGGTTGGCCCTATCCGGGGCGAGCCCCGGATAGGGCGGCGCCTGGATTTGCCCATA
>CAMTXB010000066.1:0-12371 GCA_947085575.1 uncultured Caulobacteraceae bacterium
GGTGTAGGCCCAGATGAAGGCGAGGTACTGGCCCTGCTTGTCGGTGAAGCGGGGCGCGGCGGCTGGCGGCTCCTCGTCAACCCATCGATTCATCTTCTGATTCATCCAGGGACCTTCTCACGGCGAGGAGGTCTTTGCGATGAACGTACGCTACCGGGTCGAGCTGGAGCCGGCCGAGCACGCAGCGCTGGCGGCGATGCTGAGCGGCGGCAAGCATCCGGTCCGCAGGCTCAAGCGGGCGCAGATCCTGCTGGCGGCCCATGCGGGGGTCGCCGACGAGGCCATCGCCCAGGCGGTGGGGACCTCGGGCTCGACCGTCTACCGCACCAAGCGCCGCTTCGTGGAGGACAGCCTGGAGGCGGCGCTCAGCGAGGAGCCGCGCCCTGGCGCCGGGCGCAAGCTGACCGGCAGGGAGGAGGCGCTGCTGGTGGCGACCGCCTGCGCCAAGCCGCCGCCGAAATCCGGTGACACTATACTTATTAACCGACCTTCGGCTTGCGCCGTGGCTTGCATGGCTCAAGGGGGCAGTTAATAAGTATAGTGTCACCGGAATTACTACAGCCATATGTCTTGAGAGCCGGGGTTGCTCGGCCCCCTCCGGCCCCCTGACGATGGAGCTAGTCATGGACATCACGATTTCGGAGGCATGTCGTCTGTTGGAGACGAGAGGGGCGCTTCGTCGCCTGCCCAGGGACCAGTCGGACGGCATTGTCCAACAGGTCCGCGAGCTCCTTGGCGGCCAGATGCCGGCGGACCTGGAAACGCTCTACCGCGAAGGGGTGAGAAGCGTCGGTGACTTTGCAGCCATTCTGCCGAAGTGGAACGCGCGGCCGGAGTGGCGGCGGGAGGGCGCGCTCAAATCGCTGTTGCACGCCCAGGCCGTGCCAATTTTCTCTGACGGCAGTGGAAACCTCTACGGGTTGGATTTGACTTCAGGAGCTCGAAGACCAGCGGTCTACTTCTTTGACCACGAAGACCTCTTTGAAAGACCGCGCTGGGCGGCAGGGTCATCAATCGGACGCTTCCTGCTGCTGCTCGCCCAACATGACCAAGCCATCTGCGAAAATCGTTCCGCAGGTTGGGAACTGTCCATCGATCCAGACCTCGACAAGTGCCCCAGAGCCCCGCCGATCTGGCTCGCCGGTTGACCCGCCATCCCGGCGGATCAGCTCCAACTCCACCCAGCCAATGATTTCAATCAATTAGCGGTATGTCAGACCGTGTGCCATCCCGTGGTCCAGCTTCGGCGGTGTGATCACCGCGATCTCCGGCCTGTCCGGATCTGGCCAGGCGGCCACGGCAGGCAGGCGGACGGGGGCGCCATCGCCGAGCGGGGCGAAGCTTGCCAGCGACATGTAGCGGGACCGCTGGACGGCCCATTCGTCGGACTGCTCGAGCAGGATGGCGCCGACGAGGCGGGGGAGCGCGGCCCGGACTGGTCCAAGGTTGGCGGCAAGGTCAACATAGCCCGGAGGTTCGAAAATGCCCGCTGACCCCGCTGCTGGCGCTCAAGCGACCACGGCCAGCGGCCCTTGCGGTGAATAGAAGACATAATCACCGCATTTCTTGCGGAGATTAATCTTGCGGAATGCGGCAAATCTGGCGCATAATCACCGCATGAGGTGCGGAGATTGACCCGGTATATCCACCAACAAGCGGGCTGGCCAAAGTTCCGCTGGGACGAAGCGGCGCTCGCTCCCAGGCTCGCCGGCGTGCGCCACCGGCAAGGTCGCCTGATCGGGCGAATGGAGGCCCTTGGCTTCAATCTGCGCGCCGAAGCGGTTCTCACCACTTTGACCGAAGACGTGCTGAAGTCGAGCGAGATCGAAGGTGAGCACCTCCACCGCGAGCAGGTTCGTTCGTCCATTGCGCGGCGCCTTGGCATGGACATCGGCGCGCTGACACCCGCTGATCGCAATGTCGAAGGCGTTGTCGACATGATGCTCGACGCCACCCAGAAATTCGCCGAACCGCTCACCGACGAACGTCTCTTTGCCTGGCACGCTGCGCTCTTTCCCACCGGGCGCAGTGGCATGAGCAAGATTGTCGTCGGCGCGTGGCGCGACGACTCCAGCGGCCCGATGCAGATCGTCTCCGGCCCTGCGGGGAAGGAGCGCGTCCACTTCGAAGCACCGGAAGCCAAGCGCTTGTCGTCGGAAATGACAGACTTCCTCGCTTGGTTTGAAGGCGGGCCAGTGTTGGACCCGGTGTTGAAGGCAGCGCTTGCGCACCTTTGGTTTGTGACTGTCCACCCGTTTGAGGACGGAAACGGGCGGATCGCTCGCGCCATTGCAGACATGGCGCTGGCGCGTTCGGAGCAAAGCCCGCAACGGTTCTACAGCATGTCGGCGCAAATCCGCGCCGGGCGCAAAGCATACTACGACAGTCTCGAAGCCACGCAGAAAGCCGATCTCGACATCACGCAGTGGCTTTCGTGGTTTCTGGCGTGTCTTGAGCGCGCGATTGAAGGGGCGGAGGCAACGCTTGCCAGCGTCATGGCCAAGGCGCGCGTCTGGGAGGCGATCAGGGATCAGCCGCTCAACGAGCGCCAACACGCCATGATCAACCGTCTTCTCAATGGCTTTGAAGGCAGGCTCACGACATCCAAATGGGCGACGCTTACCAAAGCCTCGCAGGACACGGCGCTGCGTGACATCACGGATTTGGTTGAGCGAGGCGTCCTGGTCCGCGACTCCGGCGGCGGGCGCAGCACAAGTTACTCACTCAAGCTTATCACCTAGGGTTCACCACCGGCGGCGCCCGGTACTAGCGCCGCCAGGGCCAATGACTGACCGAACTACCGCGTCAGCCGGCCTTAGGAACGGGCTGGCCGATCTGACCGGCTAGAAACGCTGCAAATGGCGCGATGTTCTGCTCAACGCTGGCGACCTCTAGGGCAGCCATGTACGGGGCTCGCGACTGGATCGGGATCACGGTCCAGGGATATCCCCCCGCCGCCATCATGACGTTCATGAGGAAGCGGCCCGTGCGGCCGTTCCCGTCCATGTAGGGGTGGATATAGACATAGATGAAGTGGCCCAACACCACGCGGACAGCTGGATCTGTCTCCTCGGCCAGGAGCTCAAAGAAGGCGGGCATGGCGTCCCGTACCGCGTCGGCATTTTGGGGCACATGCCGCGAGCCACGGAGATAGACCGCAGCATTGCGATAGCCCGCGAGGGCTTCCGGTTTGAGAATGCCCGCCGTCACCTTTGGAGCGAACAGTTCCCGATACCAGGCGCCGTGATCTCGGTCGGCGACCTCGCCGGGGTTCTCGCCGTTCAAGACCCGCGCGACGCTGCCTTTCACGGCTTGGAACGCCAGCCAGTAGCCTCGGGCCGCCAGGGCGTTCTCGAGATCGCGGTCAGCCTTTTCACCTTCGGGGTTCCACACGCCGCTGCGCACCCGCTCGATCAGGTCGGTGTTGACCTGATAGCCCTCCATCGACAGGGAGTGGTAGGCGTCGGTGACGTAGATCTCATCGACCTGGCGCATATAGGCGTCAGCATCGATGATCTTCCCCGGCGGTGCTGGAAATCGCCCTGGGATGTCCTGGCGCATCTTTCGCCATAGCAGCCCGATGCGCTGGGCGTAGGGTGAGGGATCGCGCCGGTAGGGCGCACGCGGAACCTGATCCTTGAAGGGATCTGTCTCGCGCGTGTTGTAGTCCGCCGCCCGCATGCCTGCGAGGATGTCCTCGGCCTCGCGATCGCGGCCAATGTTCCGAAATGCGCCAGCCAGCCTGCCGGCGATGACCGTATGACCACCGCTGAGCAGTCGCGTGAGCAAGGCTGACGCATCGCGTTGCGTTGAGAGGATGGTTCGGGCCTCGGTGGGATAGTTTTCGAAGAAGGAGGGCTGCGCGGCGATGAGCGCGGCTTCTGTCTTGAAGAGCCTGAGTCCGTTCCGCCGGATGGCGTCATCGGGGTCTGGAAGCGTGTGTGCGCCCTCAAACAACGAAGCCCCATGGATGAAGTGGGTGACCTGATTGTTCGCCCCTCTCGCCCTGACGAGCAACTGGGAGGGCACGGTGGTGTTTCCGGCATGGAGGACAAGGGACTGCTCGGGCGTGAGCGCCCACTCGGAGCCAAATCTCTCGGTCAGATAGTCCCGGCAGAAATCCCAGAACGACGTGTGCCAGGCGGTGCTTTCCCCCGGGCCGGCGTCCGGATGGGCTGGGAGGTACCACCCCTTGATCACGGGCTGCAGAAAGCCGTGCTTGAGCAGCAGCTCTCGGACGGTGCGGCTCAGATCCTTGGATCTGATCGCAACCCTTCCGCTGGCTTGGACCGCCTTCAGGGCCTCCAGGGCGTTGGCGAGTTTCTCGTTTGGCGTCGGCATGAGCTCGTCCTCGGCTGGTGAGCCAGGTTCAAGCCTGTAGCATGGATCGTGTTTAGCGTTGCGCTCAATATAGTTTTTTAAGTTGCGCAACAGATGGTGTTTGGTGGGAAGGCTTGGCCTGTCTGGCTCAAGCGCTGACGGGCATGACATCACGCTGACCTGACCCCCGCCGACATGTCCGACAGCGCCGGCGTCCAGGTGATCCTGGACGGTAACTGCAAGCGCTGGCCCTGGATGAGGCAGCTATTCGTCGACCGGGCCTACCCCTCAGGCTTTCCCCCATAGAGCGCGCGGATGATCTGCGGCAGCGTCACGGCGGCGCGTCTTCACGAGCCCGGCGGAGAGCCGCCAGAGACAGACGTCGTACACCATGCTGTCGCCCGGGCAGCGGTATAGCCCGCACGTCGGAGTTCATCTCGAGCGCGCATTGAACAGCCCCGACCAGGACCGCCAGGAATGTCGCGTGCGGGCCGGAACATGTTCAGGCGGCAGCGCGGTTGCATCTCACTTGCTCGGATCGGTTCCAGACCGGGCACAGCAGCCTGAGGGCCGCGTCATCGGCGGGAAAGTGACCTCTGGCCCGGACTGCGCGGCGTCGCCCAGATTGGAATGAGGTTCGTCTCAGCCTCAGGCTGAACCGGCCGGCGCCCTGCGTCGGCCTGGTCCGGACAGGCCTATCCAGGCGAAATGGCGCATGGCGCGGTCCACGGCGGCCTTGGCGGTGTCCTGGCAGACGTCGAGGCCCGAGGCGACGATCTCGCCGGCCTCATCATAGACGCTCCAGGCCCAGCCCATGGCGTCCTGGCTCATGGAATAGGCGAAAAGTGGCTCAGACATTCCCGGCCCCTGCTGCACTGCAACAATCTCCGACATCAGGCGGCTCCCGAACGCGTCCTGTCAAGTTCTGATCCCCCTGGAGCGCAACAGACTTCTCCCGCCGACGCGTCCCCGCCAAGCGATGGCGCCCTATTCCGCCGCCGCGGCAGACCGGCCCAGCTTCTGGGTCTGGAGCCTGGCCACGAGGGCCGCATGCTCGTCCCACAGGGCCTTGGGCAGACGCTCGGCGAACCGCTCATAGGCCGGCGGAATCAGGGCCGCCTCCCGGGTCCAGATATCGGCGTCGACGGTGAGCAGCAGGTCCAGCTGCGCATCGGTGAGATCAAGACCGGTCAGGTCCAGGCTTTCCGGGGTGGGGAGACGCCCGATCGGGGTGTCGATGGCCCCGGCGCGGCCCGCCAGCCGCTCGAAGATCCACTTCAGGACCCGGCTGTTCTCGCCAAAGCCCGGCCAGACGAACTTGCCCCGCTCGTCCCTGAGGAACCAGTTCACGAAGTAGATGCGCGGCAGCTTCTCCGCGTCAGCCTGGGCGCCGAGCTTCAGCCAGTGATTGAAATAGTCGCCCATATTATAGCCGCAGAAGGGCAGCATGGCGAAGGGATCGCGGCGCAGCTCGCCAATAGCGTTCTCAGCCGCCGCCGTGCCCTCGGAGGCCACATTGGAGGCCATGAACACCCCGTGACGCCAGTCAAAGGCCTCGGTGACGAGGGGGACGGCCGACGCCCGGCGACCGCCGAACAGGATCGCTGAAATCGGCACCCCGGCGGGGTCTTCCCACTCGGGCGCAATCACGGGGCACTGACTGGCCGGGACGGTGAAGCGGGCATTGGGATGGGCCGCAGGCGTCTCTGACGCCGGGGTCCAGGGGTTGCCGCGCCAGTCGGTGAGGGAGGGCGGCGGCTCGGCGGTGAGGCCTTCCCACCAGACATCGCCGTCCGGCGTCAGGGCGACATTGGTGAAGACACAGTTGGCGTGCAGGGCGGCGACGGCGTTGCGGTTGGTCTCAAGGCCCGTGCCGGGAGCGACGCCAAAGAAGCCCGCCTCGGGGTTGATCGCATAGAGCCGGCCGTCCTGGCCGAACCGCATCCAGCAGATGTCGTCGCCGATGGTCTCGGCCTTCCACCCGGGCAGGGTGGGTTGCAGCATGGCCATGTTGGTCTTGCCGCAGGCGCTCGGGAAGGCGGCCGCGATGTAGCGCACATCATTCGCCGGCGAGGTCAGCTTGAGGATCAGCATATGCTCGGCGAGCCAGCCCTCATCCCGGGCCATGACCGAGGCGATACGCAGGGCGAGACACTTCTTACCCAGAAGCGCGTTGCCGCCATAGCCCGAGCCATAGGACCAGATCTCCCGGGTCTCCGGGAAATGCACGATGTACTTCTCATCGTTGCAGGGCCACGGCACATCGGCCTGGCCAGGGTTCAGCGGCGCGCCGAGGCTATGTACGGCCGGGACGAAGAAGCCGTCCTCGCCCAGCTGCTCCAGGGCCGGCGTCCCCATGCGGGTCATGACGCGCATGGAAATGACCACATAGGCGCTGTCGGTGATCTCCACGCCGATGGCGCTGATCTTCGAGCCCAGGGGACCCATGCAGAACGGCGCCACATACATGGTGCGGCCTCGCATGCAGCCGTCGAACAGGCCCTCCAGCCTGGCGCGCATCTGCGCAGGCTCGGCCCAGTTATTGGTCGGGCCGGCATCGATTTCGTTTTCGGAGCAGATGAAGGTGCGGCTTTCCACCCGGGCGACGTCGCGGGGGTCGGAGGCGGCATGGAAGGAGTTGGGCCGCAGGTCCGGATTCAGGGCCGTCAGGGCGCCGGCCTGCACCAGTTCACCGATCAGCCGGCGCCACTCCGCCTCCGAGCCGTCGCACCATTGGATGGCGTCAGGCTTGGTCAGGGCGGCGATCTCGTCGACCCAGGCCTTCAGGCCCGCATGGCGGGTTGGCGCAGCGTCCATGGCGCTCATCGTGGTCGCGTCCGTCATGAGGGTCTCCATCACCTGGCCGTCACCCCGGACCCGCCTTTCGGTGGCCCGTGTCTGCTTATGAACAAGTCCATAATGCGTGACGTCGAGCGTGCAAACTGCGCGCCGGGTGAAATCTCGCATTTTGCCTGCTCAGGCCTTCACGTCCTCGGCGCCGGACGGGCATGTCGATCGGACGCCGCGGCGCCTCAGACCCGGAACGCCCGGCGCTGTTTCAGGGCCGATGCCGCCCAGGCTGCGCCCACACAGATCGGCGCCGGGGGAAGCCGGACGGGCCGGGCGCCTGGCCAGGACGGCCGGACGGGCGCCCCCATGCGCCTCAGCCGGCTGCGGAAAACGACAGGCGTCAGAAGAAGCGTTCCCTGATCCGGATCGTATCGCCCGGCGCCACGGGGGTCAGGGGCGTCAGGGGGAACTCCCGCTCGTCGTCGGTGTCACTGCGCTTGATGAACACGCGGCGCTGATTGGCGCGATAGGTGAAGCCGCCGGCCGTGGCCACGGCGTTCAGCACCGACAGCCCGTTGGTATAGGGATACTCCCCAGGATTCTCCACTTCGCCAAGGATGTAGAAGGGCCGGTAGTTGAGCACCTCGACACTGACCCGCGGCTCACGCAGATAGCCTTCCTTCAGGGCCGTCTCGACGGAAGTCTGAAGCTCCGGGACCGTCAGGCCCTGGGCGCGCACCTCGCCGATGAGCGGCAGGGAGATATTGCCCGAGCCGCCGACAAAGAACTCTCCGGTCAGGCTCTCTTCACCAAAGGTGATGACGCGCACCTTGTCCCCCGAGCCCAGGCGGTACTCCGGCAGAATACGCACCTCGGCCGGCGTCGCGTCCTGCGCCTGAACGACAGCAGGGATCAGCGCCGCTGACCAGATCACCGCCAGGGCGACCAGCGGGGAGAACAACCTCTGCATCAAAACACGAGCTCCGCATCTTCAATCGCCCCCCCGGGGCCTCCCTTCTACCGCAGTGCGGCGCGGCGGGAAACTCCCGCCGCCTCGCCGGGCTGAGAGACACCAAGAAACAAGGATAACAAAAGCAGAATAGCAGATTTACCGGACATGAACAGGCCGTTCAGATGATGTAAACCTTAACATTAAAGCAACTATATTTTGTAGAGAAATGTATACCCTATAACTACAGCAATACTTAAGCGATTTTATTGTAAACATCACACAATAGAACTCCAAAAGGGGTGGGTGTGGTGCTGGCTAAAAAGACTCTGTTTACTTGTGCGACGATCGTTAGTGCTTCGCTAAGCCTTGCGGCTTGCGCCACCCTGCCGGAGACCAGCACCCCGATGGCGCTGGGCGGGTCCACCGCGGCCCCCACAGGCTATCTCGACTTCTGTCAGAGGCAGCCGGAAGACTGCGGCGGGGCGCCCGCCGCCGTCATCCGCAAGGTGGCCGAGGTTGAGCTGGCCCGGCGCAACGCGGCCGAAGCCCGGTACATCCTGACCGGCGGTCGCGCCACGGCCTCGGCCACGGCGGCGCTGCAGGCCCAGCCGATCAACTGGAGCAACGCCTTTGCCGAGGCGCGCCTGCGCCGCGAGGCTGCGGCCCGGTCCAATGCAGCAGTCGAGGCGGCCATGACGGCGGCCCTGAACCCTGCCCCCTCGCCGCGAGAGACCGTGACCGCCGCCAGCCTGACCCGGGTGAACTTTGCGTCTGGCGGGGCGGCCCCCATGCGCCTTGTCCATAGGCCTGAACCCGCCAAGTCAGAGGCGCCAACACCGGCCAGTCCGGCCACGCCTCCCTTAGTCGAGCGCCCGGCCCTGACGCCGAGCCTCTGGACCCTGATCACCCGGGTGAACGACAGGGTGAACCGGGACATCGCCCGGCGGAGCGATATCGAGATCTATGGCGTCCTCGATCGCTGGGCGACTCCCCTGGCGGCCGGCGGCCGGTTTGGCGACTGTGAGGACTATGTCCTGGAAAAGCGCCGCGCGCTGATCGCGGCCGGCCTGCCGGCCAGCGCCCTGGCCATCGCCGTGGCCACCACCAGCTGGGGCGAAACCCATGCCGTGCTTATCGTCGCCACGGACAAGGGCGACTATGTTCTCGACAGCCTGACCCCTTGGATTCTGCCCTGGCGCCAAGCCAATCTCACCTGGCGCGAACGTCAGGTGGGGGACTCCCCCTTCCGCTGGGCCCTGGTGGATATGGCGGCAGAGGCCGTGGTCGAGAGCCCCAGCCCCCGGTCGCTTGACGCCGGCCAGGCCAAACCGCAGCCTGTGGTCATCGAGCCCCCCTTGCGCCGCCTGCGGACGGCGGACGTCAACGCCGGTCCGAACGGGGTCACCGCCCCTCCGGCGCCTGTGAAGCCCAACACCGCACCTGAGATCGCCGCCGAACCGTTTGTCCTCGCCCAGCTCGGCAATGGCGGCCCCCTGCGCGGCCGCCTCCATTAAAACCCCGTCTGACCCTGTCGGCCTGTCAGACTCCCTGAGGCCTGAGCTGGACCCCGAGGTCCGGCGCAGGTTTCAGCCGTGGCAAGGCACAGCATCTCTCGGATTTGAGCGGGGCGGTTCCGAGCCCAAGGCGCGGCGTCCTTGACTTCGCCATTGCGGCCATGCGAGCGGCCTTAGGCACTGATCATTTTGGGTGACGCCACGGCCCTGCTGGGATCTGGCGTTTGCGGAGCGGGCAAGGGCGTGGGGTCAAGGGGCGGCGAAGACAGGTCAGGCCAGGGCGCCGGTTCGCGCCGGGGCTTCTGGCCCCCGCCGCCGGGCGCTGGCCTAGCTGCGGCGGGGCTTGGCCTGATCTTCCTGGCGCACCTGGCCTACGGGGCGCTGCGGGTCGAGGCCAGCCTGATCGCCGTTGGGGCCTCGGCGCTGCTCTTGCTGGGGTGCCTGGCGGTCCCGTCGATCCGCAGGGATCTCCTGCGGATCAAGGGACTTGCGCTCCCCGCAGGCCTGTTCGCCCTCGTCCTGCTTGCCGGCCTCCTGTCCCTTACCCCCTTTGGACCTGCCGGCGTCCACCCGGTCTGGGCCTATGTGGGGGAGACGCCCGGCGCAGCCACCATAGATCGCTCCGCCACCTGGCTTGAGGTGATAAAGCTCGCCGGACTCGGCTGCATCTTTCTGGTGGGCGTCGCCACCGGCGCCGCAGATCAGCGGGCGCGGACCGCCGTCAATCTGATGATCGCCCTCTCGGCGATCTTTGGCCTCTGGGCATTCTTCACCTTCGCCACGGGCCTGCAGTTCCAGACCCAGACGGGGCGGCTGGAGGGCACGCTCATGAGCCCGAACACGGCGGGCACCTTCTTTGCCATGATGGTGGTCGTTACCCTGGGTCCCTTGCTGCGCGACCTTCGGGGCGTCCGCGCCGGTCAGGCCCTCCAGGCGGCGACCGGCTACTGGGCGGCCCTGTTGATCCTGGTGGGCTGCCTGCTGGCGACGGCCTCCAGGGGCGCGGCCCTGGGCGCTACGGTCGGCATCATCGGCCTGGTGGTGATCCTGCTGTTTGCCGGTCGCGTGGGCTGGAGCCGGGTGACGCTGATCATGCTGTCGGCGATCATCGCGGCCCTGGCTGGGCTCCACTTCCTCGGCGAGCGCCTGCTGGACCGGTTTGCCTTCTTCGAAGAGAGCGCCATCGGCCGGGCCGAGATGTTCGCCATGCACTGGCGGGCCTTCCTGGCCGCGCCCGTCGGGGGCTATGGGCTGGGGACCTTCGACACCATTCACCGCATCCTGATGGATACGTCGACCTTCAGTTCCATGTGGACGGTGCGCGCCACCCACAATGTCATAATTCAGTGGCTGGAGGAGGCGGGCCTGGTGGGCGCCCTGCCCATGTTCGGGACCATCGCGGCGATCATGGTCATCACCCTGTGGCGGGGCCTGCGCCGGACCCGGATGACCTTCGTGCTGTTCGCCCTGGTGGCCGCCAATCTTGCGGTTCTGGTGCATGGGATGACGGATTTCGCCCTGCAAACCCCCTCCTTCGCCCTCATGTGGAGCTATATGCTCGGCCTGCAGTTCGCCATGTCCCAGGGGTCGCGGGCATGACCTCCCTGGCCGCCCTCGCCAGGATGGCCGGCCTCGTCCTGTTGCCCGTACTGACCCTGGGCGGGGCGCTGGCGGCGCTCGCCGCGCTTTCACCGGCAACATCGCCGGCGCCGTCTCCCCTGATCATCACCCTTGGCCAGAGCCGGGCGGCTGATCTTGCCCTGAAGGCCACGCCCCCGGACCATGCCGCGGCCACCGGCGCCAGCCAGCTGGCGCTCTCCCAGGCGCCCTATGATACAAGCTCCCGGTTGCGTCTGGCCTATATCGACAGCCTTGACGGTCACCTCAGCCCCGAAGGCGTCGCCCATCTTGAGCGGTCCTACGAGCTCCTGCCCCTCGATCAGTATGTCTCGGTCTGGCGGGTGGGATTTGCCCTCAACCACTGGGGAGAACTCAACCCGGATTTGCGCAGAAAGGTCGAGACGGAGACCTTTGCCGTCCTGGGCACCAGTAGACGGGGCCGGATGCTGGCGACTCTTGAATCGGTCACCTCGCCTACCGGCATCGTCCCGGCCATCTTCTGGCGGCAACGTCTCAAGCGCAGTCCCCGGCCCTAGGCTCGTCCTGTCGAAAAACTAATCGCCGCCGCCTCATCAAGCGACGCAAGTTCGCTCATTGAGCGAGAAAGCCACAGCCGCCGATCCAAATACTGCATTCTGAGGTGACGGGCCTTGAGAAATCCGTCGCATTGTGGCCTTAGAAGACCCTTGGCAACTTCGCCGTTCACGATTTTCAGGGGAGAGGCGACATGAGCCTCAAAGTGTTTGGCGTCAGCGCCGTGGCGCGCGCCATGGTTGCGGTCTCCGGCTTCGGCCTCATCGCCCTGCCGGCCGCTGTGGCGGTCGCGCAGGACACGGCCGCTGAGGCCGCCCAGGTCGAGGCCCTTGCTGAAGCCATCGCCGTGGCCGTGGCCGAAGCCGTGGCCGCCACCGAAGGCATGTCGGAAGACGCGCAGCAGGCGGCTGTGGAAGCCGCCATCGCCTCCGTCGTGGCCGCCAGCGGCCTGCCCCCTGCCGTGGTCGCCGCAGCGATAGTTCAGGCGGCGCCGATCCTGGCCGCCGCCGGCATCACCACCCCGGCCGTGACGGCGGCCATCACGACGGCTTCGGTCGCCGCCCAGCAGGCGGTCGCCCAGGCGCCGGCCGCGCCGCCTGCGCTCGCGAGATCGGAAGAGCACACGTCTGAACTCCAGTCAC
>CAMTXB010000067.1:0-21358 GCA_947085575.1 uncultured Caulobacteraceae bacterium
AAGCGCGGAATTTCGACGCCCGCCAGCTCACAGGCCTGCAGCACGGTGATGCCGGCCGGCACCTCCAACTCGACGCCGTCGATCTTGACCTTGGGCATTGCCTGCTCCCCGCCCCGCCTACTCGGCTGCCAGTTTTTCGGTGCGCGCGCGGATGCGGCGCTCCATTTCGGGCCGGAAATGCCGGATCAGGCCCTGAATCGGCCAGGCCGCCGCGTCGCCGAGCGCGCAGATCGTGTGGCCCTCGACCTGCTTGGTGACGTCGAGCAGCATGTCGATCTCGGTCATCTCGGCCTCGCCGGTGACCATCCGCTCCATGACCCGCCACATCCAGCCAGTGCCCTCACGGCACGGCGTGCACTGGCCGCAGCTCTCATGCTTGTAGAAGTAGGACAGCCGGGCGATCGACTTCACGATGTCGGCGTCCTTGTCCATGACGATGACCGCCGCCGTGCCGAGGCCCGAGCGCATCTCGCGCAGGGAGTCGAAGTCCATCAGGGCGGTCTCGGCCATCTCGGCGGTGATCATCGGCACCGACGATCCGCCGGGAATGATCGCCTTAAGATTGCCCCAGCCGCCACGGATCCCGCCGCAATGCTCTTCAAGGAGCTGGCGCAGGGGGATCGACATGGTCTCTTCGACCACGCAGGGCCGGTTCACATGACCGGAAATGGCCATCAGCTTGGTGCCGGTATTGTTGGGCCGGCCAAAACCCGCGAACCACTCCGCCCCGCGGCGCAGGATCGAGCCGACCGTGGCGATGGTCTCGACGTTGTTGATGGTGGTCGGGCAGCCATAGATGCCAGCGCCGGCCGGGAACGGGGGTTTGAGTCGCGGCTGACCCTTCTTGCCTTCGAGGCTTTCCATCAGGGCGGTTTCGTCGCCGCAGATATAGGCCCCGCCCCCGTGGGTCACATAGAGTTCGAAGTCCCAACCGTGGACATTGTCCTTGCCGATCAGACGAGCCTCATAGGCCTGCTTGATGGCGGCCTCCAAGCGCTCGCGCTCGAAGACATATTCGCCACGGATGTAGATGTAGCAGGCGTGGGCGCGGATCGCGTAGCTGGCGATCAGGCAGCCCTCGATCAACAGATGCGGATCGTTGCGCAGGATCTCGCGGTCCTTGCAGGTGCCCGGCTCGGATTCATCGGCATTGACCACCAGATAGTGCGGCCGCTCGCCTTCCTGCTTCGGCATGAAGGTCCACTTCAGGCCGGCGCCGAAGCCCGCCCCGCCGCGACCGCGCAGGCCGGAATTCTTGACCTGATCGCAGATCCATTCCGGGGACTGCGACAGGATTTCCCGCACCCCGTTCCAAGCGCCGCGCCGCCTGGCGCCCTCAAGGCCAAAATCGTGCAGGCCATAGAGGTTGGTGAAGATGCGGTCCTTGTCTTCGAGAATCCCGACCACGCCCCTCAAACTCCTTCTTTCGCGCGCCGGAAGGCCGCGATGAACCAGATCTGCGCCGCAAACCCCACGGCCAGAGCGCCGCCAAAGACCGCAAACAGCCAGTTTTCGCCCGACATCACTGCGCCGCCGAAGGCCACGGCGGCGGCCACCAGGCAGGTCACATTGATCACCGCCATGCGCAGAAAGCGGGACTTGATCTGAGCCTCGGCGCTCACGCGGCGGGCTCCGCCTTGGCCGGCGCATTGGGAATCTTTTTCAGCGGCCTGGCCGCCGACCCATCATAGAGCGCCGGATCAGACAGGGTCAGCGGGCCGCCCTCCGGCGCCGAACCCTGGCGCTTGAGCGCCGAACCTGGGGCCGGCGCCTTGCCCGCCGCAAAATCGTCCAGCAACGCCTCGAAGCGCTCAGGCGTCAGGTCCTCGTAATAGTAGTCGTTGATGGCCGCCATGGGAGCATTGGCGCAGGCGCCCAGGCACTCCACCTCCTGCCAGGTGAACTTGCCATCGGCTGACAGGTGGTCCTTCGCCCCGATCTTGCGCTTGCAGACCGCCATCAGGCTCTCTGATCCGCGCAGCTGGCAGGGTGTGGTGCCGCAGACCTGGACCAGGGCGACGCTGCCTACCGGCTCCAGCATGAACATGGTGTAGAAGGTCGCCACCTCCAGCACCCGGATCCGGGCCATGCCCAGCATTTCGGCCACCAGCCGGATGGCGGGTTCGCTGACCCAGCCTTCCTGCTTCTGGATAAGCCACAGAATCGGAATGACCGCCGACTGCTGCCGGCCAGCCGGGAACTTGGCGATCCACAACTTGGCCTGTTCCAGGGTTTGCGGCTGGAAGGTGAAACTGGCCGGCTGGTGGGGCGAAAGACGACGTATGCTCACATGCCCCTCACTTCACGAAGTCGATGCGGGCGATCTTGCCGCCGGCAATGGTATAGATGGCCGCCACTTCGAAGCTCACCGGGCCGGGCTTGCGATAGACCCGCTCATGATCAATCACCCGGTCACCGATCACGACGCGATGGGCCAGTTCCGCGCGGTTCTGCGGATGCTCGGCGAACAGGGCCACATGCTTGGCCCGAAACGCCTCAAGGCCGTCCACCGTCACCGCCCCGTTGAAATCGGCGACGATCAGGTCCTGTGCGAAAAATCCGCAAAGGCCATCCACGTCCTGAGCGTTGTAGGCGTCGAGCTGGCCCTGGGCGAGATCGGCAGGGGTGGGCACGGCGGCGGCGTTCATCGGTCCACCTCGCCAAAGACGATGTCCAGGGAGCCCAGGATGGCCGACACGTCAGCCAGCATGTGCCCGCGGTTCATCCAGTCCATGGCCTGGAGGTGCGCAAAGCCCGGCGCGCGGATCTTGCACCTATAGGGCTTGTTGGACCCGTCCGAGACCAGGAAGACCCCGAACTCGCCCTTGGGAGCCTCCACGCTGGCATAGACCTCGCCCGGCGGGGTGCGATAGCCCTCGGTGAACAGCTTGAAGTGATGGATCATGGCTTCCATCGAGCGCTTCATTTCACCGCGGCGGGGGGCGCCGATCTTGTTGTCCTCGATCAGCACCGGACCCGGTGTCTTCTGCAGGCGTTCGCAGCACTGCTTCATGATGCGGATGGACTGACGCATCTCCTCCATGCGGCAGAGATAACGGTCATAGCAGTCGCCGTTCACCCCGAGCGGAATGTCGAACTCCAGCTCGTTGTAGCACTCGTAGGGCTGATTGCGGCGCAGGTCCCAGGCGATCCCGGATCCGCGCACCATCACCCCGGAGAAGCCCCAGGCCAGAGCCTCCTGCTTGCTGACCACGCCGATATCGACGTTGCGCTGCTTGAAGATCCGGTTGCCGGTGATGAGGCTGTCAATCTCTCCCAGGGCCTTGGGAAAGATGTCGCACCAGGCGGCGATGTCCGCGATCAGGGCCGGGGGCAGGTCCTGGCGAACGCCGCCGACCCGGAAGTAATTGGCATGCAGCCGGGCGCCCGAGGCCCGCTCATAAAACACCATGAGCTTTTCACGCTGCTCGAACCCCCACAGGGGCGGGGTGAGTGCGCCCACATCCATCGCCTGGGTGGTGACATTGAGCAGGTGGTTCAGAATCCGGCCGATTTCGGAATAGAGCACCCGGATCAGCTGGGCCCGATAGGGAACCTCCACCGCGAGCAGCTTCTCGATGGCGAGCACATAGGCGTGCTCCTGGTTCATCGGCGCCACATAGTCCAGGCGGTCGAAATAGGGGATCGTCTGCTGATAGGGGCGGTATTCCATCAGCTTCTCGGTGCCGCGATGGAGCAGCCCCACATGGGGGTCGACCCGCTCGACCACTTCGCCGTCCAGTTCGAGGATCAGGCGGAGCACCCCGTGCGCGGCCGGATGCTGGGGACCGAAGTTGATGGTGAACTTACGGATCTCGGTTTCAGTCGTAGGACCAGGGGCCAATTCGCCCGCAGACACGGGGATCACTTCGCCGCTCATGCCTTGGGCTCCGCCTTTTCGTCACCCGGAAGGGCGGCGAACCCGCGCTCGGCGCCTTCCCAGGGGCTGAGGAAGTCCCAGTTGCGCCACTCGGTCATCTTGATCGGCTCATAGACCACGCGCTTGAGCTCGCCGTCATAACGCAGCTCCACATAGCCGCTCATGGGGAAGTCCTTGCGCAGCGGATGGCCGTGGAAGCCATAGTCGGTGAGGATGCGCCGGAGGTCCGGATGGCCCTCAAAGAAGACCCCATACATGTCGAAGGCCTCCCGCTCATACCAGTTGGCATTGGGATAGGCGGCGGTCGCCGTCGGCACCGGGGTGTCCTCGTCCGTGACGAGCTTTACCCGCACCCGGAGGTTCTTGCTCATGGAGAGCAGGTGATAGACCACGTCGAAGCGCTTCTCCCGCTCCGGGTAGTCCACCGCCGTCAGGTCGATCAGCACCTCGAACCGATGGTCAGGATGGTCGCGCAGGAAGGTCAGGGCCTCGACGATCCGCGCCAGAGGCGCGGTAAGACAAAGCTCGTCATAGGCCACATGGGCGCCGGCAAGCGCCCCGGCGCTGTTGGCCACCATGGCCTGGCCAAGCCCCTGGAGATCGGCGGCGGAGACGGGCCAGCTCATCTTTCAATCGTCCCGGTGCGCCGGATCTTCTTCTGGAGCTGCAGGACCCCGTAGACCAGGGCCTCGGCCGTGGGCGGGCAGCCCGGCACATAGATGTCGACGGGCACAATCCGGTCGCAGCCGCGCACCACGGAATAGCTGAAATAGTAGTAGCCGCCGCCATTGGCGCAGGACCCCATGGAGATGACATAGCGGGGCTCTGGCATCTGGTCATAGACCTTGCGCAGGGCCGGGGCCATCTTGTTGCACAGGGTGCCGGCGACGATCATCACATCGGACTGTCGCGGGCTGGCCCGGGGGGCGAAGCCATAGCGCTCCAGGTCATAGCGCGGCATCGAGGCCTGCATCATCTCGACGGCGCAGCAGGCCAGACCGAAGGTCATCCACATGAGCGAGCCCGTGCGCGCCCAGGTGATCAGGTCATCGGCGGCCGCCGTGATGAACCCCTTGTCGGCCAGCTCGTCATTGACCCCGTCATAGAAGGGATCGTGAACCTTGGGGTCATAGCCTTCGACGGTCGCGCGGGCGGCCGAATTGGCCGGAACGATCACTCCCACTCGAGGGCCCCCTTCTTCCACTCATAGATGAAGCCGACCGTCAGAATGCCCAGGAAGGTCATCATCGACCAGAAGGCGAACTGCATGTCTTCGGTGGGCATGTTCATCAGGCTGACCGCCCAGGGGAACAGGAACGCGACCTCAAGATCGAAAATGATGAACAGGATCGAGACCAGGTAAAACCTGACATCGAATTTCATGCGCGCATCATCGAAGGCGTTAAAGCCGCACTCGTAGGTCGAGAGCTTTTCCGGGTCCGGCGCACTTGGCGCGAGCACGGCGGCGGCCAGCACGAAGGCCAGGCCCAGAACCGCCGCGATCCCCAGGAAAATCACAATGGGCAGGTACTGCAGAAGGAACGCGTTCATGGAGTCCTCAAAGGAGTCGCGGGTCCTTCTAGACCAGCAATGCGCAGGGTTCAAACTGCGGATTCCCGCAACGGAGATACGCCATGGCCAAGCCCTCAGCGGCAGCGGCCAGACGTCGCGAGGCGCGCCTGCCGCCGCCAAGCCGGGTTCACCTGGTCGAACCTCGGGGTGATCATGGCCATCAGTGGTGCGGAAGCCATCCGCGCCTCGGGCCTGCCATCCTGGTCCTGTTGATGACGGTCGTCCTCCTCACCGCCGGCCTCGATATGTTGCTCGGTTCGGCTTCGGCGAAATGGGCGGCCCTGGCCCCGGCGCCTGTGCCCATGCTCATGCGGCTGGGAATCAGCCCCGAAATGACCACGGCGGCCTATCGGCTGGAGGATTCCAGCGTGAACACGGCCGCGCCACTGATGCCCAATTTCGCCCTGGTCCTGGGCTTCTGCCAGAGGTGGCGGCCGGGCTTTGGCGGCGGCGGGCAGATCAGCGCCATGCTGCCCTATTCGGCGGCGATGATGAGTGCCGGGGTCATCCTGGTCGGCCTGCGGGCCGCCTTGGAATTGCCCCTCGGTCCACAGGCTGATGTGCATTATTCGCCGCCTCAGGCCACATCATCGCTCGTGCCCAGTTGACACGATTCCGGCCGGGACCTATCAGACGCCCCTCGCGGCGACGCGAGCGCCATATGCGGGTGTAGCTCAGTTGGTTAGAGCGCCGGCCTGTCACGCCGGAGGTCGCGGGTTCGAGTCCCGTCACTCGCGCCACTTCTTTCGCGTACGCCACCAGACATGGGTAGCGTCTTGTACCGAAGACATGGGTGACAACCTCGCGCCCGACGGGTTGCCGATGGCTTGCAAGGCTTTCTGGTCCAGGTCGCTATATCCCAGATCATAGTGCATGACGCTCACGAGCCAAATGCTGCCGCCGCGCCCATCCTGACCGGCGCCCATTCTGACCCGCGCCCAGTCCGCCCTGTCGCAGGAGGAGGTTGAACGCCTCCTGCCCATTCACATCAGGCTGCGGATATCGCCCGATAACAACCGGTCACTCTGATTGCTGAGACCCGTCAGGCCGTGGGACCTTCAATCGAACATTGTGCGCCGATCGCGCTCAGATCTTGGCGAAGGCCTTTAGGCGTTCAGCTTCCCCAGGGATAATGGCCAGAACATCCCAGAAGCCCGCCGGTTCCAGAACCGGATACAAGGCCTCCCGATCAGCCTGCGACAGCTCGGTCTGTTCGAAGATCACCGATCAACTCCATCACCAGAAACCGGCACGATGCGTGATAATATCCGCCTCACCTCTCAAGGAAGGCGGAAACCTCAGCCCTGCTGCGCGGCTTCCAGGCGCGCCCGAACATGGGCCGGAAGGACCATGTCCGGCGCTGCGGCGTTGGCCTCGAGGTGCGCCAACCGGGTAGTGCCCGTTACGGCGGCGGATATGCCGGGGTGTTCCAGAACATAGGCAAGGCTCGCCTGGGCCGCGCTCATCCCGTCAAGGCGACGGAGAAAGGCATAGCGCTCGGCCAGGGCCACTTCCTGCCGGTGGTTCTTCACGGCTCTTGCGGCATACCAGAGGTCGCGCATGCCCCGCAGCCTGCGGATCTGACCAGCCACATGGCCCATGGCCAGGGGCATGCCCGCCAGAACGCCCTTGCCTCGGGCGGCGGCGGCCTCGATCAGGCTCCGCCGCTCAGGCCTGAGGACGTTGTAGTCCAGCATCACCACGTCGAGGGTGGGGGCGGCAATGATGGCGGCGATCACCTCCGGATCGAAGCTGTTGGCCCCAAACGCCGCCACCAGTCCCCGCTGCCGCAGGCGCTCAAGGGCCTCAAACAGATGGTCGTTCAACTCTGACGCCGCTGGCCCGTGCAGCTGGACCAGCGCCAGACACTCCAGCCCCAGGCGGCCGAGGCTGGCCTCGACGCTGGCGGTGATGGCGCCGGGCGAAAAGTCCCGGCCAGTGCGTCCTCCGCCGGCATGGAAGGTTCCGGCCTTGGTGGCGACCACCAGTCCTTCCCGCGACCGACCCTTCAGTGCGCGTCCCAACCGGGGCTCGGCCTCCCCCCGGGAATAGCCGGGCGAGGTGTCAAACAGGGTGATCCCCAGGTCCAGGGCCCGGTGAACCAGGGCCAAGGCCTCGCCTTCGTCAAACCGGGGCAGCCCCCAGTAACTGGCGCAGCCCAGGCCGATTTCCGAAACGGTGAGCCCTGTTCGGCCCAGGGGACGATATCGCATGCGCCCTTCGCCGGACGGAGGGATGGGACCGAAGGCATGGTGGGCGGCGAGGGGTTCGAACCCCCGACCCCCTGGGTGTAAACCAGGTGCTCTGACCAGCTGAGCTAGCCGCCCGCGGCGCCGTCATACCTCTTATGGCGACAGTTTCAGAGCCACTTTTGGCCCGACTCCACAAAGAAGGAGCCGTCGCTTGAAACGACCGCCCCTCTGAAAAACTCGTTCAGCTGATCAGCTGTTGAGCGCGCTCTTCAGCCCCTCGCCAATCCGGAAGCGCGCCGTCTGTGACGCCGGCCGATTGACGCTCTCCCCCGTGCGCGGATTGCGGGCTACCCCTGCCGCGCGGCTCACCGGCACGAAGCTCCCGAAGCCCACAAGCCGCACCTCCTGACCGCCCTTGAGCGACCCCGTCACGGAGTCCATGAAGGCGTCCAATGCGTCCTTTGCCTGAGATTTGGTGATCCCGGCCTTGTCGGCCATCGCCGATACCAGTTCAGCCTTGGTCATGGTTGGTTTCCTCTCCCTGCCCTTTTTCTGTTTTCCGCGAAGCGCTGGCAGCCGCTATCACCTTCGCGCCACGGGATTATGCGGGCTAAAGCGGGCGCGTCAAACAAAGCGGCGCGGGGGTGAGCCCGCGCCGCCTGCCGCTGGGTTTGGGAAAGCGCCCCGCGACCCTAGTGAGTCATGATCGCCTCGGCTTCGCCGTCGTCACCGACGACCGGGCCCTTGGTGGGGGGCTCCGTCCACTCAATGGGCTCCGGCAGGCGGGTCAGGGCCCGGATCAGAACCTCGTCCATGGTGCTCACCGGAATGATCTCCAGGGCCTCTTTCACCTTGGCTGGGATATCGGCCAGATCCTTCTCATTCTCCTGCGGAATCAGCACGGTCTTGACCCCTGAGCGCAGGGCCGCGAGCAGCTTCTCTTTCAGGCCGCCGATGGCGGTCACCCGGCCCCGCAGGGTGACTTCGCCCGTCATGGCGATGTCCTTGCGGATCGGAATGCCAGTCAGCACCGAGACGATGGCGGTGGCCATCGCCGCGCCGGCCGAGGGGCCGTCCTTAGGCGTGGCTCCATCGGGCACGTGGATATGGACATCGGTCCTCTCGAAGGCTGGGGGTTCAATCCCGAACTGGGTAGCCCGGCTGCGGACATAGGAATTGGCCGCGGCGATGGACTCCTTCATCACGTCCTTCAGGTTCCCGGTGATGGACATACGCCCCTTGCCCGGCATCTTGACCGCTTCGATGGTCAGGATGTCACCGCCGAAGTCGGTATAGGCGAGGCCCGTGATGATGCCCACCTGGTCATCGGCATCCATCTCCCCATAGCGGAATCTGCGGACGCCGGCGTACTTGGCCAGGCGCTCGGGATCGATGGTGATGCTGGCCACCCCTTCACGGCCCAGGTCCCGCACGGTTTTGCGGGCCAGGTTGCCCAGTTCCCGCTCCAGCGACCGCACCCCGGCTTCCCGGGTGTAGTAGCGGATCAGGTCACGGATCGTGTCCTCGGAGACCACGAATTCCACAGGCGTCAGCCCGTGGTCCTTGGTCAGTTTGGGCAGAACGTGACGCTTGGCGATTTCGACCTTCTCGTCCTCGGTATAGCCGGGGATGCGGATGATCTCCATGCGGTCCAGCAGGGGCTGAGGCATGTTCAGCGAGTTGGCCGTGGTGACGAACATCACCGGCGACAGGTCGTAGTCCACTTCCAGATAGTGGTCGGCGAAGGCGGAGTTCTGCGACGGGTCAAGGACTTCCAGCAGGGCCGAGGCCGGATCGCCGCGATAGTCGGCGCCCATCTTGTCGATCTCATCGAGCAGGAAGAAGGCGTTGGTGGTCTTGGCCTTCTTCATGGACTGGATGATCTTGCCGGGCATGGAGCCGATATAGGTCCGGCGGTGGCCGCGGATTTCGGCCTCGTCACGCACGCCGCCGAGGGACACGCGCACGAACTCCCGCGCCGTCGCCTTGGCGATCGAGCGCCCGAGCGAGGTCTTGCCTACCCCGGGTGGCCCCACCAGGCAGAGGATCGGTCCCTTGAGGGCTCCCGTCCGGGCCTGCACGGCCAGATATTCCAGGATTCGCTCTTTCACCTTCTCCAGGCCGTAGTGATCCTCATCGAGGATCTCCTCGGCCCGGTTGAGATCGATGGGCTTCTGCTTGGCCTTGCCCCAGGGGATCGACAGCAGCCAGTCCAGATAGTTCCGCACCACGGTGGATTCAGCCGACATCGGGCTCATGGAGCGCAGCTTCTTCAGCTCTGCCCCCGCCTTTGTCCGGGCCTCCTTGGAGAGCCTGGTCTTCTTGATCCGCTTCTCGAGCTCGTTCAGCTCGTCGCGGGTGTCATCCTGCTCACCCAGTTCCCGCTGGATCGCCTTCATCTGTTCGTTGAGATAGTATTCCCGCTGCGTCTTTTCCATCTGACGCTTCACGCGGTTGCGGATCTTCTTCTCGGTCTGCATCACCGAGATCTCGCCCTCCATCAGGGCATAGACCTTCTCCAGCCGCTTCCCGACATCGAAGATTTCCAGCAGGGCCTGCTTCTCGCTGATCTTTACCGACAGGTGCGAGGCCACGCGATCGGCCAGTTCCCCGGGGTTCTCGATCTGCGGCATGGCCGCAAGGGCCTCAGGCGGCACCTTCTTATTGAGCTTCACATAGGATTCGAACTGTTCGACCACGGCGCGGGAAAGGGCCTCGGCCTCGGGGGAGGCTTGGGGGTCCTCAGGCAGATCGGCGAACTCGGCCTCGTAATAGTCGGCCCGGCTGGTGTAGCGGGTCACCGCCGCGCGGGCCTTGCCCTCCACCAGCACCTTGACGGTGCCGTCGGGCAGCTTGAGCAGTTGCAGGATCGTGGCGACGACGCCGATCTCATAGATGGCGATAGGCGCGGGGTCATCGTCATCCTTGTCCTTCTGGGTCAGCAGAAGGATGTCCTTGCCATCGTCGCGCATGGCCTCTTCGAGCGCCCGTACGGATTTTTCCCGCCCGACAAACAGCGGCACAGGTTGATGGGGGAACACCACGATGTCCCGCAACGGCAGGACGGGAAGGGTCTTCTTGGTCTCAGACATATGCATTCACTCCCGGCCGGCCCCTTCGTCACATAGGCAGGGCTCAACCCTCGGGCCGCAGTTTCATCAGACGATGCGCCTGACTCGTACGGTCCGTCCGCCAGTGTGGCAGTGGTTCCGATCTATTTATGTGGACGCTTCGGAGCGCGGTTCAAGCGGCGCGGGTGCGCGCGGGACAAGTTGTCTTCGGCGCCGCAACAGAAACTCGGGTTTTGAGCGCCCCTCAGGCCGCCCCGCCCTTATCCCGACGCTCGGCATAGATGATCAGGGGTTGAGCGCGCCCTTCGACCACTTCTGCATTGACCACCACCTCCTCCACCCCGTCATAGGTCGGCAGCTCGTACATCGTATCGAGCAGGATGCCCTCCAGGATCGACCGCAGGCCACGGGCGCCGGTTTTGCGCGCAATCGCCTTGCGGGCCACGGCGTTCAGAGCGTCGTCAGTGAAGGTCAGACCGACATTCTCCATGTCGAACAGACGCTGGTACTGCTTGACGAAGGCATTCTTCGGCTCGGTCAGGATCTTGACCAGGGCTTCCTCATCAAGGTCGTCGAGGGTGGCGATCACTGGAAGACGGCCGATGAACTCCGGGATCAGGCCAAACCGCAGCAGATCGTCCGGCTCAACCCGGCGGAAGATTTCCCCGGTGCGACGATCATCGGGGTCGGACACCTTGGCCCCGAAGCCGATGGAGGTGCCCTGCCCACGGGCCGAGATGATCTTGTCGAGGCCGGCAAAGGCCCCGCCGCAGATGAACAGAATGTTGGTGGTGTCCACCTGCAGGAACTCCTGCTGGGGATGCTTGCGGCCGCCCTGGGGCGGGACTGAGGCCACCGTGCCCTCCATGATCTTCAGAAGCGCCTGCTGGACGCCCTCCCCCGACACGTCACGGGTGATGGAGGGATTGTCCGACTTGCGGCTGATCTTGTCGACCTCGTCGATATAGACGATGCCGCGCTGCGCCCGCTCCACATTGTAGTCAGCCGACTGCAGCAGCTTGAGGATGATGTTCTCGACATCCTCGCCCACATAGCCGGCCTCGGTCAGGGTCGTGGCGTCGGCCACGGTGAAAGGCACGTCGATGATCCGGGCGAGGGTCTGGGCCAGCAGGGTCTTGCCCGTCCCGGTCGGACCGATCAGCATGATGTTGGCCTTGCCCAGCTCAACATCATTGTTCTTGGTAGCGTGATTCAGGCGCTTATAGTGGTTATGCACCGCCACCGAGAGCACCTTCTTGGCGTGATCCTGGCCGATGACGTAATCGTCAAGCACCTCACGGATCTCGCGGGGGGTCGGTACACCATCCTTCGACTTGACGAAGGAAATCTTGTGCTCTTCGCGGATGATATCCATGCAGAGCTCGACACATTCATCGCAGATGAACACGGTAGGACCCGCGATCAGCTTGCGGACTTCATGCTGGCTCTTTCCGCAGAAAGAGCAATACAGCGTGCTCTTGGAGTCCCCGCTCGCGGCCTTGGTCATGTTCAGTCTCACTCTCTCGACGACGCCGGCCGAAACCGGACCCGTGGCGCGGGCGGCATTTTCCCGCCGTGCATGCAGGATACGCGCCTGGGGTTGTCCAATCCTTGACATTCCCCGATCCGCGCCAGGATCACAAGCCTTGGCGGCCCCCGGATTCCTCGGGTCCGCCACGCCAGATGGCGCGCAATTTCGAATCTCTAGATGGGATTGTATCGGATTGACGCAAGTCACCCCATGACTCTCGCGCGGGAAATGGGATGAACACCGCTCCGCTTGGGGAGGTTGCGGCCCGCTTCTGGCATGTGGCCCCGGGCGGGCGCGATCTGAGGCCGATCTGCGCTATTTCGGCGCACGCCGAGTTTGTGGAGGACGAATGGACGATCCGGCTGACGACATGGGCGTCGTGGCCTTCGACTTCGATGGCACACTTACCACAAGGGACAGCTTTACGGCCTTCCTGCGCTGGAGAGCGGGTGGCGCGCGCTACGCCAAGGGCCTGCGCCGACTGGCGCCGGCGGCCGGGGCCTATCTGTTCCATCGCAACCGGGGTCGATTGAAGGCTGCTGCGGTGCGGGAATTCCTGCTCGGCGTTCCAAGGGCCCAACTGGAAGCCGACGCCCGCGCCTTTGCCGAGGCCTATGCGCCGCGCCTGCTGCGCCCCGACGCCCTGATGACCTGGCGTCGCTGGCGGGGGCGGCGGGCCACCATGGCCATCGTCACCGCTTCGCCCGACTTCATCGTCCAGCCCTTCGCCCGGGGACTGGGCGCCGATCACCTGATCGCCACCCGTCTGATGTTTGACGCCGATGACCGGGTTCTCGGGATTTTCGATGGCCGCAACTGCCGGGGTCCGGAAAAGGTCATGCGCCTGCGGGCCGTCTTTGGCCCAGACCTGCGACTGCGCGCGGCCTATGGCGACACCAGCGGCGATCGGGAAATGCTGAAGATCGCCGATGAGGCCGGCTACCGGGTCTTCAAGGAAAGCCCCTGATGCGGTTTCGGGTGGAGAAGCTGATCCGTGACGGTCTGCCCCAAATGATGCGCGACCAGGGGCTCACCGTGTTTTGCCGGCGCCTGGATGACCAAGCCTACATCAACGCCCTGAAGGCCAAACGCGATCAAAGGGGCGGCTTCGAGGGGCGGGTCTGCAATCAGGCTGTGGAGGGCGCCGAAAACACTCAAGGGGTCACCTACCATCTGGCGCGGCCTGGCCAGTAGCCGCTGATCAACGAGGATCGCGCCCTGTGCGACACGCCCGCTCCGACACCCTCGACACCCTGGAGCCGCTGATTGGCGAAATCCGCCAACTGCCAGGGCTAAAGGAGACGGCGCGCGGCGTGTTCTACCGCCGCGGCCGCGCCTTCCTGCACTTTCATGAAGACCCGAGGGGCCTGTTCGCCGATCTGCGCGCCGCAGAAGGGGCGGCCTTTGAGCGCTTCGACATCACGGCCGAGGCCGGGCGCGCGGCGCTGCTAAGCGCCGCGCGGGAGCGCCTCTAGTCTTCCGAGCGCCGCTCATAGACGTGGTCGACGATGCCCCAGGCCTTGGCTTCCTCGGCGGTCATGAAGTGATCGCGGTCCAGGGTCTGCTCCACCACCTCGACGGATTGACCCGTGTGCTTGGCATAGAGCTCGTTCAGACGGCCCTTGGTCTTGATGATGTCCTCGGCGTGGCGCTGAATGTCCGAAGCCTTGCCGGTATAGCCGCCTGACGGCTGGTGGACCATGATCCGGGCGTTGGGCAGGGAAATCCGCTGTCCCTTCTCTCCGGCCATCAGCAGGAACGAGCCCATGGAGGCGGCCATGCCCATGCAGACCGTTGAGATCGGGCTCTTCACGTATTGCATGGTGTCGTAGATCGCCAGGCCAGACGTCACGATCCCGCCGGGCGAATTGATATACATCGAGATCTCTTTCTTGGGGTTCTCAGACTCCAGATAGAGCAGCTGGGCGCAGATCAGGGCGGCCATGCCGTCCTCGACGGGACCGTTGAGGAAAATGATTCGCTCCTTCAAGAGGCGCGAAAAGATGTCGAAGGCCCGTTCGCCGCGGCTGGTCTGCTCGACCACCATGGGCACGAGGTTGAGCGCGGTGGTCACATGGTCACGCATAAGCTTGAAAGCCCTTCTCGATTGGCGAACGTCAGATCGCCGCCGTCGTCTTCGATATCGCGTCTGCGGTCGGCGGTTGCAAGTCGACCCTCCGACGCTGCGCCTTTCAGAACCCCTAAAGACGCATGATCCCGGCGCCGCGCCAGGGCCGCGCCGGGATCATTGGGCTCAAACATCATCGCCGTCGCGGCGCGGCGATAGCGCCTTACTCGCCGTAGCCCTCAGGCAGGTCGTCCTCGGCCATCAGCTCGTCCTTGCTGACGTTCTTGTCCTCGACCTTGGCCTTGCCGACGATCAGGTCGACGACCTTGTCTTCGAAGATCGGCGCGCGGAGCTGGGCCTGGGCGTTGGGGTTCTGGCGGAACATGTCGAAGGCCTGCTGCGCCTGGGGGCCATAACGCATGGCTTCCCGGCGCATGGCCTCAAGAAGTTCCTGCTCGGTCACCTGAACGCTGTTGATCCGACCGATCTCCGCCAGGACGAGGCCCAGGCGGACCCGGCGCTCGGCGATCTTGCGGTATTCGGCTTCCAGCTGCTCGTCGCTCTTGCCGGCGTCTTCCGGCGGCAGCGACTCCTGCGCCTTGTCCAGCTGCACCTGGGCCCAGATGGCGGCGAATTCGGCCTCGACCATCTTCGGCGGCAGGGGGAAGTCGTGTTTGGTGTCCAGGGCGTCCAGCAGGGCGCGCTTCAGCTTGAACCGCGAAGCGCTCACATACTGCTGCTCAATGTTGTCGCGCAGCAGCGACTTGAGCCTGTCCAGGCTCTCAATGCCCAGCTTCTCGGCGAAGGCGTCGTCGGCGACAGTGTCCACCGGAGCGGCGATCGCCGTCACCTTGACCTCGAACTCGGCTTCCTTGCCGGCCAGATGAGCGGCCTGATAGGCCTCCGGGAAGGTCACCTTGACCACCACATCGCTGTCGGCCTTGGCGCCGACCAGCTGGTCTTCGAAGCCCGGAATGAAGCTGCCCGACCCCAGCACCAGCTGGGCGCCCTCGGCCTCGCCGCCTTCAAAGGCGACTCCGTCGATCTTGCCGACGAAGTCGATGGTCAGCTGGTCGCCGTCCTTGGCCTTTGCGGTCTTGCCGGTCCGCGGCTCAAAGCTGCGGTTCTGCTTGGCCAGCTCGGCTACGGCCTCATCGACCTCGTCGTCGCCGGGCTTGTAGACGGGACGGACCAGCTCCAGGGTCGCCGGATCGACGGGCTCGAACTCCGGCATGATCTCCAGGGCGATCTCGAAGGACAGGTCGGCCTTGCCGTCCACCACGTCCTGCAGGTCGCCTTCCGGCTTCAGATCCGGCTCGCCGGCAGGGCGCAGCCTGTTGTCCTCAAGCACCTTCTGGGTGCTTTCGGTGATGGTCTGTTCCACCAGCTCGGCCATCAGGGCCTTGCCGTGAACCCGGCGCACATGGGCCGGCGGCACCTTGCCGGGGCGGAAGCCCTTGATGTTGAGCTGGGGCGTGATCTCGGTGATGCGCGCTTCCAGGCGTTCGGCCAGGTCGGCCGCCGGAACCGTGACGCCATAAACGCGGCTCAGGCCTTCACCGGACTTTTCAACGATCTGCATCGACATTCTTGCTTCCGGACTCCGGGGCGCTGTCACGCGCTCTTGACGGTCCGCCTGATGGTGAAACGGGAAGCGCCACCTAGGTCGAGGCGGCGGGAGGGCGCCCTTATGTCACGGGCGCATTCTCTGTCCAAGAGCAAAGGTTGGCCCTGCCCAAGTGCAAAGGTTGGTGCGGGCGAGAGGACTCGAACCTCCACGCCTTGCGGCGCTGGAACCTAAATCCAGTGCGTCTGCCAGTTCCGCCACGCCCGCATCCCGTCCCTGCCATCGGCGGTTTGCCCATCTGCGTCAAGGCGCATGCCCCGGGCGCTGCCTACCGCGGGACCTGTCGCCCCGTGTACAGGACCCGAAGAATGGCTGGCGTCAGCCCCGGGAGATCCTCGGCAATCAGACCCGGACCGTGGGCATGGGCGGCCTCGGCCTGGATCCAGACCCCGGCGCAGGCCGCCTCGAAGCTGTCCATGCCCTGCGCCACCAGGCCGGCGATATAGCCGGCCAGCACATCGCCGGTCCCAGCCGTCGCCAGCCAGGGACAGCCATTGGCGCTGACCGCCGCCCGCCCGTCGGGGGAGGCCACCACCGTATCTGGTCCCTTGAGCAGCACGATGGCGTCCGCCAGTTCCGCGGCCCTGCGGGTCGCCGAGATCCGTTCAGGCGCGGCCTCCAGAACCCCAGGGAACAGGCGCTCAAACTCTCCGGGATGCGGGGTCAGAACATCGTCCCGGTCGAGGACTGAAAACAGCTCCTCAGGATCTTCGCGGAACACCGTAATCGCGTCGGCATCGAGGATCAGGGCTGCGCCGGTCCTGGCCAGGGCCAGAACATTCATCAGGGTCGACTCGTTCACGCCCGCCGCCGGGCCGATCACCGCAGCATCGACATCGGTGGCCAGGGTCTCGAGCTCGGCTTCGCTGTCGAACGGACGCAGCATGATCGCTTCAAGATGGGCGGCGTTCACCGACGCCGCTTCGGCGGGTGACAGGATGGTGACCACGCCAGCCCCAATCCGAAGCCCGGCCCGGGCGGCCAGCCTGGCTGCCCCCGTGCTCCAGGCCGGCCCACTGACCACAACCAGCCGCCCTCTGGCATGCTTGTGAGACGCCGCATTGGGCCACGGGAAACGCGACGCCCACAGCTCCGGCGTATTCTCAAACAGGTCGCCGCCCCCAGGAGCCAGCCCGATATCGGCCACGACGACCTCGCCGCACCGCCCCCGGCCCGGCTCCAACACGTGGGCGGGCTTGCGGGCATGAAACGTCACCGTCAGGGCTGCGCGGCCACAGACCCCCTGGGGCAGCCCCGTATCCCCTGGAAGGCCGCTGGGAACATCAATGGCCACCACCCGCTCCGGTGCGCCGTTCAGGTGTTGAATGAGCCGGGCCGCCTCGCCGGTCAGCGGACCGGAAAGGCCCGCGCCAAAGAGGCCGTCAATATAGAGCTCGGCCGACAGTTCGCCTTCAAGTCTAACGGTCGCTCCGCCCCAGGCTGCCGCCATGGACCGGGCGGATCCTGTGCGTGGAGGCGAGAGGGCCGCCACCCGCACTGGCCAGCCCTGCTCCGCCAGCAGTCTGGCGACCACGTAACCGTCGCCGCCATTGTCCCCCGGGCCGCAGAGCACGAGGGTGTCGCAAGGGTCGAGCCTGGCGCTGACCGCCGCCGCCACGGCGGCCCCCGCCCGGCCCATCAGCGTCAGGGCGGACGTGCCAGCCGCAATAGCGGCGCGATCGGCCGCCTTCATTTCCGCCACGGTCAGAATCTGCTTGGGCGCCACGGGCCAGCCTCTATCGATCACAATACGCCAGTTGAGGCCTCGCGCCCCTTTTCTATCAAAATCAGTGACTTGCCATCAGTTTCAAGGACTGTGATTGAAGTATGATCAGGTCGGAAACTCACCACCTTGTCCTCCCCACTCAGGAGAGAGACCACCGCATTGATGGCCACGAAGTGACTGAATACGGCGGTATTCCCCCGCAGATGCAGGGTCTGCGCCACCTGACGGCGCCAGGCGTCATAGTCCAGGTCGCCCTCGATCTCGCCCCAGGCGCCCTGGAAGGCTTGGCGAAGCCAGTCTCCCCTCGCCTCTGCCGGCAGGTCGGCGGGCGTCGGAATCTCGCCGACTCCAGGGTCGATCTCAAGCTCGACCCCCAAGGCCCTGGCCGTCGGCAGGGCGGTTTCCCGGCACCGGGCCAGGGGCGAGGACACCACCGCCCGGGGGCGCTCAGCTTCAGGCCGGCTCAACAGGAAGTCCCGGGCGGCTGCCGCCTGGCTGTGACCGGTCTCGTCCAGCCCGGGATCATCGTCATGACCCCCCCAGCTGGCGGCGGGCTTTCCGTGGCGGATCAGGTACAGGCGGGGCATGGCTCAGTCCGGAACAAAGAGATTGCGCTGGCCCTCAGGGGCGGGACCCACCCTACCGGTCCGGCCGACGGATTCCACAGCCTCAAGGCTGTGCAGCACGGCGGGATCGGCGGGCGTATGGGCGACGAACCGACGATCAACCTCGTCGCGACCGACCACGAGGCCCATCAGATAGCCCTCCCGGCCATGGACGACGGTATAGGTCTCGATCACGGCGCGACCCTGCGGCGTTTCTGTGACAACCGGATGCGGCAAGGCGTCAATCTGGCGCTGAATGACGCCCGGGTCCTGGCGCTCGAACGGCGCGTCCGGCGCGCGGCAGGAATAGATGCCCGTGGATTGCTTGGTCAGGAACCAGCCGTTGGCGGTCACCAGGCCGTAGGTGTCCCGGGCCTGGCGCAGCCGCTGCATCATCACGGCGATGGCATGCATGGCGTAGTTGTTTCCAGGCCCGCCGGCATAGGGCAGCCCGCCGGTCACGGTCAGGCCGCGGGGGTCGGTCAGCGAAAGACCCAGCTCCTCGGCGCCAATTTCCACTGCGACAGGGAAGCAGGAATAGAGGTCGATGATCCCAACCTCGTCCAGGGTGATCCCGGCCATTTCCAGGGCCCGGGCGCCGGTCAGGCGCATGGCGGGGCTGGAATGGAAATTCTGGCGGTCAAGAGGATACCAGAGGTCGGCGGCGTCGGCACAGCCGTGCAGATAGACCAGCCGATCCTCAGGCACGCCGAGTTCCCGGGCCTTGGCGAGACTGGCCACCAGCACGCCGGCCGACTGGTCTACGTCCATGATGGCGTTGAGATACTTGGTGTAGGGGAAGCCCACCATCCGGTTGCGCCCGGTGACGGTGATCAGCTCTTCAGCCGTGCGCGCGACGGGGAACCAGGCGTTGCGATTGCCGGCGGCGACCTCGGTAAAGGGGGCGAACAGCTCCCCCAGACGTTTCTGGTGGTCAGGGATGCTCCGGCCGTCCCGGGCGCGCAGGGCGTTCTCGAACAGGGGATAGGTGTTGATCGGCCGTCCCAGGCCGTGCCTCGCCTCGTACGGCGTGACGCCAGGCCGGGGATCGCCGATGCGCTCCGGCGGGTCGAGGCTGTGGTCTTCGTCCCAGTCGTCAAATCCCAGGCCCTTGGTAAGCCGCTTCGTGGCCGAGCCCAGGAACTCGCACCCGACCACGAGGCCAAGCTGGGTCTCTCCACGGGCGATTCGCTCGCAGAGCACATTGATCAGCTGCTGGGGGCTGTTTCCCCCCATGTGGGAATAGACCGCCCAGGCCGGCGAGGCCCCCAGGGTTCGGGAAAGACTGGCCGGGGGATTGGAGCTGTGGGGGGTGGGGCGACCGCCGCCGGGGGCATCCACCGTGAAGCCCACCACCGCGAGGCTGTCGATCCCCTTAAGCTCGATGGCCGACAGGCCGGCATCCTCAGCCGCCGCCAGCGCCGCAATCTTCAGCAGTTGGGTCGGCGGTGGGGAAACCTGCGGTTCGCCCCGGTAGGTAAATTGTCCCGCCCCGATCAGAACTGGAGTTCTATCGTCCATGGCAACCCTCTGCACCCAACTTCGCCGCGCGATCCTAGGGGCCTGTCGGCTGCTCACAAGGCCATTTCCGCGCCGCACAATTCATGGGCGCCGGGCGCCCATTATTTTAGCAAGGGTCGATTTCGCCCCCCTGCCCTGACGACTCGGCTCGCGGACCTCTTGTCGCCCAACGGCCCGGCATGCTCCGTCCCATCACCCCCCGCCCTGGGCGGCGCGTTCAGTTCGACGAGGCCCTATGAAGAAGATCGAAGCCGTCATCAAACCCTTCAAGCTCGATGAGGTGAAGGAGGCCCTGCAGGAAATGGGGGTGCAGGGCATGACCGTGCTTGAGGCCAAGGGCTACGGTCGGCAGAAGGGGCAGACAGAGCTATACCGCGGCGCGGAATATGTCGTGGACTTCCTGCCCAAGATCAAGATCGAGGTCGTGGTGGCTGACGACCAACTCGACAGCGCCCTGGAGGCCATCACCACTGCGGCGCGCACGGGCCGCATCGGAGACGGAAAGATCTTCGTCTCCGAGATTATCGAGGTTCTGCGCATTCGCACCGGGGAAACCGGCGCGCTTGCCGTTTGACGTTCTGACCTATCACGCGAGTTAGGGGATAACCGCCATGACCACCGCCAAGCACATTCTGGACATGATCGCTGAGAAGGACGTCAAATATGTCGACGTCCGCTTCACCGACATTCGCGGCAAGATGCAGCATGTCACCTTCGATATCGACCTCGTCGATGACGACTTCCTGACGGACGGCACCATGTTCGATGGCTCGTCCATTGTCGGCTGGAAGGCCATCAATGAGTCGGACATGAAGCTGCGTCCGGACCTGAACTCGGCCTATATCGACCCCTTCTACCAGCAGACGACCCTGTGCCTGTTCTGCGACGTGCTGAACCCCGACACCAACACCCCCTACAACCGCGACCCGCGCTCCATCGCCAAGGCGGCGCTGAACTATGTCAAGTCGGCCGGCATCGGCGACACCGTCTATTTCGGTCCCGAGGCCGAGTTCTTCCTGTTCGACGATGTCCGCTGGTCCACGGCGCCGCACAACACCGGCTATGCTTTTGACTCCACCGAACTGCCGGTGAATTCCTCGAAGGAATATGCCGAGGGCAATATGGGCCACCGGCCCGGTCCTAAGGGCGGCTACTTCCCGGTCAACCCCATCGACTCGGCCCAGGACCTCCGCGGCGAAATGCTGGCGGTGATGGGCGAGCTGGGCATGCAGCCCGAAAAGCACCACCACGAAGTGGCGCCTGCTCAGCACGAGCTTGGCCTGAAGTTCGCCGACCTGCTGACCATGGCCGACCGGATGCAGCTCTATAAGTACGTCATCCACAATGTGGCCGCCGCCTATGGCAAGACCGCCACCTTCATGGCCAAGCCGATGTTTGGCGACAATGGCTCGGGCATGCACGTGCACCAGTCGATCTGGAAGGACGGCCAGCCCATGTTCGCCGGCGACAAGTATGCTGGCCTCTCGCAGGAATGCCTCTGGTACATCGGCGGCATCATCAAGCACGCCAAGGCGATCAACGCCTTCGCCAACTCCACCACCAAC
>CAMTXB010000068.1:0-35533 GCA_947085575.1 uncultured Caulobacteraceae bacterium
CCGCCGTCGCAACACCCGCCTCCTGCTCCCGCAGGATCGCGATGATCTGCTCTTCCGTGAACCTTGATCGTTTCATTCGTCCGTCCCTTCCTTGGGGCGGACTCTAGCTATTCCTGGAGGAGTTTCAGGGGGTCAGGTCAGGCTCGCTGTACTTTGGGCCGTTAGTTCTAGCAGAACGAGAAAGGGCCGCAATCCGCAGCCTCGTGACAGTTCGCAACGATTTCACCGGGGTTCTAGCAGAACGAGAAAGGGCTGCAATCCGCAGCCACCACAACCCCGGATGCCGAACCTCGCACAGCATTCTGGAGATCATCCGTCACATGGGATTTTAGCTCCATGTCATTGAGTACCTTACCCCCCCCCCCCGCAGCCGAGACCTCGTGGGTCAACTGGTGGACAAGGAGGATGGCGAGGTGATCGAGTGCTCAGTGCCCCTCGTCGCCCGCTAGCCGATATCCGACACCGGTCTCGGTAAGCAGGATGCGGGGGGCGGAAGGGTTCTCCTCCAGCTTCTGTCGCAGCTGCGCCACCAGCACCCGGACAAACTGCGCATCTACCGATGCATCCGGCCCCCAGACGGCGGCGATGATCTGCTTGTGGGTCACAACCCGGCCCACGTGACGGGCCAGGGTGCGCAGGAGATCATATTCTCGCGGGGTCAGGCGAACCTCCTCACCCTGGATAGAGGCCGTGCGGGCCGCGAAATTGACCTCAAGCCCCGCGCTGCGGAACCGGGCGCGACCGGCCAGACGCAGATCACGCCCCCTTAGCGTAGCGCGGACCCGGGCCAGCAGTTCGTCCACAGCGAACGGCTTGTGGACAAAGTCATCGGCTCCGAGATCAAGGGCGGCGATCTTCTCCTCCACAAGATTGCGGGCGGACAACACGATCACGGGGATCTCAGACCACTCTCGCAGCCGGACGATCACGTCCTTGCCGTCCATATCCGGCAGGCCGAGATCCAAGATCACGGTATCGCAGGGCTCCCCCGCAAGGTAGCTCAAAGCCTCCCCGCCTGTTTCCGCGGTGGCGACGTTATAGCCCGCTGCCGTCAGCGCTGGACGAAGGGACCGTAGGATCTGCGGCTCATCGTCCACCAGCAGAAGTTGCGCGCCCTCGCTCACGGGACCGCCTTGGGCAGCTCTAGTCGCACCACGAGCCCTTGACCTTGCTCCCCGAGCCGCGCGGTGGCCGACCCGTCCATCGCCTCCATCAAGCCCCGGACAATGGACAGGCCAAGACCTGTCCCACGGAGCGTTTCCAGGGTGGAGACTGAACGGTAGAACTTGTCGAAGATCAGCTCGAGCTCATCCTCGGGCACGCCGGGACCCTGATCGCTGACCTCGATCGCCACAACGTCCCCCTCGTCCCGGGCGGTGATGGTCACAGCGCCGAGTTCAGGACTGAATCGAAGGGCGTTCTCAAGAACATTGCCCACGGCCTGTTCAAACAGAATCGGGTCGCCAAGAGCGCTTACCGATTGCTCTAGGGGCCATTGACGCAGCTGGCGAGTCCCCTTCCGGCGTTCATAGCGGCGTATGATTTGGTCCAGGCTGTCAGAAACATCAAATGGCCCGGATTGAGGAGTCAGTGCTGCGGCCTCAAGCTGTGTCATGCTGAGCAGGTTACCCACAAAAGCGTTCAGTCTTTCGGCCTCCTCCGTGATCGTATTCAGCAGATCATCCTGCACCTCCGGCTCAAAGACCGCTCCAAAGGTCTTCAAGCAGGAGGCCGAGGCCAGGATTGCCGCCAGGGGCGTACGAAGATCATGCGAGATGGAGGACAGCAAAGCATTGCGGAGGGATTCTGTTCGTTCGCGCGCCTCGATCTCGACCCAGGCCCGGCTTAGCCGGGATCGGGAAATGGCGGTGGCGCCCATGTCAAGCAGCACATGGATCAGGCGAGTCTGATCGGGCTCTTCGATCGCCGACATGTTCTGACGCCAGGCCACAGCGCCCAGCCTGCGCCCCTCGGTCGACAGGGTCCTTAGACGCCAATCGTCTGGTCCCTGAGTGTGTACGCTGGTCGCCTGACAGCCCCGCAAGGCGGCAATGACCTCCGGCGCCGGAGCGTCACATGACCGGCTCAGTAGAGGCTGATCATTGATCAGAAGTATGGCCTCCCCTTGAGCCGCCCTGGCCAATCCCTCCACGAGGCGCTCGGCGATTGGACCCTCATCGCCCAAGGCCGCGAAGTCTCGCCCGGCATGAAACAGGACCCCAGTCGTCCGCGCCCGGTTCAGGGACCGCCTGGCCTCGTCTCTCACCCGACCAGCCAGGCCCCCTGTCAGCATGGCGACGGCCATGAAAACCAGCAGAATGAGGTAGTCTTCGGACTCGAACCCGAGGGAAAACTGGGGCTCCACCAGGTAGAAGTTGTAGCTGAAAAAGCCCAGAATTGCGGCGAGGTAGGCTGGCCCCGAACCCAGCTTGACCGCGCTTATCAGCACAGCCGCCAGAAAAATCATTGAGACCCGCGCATAGCCGAGCCGCTGGTCCAGGGGTAAGGCGACCAGATTAGCGATGAGGACCATGACCACGGCCGCGCCATAGGCGGCCAGGCGTGGATAGCGTGTGATCACAGACTGGACAGTGGCGCGCATGCCCCCCCGCAGGCCCGCAGGGCCAATGACACGACTTTCACCGGCGCCGGTTCGATCTCAAATTCATAGGGCGGCGTTGAAACAAGCCGGCGGAGACCGACTGGGTGCAAGGCTTAGGCCTTCGGGCCATGGGGTCAATTATGGGGCCATTATGCCGCTCTTATAAGGCCGCTGCGCTTGTCCGGTTGAGTTTGGCGCGGCTCTCTGGCTCCAACCGCTGGAGAGACCATGCACCTCCCTCTCGCCTCAACCGCAGGCTCGGCCTGCGCCTGCCGATAGGACGGCCCATGCTGCGTCCTGGACAGCCTGCGCCGTGGTTCATCACGCCATCGCCAGTCAACCCTGAATTCGCATTCGGGAGCCTGGGAGGCTTTTTCATGCTCCTGGTGTTTCTCCCCGATGATCCTGAATCCAGGGCCACTACCCTGGACAAGCTCAGGTCCACAGCCCTTATGAGGAGTCAGAAAGACATCCCAACCTTTGCAGTGGCCCGGGATAGGCAGACGATTGCGACGGCAAAGAATGAGCCGGCTATAAACTGGTTCTTCGATCCCAGCGGCGCCGTCAGCCGCCGCTATTATGCCCTCAGCGAAGAAGGCATCGCCAATCCCCATTGGGTGCTGATCGATCCGTCGATGCGGATCTATGCTGTGGCGGGGATCGATCAGGCGGACAAGCTCATGACCCTGGTTGCCGGGCTCCCCACGCCCGATGACCATGCAGGCGTCCCCCTGCACGCGCCAGTGCTGATTGTCCCGCGGGTGTTTGAACCTGACCTGTGTCGTCAGCTGATTGGATTCTATGAGGGCCATGGCGGCACGCCGTCCGGAGTCATGCGGGAGATCCAGGGCAAGACGGTTCCGGTCATGGATTCCACCAAGCGTCGCCGGGACGCCATGATTGAGGATGAGGCCCTGAAGGGGGTGATTCGGCACAAGCTCCAGACCCGGCTGCTGCCCGAGATCAAGAAGGCGTTCCAGTTTGAGGTCAGCCGCGTCGAACGCTACATGGTCGCCTGCTATGACAGCCGGGGGGGCGGATTCTTCAAGCCGCACCGTGACAACACCACGGCTGGAACCGCGCACCGGCGCTTTGCCTGCTCGATCAACCTCAATACGGAAGGGCACGAAGGCGGCGAGCTGCGGTTTCCGGAATTCGGGTCAAGGACCTATCGTCCGCCAACCGGCGGCGCAGTGATTTTCTCCTGCTCCCTGCTGCACGAGGCGACGGCTGTCACCCAGGGCCGCCGCTACTGTTTCCTGCCCTTCTTCTATGACGAGGCGGGCGCCGAGATCCGGGCGGCCTATCTGGAGAGCGTCGGAGAGAACGACTCAAATTCTGCTGCGAATGCCTCCGAGAGCCAGCGCGAACCCGCATCCCAGCTGGCCTGAATTTCGAGAGGGATGACCGCGCTTCCTGAGAAACAATGTGCGGTCAAGCCAGCGTGAGAACGTCTGGATCCCCGGGCGGCGCGCCCTCGGCCGCCGACAGTTGGGCGACCTGCCTGAGATAGGCCGCAGGGCTGAAGCTCTTGAAGATGTTGGGCCCCATGGATCTCACCGTGCCGAACACCGGTTGCCTGGGCCAGGGCCGGTCATGCAGGCCGAAGATCCACCCGACATTGGCGTAGGAATTGGCGTCGCGGCCATCAAGCAGATAGCGGTTGTTCAAGCCCAGTACGGCTGTAAACGCCTCCTGAGGGGTAGCCGACCACTGCAGGATCTTCTTGCCCCAGTACATGCGCAGCCGGTTGTGCATATAGCCGGTGACCTTCATTTCGGTCATGGCGGCGTTCCAATGGGGGTCGTGGGTGGCGGCCTGGTCCAACTGGTCGTAGGTGTACAGGAACGGACGTGGGTCTGAACGGTGAGCCTCCAGGGTGGCCTTGGCCCAGGCTGGCAGGCCCTCATACTGGTCATAGTCGCGCGACCACCAGACGTGATTGATGGCGAGCTCCCGGCGGATGATCAGTTCCTCCAGATAGGTTTCCCGGGAGTCCTCAGGACCAGCGTCTGAAGCCCTGACCGCCAGGGCGATCTCCACGGGTGAAATCTGGCCAAAGTGCAGATAGGGGCTGAGATAGGACACCGCCCCGGCTTCGGGCTTGCCCCGGGCCGCCCCATAGCTGGCGAGACCGCGCTCCAGGAAGGACGCCAGGCGCCGGCGGGCCTCCCCCTCCCCCCCTTTGAAGCGGACGACCGGTGGACAGCTGTGATCAAGCCGGAGCCGGCTTAACTCAGCGGCGACGTTCTCCAGGTCTATATCCGACTGCAGCCCCAGATCACCCGGTCGCGCCACAGGCTGCGCGGGTAAGGGCGCGATATAGGCGTCCATCACCCGCTGTATCCGTGGCCGAATGGTCCGCGCGGCATATTCATGCTTGTTGGAGACCTGGGCGATGGGGGCGACCACTTCGCCCTCGACGCGGATGAGCCTGCGGTCAAGGCCGTCGGCCAGCCTGCGCCGCCACAGTCGCGGGACCCGCAGATAGCCCGCGTCACAGACGACCAGGGCCGCCTGCCGCGCGAGTTCCAGGGCGACGGCGTCGGGATCGCCCTGCCGAATGACGAAACTGATCCCCCGGGCGAGCAGGCGGCGGCGCACCTCGGCCAGCCCCTGCAGCATGAAGGCACAGTGGCGGGCATTGGCCTCAGGGTAGCTGTCGGTCAGGCCAAAGGCGACCAGCAGCGGCAGGTTGCGCTGGTTGGCCGCGTCCAGGGCAAATTCCAGGGCCGGGTTGAACTCAGCCCGCTGGGCGGACTGCATCCAGTAGAGGACATAAAGGCCCTCAGCCTGCTCAGGCGCGTCCCTGAGGGTCCGGACCCTCGCCGGCTCAATCGACGTCAAGACGTGGGCCTGTGGCTACTTCTGGATCCAGGCGCCAGTGGAGGCCTGATAATATTCCCCAGGCCGCAGACGGGTGCTGACCACTTCGGTAAAGGCCGCCGCGCCGGCCGCCTCCATGGTGACGCCATTTCGCGCCGCAGCCTGGCGATAGAGCTGCGCGCGGCCAGCATTGATTTCATTGACCGCCGCTTCGAGAGCAGGGTCAGACGAGGGGACGACAAAGCCCAGCAGGCCGTCATTGCGCTCGCCCACCACGCCCTGGGCCTTGGCGGCGTCCACCGTGGCCTTGGCCTGTGCAGCGTGGGCCAGGGCCGGGCCTGTGGTGAGGGCCAGGGCGGCGAACCCGGCTGCGCCCAGTAGGGCTGCGGCGAGGGCCAGAGACTTCAGTCTGGTCATGATCATCCCCTAGAACAGGTTCGGGTTCTGCTGGATCAGGGCCCGGACGTCCTCGTCCAGGCGCACGCGCACATCGGCGTCCAGCTTTGCGTAAATGGTGATCGGATCCACCTGGACCCGAATGGTCGGGGCGCAGGCCCCCAGCCCGCCGGCCAGGGCGGCTGCGGCCAGGATCGCGCCGGTGATCTGTCGCTTCGAGGTCATCAAGGGGGCGGCTCCTGGGGTTGGGACATGGCAGGTCATTCTGGTTCAGGCGTCTGAACCTCACCTGAACCGCCCACGGCCTGCGCATCGGCATAGTCAGCCAAGAGCTGATCGAGGTTGAGGGACGTGTCCAGCGTCAAATCAACTTCCGTCCCGAAGGGCAGCGGCAGCGGCCGGTTCATGAAGTCGCGCCGGATCAGCTCGCCGGGCGTCAGACGGATCTCTTGACGCTCCGGCGGGCTATGGGCGCCTCGAATATGGAACAGGACGCCAAGCCGCCCCCCCGGCAGGCTGTTTACTTCAGCGTCCAGGAGGTCAAAGGCCAGATGCTCCATGGCCTGATAGGCAAACTCAACGGCTGTATTGGTCTCGACGACCGGGGGCGTTGAAGCCGCCTGCTCGCTTAGCTCGGCCCCGAGCCCCTCAGGGGCCGGCCTGGCGACGCCCCCCGAGGCGCTGATGTCGGTAAGGGCCGCGCGGCGGATCGACAGGCGGCCCGGCTCAATGGCCTCCAACCGACCCTGTGCAAACCGGATTCCGTCCGGACCGGCGACAAAGGGCAGGCGCCCGCTGACCTTGGCTGACAAGGAGACTCTGTCGGCAAACGGGGTCGCGCTGACAATGTCGGCCAGCTGAACGCCCTCAACCACGAGTTCGCCCCGCCAGGACTGACCAGGGTCCAGAGGAATGCTCATGGGCTCAAGCCGTACCGTGCCGCCGCCCACGTCCGCCGCGCCCGCGTTCACCTCCAGGCTTTGCCCCAGCAGCTGGAAGGTCGCCCGCGGGGCGATCAGGGGGGTCACCAGTTGCAGGTCCTGGGCTCTCAGCTGCTGACCGGACGCCGTTTCCAGGGGCGTGAGGCTGGTAAAGGAGATCTCGCCGGAGAGACCCCGGACAGGCCCTGCGGGACTTAGGAAATCCAGCCCAGGCACGGTGAGAATGCCAGAACTGACAGGCCCTTGCGGCGACCACTGAAAGCTCCCTGCAAAGCGAACTGATCCCCGGGCAGGCGAGCCGATGGCCCTGGCCAGGGGCGAGAGATCGGACGGTTGAAGCCCCCCTTCGACGAACATCAGCGGGCCTGTGTCCACCTGGGCCGAGCCAAGACCGTCCGCGCCATCGTGATCCAGTCGCACCTCGGCCACCGGGGCTCCGCCGCTTGAGAGCTGAAGGGCGCCGTCCCAGACCCCTTGATCGAGCGCCACGCGCCCTGTCACATCCAGAGGATTGAAGCGAGGGCTCGACGCCCGATCCATCACCTGTCCACTGAGGATCTGCGCCCGGGTGAACAGGGTCCCGGACTCAATGCCAAACACAATATCGGCACGACCGCGCGCCATGCCGGCCTGAAGGAACTGGGCCAGGGCCGCTGCGCCCTCGGCCCTCCCGGTGATCCGCCAGCGACCGTCCTGGAGCGCAAACAGCGGAGCGGAGCCCGGGCAGAGGCTAAGGCTGATGGCCTCAAGGCTTGTCTCCCCAGCTTCAAATCTGGAGACAGCGAGGGGCATGCAAGTCGTCGCCAGATAGGTCACTTCGCCAGAGCCCAGGCGCAGAACCCCCGAGACCTGGGCTTCCATGCCCTCAAGCGGTCCAAAGTCCGTGGCGATGCTGATGCGCGTGTCAGCCGCCAGCCCATCCTGCCCCAGCCGAAACCGGATGACCTCTGCTTCCAGGCTCGGCAGGCCGCCCCCAGAGGCCCGCAGATCGAGCGCCCCGGCGCCATCAGCAAAGACCGGCGCGCCACTCCGGGCCGCCAGAATGACTTGACCCCCCGAGGGCGAGACGAGTTGCGCCCTGGTCGGGAGACCCAGGCGAACGCCGCCTTCGCCAAACACCAGCTGGGCCTTCGGCGTCGTAAGGGTGAAGGCGCCGGCGGCGCGCTTCACGGCGGCGACGGTGTCGATGTCCCCCGGGTCCTCAGGGCCAAGACCCCGCCAACTTCCTGCCAGGCTCAGGGGGCCCGTGAGGTCCGCCGTCAGAGCGCCGCCGGCCTGACGCACCGGTCCGGCGAGGTCTACCGATACCCGCGATAAGGTCAGCTCATCGCGTTGAACATTCCCGCCCCGGATGCTGATCTGGACATCGCCAGCCGTCTCGGCCTTAACCCCCTGACGCCAGATGAAGTCTGTGGACCTGGCAAGGCCAGACGCCTCGCCAAAGGCGAAGCCCGCGGCTGCCCCGGAACCGACGTCGGCCCGCAGGACCCCCTTCCCGCGCAAGGTCAGTTGCGCCAGCCCCCCTGACGCCTGGCCCTGAAACCGCCCCGACACCGCCAGGTCGTCCAGGCGAACCCCGTCCTGGACGAGCCCAGGGCTGCGTGCGGACATCGCCATGGAGAATGGCCCGGTCCCCAGAGGAGATATGGCCGAGGGATAGCGGGTGGTAAGCGCCAGAGCGACATCCCCTGACCCCACTGACACCGCCCCCAGGCGACCGGAATTCAAACGCGCTGTCAGGCTGGCGCTGGAGGTCCCGTCCCGGGTCACAAGACCCAGGCGCGCCTCACCAAGGTCCAGGGTCACCTCACCCAGGGACATGCGGGTGGGGGTAAGTCGACCTGAGAGCCTGACCAGCACGCCATCTGTCATCACGGCGTCGGCCTGAATCTCGGCGAGACCGGAGTCATGCTGCAGCTTCAGCTGCCCGTTGCGGATGATAATGTCAGGCGCCACCGTGTCCGGCCTCAGCGGCCGCTGGCGAAACTCGGCGATCAGCGGGTCCAGGACCCCCAGACTCGGCCCATCCGGCGTCCAGCGGACCCGAATGACCGGGCCGACCAGAACAATCTCATCCAGTTCGACCCCAAACCGCTGTCCCGCCCATGGGCCAGTCAGCCGATAGGCCAGGGTGGCCTTCTCGGCCAGAATCACGGGCGCTTGCGCAGGTCCGATCCTGAGGGCGCCGCTCAAACCGCTTGGCCCCAGAGTCTCGAAACTCACATCGGCCTCGACGCCCCTGGCGTTCAGCCAGCCGATCAGGGCCTCCCGGGCCAGAATCCGGCGGGCAAGGTAGCTGGCGACCAGGGCCAGGATCAGGCTGAGGATCAGCAGACCTGCGACCCACGGCAGCCATCCACCGCGCCCGTCCCTGGAGGCGATCTGGGGCGGGGGTGAGTCCGCAATGGCGTCTGGCGGGGCGATGTGAGTCACAGGCGGTCACCCCCATAATGCTCGGAGGGGGCCTTAAGCTCCATCCTTCTCCTGCGTGAGATCGGCAACATCGATGTCACCATCCTGACGAGTGACGGCGCTGATCGGGCCAGGGAGATCTCCGGCACGAACCGGCTTGATCAGATGCCCCTCGCCCCCGGCCCCCTTGCCCGCCCCGACGTGGTCCTCCAGGGCGTCCAGTACCGCCCGTGCATCCTCCACCACCGCGGTGGTGACGTCCACCGCATCCAGGATCAGCTGGATGACCTTCTGGCTGGTGGGTGACCCTCCGCCAGCAGCACCCGAGAGTGAGGCGCCGCGCCGCCAGGCTGTGGTCCGGGTCTGTCAGCAGTCTGGGACTCTGAAACGCCGCCTTCCATACTCCCCCTGAAGATCAGGCCATCCGGTGTTGGCCCGCAGTGACCCAAGAATGGCCCGGCCCGCAAGGTGCGGAGCCCGGGACTCAGACTTCCGTCAAGCGCGAGGGAACGCTATGGAGGCCCATGTCCTCCCGAGAAATTCTGATCGATGCTCGCGGCCATCGCTGTCCGGTTCCCACATTGCGACTGCGCAGGGCCCTCGAATCGGCCAAGGTTGGCGAACGGGTCCGGTTACTGGCCGATGACCCCTTGGCGCGGATTGATGTGCCCCATTTCGTCAACAGCGCTGGAATGGTTCTCGTCGAACAGGCGCCCCAGGCTGTTGGGTTCAGCTTTCTGGTGGAGAAGTCCGCTGAGGGTTCTTTGGCCTGAGGTCGGCCAGCAGCGCCTGTCGGCGATGCTCATCCACGCGAATTTCGATCTCCGTCGCCAGGGCGCCCCCGAAGAACACCGCGTTCACGCTCCAGGACAGCCAGATCAGGAACACCACCACGGCGGTGATCGACCCATAGGTGGCCCCCAGTTGCGCAATCTGTTCCACATAGAAGGCGCTGGCCCAGGAGGCGAAAAGACAAAGCATGGCCGCGGCAAAGCCCCCACAGGCCGCCGCCGCCCACGCCACCGTGCGGCGGGACATGGCATAGCGATAGATCAGGCTCATCCCCAGGGTCAGTCCCGCGCTGGCCCAGGTCCATTCGCTGTAGAGCCAGGAAACCCCGGCTAAGGGGCGTAGATCCAAGGTCGCGGCCGCCACCCTAAGCCCCAGGAACAAGGACGACACCACCCCCATCATGACCGCCGCCGCCAGGAGTACGATCAGGGCCATCAGATTGAAGCCGACGAACCCTCTGGGGTCTGGCTCGTCGTGGATGAAGGACAGCCCTGCCAACAGGGCCTTGAAGCCCCGATGGGCGGCATAGGCGCCAATCACCAGGGCGACGCCGCTCTGGGCGGAAATCGCGTCCCGCGGCGCCCGGGCCAGGCGTTCAAGCTCGGCCTGGAAGAGATCACGGGCCCCGGTGGGCATCAGACGGGCCAGGGCCTCGGCCTGAAACTCCGCCTGGGCCGGATCGGCCAAAAGGCTGTAGGCCCCGATCAGCAGGGCGACGGCTGGGAAGATGGCCAGCATGATGAAGAACGACGTGCCGCCCACATAGAGCATTACATCCCGGCCCCAGAGACGGGTCAGAGCGCGCCCGACCGTGGACAGGACAAGTCTGGCCGCCCTCAGGGGCTCCCATCGACGCAAGCCCAAGCGGCCCAGCTCCTGGTGGATCGACATGTTCGCAGGTTGATCAAGGAAACTGCGGCGACGCAAGCACCCCAAGGGTGATGACGCGTCTCCGGTATCGCCGGAGACGCGTCATCGATGGACGTGTCCGCCATCAGGTCAGGGCCGCTTCGAGGGACGGGAGAGCGCGACCTCGACCTTCAATCAGCCTATTGAGATTCCGCTGAACCGCGCCTGAACAGGAATTCAGCTTATGGGTCAGTATCTTATCCCGTCTCAGAGACCGCCCCGACCCGACGCAAGGCGGAAATCTCGGCGACTGAGAAGCCCCAGTCGCCCAGCGCTTCATCATCATGGGCGCCAATGGCGGGGGGCGGTCCCTGTATGGCGCCCGGCGTGGCCGAAAAGCGAGGCGCCGGCGCCGGCTGCATGACACCTGACACTTCGACGAAGGTTTGCCGGGCCTGATTGTGCGGGTGGGCCGGCGCCTCATCCATATCCAGCACCGGCGCGAAACAGACATCAGTGCCGCCCATGATCGCCGTCCACTCGTCGCGGGTCTTTCCGGCGATCACCTCGGCGAGCTTGAGCCGCAGCCCCGCCCACTCCCCGCGGTCCATCTGCTTCTGAAAGGCGGGATCGGTAATTCCCGTCTTTTCCAGCAGCAGGGCATAGAATTGGGGCTCAATGGACCCGATGGACACCCAGCGCCCGTCCTTGCACTGGTAGGTGTCATAGAAGTGCGCGCCCCCGTCGAGCATGTTGTTGCGCCGCCCCGGACGCCACATGCCGGAGGCCTTGAAGCCGTAGAACATCGCCATGAGCGAGGCCGCGCCATCGCTCATGGCGCAGTCGATGACCTGCCCCTGGCCGGTCTCCCGGGCATGGATGACGCCCGCCAGCAGGCCAAAGGCCAGATAGAGCGCCCCGCCGCCAAAATCCCCCACCAGGTTCAAGGGCGGAACCGGCTTCTCGTCGGTCCCGATCGCTTCCAGCGCCCCGGTTATGGCGATGTAGTTCATATCGTGCCCCGCCGCATGGGCGTAGGGCCCGGTCTGCCCCCAGCCGGTCATTCGGCCATAGACCAGCTTGGGATTCCGCTGCAGGGCCACATCGGGGCCAAGGCCCAGGCGTTCCATCACCCCGGGCCGGAAGCCCTCGAAGATCGCATCCGCGCCCTCCATCAGCTTCAGGCAGGCTTCAATGGCATCCGGCGACTTCAGGTCCATGCCAATGGAGCGTCGTCCCCGGCTGGTCACGTCAGCAGGTGAGGCGCGCCCCTTTCCCCTGCGATCAATCCGCACCACATCGGCGCCGAGATCTGACAGCAACATCCCGCAGAACGGGCCCGGCCCAATGCCGGCGAACTCCACGACCTTCAATCGGCTCAAGGGGCCCTGACGCATGGCGCGATCCTCCAGGTTTCTGATCCGTCCGTCGATCACCTAGGCGCCATGACGCCCCGTCAGCCAAGGCTGTCAGGCCCTGTATGTCCTACGGCAGCGACTGGCCATCATCGACGGTCACCAGGGTTCCCGTGACGGCCGCGGCGGCAGGACCGGCAAGCATCAACAGGGCGGCGTCCAGATCAGTCGCCCCCATGAGCCGGCGACGGGGGAAGCCGCGCACCTGCTTCTGGCCGTCCTCAGTGGCGAACCAGGCGCTGTTGATGTCTGTCTCCACATAGCCCGGGCAAAGAGCGTTGACGGCGATATGATGCCGCGCCCACTCTCGGGCCAGGGTCCTGGTCATCATCCCGACCGCCGCCTTTGAGGCGTTATAGGCGCTCAGACCAGGCAGGACCGTGTGGGCGGCGATTGAGGCGATGTTGACGATGCGCCCGCCACCGGACGCCGCCACATCAGCGGCGATCATCTGGCGCGCGGCGGCCTGCGCACAGAAGAACACCCCGCGCACATTGACATTGAAGGCCTGATCCCAGGCCTCCGGGGTCAGATCAAGCGCCCGCCCCTCTCCGCCTACGCCGGCGTTGTTGATCAGGATCGAGACCGGACCGATGGAAGCCGCCACCTCGCCAAACAGCGGGCCGATCTGCGCAACTTCGGCGACATCCAGGGCCCGGGCATGGGCCCGTCCGCCGCCCGCAATGATCTGCGCGGCCTCCTCCTTGACCTTGTCCAGCCGTCGCGCAGCGAGCACCACCTCAGCGCCGGACTCGGCCAGCACCCGGGCGAAGTGCGCCCCAAGTCCCCCTGAAGCGCCCGTGACCAAGGCGATCTTGCCCTTCAGTGACCATTCGGCGACCATGATTACGTCCTTCAATCTGAGGCGCGACGCCTCATCCCTCGCCCGCACCGTCCCAGCGGGATATCTTCGCGGACGCCCGATTCTGGCGCCTTGGGCGCAAGCCGGGGAAATTTTGTAGCGTCAAAGGTGCAGAGAATGGCCGCAGGCGTCCAGGCGCGGGTTCTTATCGTCGCGCGAGACGACGGGCTGGCGGGACCGTTAGCCGAAGGGCTGGACCGTCTCGGCTGGCGCACCATCACGGCCCGGGGTCCCTATGCCGGCATCGCCGCCCTGGCGGATCTGCAGATCGAGGCGGCCATTGTGGACCTGCGCAGCGGCGGACCCGAGGCCCTGACCCTGGCGCGCCGGCTGAAGGCCGCCTGCGCCCCGAGACGCCTCCCGGTGGTGGCCATCGGTGAGCCGGAGGATGGCGCCCAGGACTTCGATCTGATTCTTGCCCCTCCGCTGCACCCCGCCCAGGCGGTGCTGCGGCTCGAGAACCTTGTACGGATGGCCGTGGCCGAGGAGGAGTACGAACTCCGTCAGCAGACCTTCGCCGAGAAGAACCGCGCCCTGGACTCTGCTGAGTCAGACCCCGCGCCCTTCCGCATACTGGCCATCGGCGAGCCTGCCCCCCAGTTCCTGGCCCTTTCCAATGCCCTCGCCCGGGGTGGGGCCGAGGTGGTGGGCGCCTTCACCGCCTACACGGCGTTCGACTATCTGCACGAGCGGCCCTTCGACACGGTGGTCCTCTGGGCGGGAGACAATCCCCACGAGGCCCTGTCGATCGCCGCCGGCATGCGCCGAAACACCCGTCTCTATCATGTGCCGGCCCTGCTCTACATGCAGGAGGAGACTTATCTGACCATGTCGGAGGCCTATCATCGGGGCATTTCCGACGTGGCTTCGCCGGGTTCAGCGGAGTCCGAGACCGCCGGTCGGGTGATCGAGCTGGCCCGGGCCTATCGAAAACAGACGGCGACCCGCAAGGCCCTGGAACGGGCCCGCAGCTCCGGTCTCATGGACCCGGCCACCGGCCTCTTTACCCGGGAACTGTTCGCCACCCATCTGGGCCGACTGGCCCAGGCGTCCCGGATCCGCAATCGCCCCTTGAGCGTCTGCGTGCTCAAGGTCTCCGAACGGGAAGATGTCACTGAGGCCCGCGCCCAGGGCTGGCTGGACCGGGCGATACCCCAGATCGGCGGCATGATCGGTCGGCTGGTGCGGGTTGAGGACACGGCCGCCCGGCTGAGTCACGAGGTCTTCGCCCTCGCCCTGCCCGCAACTCCGGCTGCCGCGGCCCGGGCGGCTGGCGAGCGGATCGCCGCTGTGATCGGCTGCACGGCCTTTGAGGCCGGCGAGAACCGACCGCCCTTCGTGGTCGAGTTCGATATCGGCGTGGCCGAGGTCACCGGCGCCCACGGCCCGGGCCGCGCCCTTGAGGAGGCCGCCCGAAGGGCCATGGCCACCTGAGATCCGAGACATGAGCCCTCAGGGTTCAGCTCGCCAGGGCGAGGCGCGACAGCTCGGTCAGGATGCGTTCGGCGGCGGTGAGCCGCTGCTCAGGGTTTTGCCACTCGCCCTTGACCACGGCCCTGTTGTCGGGGCGGAGACGCCAGCCCATCTGGTTTCGATGAACGAACTCGATCAGGCCGCCGGGATTCGGGAAGGCGTCATTGCGGAAGGTCACGACCGCGCCCTTGGGTCCGACATCGATCTTGGAGACATTGGCCTGGCGACACCTGCCCTTGATCGCCACCACCTTCAGCAGCTGGTCGGTTTCGGGCGGCAAGGGGCCAAAGCGGTCGATCAGTTCCGCCGCCAGGGCCTCGCGGTCGGCGGCCTGCTCGGCCTCTGAGAGCCGGCGGTAGAGCGACAGGCGCACATTGAGATCGGGGACATAGGCTTCCGGGATAAGCACGGCGGCGCCCGTATTGATCTGTGGCGACCAGCCCCGATCCTGTACGCCCTCGGCGCCCACCTGCTCCTTCAGTTCGTTGACGGCGTCCTCCAGCATCTGCTGGTAAAGCTCCACCCCGATCTCCCGGATATGGCCCGACTGCTCCTCGCCCAGCAGATTGCCGCCGCCGCGAATGTCCAGGTCATGACTGGCCAGCTGGAAGCCCGCGCCAAGACTGTCCAGGGACTGGAGCACCTTCAGACGCTTCTCGGCGGCCAGGGTGATGACCTTGTCCTCCGGCGTGGTCATATAGGCATAGGCTCGCGCCTTGGCCCGGCCCACCCGGCCCCGGATCTGATAGAGCTGTGACAGACCGAACATGTCGGCCCGGTGGATGATCAGGGTGTTGGCCGTCGGCACGTCCAGCCCCGATTCCACGATGGTGGTCGACAGCAGGACATCATACTGACCGTCGTAGAAGGCCGACATAACCTCCTCGAGCTGGGTCGGCGCCATCTGCCCATGGCCGACCACAAACCGGACTTCTGGCGCCTGCTCGCGGAGGAACCGCTCCAGATTGGGCAGGTCGGCGATCCTGGGGGTGACGAAATAGGCCTGACCGCCGCGGTACTTCTCGCGCAGCAGGGCCTCGCGCACCGTGATCGGATCCCAGGGCGTGACATAGGTCCGCACCGCCAGCCGGTCGACCGGCGGGGTGGCGATGATCGACATCTCGCGGATGCCCGACAGCGACATCTGCAGGGTGCGCGGGATCGGCGTGGCCGTCAGGGTCAGCATATGCACATCGGCGCGAAGCTCCTTGAGCTTCTCCTTGTGCTTGACCCCGAAGTGCTGTTCCTCATCGACGATGACCAGGCCAAGGTCCTTGAACCCCACCTGCTTGGACAGCACCGCATGGGTGCCGATGACGATCTCGAATTCGCCTGATTTCAGGCCCTCCCGGGTCTCGGCGGCTTCCCTGGCCGGGACCAGGCGCGACAGCCGCCGCACCTTGACCGGCCAACCCTGGAACCGGGCCTCGAAGGTCTTGAAGTGCTGGCGCGCCAGAAGCGTTGTCGGGCAGACCACAGCCACCTGCTGACCGCTCATGGCGGCGACGAAGGCCGCGCGCAGGGCGACCTCGGTCTTGCCAAAGCCTACGTCGCCGCAGATCAGCCGGTCCATGGGCCGGCCTGATCCGAGGTCGGTGAGGACATCGCCGATGGCGTTGAGCTGGTCCTCGGTCTCCTCATAGGGGAACCGGGCGCAGAACTCGTCAAAGACCCCGTGGGGCGGTTCAATGGCCGGTATAGACTTCATGGCCCGCTCGGCGGCGATGCGGATCAGGCCCCCGGCCATCTCCCGCAGCCGCTCCTTGGCCTTGGCCTTGCGAGCCTGCCAGGCCGCACCCCCCAGGCGGTCCAGGGTCACCCCATCGGACTCCGCCCCATAGCGGGTCAGGAGGTCGATGTTCTCCACCGGCAGATAGAGCTTGGCCTCACCGCCATACTGCAATTCAAGACAGTCGTGGGGGGCGCCCTGGACATCCAGGGTCTTGAGACCCTCATAACGCCCGATCCCGTGCTCGATATGAACCACCAGATCGCCGGGCGCCAGGGCCGAGGCTTCGGCCAGGAAGTTGGCGGCGCGGCGGCGCTTACGCGGTCTGGCGAGACGGTCCCCCAGGATGTCGGTCTCGGAAATGACCACCAGCCGGTCGGTTTCGAACCCCGCCTCCAGGGGCAGGACCACCCGTTGAGGAACCTTTGGATCTGCCGCCTTCGCCGCCTGCCAGTACGGCGCAAGCGCGATCCGTGGCAGGCCGTGATCGGCCAGCATGCCCCCCAGGCGCTCAGACGCGCCCTCGGTCCAGGAGGCGAACAGCACCCGCTTGCCCGCAGCACTCAGGGCCTTGGCATGGTCGGCCGCGGCCTCGAACAGATTGACGCTGTCCCGTTGCCGCTCCGGGGCGAAGCTGCGCCCGGCCCGGGCGCCAAGGTCGATGACCTGCTCGCCCTCCACGGTGTTGAACGCCGAAAACCGACGGTTGGGCCGCGTGGAGAGCGCCCGCTCCCACTCCTCGGCCGTGAGATAGAGCTGGTCCGGCGGCAGAGGGCGGTAGTTGGACTTGCGACCTGCCTCGGCCCGGGCCTCATAGGCGTCCGTCAGCATGCTCAGACGCTCATCCCGCGCCTGCGACGCCAAGTGGTCCACGACAATTAAGGTATCGGCGGGCAGATAGTCGAAGACCGTCTCGAGGCCGGGATAGTAGAGCGGCAGCCAGTGCTCCATCCCCGCCCGACGACCGCCTTCGCTCACCGTGGCATAGAGCGGATCATCGCCAGCAGCGCCAAAATTGGCCACATAGCCCGTGCGGAACCGGGAAACCGCCTCGGCGTCCAGCAGGGCTTCGCTCACCGCCAGCAGGCTGACCTCGGTCAGCTGGCGGGTGGAACGCTGGGTTTCCGGATCAAAGGCGCGGATCGACTCCAGAATGTCGCCAAACAGGTCCAGCCGGACGGGCTCCTCGGCCGAGGGGGGAAAGACATCTATCACCCCGCCCCGGACGGCGAATTCGCCACGCTCCGAAACTGTCGAGGCCCGCTGATAGCCGTTGACCGCGAAATAGCGCTCCAGGTCGGCGATCTTCACCTGGCGGCCCACATGGGTGCTGTAGGAGGCCGCCCTCACCGCTGCCCTGGGGGGCGCCCGCTGGATCATTGCCGGGATGGCGGCCACCAGGAGGGCGGGCTTCCTGGGCTCAAACCCGCCATCGGCCAGACGGGCAAGGGTGGTCATCCGCTGGGCGGCGACCCCGGGGGAAGGTCCAATGCGATCATAGGGAAGACAGTCCCAGGACGGCAGGCGCATGACCTCGACGTCCGAGGCAAAAAAGGCAAAAGCGTCGGCAAACGCGCTCATCCGCGCCGTGTCGCGGGCGATAAAGACGCTGAATCCGCCCCGCGCCCGCACAATGTCCGACATAACCAGGGCGTCAAACCCCTCGGGCACACCGACCAGATCGATACGTTCAGGATCGGTATTGATGCGCTTGATTTGGGTGGCGCTGGGGGCGACGACGCCGTCAGCCGCCACGGGAGCCGCCAATTGTAGCGTGAGCTTCATCGCAGAAGCGTCTGATCATCAACATGATTTCAGTATCAAACTCAGGCGGCGTGGGGCCGCGCTCTACGATCCAGCCATAGATGTCATGGTCGGGTTGATCAAGGAGATGCTCAAGAACGTCCAGCTGTTCCGGAGGCAGATCCCTGGCATATCGATCGACAAAGCCCCCGAGAATGAGGTCGGCCTCGACAAACCCCCGATGCCAGGAGCGAAACTTGAGGCGTTTGAGTCGGATGTCGTGAGTGTCGGCCATGGCGAGGCGGATATAGAGCGCCCGCCGCTGGAGCGCCAGGGTCAAGCGCCGCGCGAGTGCGCCCGGCTCAGGCCCAGTCTCCGCCGACCCAGTAGAAGGACAGCTCGCCATTGCCTGGATGATGGCCAGCAAGGCGGAAATCTCCGTCCCCCAGCCTGACGGCGGTGGGCAACACCCGAAGGCTCCGTTCGTGACACTCCTGGCCAAGCTCATTGATGGAGACCGGGCTGGTGACGTCCGGGAACTCAAGCATCACCGGCGCATAGGCTGCTGTCTGCTCCCCCCGCGCCCAGGTGGTAAACTCCATAGGTCCGCCGTCGCCAGGCTCAGGAGCACGCCACGCATTTCAATCCCCATCTCGCCCTGAGGCCCGATATCACTGTGACCCGGCCGCCGGGTCCCGCGCGCGCGGTGAACGCGCTCAGAGTATGATCATCGTCATGCGCCCGGAGATTCTCTATCCGCTCTTTGCCCCCATAGACACGCTGAAAGGCGTGGGACCACGGGTTGCGCCCCTGTTGGCGAAGCTCGCCGGACCCCTGGTGCGGGACGTGGCGTTCCTCGCCCCCCACAGCCTGATATGTCGTTCCCCTGCCAGGGTTCAGGCGGCGCAGGAGGGGGTGGTTCAGACCTTTGCGGTCACCATCGAGGCCTATCAACCACCCCGCAGCTCTTCGCAGCCCTGGCGGGTCAGGACCTTTGACGGCGCCGGCTTCCTCACCCTGGTCTATTTCGGCGCTCTGGGCGGTCGGATCGAGGCCCAGCACCCCGTGGGGTCCCAAAGACTGGTCAGCGGCAAGGTCGAGCGGTTCGGATCTGAGGTTCAGATCGCCCATCCGGACTATGTCGTTCCCCTGGAGAAGGCCGATCAGATCCCGGAGATCGAGGCCGTCTATCCCGCCACGGCGGGCCTGCCCGCCCGCACCGTCCGGCGTCTGGCCCTGGACGCCCTTTCCCGGACGCCGGCGCTGCCGGAATGGCAGGACCCGGCATGGCTGGCCAGGCGGGAATGGGGAAGTTGGCGTGACTGTCTGGCACGGCTGCACGCCCCGGAAACCGAGGCTGATCTTGGTCCGCATGCGCCGCATCGGCAGCGGCTGGCCTATGACGAGCTTCTGGCCCACCAACTGGCCATGGGGCAGCGAAGGGCCGACCGCCGGACCGAGCCTGCCCCGCCCATCGGGCCTGGACGCCTGGCAGACGCCCTGCAGCACGCCCTGCCCTTCCGGCTCACCGGCGCCCAGGCGCGGACCCTGGCCGAGATTCGCGCCGACCTTGCCAGCGGCGAACGTATGTCACGGTTGCTCCAGGGGGATGTGGGATCAGGCAAGACCGTCGTGGCCATGCTGGCCATGGCCACCGTAGCAGAGGCTCAGGGACAAAGCGCCCTGATGGCCCCCACCGAAATCCTGGCGCGACAGCATTTCGAAACCCTGGCTGCCCCGCTGGAGGCCCAGGGCCTGGCCGCGATCCTGTTGACCGGGCGGGACAAGGGCGCGGCGCGGGCGGAAAAACTCAGGGCTCTGGCCAGTGGGGCGGTGCAGGTCGCTGTGGGCACCCACGCCCTGTTCCAGAATGATGTCGTCTTCCGCAATCTGCGCCTGACGGTCATCGACGAGCAGCATCGTTTCGGGGTCGCCGAACGCCAGCGCCTTCAGGCCAAGGGGGCGGCCACCCATCTGCTGGCCATGTCGGCGACGCCCATTCCGCGCACCCTCGAACTGACCGTGTTCGGGGACCTGGATGTGTCCCGCATCGACGAGAAGCCGCCCGGCCGCACACCGGTCGCCACCCGCGCGATCCCCATGGGACGCATGGCCGAGGTGGAGGCGAGGTTGAAGGCCGTGGTGGCGGCGGGGGCTCAGGCCTTCTGGATCTGCCCCCTGGTCTCGGAGTCTGAGAAGACCGATCTGGCCGCCGCCGAGCGGCGGGCCGAAGAGCTCCGCCACAGGATCGGCCCCAGTGTCGGCCTCGTCCATGGCAAGATGCCGGGCCCTGAAAAGGATGCCGTGATGGCTCGCTTCGCCCAGGGCGACCTCTCGGTGCTGGTGGCCACCACCGTGGTGGAGGTGGGGGTCAATGTTCCCAACGCCACCATCATGGTCATTGAACAGGCCGAGCGGTTCGGCCTGGCCCAGCTGCACCAGCTGCGAGGCCGCGTGGGCCGGGGCCGAGCTGAAAGCGCCTGCGTGCTGCTCTATGATCCCCCTCTGTCCGAGGCCGGTCAGGAGCGCCTGGATATCCTGCGGCGCACCGATGACGGCTTTCTGATCGCCGAGCGGGACCTTGAGCTGCGGGGGGGCGGCGATCCGCTTGGCCTGCGGCAAAGCGGGTTTCCGGCCTATGTCTTTGCTGACCCGATTGCTCATCGAGATCTGATCGCCGTAGCCGGTGACGATGCCCGGCTGATTCTGGCGAGGGACCCAGGCCTGACATCGAACCGTGGCGCGGCCCTTCGGGTGCTCCAGGCGTTGTTTGACTGGCAGCCGCAATCCACCCTGCAGGATGCCGGTTGAGCCCTGGCGGGTTTCAGTCGATGCGGCGGACAGGGATGGACCGGACCCCCGCGCCCTTGGGGATGGGCTGCGCCACCCGCTGAAAGTCCGGGTCGCCGAGAAGCGCCCTGAGCCTCAGCTCATAACTTGCTTCAATATCCCCGTAGAAAAGATTGTATCCTGGAACCTTTCGCCGGTTGGTCCATGATCCCGTTGGTCGATAAGCCGCCGACCTGGGGCGACTTACCCTGAGAATTCCGGCCTCGCACCTTGCACTGACCTGCCGAGTCTGCAGGGCGGGTCTTGCCCCCCACTCGAGGTTGGTGGCGTTGGTGGCCCCCTTGGCGAGACGCGCCGGCGCCTGGGCCTCGCTGACGTCCCCCAGCAGCGGATTATAGCAGGCCATCGGCCCCTGGAGGTTGACCAGTTGCCCTCCATCGTCCCAGGTCAGGGAACGGTCCCTGAGCCTCTGGGCGCGCTCCCGATCGCCGTCATAGGCAGACACCCAGGCGGCCAGACAGCCGGTTTCCTCCGGCGAACGGCACAGGGGCAAGGGCGGGGTATCGGCCGGCACGGCGGTCTCGATCAGATAGGCCGCAACCAGCCGACGGCGCAGGTCTGGATCGGTCGCCACAGCCTCGGCCAGGAGCCGCGCTGCCAGGGTCCCCCCCTGTTCCACCCCAACAATGGCGAAGGGGCGACCGTGATTATAGGCGTCCAGATAGTGGGTGAAGGCTTCACGCACGTCGCCATAGGCGAACCGCCGCGCCTCCCGGGCGTCGTCGCGCAGGGTGAGCATGGAGTAGAGGCTGGCCTGCCGATAGCGCGGGGCAAACACACGTCCCATCCTGACAAACGGCCCCACATAGTTGGGACCCACCGTGCGGCGGAAGAACTGGTCGGCGCCCGGATCACCAAGGGGCGCGTTCCAGTGGCCGCCACCGTCATAGCTGGTCGGCCCCACGAAGAAGACATCAGCCGGTGGAGCGTCATCCTCCCAGGTCTGGGGTTGGGCTGGCAGCAGGCTCCAGGCTTCGCGCTGACTGTACTGGGGCGCCGGCGGCGGCTGGTAGGTTTGAAAGGGCTCCTTGGGATCCAGCCCGGTCCGCAGGATGTCGTCCCGCCAGATAACGGCGCCCGTCGCCACCAGCCCCGCCAGAAGCAGGGCCGCGCCCATGAGCCAGCGCCTTGTGCGTCGAGAAGTCTCGGTCATGGTCTGAGCCTAGCGTCTTACGCCGTCGGGCGAAATCAGCTGCAACCGAACCGCCTCAGAGATAGGGATCGGGCTGGGATAGATAGAGCCCCACATAGTCAGCGATCCCCGCCTCCAGGGTGGTGAAGGGCGTCACATACCCTGCCTGGCGCAGGCGGCTCATCTCGGCCTGGGTGAAGTATTGGTATCGGTCGCGGATGGCCGGGGGCATGGGGATATAGTCGATCTGGGGCGCGCGTCCCGCAGCGTTGAAAACCGCCCTGGCCATGTCAGCAAAGGTCCGCGCCTCGCCAGATCCCAGATTATAGACCCCGTTCACCTGCGGATTGGCCGCCAGCCACGCCACCACCTCGGCCACGTCGCGGACATAGATGAAGTCCCGGAGCTGGCCGCCGTCGGCGACCCCCTCCCGATGGGACTGGAACAGTTGAACGCCCTGGCCATCACGGACCTTGGGCCAGATCTGGGCGGCGACGGACTTCATGGCCTGCTTATGGCCCTCGTTGGGCCCGTAGACATTGAAGAATTTCAGTCCGGTCCATTGGATTGGCGCATATCCCCGGGCCGCCTGACGAACCGCGAAAACGTCAAACAGCGCCTTGGACCACCCATAGGTGTTGAGAGGGCGCAACGCCGCCAGGGCCTCGAAGTTGTCCTGATCGGCAAACCCCTGCCGGCCATCCCCATAGGTCGCTGCCGAGGACGCATAGATCAGCCGCCGGTGGCGATCGGCGCACCAGCGAAAGAGATCCCGGGACAGCCCGAAATTGGACGTCATGATCTTGTCGGCGTCCGGCTCGGTGGTCGAAGACACGGCCCCCATGTGGACCACCAGATCCACATCCTGCCAGCGTTTCTCCAGCCATTCGAACATCTGCTCCGGCGCCACAAGGTCGCCGATCGGGTGCTTGGCGATATTGCGCCACTTGCCAAGTTCAGCCTCCCGCAGACGGTCACAGACCACCACGTCCAGGCTGTGGTCCTGCGCCAGGCGGGCGACGATGTTGGAGCCGATAAACCCGGCCCCGCCGGTGACGAAGACGATACGGCGGCTCATGAGGTTTCCTGCATCCTGCTCAGCGCCGCCGTCGTGGAGTGGCCATCGACGATCTCGGCCAGACGGACCTCTCCGCCCCAGGCCTTTACCTGAGCGGCGCCCACCACCTGGTCCTCCGAATAGTCCGCACCCTTGATCAGCACGTCTGGACGGGCGAGTTCGATAAGGGCCAAGGGGGTGTCGGCGTCAAAGGGCACCACGAGGTCGACAGCGCCAAGTCCGGCCAGCACCACAGCCCGGCTCTCCAGATCATTCACCGGTCGGCTGTCGCCTTTCAGCCGACGCACCGAGGCGTCGTCATTGACGCCAACGATGAGCCGGTCACACCAGCCCCGGGCCTGATTCAGATAGGCTACATGGCCCCTGTGAAGGATGTCGAAGCAACCGTTGGTGAACCCGACCCTCAGACCTCTGGCCTTCCAGCGGGCGACTTCCTCGACCATGCGCTGAGAGGTGCTGACCTTGGCCTCGGCGGGCGCCTGACGAGCGGCCAGGGCGGCCTCGATAAGCTCGCTGGGACTGACCACGGCGGTGCCCGCCTTGCCCACCGCCACGCCGGAGGCCAGCATGGCGAAGGCTGCGGCATCCTCTATCGTGGCGTTCGCCGCCAGGGCCAGGCCCAGCGCCGCCAGGGTCGTGTCACCGGCCCCGGAGGCGTCGAACACCTCCTTCGGCGTGCCGGGAAAATGGCGGACCGGCTGCCCCCTCACGGCAAGGGAAATCCCCTTGGCCGAGCGGGTCACAAGGATGGCGCGGGCTTCGCAAAGCGTCAGCGCATGTGTCAGGGCCGCAGCCACCTCCTCATCCGTGGAGGTCGGCATGTCCGTCGCGTGGGCCAGTTCGGCCGCATTGGGCTTGATAATGTCCACCTCGCCATAGCGGGCGAAACTGCGGGCCTTGGAATCGACGATCACCCGGGCGCCCGCTCCCCGGCAGGCCGCAATGACGGCCGGCGTCACGACACCCTTGCCGTAGTCCGACAGGAGGATGAGGCCCACATCGGCAGCCACATCGCGGATGGTGCGGACCAGTCGTTCCTCAACCTCGCCCCCCGCCGGGCTGGCCGCTTCATCGTCCACCCGCAGCAACTGCTGGCCGCCGGAGACGAAACGGGTCTTCAAGGTTGTTGGTCGGGCGGGGTCGGTGACGATGAACCCCTCCACCCCCGACTCGGCAGCCACCAGACGCTGGACTTCGTGCCCCTGGGCATCGCCACCGACGACGCCCACCAAACAGACATGCCCCCCGAGCGCGGCCACATTACGCGCCACATTTCCCGCAGCGCCCAGCATGACCATCTCCCGCTGGCGGGCCAGGACAGGGATCGGGGCCTCAGGCGACAGTCGGGTCACCTCCCCATAGACGTACCGGTCGATCATCAGATCGCCGACGCAGGCGACTCTGACGCCGTGCAGGGTGGAGAGCAGCTGTTGCAGGGCGGCAAGGTCCATGGTCGGGCTCCTCAGGCCTGCACGGCGTCGCGGAGCGCCCTTAGCGTCCCGAGCAGGCCGGCCGCCGCAGACAGGGGCAAACAGCTTGGACCATCGCAAAGCGCCCGGTCGGGATCGTGATGGAATTCCAGGAACACCCCGTCTGCGCCTGCGGCCACGGCGGCCTTGGCTATGATCGGCACACCGGATCGCCGCCCCCCCGTGGAGGCGCCGTTGGACCTGGGGTTGGCCCCCGGCAGCTGGACGGCGTGGGTGGCGTCGATGGTCACAGGAACCCCCAGGGCCTGCATCTGGGGGATACCCAGCATGTCGACCACCAGATTGTTGTAGCCGAAGCTCACGCCTCGCTCACACAGCACGGTCATGTCGACCTCCACCGCCTCCTTGATCTTGTCGAGGATGTTGCGGCAGTCCCACGGCGCCAGGAACTGGCCCTTCTTCACATGCAGCAGCCCGCCTTCGGCCTTGGTCGCCCGGGCCGTGGCGACCACGAGATCGGTCTGACGGCAGAGGAACGCCGGGATCTGAACCAGGTCGGCCACGGCGGCCACAGGTTCCGCCTGATCGATCTCGTGCAGATCCGTGCAGATGGGAACGTCGAACTCCGCCTTGATCTGGCGGAGGATTTTCAGACCCGGTTCGAGTCCCGGGCCGCGATAGCTATGGATTGAGGAACGGTTGGCCTTGTCGAAGCTGGCCTTGAACACATAGGGCAGACCGAGATCGGCGCAGACCGACTTCAGGTGACGGGCGGCGTCCCGGGCCAGCTCCAGGTCTTCCAGCACATTGAGGCCGGCGATCACCACCAGGGGATGGCCGTCGCCGATGGCCAGGTTCCAGCGCTTGAGTTCGAGTGCGGCCATGGGTGATCCCTGGGGTGAAAAGACCTTGGCCTAAGTGGCGCCCGGCTTGCGCCTTCACAAGCCGGAAATCCGGCGCCACGGTCAGGTCGACTGCGTCCGACGTGCGGTTGAGACCGTACAGACCAGTTCGGGCGGGTGTCGCGCCCGGAGGCTGCGCGTGCTAATTTATGTCTCGACACGAGGGGTAAGCGACGATGACTATCGCCCATAACTCGTCATCCCTGGTTGAGCTTGCCATGACGCCTGGGGCGCTTCGGCGAGTTCCCGAGCTGCGAGGGGCGCCGACCGCTGTCCGCAGCGCTCTTGGACTGCTGGCCCGGAACTGGACCGTCGGAACCCTGACCTTCGTGCTCCCCACCGGGCGCGAGCTGGACCTGGTGGGACCAGAACCTGGCCCCACAGGGCGACTGATCATCCGCGATTATGCCTTCATGAACCGGGTGCTGGCGGCGGGCGACATCGGCTTTGCCGAGGGACATATGGCCCGCCAGTGGGAGACGCCGGACATGGCGGCCCTGCTGAGTGTCTTCAGCCTGAACTTCGACAAGATCGAGCGGCTGGCCCTGGGTGCGCCATTGATGTGGATGCTGAATCGGGTCGTGCACCTGTTCCGCGACAACAGCCGCACGGGCGCCCGGAAGAACATCCATGCCCACTACGACCTGGGTAACGCCTTCTATTCCCGGTGGCTGGACTCCACCATGACCTATTCAGCGGCCCGCTACGCCTATGAGGGCCAGCCGCTGGCTGACGCGCAGGTCAACAAGTACCGCGCCCTGGCCCAGCATATGGACCTTCGGCCCGACCATCATGTCCTGGAGATCGGCTGCGGCTGGGGGGGCTTTGCCGCCTTTGCCGCCGGCGAGGTCGGCGCCAGGATCACAGCGATCACCATCTCCCAGGAGCAATATGACTTCGCCGCCAAACGGATCTTCGACCTGGGGCTGACTGAGCGGGCTGAGATCAAGCTGGTGGACTATCGTGATGTGGCCGGCGCCTATGACCGTGTCGCCTCCATCGAAATGTTCGAGGCGGTGGGCGAAAAGTACTGGCCTAGCTATTTCGGCAAGATCGCCAGCGCCCTGAAACCCGGCGGACGGGCCGGCCTGCAGATCATCACCATCAAGGACCAGTTCTTCGAGGGCTACCGCCGACGGGCGGACTTCATCCAGCGCTATATCTTTCCCGGCGGCATGCTGATCAGCGAGAGACGCCTGCGAGGTGAGACCCGGGCTTGCGGCCTCAACTGGGACAAGGTCAGCCGCTTTGGCCAGGACTATGCCGATACCCTGGCCGCGTGGATGCGCGCCTTTGAAGCCGCCTGGCCCGAGATCGAACCGCAGGGCTTCGATGACCGTTTTCGGAGGCTCTGGCGGTTCTATCTGGGCTATTGCGCGGCGGGATTCCGCACCGAGCGGACCAATGTGATCCAGTTGGCCCTGTCGAAAACCTGAGGCAAGGCCGTCCTTAGCCCCTGTTCGCCTGCCCGGCGCGGCCCTAAATTGCCGGCATGACCGTGGCACACAGCGTACTCGACATCATCGGCGACACGCCGCTCATCCGCCTCAATCATGCTAGCGATCTCACCGGCTGTGAGATTCTGGGGAAGGCCGAGTTCATGAATCCCGGCCAGTCGGTGAAGGACCGGGCGGCGCTCTACATCATCCGTGACGCGGAGGCCAAAGGCCTGCTCCGTCCGGGCGGACGGATCGTCGAGGGCACCGCCGGCAATACCGGCATCGGCCTGGCCATGGTCGCCAAGGCCCTGGGCTACAAGGCGACCATCGTCATCCCCAGGACCCAGAGCCAGGAAAAGAAGGACGCCATCCGCCTGTTCGGCGCCGAACTTGTGGAGGTCGACGCCGTCCCCTACTCCAACCCTGACAACTATGTGCGCTATTCAGGCCGCCTCGCGCAGGAACTGGCGGCCCGCGAGCCGAATGGCGCCATATGGGCCAATCAATTCGACAATGTCGCCAATCGACGGGCGCACGCCGAGACGACGGGACCTGAGATCTGGCGGCAGACCGAGGGTAGGGTGGATGGCTTCATCTGCGCCGTCGGCTCTGGCGGGACCCTGGCTGGCGTCGCCCAGGCGCTGCGGGCAGAGAGGTCTGACATCCAGATCGGCCTGGCCGATCCCCATGGCGCAGCGCTTTATGCCTATTACACGACGGGCGAGTTGAAGGCCGAGGGCGGCTCCATCAGCGAGGGGATCGGCCAGGGCCGGATCACCGCCAACCTCGAGGGCCTGCAGGTCGACCGCGCCTATCGCATCGACGATGAGGAGATGCTTGGGGTGATCTATGACCTGGTAGACCGTGAGGGCCTGGTGATGGGGGGCTCCACCGGCATCAATGTGGCCGGAGCCATCCGCCTGGCCGGGGACCTTGGGCCGGGCCACACCATTGTCACCATCCTCTGCGACCAGGGCGCGCGCTATCAGAGCAAGATTTTCAACAGGGCCTTCCTGACGGAAAAAGGCCTACCTGTTCCGTACTGGCTCTGAGCATGGAGTCGGGTCCCCTCGTCTCCGTGGGCTGGCTGGCCCAGCGCCTGGGCGCCCCGGACCTGCGGGTGGTGGACGCCACCTGGTACATGCCAGCCGAGAACAGACCCGGCCTGGCGGAGTTTCGCTCAGGCCACATTGCCGGCGCGGTCTTCTTTGACATCGACCAGATCGCCGACCGGTCCAGCGACCTGCCGCACATGCTGCCGGACCCTCGGGACTTCGCCCGGGAGGTTTCTGCCCTGGGCCTTCATCCTGACCACAGGATCGTCGTCTATGACGGTCATGGGATCTTCTCGGCGCCGCGGGTGTGGTGGACTCTGCGGGTCATGGGATTTGCCCAGGTCGCCGTACTCGATGGCGGTCTCAAGGCCTGGGTCGCAGCCGGCCGTCCGGTACAGACCGGAGATGCGGTCCCTCGCCCTGCACAGGGCGCCGCCTGCCTGCAGCCGCATCTGGTGCGCAACCTCGACCAGGTCCGTGCGGCCCTTGATGACCCCGATATACAGGTCCTCGACGCCCGTCCCGCAGGGCGGTTCTCCGGCGAGGCCCCCGAGCCTCGGCCAGGCCTGCGCGGAGGGCATATGCCCGGCGCCTGCAATCTGCCCTGGAATGCCGTGATCAGCCCACAGGGGACCCTTCGCGCCCCGGAGGACCTGAGGGCGGCCTTTGCCGGCGCAGGGGTCGATCTACAGCGCCCGATCATCACCACCTGCGGCTCCGGCGTCAGCGCCGCCGTCCTGGCCCTGGCCCTGGCCCGCCTGGGCCTGGATGAGGTCCCGATCTATGACGGCTCCTGGAGCGAGTGGGGCGGCCGGTCAGACACTCCAGTGGTGACCGGGCCGCGAGCCGCGAGATGATCGTCCGCCTCGCCCGGCCGGAGGATCTTCCCCGCCTGCCCGAGATCGAGGCTTCGGCCGCCACGCTGTTTCGGGACGAAGGTCTGGAGGTCTTCGCCGGTGAAACCGACGAAACGCCGATCGCCTTCACCCCCGCCGAGGTCTGGGCGCCGATCATGGCCGAAGGGCTGCTGTGGGTCATGTCCGTGCCAAATGGACCTGCAGGCGCTTTCCTGGCGGCCCGGATCGAAGAGAACCGTCTGCATATCCTGGAGTTCGATGTCCATCGCGAGCATCAGGGCCAAGGTCTGGGGCGCCACCTGCTGGCCTTCACCATCGAAGAGGCGCGGCGACGCGGCCTGGCGGGTCTAAGCCTCACCACCTTTCGCGACGCCCCCTGGAACGCCCCCTTCTACGCTTCGGCGGGCTTCGCGATCGTCCAGGGCGCTGATGCGCGCGGCTGTCTGCAGGCCTACTTGGATCGGGAAGTTACCCTCGGTCTCGACCCCGCCCGCAGGTGCGCAATGGTTCTGAGCCTCTAGCGCACCGGCGGCGCGTAGATCAGCCCTGGATCGGCCGCGCTCCAGAGGGCGTTCAAACCCCGCTCAAGTTTCAAACCGGAGTCCGCCCCCAGATTGCGACGGAAGATCTCGTTATAGGGTCCCACCTGGGCCAGGGCTTGATAGGCCCAGTCGGCTTCCAGCCCGAGCAGGGCCCCCAACTCACCTTCCACCCCCAGAAGGCGGCGGGCCTCAGGGTCGCTCCCCCCCTGGCGAGCTGCTTCCACAGTGGCGGATGTCAGCCCTAGTTCTTCCCCGATAATCAGGGCGTTGACAGTCCATCTGACGATATCAGTCCAAGCTGGATCATCCTGCCGGACCACAGGACCCAGGGGCTCCTTCGAGATCACCGTGGGCAGGATCACATGGGCGTTGGGATTGCTCATCAGAGATCGGGCCGAGGCCAGGGCCGACACATCGGCGGTGAAGACATCGCATTCCTCAGCCTCATAGGCCGCCCTGGCCGCGCCTTCGTCATCCAGGGTCACCGCCGTGAACTCAAGGCCGCGGGCGCGGAAGTAGTCGGCAAGATTGGTCTTTGCGGCCGTTCCCGCCTGGATGCAGATCCCCGCGCCGTTCAACTCGTCGGCGCTGGTCAGGTTGAGGGCGCGCGGCGCCAGGAAGCCCTGGCCGTCGTAATAGGTGATCGCCGCAAAATCGAGACCGAGACCGGCGTCCCGCGACAGCGTCCATGAGGTGTTGCGCGAGAGTAGATCCACCGACCCATCCTGCAACTCAGCAAACCTTGACTGGGCCGTGAGCGCCCGGAACCTGACCGCCTTGGCGTCCCCCAGCACCGCAGCGGCCACCGCGCGGCAGATATCGACGTCAAAGCCTCGCCAGACGCCGCGCACATCCCGCACGGCGAACCCTGCCAGACCCTCATGGACCCCGCAGACCACATAGCCCCGCCGGCGCACCGCCTCCAGGGTGGGGCTCGCCGTCGGCGCAAGTTCCCGCGCCACCGCAGGCGACTTCGGCGCCGGCGCCTGTTCCGGCCCGGGGGATTCCGCCTCGCGTCCGCACCCGATCAGGAACAGCGACAGCACGGCGGACGCCACGAGGCGTCGGATCATGGGGGCTCCTTGATCGGACAGGACGAGACAGGTCTAGTACAGAGAATTTCGCCCCTGATGACTCACGAACGTCAACCCGCATGACCGAAGAAACTCGCCTGATTCATTCGGGTATGGCGCAAACGCCCCTGGCCCGCACGGTGGGACCGCCGATTCAGCGCGGCTCCACCGTCCTGCTGCCCAACGCGGCCGCGCTTTATGATGATGAAGCCCTGGTGACCTATGGACGCCAGGGCCTGGCCGCCCACCAGGCCCTGATCTCCGCCCTGGCGGAGCTGGAGCATGCGTCTGGAGTCACCCTTTATCCCTCGGGACTCGCCGCCCTCACCGGCGCCCTGCTGGCAGTCCTGAGGACGGGGGACGAGATCCTGGTGGCGGACTGCGTCTACAGGCCAACCCGGCGCTTCTGCGACAAGGTGCTGCGCCGCTATGGGGTCCAGGTCCGCTACTTCCCGCCCCATCTGGACGCTGAAGCCTTGATGGCCGCCTGCGGGCCGGCCACCCGCCTGATCCTGCTTGAGTCGCCCGGCTCGCTCAGCCTGGAGTTCCAGGATGTCCCGGCCATTGCCGAAGCGGCCCGCCGCCGGGGCGTTCTCACCCTGATCGACAATACCTGGGCCGCCGGCTGGCTGTTCAAACCCCTGGACCATGGGGTCGATATCAGCGTCCAGGCCCTGACCAAATATGTCGGCGGCCACTCCGATGTCTTCATGGGGTCTGCCGCAGCCAAAGACCCCAAGATCATTGAGACCCTGGACGCCGGGGTGCTGGACATCGGCTGGGCCGTATCGCCCGACGACGCCTATCAGATGCTGCGCGGTCTGCGGACCCTGCCGACCCGCATGGCCCGGCACGATCAATCCGCCCGTCGCCTGGCGGCCTGGCTGGCTGAACGCCCCGAGGTGGCCGGCGTGCTGCATCCGGCCCTGCCCGGCGCCCCGGGGGGAGATATCTGGCGTCGGGACTTCAGCGGGGCCTGCGGACTGTTCGCCTTCACCCTGAAATCGGCCAGTCCCGCCGCGACGGCAGCCTTTCTCGACGCCCTTGACCTGTTTGGCCTTGGCTTTTCCTGGGGCGGGTTTGAGAGCCTGGCCATCGACTGTGGCCCTCAGCTGGCCGGCCGGCTCGCGCCAGACGCCTATGAGGGCGCCTTGATCCGCCTGCATGTGGGTCTGGAGGATCCGGAGGATCTCATGGCTGACCTTGCCCGGGGCTTCGCCGCCTGGGGCGCCGCCTAGAATGCCGGACTCCTCCGACTGGATCGCCGACTTCCTGCGCGAGGAGGCTCTGCCCGAGGCCTATCGCGGGACGATCACGAGGGTGGCCGAGCCGCTGGCCCATCGGCTCCAAGCCATGGGCGCGGGCCGGCGGGAGCCATTGGTCGCCGGCGTCTGCGGCGCACAGGGGTCCGGCAAGACGACCCTGTGCGCCGTGGTGGCGCGCCTGCTCCGTCGGCGGGGTCTCAAGGTGGCTGTCCTGTCTCTGGATGATCTCTATCTCTCCCGGGCGCGCAGGGCTGATCTCGCCGCCCACGTCCATCCCCTGTTCGCCACCCGGGGGCCGCCTGGCACCCACGACATCCCCCAGGGACTGGCCCTGCTGGAGGCTCTGTCCAAGCCCGGACCCACCCGCCTGCCCCGGTTCGACAAGGCCACGGACGATCCCGTCCCGCCGGATCTCTGGCCAGAGATCCAGGGGCCTGTCGATCTTGTCCTGTTGGAAGGCTGGTGCGTCGGGGCCAGTCCCCAGCCCGCCGAAGCGCTGCCCGCGCCCGTGAACCGGCTGGAGGCGGAGGAAGACCCGCAAGGAGTCTGGCGCGCCCATGCCAACGCCGAGCTGGCCGGCCCCTATCAGGTCCTGTTCGGACGCATCGACCACCTCACCCTGCTGCGGGCGCCCGGCTTCGAGGTGGTGGCGCCCTGGCGCACCGAACAGGAGGACAAGCTCCGCCGTCGCCGTCGGGCGACCGGTCAAGTCTCCGACCGCGCCATGGCCGCCGATCAGATCGCCGCCTTCATCCAGCTCTATGAACGGCTCACCCGGCACATCCTGGCCACCCTGCATGAGCGGGCAGACCTGGTGATTGAGCTGGAGACAGACCGGACAATGCGCCCGACGCAGCGATAGCCCGATCGGGTTCAGGGTCCTGGCGCCGGCACTCGCCCCGATCGCCCGTTTGGGACGCACGCAGCACGTATGCGCATCTGAGATTGCGTGCGAATTGGCGCGCCCTGCAGGACTCGAACCTGCAACCGTCCGCTTAGAAGGCGGATGCTCTATCCGGTTGAGCTAAGGGCGCCTAGGGGCCTGGAGGTCCAGCCCGAGGGCTAGTGGGTCCAGGGGACCTTGCGAGCGAAGGCGAAGTTGTCGGCATAGGCCTTGATGATGCGCCTGGCGGGCTTCGGATCAAAGACCTCGAAGGCGATGCCGCGCTGCTCGGCATAGGCTACGGCATCTTCCTTGGTTTCGAAGGACAGGCGCAGCTGGGCGCGCGTGTCGTCTGTCTGAGTCCAGCCCATCAGGGCGTCCGGGCGTCGGGCGCTGGCGGGCTCAAACTCCAGGACCCAGTCCTTGGAATTGCCCCGTCCAGACTGCATGGCGTTCTTGGCCGGGCGAAGGATGCGCGCGAGCATGTGGCTGTCCCATTGGCGATCTTGAACTCCGGACCTGGCCAGGGGACCGACCCTGCGCCCGATCACCGGACTTCAACGGCGAAACCCCAACCGAACCGCCTGTCCCGTGGCCGGGACGGAGCGGCAGGTCTGATGTCGGCGTCTGGTCGGGGCGGCGTGATTCGAACACGCGACCCTCTGCTCCCAAAGCAGATGCGCTACCAGGCTGCGCTACGCCCCGAGACGGACGCCGACGACGGCCGTCTCATGCCATGCAAGGCTCTGCGCCGCAATGTGAGCGACGTTGATCAGTTCCGGCGATGCATCAGTTTGAAGACACCCGACCCCCGCACCACGTCGCGGCGGCCCACATAGGCCCGCCCCTCCACAAAGGCGACCTCCCTGGTCAGCCGGGTGACGCGGGACTCGCCCATTACCCATTCCCCGACCCGTCCCATATGCAGAAAGTCCACCGACAGATGGATGGTGACCCCCGGTCGGCGGGCGGCGCGGAACACCGCTGCCCCCATCAGGCTATCCAGAAAACTGGTCAGCATCCCCCCATGGACGAGCCCCAGGCCATTGGCGTGGCGCGGCAGAGCGAAAAAGGCGTGTTCCGTTGTCTCCCCCGGCGCGGCGCGGTGGAAATAGGGACCGTTATGGCCAGAATAGGCTCCACGGCCCTCTGAGCGCACAAATCCTTCCGGCGGCGGGGGAATCGACTCCGTGGCTTCATCCACGGGGGAAGATCCGGTGAATCACACGGTCTCCGGGCAGGGCGCCAATCTGCGCCGCCCGACCGCCCACCAGCTCCAGCACCGCCCGGACCGCCCCCCCCGACGGCACGCCCTCATCCGACAGGGGCGTCGTGTTGCGGGCAATGGACAGGATGCGCCCGTCGGCCCGGATGAAGATCATATCCAGGGAGATATAGGTGTTGCGCATCCAGAAGGAGACCGGACGCGGGGTGTGAAAGTCGAACAGCATCCCGCGATCCGGCGCCAGGGACTTGCGGTACATCAGGCCCCGGGCGCGGCTGGCGTCGTCGGCGGCGATCTCCACCTGGAACCGGACGGGGCCGCGGCTGGTGAGAATCTCCAGGGGCTCCAGGACCGCCGGTGTCTTGGCGAGCGATGGACCAGGTGAGGCCAGGGCGGCAAGACCGGCCAGCATGGCGCGCCGATGGACCAGGGAACTGGACAAGACAAATCTCCGGCAGGCTTCAGGTGCAGGGCGTCTTCAGGTGCAGGGCGTCTTCAGCGCCCGGTTCCGGAGGACCGGGGATGAAGGTGGCTCTAGGCCAGACCTATCGACTCGATCTCGGCCACCACAAGCCCTTTTGGTCCCTCGGCGAACCTGACCCGCACATCGTCCCCAGGCTGGAGATCTTCCAGCCCCGCCCGGCGCAGAGTCTCAATGTGGACGAAGATATCGCCCGGATGGGTTTCCCGGACCACGAAACCATAGCCCTTGGCGCGATTGAACCACTTGACCTTGGCGCGCTCAAGGGGACCGCCTGTCAGCACCGGCCGCCCGGACCGGGGAAAGGAGTCACTGCGTTCATGGCTCCGGTGAGGGACTTCCCGGCGCCCTTCATCGCGGCTGCGGCGGGGCTCTGGGGCTGGCGCCGCGCTTTCGTCCAGCTCAAGCACCTCAGCCACCTGCCAGCCCTTGGGCCGACGAATAGCGTCGCAAACGATGACGGCCCCTTCCAGGGCGCTCTCATGGCCAGAGTCCCGGAGGGATGTGACGTGCAGCAGCACATCCTTCAGATCGGTCTTGGTCGGATCGTCAGGAACGACAAATCCATAGCCCTTCCCGGCGTCGAACCACTTCACGCGACCACTGATGCGGACAGCCTCGTCGGCGCCTGCATCCTGAAAATCGTAACCAGACATGAGCCCCTCTGACCCGGTCACTCTCGATCCACAGAACCGCGCCAGTTATAACACTGTTCTCGTTAGACGAGAGCCGTCAATAACCATTTGGCTGAACGTGATTGCCCGGGGCCGAATCGCCGACTGGCCAGGCTTTTCGGCAAGGGCGTGTGGGATCAAGACCATTGCACCGTGGCGGGTCCCTGAAGACAGGACCACGGGCACGGCGCCTGTGAGGGCCAATTCGAGAGGTTCGGCAGGTTGACCACAGGCTGGTGTCAGGCATGGCCGCGACCGTATCGGTCTGCTCCGGGCTGGTGTCGATAGAGGCGACGAGCACCAGGGCGCCGGCGCTTGCGGCCAGGAAGGCGACGGACGACATGAGAGCAAACCCCCTCAGAACGCCGGATCCAGCGCATTGCCACGCCAGCCATCGCGCCGCCCCTCAAGGATGGGGACAAGCAATCATGAGGGTGGAAAGCTCAGCGTGGTGATCCCTAGGGGAGTCGAACCCCTCTCTCCAGGTTGAAAACCTGGCGTCCTAACCGATAGACGAAGGGACCACTCGACGCGGAGGGCGGCTCTATATCCGCCTTCCCTGCCCCACGCAACCCGCTGGCTAGACGTTTTTGCGACGGGGATCGGC
>CAMTXB010000069.1:0-15440 GCA_947085575.1 uncultured Caulobacteraceae bacterium
CCGCCGTCACCGTGGCCAAGGCCAATATGCGCTCCCGGGTCCATCGCCGGGGCTACATGGATTATGTCGGGGTGCGCCGGTACGGGCCTGATGGCCGTCCCTCGGGGGAGGTGCGGTTCGTCGGCCTCTTCACGGCCGAGGCCTATGACCAGCCCGTCAGCAACGTGCCCCTGGTGCGGGCCAAGGCGGCCGGCGCGCTCGCCCGAGCGGCCAAGGCGCCAGGTAGCCACAACGCCAAGCGGCTGAAGAACATCGTCGAGAACTATCCCCGCGACGAGCTCTTCCAGATGACCGAGGACGAGCTGCTGACCAATGCGCTCGGCGTGCTGCATCTTTACGATCGGCCCCGGGTGCGCCTGTTCGAGCGGCGCGATCCCTTCGACCGGTTCTGCTCGATCCTGATGTTCGTGCCCCGGGAGCGCTACGATTCCGACCTGCGCATCCGGGCCGGTCAGCTGCTGGCCAAGGCCTATGGCGGCCGGGTCTCAGCCTATTATCCGAGCTTCTCGGACTCCCCCCTGGCCCGGGTGCATTTCATCATCGGCTTTACCGCCGGCCAGAAGCGCGAGCCGGATCTGGCCGCGGTCGAGGCCGAGATCGCCGAGGCCGCGCGCACCTGGGAGGACCGGTTCGAGGCCGCCGTGCGCGACCTGGAGCGTCCCGCTGCAGTGACCGGCGACCTGCTCGGCCGCTACTATGGCGCCTTCTCGGCCGGCTACCGCGACCGCTATGACGCGGCCGAGGCCCTGGCCGACGTGGCGGTGATCGATGACCTTTCCCCAGGGGAGGTGGTCCGCGTGCGGGCCTTCCGCCGTGACGGCGACACCGCCCGCAATTTCCGCTTCAAGCTCTACCGCCCGGCCGAGCCTGCCCCGCTCGCCGATGTGCTGCCGATCCTGGAGAGCATGGGCCTGAAGGCCATGGCCGAGGCCGGCTTCCCGGTGCGCAAGGTGGGCGCAGAGCCCGTCTGGGTGCACGAGTTCGAGCTGGACGATCCCCGGGGGGCGGACCTTGTGTTCGAGGACGTGAAGGCCTGTTTCGAGCAGGCCTTCGTCGCCGTCTGGACCGGTCAGACCGAGAATGACGGGTTCAACCGCCTGGTGCTGGAGCTGTCCATCAGCTGGCGGGAGGCCGCCCTTGTCCGGGCGCTGGCCCGCTATCGCCAGCAGACCGGCCTCGATCCCTCCCAGCGCTTGCAGGAGGAGGCGCTGAGCCGCCGGCCCGGAGTCACCCGCCTGATCCTCGACCTCTTTCGGACCCGGTTCGACCCGGCGGTCCGCGCCGACCTGGCCGAGCGCCAGGCCCAGGCCAAGGCGGTGATGGAGGAGATCACCGAGGCCCTGCAGATGGTCGAGAGCCTGGACGATGACCGGGTGCTGCGTCGCATCGCCCTGCTGGTCCAGTCGATCCTGCGGACCAACTATTATCAGCGGGGGGACGACGGACGGCCGGCGCCCTTCATCAGCTTCAAGGTGGCCAGCGAGGAGCTGGCCGACCTGCCGGCGCCCAAGCCCTATCGGGAGATCTATGTCTGGTCGACCACGGTCGAGGGCGTGCACCTGCGCTTTGGCCCGGTGGCCCGGGGCGGCTTGCGCTGGTCGGACCGCCGCGACGATTTCCGCACCGAGGTTCTGGGGCTGGCCAAGGCCCAGCAGGTGAAGAACGCCGTCATCGTGCCCGTGGGCGCCAAGGGGGGATTCTATCCCAAGGCGCTGCCGGCGGGGGGTGGCCCCGACGCTGTCCGCGCGGCCGGCATCGAGGCCTACAGGACGTTCCTGCGGGGGCTCCTGGACATCACCGACAACCTGACCCCGGAGGGCCAGGTGATCGCGCCTGAGGGCGTGGTGGCCCATGACGGGGAGGACCCCTATCTGGTGGTCGCCGCCGACAAGGGCACGGCCACCTTTTCCGACATCGCCAATGAACTGGCGGAGTCCTACGGCTTCTGGCTGGGGGACGCCTTCGCTTCGGGGGGATCGGCGGGCTACGACCATAAGGAAATGGGCATCACCGCCCGGGGCGCCTGGGAGGCGGTCAAGCGCCACTTCCGTGAGCTGGGCAAGGATATCCAGACCGAGCCCTTCACCGTGGTCGGGGTGGGCGACATGTCCGGGGACGTGTTTGGCAACGGCATGCTGCTGTCACGGCAGATCCGCCTGCTGGCCGCCTTCGACCACCGGCATATCTTCCTCGACCCCGACCCGGATCCGGCCGTGAGCTTTGCCGAACGCGAGCGGCTGTTCGCCCTGCCGCGCTCCTCCTGGGATGACTATGACCGGACCCTGATCTCCGCCGGGGGCGGCGTCTTCCCCCGCACTCAGAAGTCCATTCCCGTCAGCCCGGAGGTGCGCGCCGTGCTGGGGGTCAGCGCGGAGTCATTGACCCCGCTGGAGCTGATCAGCGCCATCCTGAAGGCCAAGGCCGAGCTGCTCTATCTGGGCGGCATCGGCACCTATGTGAAGGCCGCCGCCGAGAGCCATGCCGAGGTGGGCGACAAGACCAATGACCCCCTGCGGGTCAACGCCCAGGACCTGCGGGTGCGCGTGGTGGGCGAGGGCGCCAATCTTGGACTGACCCAGGCCGCCCGGATCGCATTTGCTCAGGCGGGCGGTCGGGTGAACAGCGACGCCATCGACAATTCGGCCGGGGTGGATTCCTCCGACCATGAGGTGAACATCAAGATCCTCACCGGCATGGCCGAGCGGGCCGGCGCCCTGACCCGGCCCGACCGGGACAGGCTGCTGCGGTCGATGATCAATGACGTGGCCGACCATGTGCTGGCGCACAACTATGACCAGAACCAGGCCCTGTCCCTGCTGGAGCTGGATACGGTCGGGGAGCTTGAACCCCATGCCCGCTTCATGCTCCACCTGGAGTCCCTGGGGCGGCTGGATCGGGTGGTCGAGGGGCTGCCCGATGCGGTCGCCCTCGCCAAGCGCGCCGAGGCAGGCCTGGGCCTCACCCGGCCGGAGCTGGCGGTGCTGATGGCCTATGGCAAGATTCAGCTGTTCCGGGAAATGGTCGAGACCGAGGTCCCGGACGACCCCTGGTTCGAGCAGGTGCTGGAGGGATATTTCCCCGGCCCCCTCATGCGTTACGCCCCGGAGATGCGCCGCCATCGCCTGCGGCGCGAAATCATCGCCACGGTGGTGGCCAATGACGTGGTCAATCGCTGTGGGCCGAGCTTCCCCGGCCGCCTCATGGCGGCGGCCGGCTGCGACGCCCGGGCCTTCTTCGTCGGCTATGAGGCGGCCCGTGCGGTATTGGACCTCACCGCACTATGGGAAGCCGTGCAGGCCCTGGACGGTCAGATCCCGGCCCAGGCGCAACTGCTCCTGCTGCGTCAGCTGGCCCGCCAGCTGCGCGGCCTGACCTTCTGGTTCGCCCGCCGCGCCCATCGTCAAGGTGAAGGGGTGAGCGGCCTGATTGACCGCTACGCCATGCCGGCCCGGGCGTTGAAGGCGCTCACCCCGCAGGTGCTGACCCCTGTGGAGCGGGCCGGCCTCGACGCCCTGTCCAGCCGCCTGGCGGCGGCCGGCGCGCCGGAGGACCTGGCCCGGGCGGTGGTTGAGCTCCAGCCCCTGACCATCGCCGCTGATCTCGCCGATCTGGCTGAGGCGTCCAGCTGGCCCATCGAGGCGGTGGCGCGCCTGCATCACAAGGTCGGCGAGATGTTCGGCTTTGACCGCCTGCGGGCTGCAGCCGGCGGCCATTCGGCCGGCGATATCTTCGAGCGCACCGCCGTGCGGCGGCTGATCGAAGATCTGCTCACCGAGCAGACGGCCGTCGCCAGAGGCGTCATGGGCACGGCCAAGGACCCGGGCGCGGGGGCCGATGCCTTGGCTGCCGAGGCGGCGATCAAGGCCTGGGCCGCCCGGGCCGAAGACGCCGTCACCACCGCCCGCCGCACGCTGGCGGAGATCGAGGCCGCCCCCGGCGGCTGGACCTTCGCCAAGCTGACCATCGCCCACGGCGCCCTGCGCGAACTGGCCGTCCGGGCGGAGGGGTAGAACCCTGGTGACCTGCTGACGGAGTGGATTCCCAGATCAGGTGATCGCTGATTCAAGGCTGCTCTTCGGGAGAGCGGTCTTGGTTCGCGGCTTGATGTCGGATGAGGGGTGGGCGTCTTCGCGCCGTTCGTGATCGAGGGGTGTCCTCGGCAGGGTTGCCGGCTGCGGGATCACCGCCCTGTGCTGGACGGGGTGTTCTGGATCGTCCGGACGGGGCCGGCCGGCCTGCGGTCGGCGGCCTACCCGCCAGCCGCATCGACGACGATGGCCACGGTCTTGCCCCGGGACAGGGGCTCCCAGCCCGCGTCGATGGCCGAGGCGATGGCCCGGGCCACGAGGTCTGCGGGAATATGCGCGGGCTGCAACTGCGGGGCGCCGAACTTGCGCTGCGGGCCAGGGGGGAATTCCACGACCGCCTCACGCTGTCCCTCCTGGTGACGCACGGCGATAGCCATGCCGCGCCATTCGGCGGCGTCGCTGGACCACTGGGGCTGGCGCTGCAGCCGCCAGACATAGGGGTCCCCGTCCACAGTGATCGGAAACTCAGGGTTCAGCTTGGTGCGCGCCATGGGCGACCTTAGGGCATTTTCCGATAAGTATGAAACGGCTTTCGGGTCAAGAAGTGCTACAAGCTTCTGTTCTATAGCCTTTCTTGTCCGATCTGACTGAAGCAAACAGATCGGAAAGGGCTCAGGTCCGGTCACGACATCCAGGCCGCCCCTTGGAGCCGCCCATCCTGCTCTAGCGCGGCCAGGTCTCCGGATCCATGGCCAGGACATCGCCGGCGAAGTGGAGCCCGCCGCAGATCAGGATGTGCGGCGCAGGGCCGTCCAGCGACAGGGCAGCCGACAGGGCGGCGGTCACATCGGCGGCGGTCAGCGCGTCCAGCCCCGCAGCCTGGGCGGCCGTGGCGATCTCCTCGGCCGTGGCGGCGTTGGGCGAATCGAAGCTGGTGGCCACCACCCTTGGTCCAAGGCCAGCAAAGGGGGCGAAGAAGCCCACGGCGTCCTTGCGGGCGAACATGGCGGTAATCAGCACCACAGGCCGGGGATCGCGGGCCGTGAGCCGCCGGAGGGCCTCGGCCAGGGCCGCGCCGGCGTGGGGATTATGTCCGCCGTCGAGCCACAGGACGGCGCCCCGTTCGGCGGCCATTTGCCCCAGTCGGCCCTGGCGCAGGCGCTGGAACCTGGCCGGCCACTCGGCGCTGGCTATGCCACGGGCCATGGCGGCCTCATCGATGCGCGGGTCGTTCAGGGTCAGCAGGGCCGCCACCGCCACCCCGGCATTGTCGAACTGATGGGGGCCAAACAGGGCCGGCGGCGGCAGATCCAGCAGCCGCTCGCCCAGCTGGACCAGCAGTCGGCCATCGGCCTCCCAGGCGTCGGCGTCCACGCCCATCAGGGTCATGGGGGCATTGAGGGCCTCGGCTTGGGTCCTGATGACCTCCAGGCCCTCCTTCATCTGATGGGCGACCACCACCGGACGGCCCGCCTTGATGATGCCGGCCTTCTCCCAGGCGATCTTGGAGAGCTCAGGACCCAGCATCTCCAGATGGTCATAGTCCACCGGGGTGATGACACAGACGGCCGGGGCGTCGAAGACATTGGTGGCGTCGAACCGCCCGCCAAGCCCCACCTCGATCAGGCACAGATCAGCCGGGGTCTGGGCGAAGGCCTGCAGGGCGATGACCGTGGTGATCTCAAAGAAGCTGATGGGCTGGCCGGCATTGACCGCCTCCACCTCGACAATCAGGGCTTCCAGCCGCTCATCGCTGATCAGCTCGCCGGCCACCCTTATCCGCTCGGCGAAGCGGACCAGGTGCGGCGAGGTGAGCACATGGACCTTCAGCCCGGCCGCCTCGGCCATGGCGCGCATACAGGCCACTGTCGAGCCCTTGCCATTGGTGCCCGCCACATGGATCACCGGCGGCAGCTGGCGCTCCGGGTGGCCGAGGGCGGCCAGCAGCCGCTCCACCCGACCGGTGGTCAGGTCAATCAGGCTGGGGTGGCTGGCGCGCAGACGGGCGATCACCGCGTCTGAGGTCCGGATTGGATCATACATGGCGGGAGCTCCGGCGGCGGGGCCTGTGGAGAGGGGGGGCGTCAGGCGGCCCGGGAACGGGCGCGTCCCAGCATCAGGGTCTTCAGGATCGTGCCCAGCATGGCGGGCAGGTCCGGTCGGCTGACCACCTGGTCGACCATGCCGCGCTCCGCCAGGAACTCCGAACGCTGAAAGCCCGGGGGCAGGATTTCACGAATGGTCTGCTCGATCACCCGACGCCCTGAGAAGGCGATCATGGCGTTGGGCTCAGCCAGGTGCACGTCCCCGAGCATGGCGTAGGAGGCGGTCACGCCCCCCGATGTGGGGTCGGTGAGCACAACGATGTAGGGCAGGCCAGCGGCCTTAAGCTCATTCACCGCCAAGGTCGTACGGGTCATCTGCATGAGGGACAGTGTTCCCTCCTGCATCCGCGCGCCCCCTGAGGCGGTGAAGATCACGAAGGGGCGCTGGCGGGCGATGGCCTCATGGGCGGCCTTGATGAAGGTCTCGCCGGCCGCCATTCCCAGGGAGCCGCCCATGAAGGCGAAGTCCTGGACCACGACCACGGCCTCCTGGCCCTGGATCCTGCCGACCCCGATGGCCATGGCGTCATGCTCGCCGGTGGCCTTGCGGGCGGCCTTCAGGCGCTCGCCATAGGGCCGGTCATCGGGGAACTTGAGCGGGTCTTCGGTGACATGGGGGGTGGCGATGCGCTCGACCACACCCTCGTCAAAGGTGATCTTCAGCCGTTCCTTGGCGCCGATGCGCATATGATGGCCCGAAGGGGTCACCCACAGGGCGGCCTCCAGATCCGGGCGATAGACAATCTCACCGGTGTCGGGGCATTTGACCCAGAGGTTTTCCGGGGTCTCGCGCTTGACGAAGGCGTTGCGGATCCCCGGTGCGATCCGGGACAGCCAACCGCCCTGGGAGCCTTGCGGGCGGGCGGGCTTTTCGTTCTTCTGATCTGCCATCTCGATCGGGGTCTAGGCCGGAAGGGATCCGGCGCGGGCCATGCGGACAGCCTTAGCCAGGGATTCAACTTTGGAAAGCACCCGGGTGGTCACGTCTTCGTTGCGCTCCAGAGCCTCGGCCACCTCGTCCACCAGGGCCGAGCCGACCACGGCGGCGTCCGCCACCCGGGCGATGGCGCCGGCCCGCTCGGGCGTGCGGATGCCAAAGCCCACAGCCACCGGCAGGCCCGACGCCGCCCGGATGCGGGCCACCGCCGGGCGCACGGCCTCGGCGTCGGCCTCCTTTGCCCCGGTCACCCCGGTCACCGAGACATAATAGACGAAGCCCGAGGTGCGGCGCAGGACCACCGGCAGACGCCTGTCGTCGGTGGTGGGCGTCGCCAGTCGGATCAGGGAGATGTCGGCGCCGTCCAGGGCGTCGGCCAGGGGGTCGGCCTCCTCCGGCGGGCAGTCGACGACGATCAGGCCGTCGATGCCGGCGGCGGACGCGGCCTGGGCAAAGGCCTCAAAGCCCCAGGTCACCAGCGGGTTCAGATAGCCCATCAGGATCAGCGGCGTGGTCTGGTCGGTCTCGCGGAAGGCGGCGGCCAGGTCCAGCACGCCCTTCAGGGTCATGCCGGTCCTCAGGGCGCGCTGGGCGGCCTTCTGGATCGGCGGCCCCTCGGCCATGGGGTCGGAGAACGGGAAGCCCAGTTCGATCAGGTCGGCGCCGGCGCCGGGCAGGCCCTGCAGGATCTTCAGGGCCGTGGCCCGATCCGGATCCCCGGCCATCACATAGGCCACAAGGGCGGCGCGATCCTGCGCCTTCAGCGCCGCAAACCGCGCGTCGATACGGGATTTCATCAGATGGTGCGTCCCAGGTGATCGGCCACGGTGGCCACGTCCTTATCACCCCGGCCCGAAAGGTTCATCACCACGACGCCGCCCTTGCCGACCTCGCGGGCGATGTCCGGCAGGCGGGCGATGGCGTGGGCCGACTCCAGGGCGGGAATGATGCCTTCCAGCTCGGCGCACAGCTTGAAGGCGCCCAGCGCCTCGGTGTCGGTGCAGGTCAGGTACTGGGCCCGACCCACATCATGCAGCCAGGAGTGCTCCGGCCCGATTCCCGGATAGTCGAGGCCGGCCGAGATGGAGTGAGCCTCGGTGATCTGGCCCTCCGGGTCCTGCAGCAGATAGGTCTTGTTGCCGTGCAGAACCCCCGGGCGGCCGCCATTGATCGCTGCGGCGTGGCGGTCGGTGTCCATGCCGTCGCCGGCGGCTTCAACCCCGATGATCCGCACCGACTCGTCGTTCAGGAACGGATGGAAGGCGCCGATGGCGTTGGAGCCGCCGCCGACACAGGCCACCACCGCATCGGGCAGACGGCCCTCGGCCTCGAGGATCTGCTCGCGGATCTCCCGGCCCATGATGGCCTGGAAATCGCGGACCATCATCGGATAGGGATGCGGACCGGCGGCCGATCCGATCAGGTAATAGGTGTCTTCCACGTTTGAGACCCAGTCGCGCAGGGCCTCGTTCATGGCGTCCTTCAGGGTCGAGGCGCCGCTGGTCACGGGGATGACCTCAGCCCCCAGCAGATTCATGCGGAACACATTGGGCCGCTGCCGGGCCACATCGACGGCGCCCATATAGACCACGCAGGGCAGGCCAAAGCGGGCGCAGACCGTGGCCGTGGCCACCCCGTGCTGACCTGCGCCGGTCTCGGCGATGATCCGGGTCTTGCCCATCCGCCGGGCCAGCAGGATCTGGCCGACGCAGTTGTTGATCTTGTGCGCGCCGGTGTGATTCAGGTCCTCGCGCTTGAAATAGATCCTGGCGCCGCCGTAGTGGTTGGTCAGCCGCTCGGCGAAGTAGAGCGGGGAGGGCCGGCCCACATAGTGGGTGAGCAGGCCGTTCAGCTCGGCCTGGAAGCCGGCGTCCTGCCGGGTGGCCAGATAGGCGGTCTCCAGATCCAGCACCAGCGGCATCAGGGTCTCGGCCACATAGCGGCCGCCAAACTGGCCGAACCGCCCATGGGCGTCGGGATAGGCGGCGTAGTCATTGGGCGTCGCGGGGGGCGCCATGGCCTGAGTCGGGGCGTTCATCGTCTTGCGCGTCCTTGCAAAGAGCTCGTCATGCGCGGCGCACGGCGTCTAGAAACGCCGTGATCAAGGCCGGGTCCTTTAGTCCGGGACCGCGTTCCACGCCAGAGGATACGTCCACGGCGGGCGCGCCCGAGAGGCTGATGGCCTCCATCACGTTCCAGGGGTCAAGGCCGCCGGCCAGGAACCACGGCCTGGAAAACCGCCGCCCGGAAAGAAGGGTCCAGTCGAACCGGGCCCCCACGCCCCCGGGCATGGCCGCGTCCTTGGGCGGCCGGCCCTCGAACATGAGGTGGTCGGCGGCGCTCTCATAGGCGCTGACGCCCGCGAGATCCTCTGGGCCGGAAACCGGGATCACCTTGATGGTCCGCGCGCCGGTCCGCTGGCCGATGGCGGCCACCCGGGCCGGGGGCTCGGCCCCGTGCAGCTGGATCATGTCCGGCCGCAGGCGGGCCATGATCTGGTCGATGAGCGCGTCGGAGGGATCGACGCTGACCGCCACCACCTGGGCCTCGCCCCGCACCGGCCCGGTCAGGGCCCCGGCCGCCTCAGGGGTCACATTGCGTGGGCTTGCGGCAAAGAAGATGAAGCCCAGATAGGCCGCACGGCCGTCCAGGGCGGCGGTGACCGCCTGCGGGGTGGACAGGCCGCAGATCTTGGAGGCGATGCGGGGGGCGCTCATCCCCGTCGAATAGGGGATCAGAGCCCCGGTCCGCAAGACGCCGGCGCAAATCAGGGCTTGGGGCGCGCCTTGGTCTCTGAAGGCGTCTGGACGGCAGCCTGGGCTTTCAGCTGGTCGCGGATCTCCATCAGCAGCACCTCGGTGGGGGAGGGCGCCGGCTGCGCCTCCGGGGGCTTTTCGGCCTCGGTGCGGCGGATGGTGTTGACCAGCTTGACCAGCAGGAAGACCGCCCAGGCCACGATCAGGAACTGGATCACGGTGCTGATAAAGGCGCCGTACTGGATGGCCACCAGCTCCACCGCCGCGGTGGCGGGATTCTCCGACCGCAGAACCCAGGTCAGGCGGGAAAAGTCCACGCCGCCAGTGAGCAGCCCTATGGGGGGCATGATCACCTGATCCACCAGACTCTTGACGATGGAATTGAACGAGGCGCCGATGATGACGCCCACCGCCAGATCGATGACATTGCCGCGGGAGATGAATTCGCGGAATTCAGAGACGATGCTCATCCCAGACCGTCCTCAGGCTTAGGGAGAAGCGGGACCCGAAGCGCCCCGCCGATCAGTCGGCGTTGAGGCGCTCGCGCAGTTCCTTGCCGCTCTTGAAGAACGGCACATGCTTGGCCTGGACAGCCACGGGCTCGCCCGTGCGGGGGTTACGCCCGGAGCGGGCGTCCCTGGCCCGGACTGACAGGGCGCCAAAGCCCCGCAGTTCCACGCGGCCCCCCTGCTCAAGGGCTAGGATCATCTGCTCCAGGACGACGCCCACAACCCGCTCGATATCGCGCTGGGTCAGATGGGGGTTTTCCTCGGCCAGACGGGCGATCAGTTCGGATTTGATCATCGCACTTTCCGGAGGTTCGGCAGGGGCGACCATGGGCGAGTCCCTGAGGATGTTCAAGGCCGTATGCGGTTCCGCCGCCAATCAACCCGACCCAAAGGGCACAAGAAAGCCCCGCCCGGAAGTCCGGACGGGGCTTGTCCTCATCGTGGAACAGGCCGGACGATCAGTCCTTGCCGGCGCCCTTTTCACGCAGAGCCGCGCCCAGGATGTCGCCGAGGGACGCGCCGGAGTCCGACGAGCCGAACTGCTCGATGGCTTCCTTCTCCTCGGCCATTTCCAGGGCCTTGATCGACAGGGACAGGCGACGGGCGCCCTTGTCGACATTGGCCACCTGAGCATCGACGCGGTCACCCACGGCGAAACGCTCTGGGCGCTGGTCGGTCCGGTCGCGGGACAGGTCGGACTTGCGGATGAAGGCGGTCATCGGGGCGCCATCATCGCCCAGACGGACCTCGATGCCGCCCGACGTGACCTCGGTGACGGTGACCGTCACGGTCTGGCCCTTGCGGTAGGCGTCGCCGGCCATCGGATCGCCGGCCAGCTGCTTGATGCCCAGCGAGATGCGCTCCTTCTCGACATCAACGTCCAGCACCTGCGCCTTGACCATCTCACCCTTCTGATAGCGCGTGATGACCTCCTCGCCGGGCGCGGTCCAGTCCAGGTCGGACAGATGGACCATGCCGTCGATGTCGTTCTCCAGGCCGATGAACAGGCCGAACTCGGTGGCGTTCTTGACTTCGCCCTCGACGGTGGAGCCGACCGGATGGGCTTCCAGGAAGGCGTCCCAGGGATTGGCCATGGCCTGCTTCAGGCCAAGCGAGACGCGGCGCTTGGACGGATCGACGTCCAGCACCACCACATCCACTTCCTGCGAGGTGGAGACGATCTTGCCCGGATGGACGTTCTTCTTGGTCCAGGACATTTCGGAAACGTGCACCAGGCCCTCGACGCCGGCCTCCAGCTCCACGAAGGCGCCGTAGTCGGTGATGTTGGTGATCCGGCCCGTGAACTTGGCGCCCACCGGGTACTTGGCTTCCACGCCGTCCCAGGGGTCGGACTGCAGCTGCTTCATGCCGAGCGAGATGCGCTGGGTGTCGGGGTTGATCTTGACGATCTGCACCTTGACCGTGTCGCCCACCGCCAGAACCTGGTTCGGATGGTTGACGCGCTTCCAGCTCATGTCGGTGACATGCAGCAGGCCGTCGATGCCGCCCAGGTCCACGAACGCGCCGTAATCGGTAATGTTCTTGACCACGCCTTCGCGGACTTCGCCCTCCAGCAGCTGGGCCACCAGTTCGGTGCGCTGCTCGGCGCGGGCTTCTTCCAGAATGGCCCGGCGGGAGACGACGATATTGCCCCGGGGACGGTCCATCTTGAGGATGGCGAAGGGCTGCTCCTTGCCCATCAGCGGGCCGACGTCGCGGACCGGGCGGATATCGACCTGGCTGCCGGGCAGGAAGGCCGAGGCGCCGCCGAGATCGACGGTGAAGCCGCCCTTCACGCGGCCGACAATGGAGCCCATGACCGGCTCGTTCAGCGCATAGACCCCTTCCAGACGGGTCCAGGCTTCCTCGCGGCGGGCCTTGTCGCGGCTGATCACCGCTTCGCCCATGGCGTTCTCGACCCGCTCGAGGAACACCTCGACCGTATCGCCGACGGCCACCACCGCCTTGCTGTCGTCTTCGCCGCCGAATTCCTTCAGCAGGACGCGGCCCTCGGTCTTGAGGCCCACATCGATGATGGCGAAGTCCTTTTCGATGCCCACCACCAGGCCCTTGACCACAGTGCCTTCCATGAAGTCACGGCCGCCAAGCGACTCGTCGAGGAGGGCGGCGAAGTCGTCGCGGGAGGGGGAGAGGCTCATATCGTCAGCCATAGTGTTCTTTCGTTCGAATTGACCTCGGACGCCTGGCCGCGCACGGACTCAGGACGGATTCCCAGTGTCAGGTTAGGGGTTGCAACCGAAAACGTGAGGCGAGCCTCACGAGATGAAATCGCCCGCAGCCGACGAGGAAAAGGCGCGGTTGGATTTGCTCGTCCAGCTCGCCTGTTCAGGGAAGCTGGACAGCGCGCGCCGCCTCGACGATGCGGCGGGCCGCATCGGCGGCTTGGTCTATAGTCATTTCCGAGGTGTCCAGCAAGACGGCGTCTGGCGCCGGCGCCATGGGGGCGGCCGCCCGGCCGGAGTCCCGGGCGTCGCGGATGCGGATATCGGCCAGCACGTCTTCCAGGCCGACCGCCTCGCCCTGGCCGGTCAGCTGGCGCCAGCGGCGCTCGGCCCGCACCTCCGGCCGGGCGGTGACATAGAGCTTGGCGCCGGCGGTGGGGCAGATCACCGTGCCCATGTCCCGTCCATCCAGCACCGCGCCACCCGGCTGGTGGGCGAAGTCCCGCTGCAGGGCCAGCAGCACCTGGCGGACCTCGGGATGGACGGCCACCCGGCTGGCGGCCTCGCCGGCGGCGCGGGTGCGGAAAGCGTCATTGTCCAGGGCTTCGGGGCGCAGGTCCCGGGCGATGGCGGCCGCCGCCCGCGGGTCGCCCAGATCGCCCCCCGCCTGTTGCAGCAGCACGCCCACCGCCCGGTAAAGCAGCCCCGAATCCAGCACCGGCAGGCCATAGAGGCGGCCGAGGCCCGCGGCGATCGTCCCCTTGCCCGAGGCTGCGGGACCATCGACGGTGATCACGCCAGCGCCGCTCATGCGGGCAGGCGGTCCACAGATGCGATCTGACCGCCAAGACCGGTCATCATCTGCACGAAGCCGGGAAAGCTGGTGGCGATCATGCCGGGCTCATCCACCGTCACCGGCGCCTCGGCGGCCAGACCCAGGACCAGGTGCGCCATGGCGATGCGGTGGTCCCCGTGGGTGGTCACCTGAGCGCCGCCGGCCACCGGATGGTCGGCCCGGGCCGACCCGCTGACGATCAGGCCCTCGGGCTCCTCCACGACGCCCACCCCGCAGGCGGCGAGGCCGGCGGCGGTGAGGGCGATCCGGTCGCTTTCCTTGACCCGCATCTCGCCGATGCCGCGCATGATGGTCGGCCCCTCAGCGAAGGCCGCGGCTATAGCCAGGATGGGGTATTCGTCGATCATGGCCGGGGCCCGCTCCGGGGGCACGACCACGCCGCGCAGGGTCGAATGGCGGGCGGTGATGTCACCCACCTGATCGCCGCCTTCGTCCCGCACATTGGAGATCGCCAGATCGGCGCCCATCTCCTGCAGGGTCAGGAACAGGGCGGTCCGCAGGGGATTGAGCAGCACCCCCTCCACCGTCACCTCCGACCCCGGCGTGATCAGCGCCGCCACGAGAGGGAAGGCGGCCGAGGACGGATCGCCGGGAACCACAACCTCTGTTCCGCTCAGGGCCTGACCGCCGGGCACGAGGATGCGCCGGGCGCCGTCGGCCATCGGGGTTGTCTCCACCTGAGCCCCGAAGGCCCGCAGCATGCGCTCGGTATGGTCCCGGGTGGCCTCGGGCTCGATCACCTCCGCGCCGCCCTCGGCATGCAGCCCGGCCAGCAGGACCGCGGACTTCACCTGGGCCGAGGGTTCGGGCAGGCGATAGGCCGTGCGCCTCAGCCCGCCGCCGCGCAGGGTGAGCGGCAGGCGACCGCCGGACCTGGCGATCCAGCTCGCCCCCATCTCGCCTAGGGGTTTGAGGACCCGGTTCATCGGCCGGCCGCGCAGGGAGGCGTCGCCGGTGAAGGTGGCGCTCAGGTCAAAGCCTGCGGCCGCGCCCATGATCAGCCGCACGCCGGTGCCGGCGTTGCCGCAGTCAATGACGTCGAGGGGCTCGGAGAAGCCGCCCCGACCCTCGACCCGCCAGCGACCTTCGCCCAGGCGCTCGACCCGCGCGCCGAACGCCGCCATGGCTGCCGCCGTGCGCTTGACGTCCTCGCCCTCGAGCAGGCCGGTGATGTCTGAGGTTCCGCTGGCCATGGCGCCCAGGATCAGGGCGCGATGGGAAATGGACTTGTCGCCGGGAGCGCGCACACGGCCCCGCAGCGGGCCGCCGCAGATCGCGGTCAGTCCAGCCGCCGTGATGGAAATCGACGCCTCCTCAAGGCCTTGGGTTTGTCTGCGGGGCTTTGGTTTTGACAGAAGCCATGGCCCGTGGCAAGGGAGCCGGCTTCTGTCAAACCGCTCTTTAGGGGATCGCCCACGTGGCAAAACCAGAGTTGGGCGCCAAGCAGGTTTGCCCGAACTGCCAGGCCAAGTTCTACGACCTGACCAAGCGGCCGGCTGTGTGCCCCAAGTGCCATACCGAATTTGATCCCGATGAGGCGGTCAAGACCCGACGGGTTCGCGGCCGCGCGCCCATGCCCGAACCGGAGGTCGAGGCCGAAGATCAGGTCAAGGCCCGCAGCGAGGACGAGGAGGACGACGAGGACGACATCGGCGCGCCGGAGATTGACGAGATCGAGGATCCCGCCGTCGAGGACGACGAGGACGAGGACGTCGAGCCCGTCGAGCGGGTGGCCAAGAAGAAATCCCCGGACGCCGGCCTGGCCGGCTTCAGCGATGAGGACGACCTGGAAGACGACGACGAGGCCGTGCCCTTCCTCGAAGAAGACGACGAGGATTTCGACGACGCCGATCTCGAGGGAATCCCCCAACCCGACGAAGATTGAGGTCCCGGCGACAAGCCCTGAAAATGGTGCTTGATCGCCATCAGACCTTTGACTAGGTTCCGCGCCTCTTCGGGAGGGCAAGCCCGCCCGAAGAACCCAGGACCTGGGGCTATAGCTCAGCTGGTAGAGCGCTTGAATGGCATTCAAGAGGTCAGCGGTTCGACTCCGCTTAGCTCCACCA
>CAMTXB010000070.1:0-32611 GCA_947085575.1 uncultured Caulobacteraceae bacterium
AGACACAGTTTATGGAAGAGGGCCGCAACCTACATACCCCGCCCCCAAGCCACAACCGCAAGACTCCCGCGGGGCGGTAGGAATTGCGGGAATCGAGGCGGCTACTCTCAACGTGCTCTCAAAATCCTTGAGCCGACTTTCTGGAGGCCGCCCCTGCGGCGCTGCTCAGAGCCTTCTTTGCGCAGAAGCATCTTGGAACAAGAGCTGAACGCATTCATATTGGGGGCATGAAACTGAACTCGCCCCAGTCCATCAAGACGGCCAAGAAGGTCTTCTCGACCTATGGCAGCTGGAGCGCCGCCCGCGAAGCCTCGACCGGTCGCGATCGCGACGGCGTGCTCGTTATCCCAAAAGGTCAGCGCGACGGCGAAACGGGGCGCTTCAGCCAAGCGGGCGCCCAGGCTAAGCGCAAGCCGGCGTGACCTTCAGCTTTACGCTGATCCTCGGATTGTTCCTGTTGGCTCCGGGGTTCGCCGTATTTGCGGGGCTTTACCACGGCAGTCGGCTTGGACCTGTTGAGTCACCACCACCACCACCCGGGTCCATCCTAGCCCTCTCATTGGTCACGGTGGGCTCTCTGGCCGCCCATTTGGTGGGTGCATTGACCTTCTGGGCGCAGGACAGCTTTTGTTCCGCGCGTCAGTGTTGGGCTGTCGACTACGACCCCAACGTCTACGCCGCGCTATTCAACATCGCCATTCGCAAGGCTGAAGTCACCGGCCTTGAGGTCGTGTCGATCCTGACAACGGTGGGGGTGCTCACCGCCCTATCCTTCCTTCTCGTTCGTGGGGTTGTTTCGTGGTTCGCGGGGAAAGGGGGGCTCAAGGGACTGCTGTATGGTTGGCTGGGTGACTTGCTCATTGCCGAAAGCGATGATGAGGCTGTCCTCGCCTATGTCGTCAGCGATATCCGACAAGATGGCACGGTGGTAGGCTACGAGGGCGTTGTGGCTAACATGACGACGAACGCCGAAAGGGAGATCACATCAATTCTCCTCACCAGCTGTGAAACCTTCTACCTAAGGGTCACACAGCAGGGCGTTGTTCGCCGCGAAGCCCAACGGACCTCACCGATTGATCAGTTGTATCTCGACCGATCGCACATCAAGAATATTGCCTTCGAACGCCTGCGATTTGTAGAGGAGCCCAGGGTCGACTTGGGCGAGCGATACCAGCAGAAGCCACAGACTCGAGAGCCGTTCGATCTCCCATGACGCCATGAGCCGCCATGCAACCCTTCAGGCGCTATCGTTAGAGAATGCTCCAAGGTGTCGTGATGCTCCGAGGCCAGCCCTTCTTCATCAACGCAGCTGTGTTTCTCCTGGCCGTCGCGGCGACGCGAGTCGGGGTGCATGCAGCTTTTGATGGCGGGGTATCGCTGGCCGCCATTCGCGCCGTCGGCGAGCTGATTGGTTGGATGTATCTGATCGTCTGCGCTGGCTTCTACGCTCTGAAGCTGTTCCTGAAGCTATACTTCCGGGCCTGAGCGCGCGGTAATCCGACGGCGGTCCACGATCTGCAGCGGGCCTGGCGGGAGGAGGTCTCCAAGCCTGAGGACTGACCTGCCCCACCTCCGCCCTTGACCGCGCCCGCCCAGCGGCGACATTCGCTGCCTTGCGCCGCCAAGCCCCGGAGAGACCGTCCTGACCGCACCTGTTCGTTTCGCTGTCGCCGGCGCGCTCGGCCGAATGGGCCAGGCGGTGGTCTCTGTGCTGGAGGGGCGCGAGGACGTCGATCTGTTCGCCTGTTTTGACCGGCCGGGCGCGGCCGATCCCCGCCTGGTGGACCAGGCGAGCGCCCTGGCGGCCGCCCATGTGGTGGTGGATTTCTCGACGCCCAAGGCCTCGGTGGAGCTGGCCCAGGTGTGCGCCGCCCGGGGCGACATCGCCCTGGTGATCGGGTCGACCGGGTTTGATGAGGCGCAGATCGCGGCGATCGATCAGGCGGCCCGCGCCATTCCCATAGTGCGGGCGGGCAACTTCTCCCTGGGCGTCAACATGCTGCTGGGCCTGGTGGCCCAGGCCGCGCGGGCCCTGGCGGCGTCCGACTACGATATCGAGGTGTTCGAGGCCCACCACCGGCGCAAGGTCGACGCGCCGTCCGGCACGGCGATCAAGCTGGCCCAGGCCGCCGCCGAGGGCCGCGGCGTGGCCCTGGAGACCGTGGCCCGCGCCGCCCGGGACGGGATTACCGGCGCGCGGCCCGACGGCGAGATCGGCTATTCGGTGATGCGCGGCGGCGGCATCATCGGCGAGCATTCGGTGGTGTTCGCCGCCGATGACGAGATCCTGACCCTGTCCCACTCGGCCCGGGACCGCAGCCTGTTCGCCCGCGGGGCGGTGGAGGCCGGCCTGTGGGCCGTGCGCCAGCCGCCCGGCGCCTATGACATGCAGGACGTGCTGGGCCTGAAGGCCGCCAGATCCGGGACCCCGTCATGAGCGACCTGGACCTGCTCAGCCTGGACGCCTCGGGGCAGATCGGCCTGCTGGCCTCTGGCCGGGTCACCGCCGTCGAGCTGCTGAAGCTGACCCTGGCCCGCCACGAACAGACCCATCGCCGGCTGAACGCCGTGGTCGCCGCCGATCTGGAGCGGGCCCTGGAGCGGGCCAAGGCCATCGATGATATCCGCGCCCGGGGCGGGACGCTGGGGCCGCTGGCCGGCCTGCCCATGACCATCAAGGACACCCTGGACGTCAGCGGCATGCCGGCCTCGGCCGGGCTGGAGGTCTTTCGCCGCCGTCAGGCCGAGGACGCCGCCGTGGTCGCCCTGGCGCGCAAGGCCGGGGCGGTGATCTGGGGCAAGACCAATGTGCCGGTCATGGCCGGGGACTGGCAGAGCTTCAACGGGCTCTATGGGACCACCAACAATCCCTGGGACGGGACACGCACCCCGGGCGGCTCGTCCGGCGGCGCGGCCGCAGCCCTGGCGGCCGGGGTCACGGCCCTGGAGATCGGCTCGGACATCGGCGGATCCCTGAGGGTCCCGGCCCATTTCTGTGGGGTCTTTTCGCACAAGCCCACCTGGGCGCTCACCCCCCAGCATGGCCATGTGCCCCCCAGCCCCGGGTCCTGGCAGGAGCCGGATCTGAACGTGATCGGCCCCATGGCCCGTTCGGCCCGGGACCTGCGGCTCCTGCTGTCGGTGATCGCCGATGGCGGGATCTCCCCCAGGGCGCCCCCGGCCGATCTCCATAAGGTGCGGATCGGTCTGTGGCTGGAGGCGCCGGGCCTGCCCCTGGACCCGCAGGTGGCGGTCGTGCTTACGGCCTATGCCGGCGAGCTCGCCGCCGCCGGGGCCACGGTGCAGGTGATCTCCCCGCCCGTGGATGTGGAGACCCTGCTGGAATCCTACCTTCTGCTGCTGGGTTCGATCATCGGCGCCGACCTGCCGGCCAGGCAGATTCGGCGGATGGAGATGATGCGGCCCGCCGCCAGGTTCGCCAGGGCCAGGGGCGCAGGTCCGTTCTCCTGGGCGGGCACGGTGATGGCCTATACCGCCCGCCATCGGGACTGGCTGGCCGCCGACGCCGTCCGCGCCCGCCTGCGGCGGGAGATGGATTCCGTCTTCGAAGGCTATGACGCCATACTGGCCCCGGTCGCCCCGGGGACCGCCTTCCTCCACAGCCACGGATCCTTCGCCGCCCGGCGGCTGAAGTTCTCCGACGGGCAGGGCGCGCCCTATATCACCATGCTGGGCTGGATCGCCCTGGCGACGGCCTGTCTGCTGCCGGCCACCACCCTGCCGGCGGGGATCGCGGCCGATGGCCTGCCGGTGGGCGCCCAGCTGATCGGTCCGCACGGAGGGGATGCGCGGCTCCTGTCCCTGGCCCAGGCCATCGACGAGAATGTCCGCGGCTTCACTCCGCCGCCGGCGGTCTGAGGGCCTGGTCGCATCGGCCTTGTCACAGGCCGGCCGCCTTTTTCCCGATGGCGTCCGGGCGCCGTTTGCTAAGCTCCTGTTCTGGCCGCGCAAAGTGACTCGCCGCCCTCCTCGGTCCTGCCCGGGCCACACTGCCAAGAACGAGGATCCCATGATCCGCGCCCGCCGCGCCCGTATTGTCGCCACCCTGGGGCCTGCCAGCCGCACCCCAGACCAGGTGGAGGCCCTGGCCAGGGCCGGCGCCGATGTGTTCCGGGTCAATTTCAGCCATGGAACCCATGAGGACCACGCCCGGGCCATCGCCACGGTGCGCGGCGCCGAAGCTGCGGTGGGCCGCCCCCTGGCGGTCCTGGCCGACTTGCAGGGCCCGAAGCTGCGCCTGGGGCGGTTCGCCGGCGGCACGGCGCAGATCAGGCCGGGTCAGCCCTTCCGCCTGGACCTCGATCCGACGCCGGGGGACTCGACGCGGGTCTGCGCGCCGCATCCGGAAATCCTGGCGGCGGTGAAGGTCGGCGCCGACATCCTGATCGATGATGGCCGGGTGCGTCTGAAGGTGGTGCGCCACGGCAAGGACTTCGCCGACACCGAGGTGGTGGTGGGCGACACCCTGTCCAACCACAAGGGACTGAACCTTCCCGGCTATCCGATCCCGATTCCCGCCCTGACCCCCAAGGATCGCAAGGATCTGGCGTTCGCCCTCGACCAGGGGGTCGACTGGGTGGCGCTCTCCTTTGTCCAGCGGGCCGCCGACATGGCCGAACTGCGCCAGCTGGTCCAGGGTCGGGCTGCGGTCCTGGCCAAGATCGAGAAGCCCGCCGCCCTGGACGCCCTGGAGGAGATTCTCGACCTCTGCGACGGGGTGATGGTGGCCCGGGGGGACCTGGGGGTGGAGCTGGCCCCGGAGGATGTGCCGGTGGTGCAGAAGGCCCTGATCCGCGCCTGCCGCACCCGGGGACTGCCGGTGATCGTGGCCACCCAGATGCTGGAATCCATGACCAGCGCCCCCACCCCCACCCGGGCCGAGGCCTCCGATGTGGCGGGCGCGGTCTATGAGGGCGCAGACGCCATGATGCTGTCGGCGGAAACGGCGGTCGGCGACTTCCCCCTGGAGGCGGTGTCGATCATGGATCGCATTATCGGCCGGGTGGAGCGCGATCCTCGCTGGCCCGAACTGATGGCGGCGGAATATCCCATCGAGGAGGCCGACGCCGACGCCCTGGTGGCGGCCGCCAGCCGCGCCGCCCAGGGACCCTCCATCGCCTGCCTGGCCAGCTTCACCACCACCGGTCAGACGGCCCTGCGCCTGGCCCGGGAACGTCCTCTACAGCCCGCCCTGGCGCTTACCCCCCATGTGGCGGTGGCCCGTCGCCTGGCCCTGAGCTGGGGGGTAGAGGCCAGGGTGGTGCCCCAGCCGTCCGACTCTGAGTCCCTGGCCAAGGTCGCCACGGAGATCGCCCGGGATCTCGCCCTGGCGGCGCCGGGCCGGCGAATCCTGATCCTGGCCGGCCTGCCCATGGGCTCGCCGGGGGCGGCCAACATCCTGCGCCTGGCCTATGTGCCCCGCCGTTAGGCGTTCCCAGGGCCCGGTTGGGGCGCCCTGGCCGGCGCAAGGGGAGCAGGAGGGGATATGATCGAGCCCTTCGAGACCCCCGCCGCCTTGGCGCAGGCCGCTGCGGGCGCGACCCTTCAGGCCCTGCAAGCCGGGATCGCCGCCCGGGGCCGGGGCCGGCTTGTGGCCACTGGCGGCCGCGCCCCGGGTCCGGTCTATGACCTGTTGCGGTCGGCCGGACTGGACTGGCGCCGGGTGGATGTCACCCTGTCTGATGAGCGCTTCGTCTCCCCCGACCACCCCGCCTCCAATGAGGCCCTGATCAGGGCGCGACTGCTGCAGGGCGCGGCCGCCGGCGCCTGCCTTGTCCCCCTGTGGCGCCCGGCCCCCAGTGCGGCGGCCTGCGCCGACCTGGCCGAGGCCGACGTCGCCGCCATTGCCCCCTTCGATATGACCCTGCTGGGCATGGGCGCCGATGGCCATGTGGCCTCGCTGATCCCTGGGGCCGCAGGCCTGGCGGCGGCCATGGCCGCCGACAGCCGGCGCTACTGCCTGGGCCTGGACGGGGCGATCGGTGATCCGCCCCTGCCGCGGATCACCCTGACCCTGGCGGCGTTGTTACAGTCGAAGGCCATCCTCATCCTGATCTCCGGCGCGGAGAAGCGGCAGGTGCTCAGCCAGGCCCGGGCCGGGGCGGACCTGCCGGTCAGCCCCCTCTTGACCCAGGGCCGCGTTCCGGTCCGGGTGTTCTGGACCCCTTGAAGGAGCCCCCATGCCCATCCATCCGGTTGTCGCCGAGGTGACCGACAGGATCATCGCCCGCAGCAGGGACAGCCGCGCGGCCTATCTGGACCAGATGGCGGCGGCTCAGGCCGCAGGCCCTGGCCGGGCCAAGCTGTCCTGCGCCAATTTCGCCCACGCCTTCGCCGCCCTGCCAGATGCGGGCAAGGCCCGGATTCGCAATCCTGCGGCCCCCAACCTGGCCATCGTCACGGCCTATAACGACATGCTCTCGGCCCATCAGCCCTATGAGCGGTTTCCCGATGTGATCCGCGCCGCCGCCGAGGCGGTGGGGGCCACAGCCCAGGTGGCCGGCGGGGCGCCGGCCATGTGCGACGGGGTGACGCAGGGCCGGCCCGGCATGGAGCTGTCCCTGTTCTCCCGGGACGTGATCGCCATGTCCGCCGGGTTGGCCCTGACCCATGACGCCTTTGACGCCGCGCTCATGCTGGGGGTCTGCGACAAGATCGTGCCGGGCCTGACCATGGGGGCCCTGGCCTTTGGCCATCTGCCGGTGATCTTCGTGCCCGGCGGCCCCATGACCTCCGGGCTCTCCAACGCCGAGAAGGCCCGGGTGCGCGGCCTTTACGCAGAGGGCAAGGTCAGCCGCGAGGTGCTGCTGGACTCCGAGATGAAGTCCTATCACGGCCCGGGCACCTGCACCTTCTATGGCACGGCCAACACCAACCAGATGATGATGGAGATGACCGGTCTGCACCTGCCAGGCGCGGCCTTTGTCCATCCCCACACGCCCCTGCGCGAGGCCCTCACCGCCGCGGCCGCCCGGCGGGCGGTGGAGATCATCGGGACCGGCGAGGCCTATACGCCCATGGCGGCGGTGGTGGACGAGAAGGCCATGGTCAACGCCATTGTCGGGCTGATGGCCACCGGCGGCTCCACCAATCACACCCTGCACATGGTGGCCATCGCCCGGGCGGCGGGCATTCAGCTGACCTGGGCCGACTTCGACGACCTGTCCCGGGTCACGCCGCTGATCGTCAGGGTCTATCCCAATGGCCCGGAGGACGTGAACGCCTTCCAGGCTGCCGGGGGCATGGCCCTTGTCATCCGCCAGCTGCTGGACGCGGGCCTGGCCCATGATGACGTGGTGACCGTGGCCGGGGGCGGCCTGCGGGCCTATCAGCGCGAACCCTTCCTCGAGGACGGTCGGCTGGTCTGGCGGGAGGGACCCGCCGAGAGCCTCAACCTCGACATCCTGCGTCCCGTGGCCGATCCCTTCCAGCCGGAGGGGGGGCTGCGCCTGATGGCCGGGGGCCTGGGGCGGGCGGTGATGAAGACCTCGGCGGTGAGGCCTGAGCACCTGGTGATCGAAGCCCCGGCCAGGGTGTTTGACGACCAGGAGGACCTGCTCGAAGCCTTTCGTCGCGGCGAACTGACGGAGGACTTTGTAGCCGTCGTCCGCTTCCAGGGGCCTAAGGCCAATGGCATGCCCGAACTGCACAGCCTGACGCCCACCCTGGTGCTCCTGCTGGAACGGGGTCTGAAGGTGGCCCTGGTCACGGACGGGCGGATGTCGGGGGCATCGGGCACGGCGCCGGCCGCCATCCATGTGACCCCGGAGGCCGCCGCCGGCGGGGTCCTGGCCCGGGTCCAGGATGGGGACATGATCCGGGTGGACGCCCTGGCCGGCCAGCTGGAGATCAAGGTCGATCCAGCCGTGCTGGCCGCCCGGGCTGCGGCCGCGCCCCCCGGCCCGGCCCGCGGCTACGGCCGGGAGATGTTTGGCTGGATGCGCCGGGCCATTGGCCCGGCCGAGGCCGGCGCCTCGGTGCTGTTTGAGGACGTGATCTGATGGCCACGGTCTATGCCGGTCTGGTGGGCGATGTGGGTGGCACCCACGCCCGGTTCGCCCTGGTGGACGGGGAGGGCCATCTGCGCCACGCCAGGACCCATGCCTGCGCCGATTACGGCGGCCTCGATGAGATCATCTCGGCCTATCTGACCGAGACCACCGGCCGCAAGCGCCCGGCCAAGGCGGTGATCGCCGTGGCCGGGCCGGTGGTCGACGGAGAGATCGAGTTCACCAATCTCGACTGGCACGTCTCGGAGACCGAGCTCATCGCCGCCTTTGGCTTCGAGGCCATCAAGCTGGTCAATGACTTCGCCGGCCAGGCCATGGCCGCGCCGGTTCTGGACCCTGCGGACCTGCGCCGGATCGGCCCGGACCTGGCCGGCGCCGCGACCTGTCCGATCGTGGTGCTGGGGCCAGGCACCGGCTTCGGTGTGGCGGCGGTGGCGCGTTCGGCCCATGTGGACATCGCCGTGGCCACCGAGGCGGGCCATGGGGGCTTTGCCCCCCATGACGCGGTTGAGGCGGAGATCTGGCGGCGGCTGCTGGCGGTCCATGGGCGGGTCTCCGTGGAGCGGGTCCTGTCCGGCCAGGGGCTGTATGATCTCTACTTGGCCCTGGAGGACATGGCCGGCCGGACCCCGACTCTGGCCGATGAGCGGCGGGTGATCGATGCCGGCGCGGCGGGCGATGTCGGCGCGGGCGCGGCCCTGGACCGGTTCTGCGCCATACTGGGGGGCGTGGCCGGCGACCTGGCCCTGACCTACGGGGCCAGGGGCGGGGTCTATGTGGGCGGCGGAATCCCCCCCCGCATGACCGAGCGCCTCATGTCGGGGGGGTTCCGCGCCCGTTTTGAGGCCAAGGGGCGGCTGGCCCCCTATGTCCGCAACATTCCGACCTTCCTCATCACCCATCCGTTCCCGGCCCTGGTGGGCTGCGCCCGGGAGCTGGCCCAGCTGGAAGGCCTACGCCTGTGACCCTGGACGAGATCATGGCCCTGGCCCCGGTGGCGCCGGTGCTGATCATCGAGGACCTGGCCGATGCGGTCCCCCTGGCCCGGGCCCTCGCCCGCGGGGGCCTGCGGGCCCTGGAGGTCACCCTGCGGACGCCCGTCGCCCTGGAAGCCATCGCCGCCATCGCCGGCGAGGTGGAGGAGGCCGTGGTGGGGGCGGGCACCGTCACCTCAGCCGCCGCCCGTCAGGCCGCCGCCCGGGCCGGCGCCCGTTTCGCCGTCAGCCCCGGGCTGATCCCGGGTGAAGGGCTGGAAGGGCCGATCCCCCTGCTGCCCGGCATCGCCACGGCGAGCGAGCTGATGGCCGGGCTGGAACGGGGATTTTCGGCCTTCAAGCTGTTCCCGGCCAGCGTGGTGGGGGGCGTCTCCCTGCTGCGGGCCTTGGCCAGCCCCTTCCCCCAGGCGGTGTTCTGCCCCACCGGCGGCATCGATGCGGCCACGGCGCCCGACTATCTGAATGAGCCCAATGTGGCCTGTGTCGGCGGCTCCTGGGTGGCGCCCAGGGCTGCTGTGGCGGCCGGGGACTGGGGGACGATCACCGGCCTGGCCAGGGCCGCCGCCGCCCTGCCCCGGCGGCGCGGGGCGCAGGGCTCCTAGCTCGGGCTCGCCGAGATCCTACAGGCCGCACCCCGTTAATCCGGACTCGTTGCCCCGGGTAGAAGTGCCCCGTCTTCATGATCAGAACGGCGCTGGTCCAGTTGAGAACCTCCGAAGATGGATAGCCGGGGCGGCGCAGACGCCATTGCAGCATCTGCAGCGCTGGTGTCCGCAAGGACGCCGTCAAGGTCCAGGATGAGCCGGCCCGCCACGCGTGCAGACGCTCTCACTCGCCTTGGCGAAGCTGTTTCCCCCATGCCCGCACGGTGGCGCCTCCAATGGCCGGCGCCTGGCCTGGCCAAACCCACCCCTGCAATTCCTACCGCCGCCCCGGAGTCTTGCGGTTGTGGCGGGGGGGCGGGGTATGTAGGTTGCGGCCCTCTTCCATCACCCGTGTCTGCAAGGATCGTCCGCGCTCATGAGCGACGCCGAGAAACGCACCTTCACCGACGAGGAGGCGCTCAGCTTCCACCGTCTGCCTACGCCTGGAAAAATCGCCATCGTGCCGACCAAGCCGATGGCCACCCAGCGGGACCTCTCGCTGGCCTATTCCCCGGGCGTGGCCGTACCGGTGCTGGCCATCGCCGAGGATCCGGACAAGGCCTATGACTACACCTCCAAGGGCAACCTGGTGGCGGTGATCTCCAATGGCACGGCCATCCTCGGGCTGGGCAATCTGGGGGCCCTGGCGTCCAAGCCGGTGATGGAGGGCAAGTGCGTGCTCTTCAAGCGCTTCGCCGACGTGGACTCCATCGATGTGGAGGTCTCGGCCACCGACCCCGACGAGGTCATCACGGTGATCAAGAACATCGGCGTCACCTATGGCGGCATCAATCTGGAGGACATCAAGTCCCCCGAATGCTTCCGCATCGAGACCGAGCTGCAGGACCTGCTCGACATCCCGGTGTTCCACGACGACCAGCACGGCACGGCGATCATCTCGGCAGCGGGCCTCCTGAACGCCTGCAAGATCACCGGCCGGTCCCTGGACCAGGTGAAGGTGGTGCTGTGCGGCGCGGGCGCGGCGGGCATCGCCTCCCTGGAGCTGATGAAGGCCATGGGGGTGCGGGCCGAGAACTGCATCGCCGTGGACAATACCGGCGTCATCTATCGTGGCCGGTCAGAGGGCATGAATCAGTGGAAGTCCGCCCATGCGGTGGACACCGACAAGCGCACCCTGGCCGAGGCCCTGGTGGGCGCCGACGCCTTCCTCGGCCTGTCGGTCAAGGGGGCGGTGACCCCGGAAATGGTGGCCTCCATGGCGCCAAATCCGATCATCTTCGCCATGGCCAATCCCGATCCGGAGATCATGCCCGAGGAGGTCCATGCGGTGCGCAAGGACGCCATCATGGCGACGGGGCGCAGCGACTATCCCAACCAGGTGAACAACGTCCTGGGCTTCCCCTACATCTTCCGCGGCGCCCTCGACGTGCGGGCGCGCCGGGTGAACATGGAGATGAAGATCGCCTGCGCCAGAGCCCTGGCGGCCCTGGCGCAGGAGGACGTCCCCGACGAGGTGGCCGCCGCCTATCACGGCGCCCAGCTGAAGTTCGGCCCGCAGTACATCATCCCCAGCCCCTTCGATCCCCGGCTGATCTCCTACATCCCGCCCTTCGTGGCCCAGGCGGCCATGGACTCCGGCGTGGCCCGCAGGCCCATCGAGGACATGGACGCCTATCGCGCCCAGCTGGCCCAGCGCCTCGACCCCACTGCGGCCTTCCTGCAGAAGCTGCAGGGCTCGGTCATGGCCGGGCCCAAGAAGAAGGTGGTGTTCGCCGAGGGCGAGGAGCCCAGCGTGATCCGCGCGGCCTACGCCTTCCAGACCGCCGGCCTCGGGGAATCCATCCTGGTGGGCCGCGGGGAGCTGGTGGTCGAGAACATGCGCGCCGTGGGCCTGAACCCCGACGATGCGGGCCTGCAGGTGGTCAATGCCCGGGTGTCGGAACACAATCCCGAGTTCGCCGACTTCCTCTATGCCCGTCTGCAGCGCCAGGGCTATCTGATGCGCGACGTGCAGCGTCTGGTGAACCAGGACCGCAACACCTTTGCCGCCTGCATGGTGGCGCTGGGCCACGCCGACGGCATGGTGACCGGGGTGACCCGCTCCTATGACCAGGTGCTGGACGAGGTGCTGCGGGTGATCGATCCGGCCCCAGCCGGCCGGGTGATGGGCATGTCGGTGCTGCTGGGCAAGGGCCATACCCTGTTCATCGCCGACAGCAATGTCACCGAAATGCCCGAGGCCGAGGACCTGGTGGAGATCGCGCTCGAGGCCGCCCAGGCCGTCAAGGCCCTGGGCTACACCCCGCGCGTGGCGTTCATGTCCTATTCCACCTTCGGCAACCCCATGGGCGACCGCTCCGAAAAGGTGCGCGAGGCCGTGGCCATGCTCGACGACATGGAACTGGACTTCGAGTATGAGGGCGAAATGCCCCCGGCCCTGGCCCTTGAGCCCGAGCGTCGCGGCAATTTCCCCTTCATGCGCCTCTCCGGCCCGGCCAATGTGCTGATCATGCCGGCCATCCACTCGGCCTATATCTCCACCCAGCTGGTGCAGGCCTTTGGCGGCGCCACCCTGGTGGGACCCATTCTGCTCGGCCTCGAAAAGTCGGTGCAGATCGCGCCCCTGTCCTCCTCGGTGACCCGCATCCTGCAGCTGGCCACCCTGGCCGCCTACGACCTGCGCCAGACCGAGGTCCCGCGTTAAGGTCTCCGGCCCGTCCCGCCTTCGTCACCCTGGCCGGCCGTCGGCCTGATCTGAACGGGTCAGGCCAACAACAGACCAGGGCGACGGCGGGGGAGGGGGCGTGAAGCGGGGCGGCATGTCCCGTTGGCCGGCGGGCCAAGGCGCGTTAAGCTCTGGCCTGAGAGACGGCGAAAAGCCGCCGGGACCAAGGGAGCGAGACGATGGATGCGAATGGCGGACTGCCTGGCGTGCGGCGTGTGGGCCTGGGCGACCCTTTCCTCTGGCTGGGCCAGGGGCTTTCAGACCTGATGCGGGCGCCAGGCCCGATGCTGGCCTATGGACTGGTGATCGCCCTGCTGAGCTTTGGCCTGTTGTACGGGCTCTATATGTCGGACGCGGCCTTCTGGGTCCTGACCCTGACCTTCGGCTTCGTGTTCGTGGCGCCCGTACTGGCCATGGGGACCTATGAGGCCGGGCGGCGGCTGGAGGCCGGCGAGCCGCCGACCCTGTCGCAGGTGCTGTTTGTGCGGCCGGCCTTCCGCCAGGACGTGGCCTATCTGGGGCTCGCCCTCTTGCTGATCTATCTGCTCTGGGGCCGGATCGCCCAGATCGTGTTCGGACTGTCCACCTACCAGATGTATGACACCATCGACGCCTTCGTGGCCTTCGCCCTGACCACGACCGAGGGGCACAACATGCTGCTGGCCGGGACTCTGGTGGGTGGGGTCATCGCCTTCTTCACCTTCACCCTGATCGTGGTGTCTGCGCCCATGCTGCTGGACCCGCGCAGCAATGTGTTCGCCGCCACCGTCACCAGCTTCCGCACGGTGGCGCAGAACCCGGCGCCCATGATCCTGTGGGCGGCCCTGATCGCGGCCCTGCTGCTGGTCAGCGCGGCCACCGGCTTCCTGGCCCTGGTGGTGGTGTTCCCCTGGCTTGGCCTGGCCAGCTGGCGGGCCTATCGCGCCCTGGTGGCCGAGCGGGCGGACGCGCCGCTTGGCGCCCAGCCGGCCTGAGACTCAGCCCACCGCCGCCAGGCGTGGGGCGCTGAGATGAACGACCGGCAGGGATTCGAAGGCGGGCCTCGCCAGCAGGGCCTCATAGGCGAAGGGCTGGCCCGTCTCCATGTCCATGATCGGCTGGAAGGCCATGGAGAAGTCGAAGTCGAGTCCGGCGGCGGTCATGCGGACAAATCCCTGGAATGGGCCGCAACCTTGCCGGGAAAGTTTGAATCAACCTTAGACGTCCCCTGCGGCGGGCGGCCGCAGGGGATCTCCTGGCCTCAGATGCCCTGGCGCGCCTTGCCCCCGGGCGCCGACTGGATCAGTTCCAGTATGGCGTCGGTGACCTTGGGCTCCAGGCCTTCGGTGTGACCCTTGTTGATCCGCACCACATCGGCGACGACACGTCCGTCCTGGCAGTCGGGATAGGCATAGATCTCCGCCGTGCCCGGCGCTGCAGCCAGACCCCAGACCTTGTAGGTCGAGCGGGCATAGTCCCAGACATGGCCGGCGGTCTCATCGACCACGTCGGGCCGGCGCACCCGCGGGCCACAGGCGTACTTCACGGCCCAGGGGGAGGTGTCGGGCAGGGACTCGATCTCATGCTCGCCGATGGCGAAGATGTGGGAGATGTCGCAGTCGATGGTCATCTCGCTGCGCATGGCCGTCCGCGGCGGGGGTGGGGAGCCGTCGGCCAGCGGCGGGCCAAAGGCCGCGACAAAGGGCGCCTGGCCGATACGGCCGCCTGACAGGCTGAGCCAGCCGTCGACCTTGTCCTTGAAGAAGTCCGAGCAGACGATCCGGCTGGCGGTGAAGCTCCCCTGGCTGTGACCCGCCAGCCAGAAGGCCGCCACATTGGCCAGGCCGACCTTCTCGAACACCATCTCGGTGATGTTCTGCAGGTGGGCGTCGTCGGCGGGGCCGTCCCAGCGCCGCACAGCCGGGCCGCCCGGCCACATGGCCGTCTGCGTGGCCGCCGTCGGGGTGGCGACCACCAGCCGGCGCTGGTCCTTGTAATCTGCGGCCGGGAAGTAGTGCCTCTGCCAGTTGCCGATGGAGCCTCCACCGTGGAGGTTCAGGATGACCGTCACCTCTTCGCCCGGCTTCAGATCGCAGGGCATGTCCAGGAAGAAGCTGCGACCGGTCTTGGGATCGGTAACATTGCCGAGATTGGTCAGGACGGAGGTTGTGGCGCATGCGGCGCCAGAGCACCGCGCAACGGGCGGCGCCTCGCAGGCTGCGGCTTCCTTCGCCAGGGCCGGGCCAGCAAGCAAGGCTCCAAAGGCGGCGAGGGTCAACATTCTGGTTTTCATGATCTTGCTTTCCCCTTGGCCCAGACTCTCGCCGGGCGTCGGCGCGCATCTTAGGCCAACAGCGACGGGGGAGTCTCGTCTCTACGGTGTGGTATTGCTGTTGTGGGACCGTCGCCAATTCCTGCTTGACCGCCGCTGATACCCCGTAGATGTTATTTTATAACAAACCTATCGCGCGAGTCCCCATGAAATCCTCCTCGGCCCATCTGCTTGACGGGTCAGCCATTGGCCTGTCGGGTCTTTGCCTCGCCCATTGCCTGGCCCTGCCGGTGGCCGCCGCCTTCTTCCCCCTGCTGGGGGTCTGGAGCGAGGCCGAATGGGTTCATGTGACCTTTGTCGCCCTGGCTGCGCCCCTGTCGGCCGGCGCGCTCGTCCTGACCCGGCCGCGCAAGCCCGCAGCCATCGCCCTGGCGGCGGCGGGTCTGGCGCTGCTGGTCGCGGCCCTGTCCTATCCTGCCGCCGAGACCCTGATGACCGTGGCCGGCGGCCTGGCCCTGGCGGTCGGCCATGTGGTGAACTGGCGGGCTCGAGCCCTTCCGCCCCATGCCCATGCCGCATGAGGCGCGGCGCGCCCTGAGGGGCGTATTTCAGGGCGTCCCGTTCCTCGCCGCCCTGACCCTGAGCGCCTGTGGGGAGCCGGCGCCGGTGGCGGCGCCCGTTCCGGTGAAGGCCACGGCGCCGATTCTGGAGACGTCCGCCGAGGCCCCCGACGGAGAGGTGACTCCATCGCCCCCGGCGGAAGATCCCGACATGTGGGCGGAGTTCGAGTCCGGCCGCCTGCCGATGATCGACGAGCTGGCCGATGAGCGCGCCCTGCAGCTCACCCTGCCCACCGCCGACGGGCCCCAGTGGGCCAAGCTGCGCAAGACCAGGGTCTGGGTGGATGAGGCGAGCCAGCTGTTCCGCGCCCGCCATCCCGCCGAGGTGAGGGCTCTGGCCGGCAAGCCGTTCAAGATCCAGGGCTTCATGCTGCCCCTGGAGATGGCCGAGCGGACAAGACGCTTCCTGCTCTCGCCCTATACGCCGGTGTGTTTCTACCACCCGCCGGCCGAGCCCAATGAGGTGATCGAGGTCTTTCTCGATCGGCCGATCCGGGCCGGCTATCACCTGGTGGAGGTCGAGGGCGTGCTGGCCCTCACCGACAATGGCGAGAAGGGTCTGTTCTTCCAGATCCACGACGGGGCGGCGCGGATCGTCCAGACCGTCGACGGCGAGCTCTAGCCCGCCAGGGCCGCCGCGCTCACCGCTTCGAGGTCCGCAGCGCCCTGGGTGACCGCCGCCACCAGGCCCGGCGCGCCGGCCAGGACCTGTCCCGCATAGAGCCGCGCCAGGGGCAGGCGGGCCTGCATCCAGGGGTCCTCCGAGCCGGAGGCGGCCAGGGCCTGGCGGGCCAGGACAAAGCCGCCGATCACATCGCCGGCCAGTTTCAGATAGGGCGTCGCCCCGGCCGCCGACGGGGTTCCGCGATTCTGCAGCAGCCAGTCGGTGGCCGCTTCCAGGGCCCGCACGCCCTCAGCCAGCCGCCGGCCGGCCTCGCTCAGGTCCGGGCGGGCGGCCAGGGTCTCGGCGGTCATGGCCATCTCGGCGCAGAGGGCGTCCATCACCGCGCCGTCGGCCATGGACAGCTTGCGCCCGGCCAGGTCCAGGGCCTGGATGCCGTTGGCGCCCTCATAGATCGGGCCGATCCGGGCGTCCCGATAGTACTGGGCCGCCCCGGTCTCCTCGATGAAGCCCATGCCCCCATGCACCTGGACGCCCAGGGAGGCGACCTCGACCCCCACATCGGTGGACCAGGCCTTGGCGATGGGGGTCAGCAGTTCCTGGCGGGCCCGGGCGCTGGCCCGGGCGGCAGGGTCGGGGGCGAGCCTGGCCTGATCGGCCAGCACCCCGGTCATGAAGCAGATGCCCCGGGCCGCCTCGATCTTGGCCTTCATCAGCATCAGGGTGCGACGGACGTCGGGGTGATCATAGATCGGGGCCGGCGAGGCGCCGGTCCAGGCCGACCGTCCCTGCGTCCGGTCCTGGGCATAGGCCAGGGCCTGCTGGAAGGCCCGCTCGGCGATGCCGACTCCTTCGACGCCCACCTGCAGGCGTGCGGCGTTCATCATGACGAACATGTGGGCGAGGCCGTGGTTCAGTTCGCCCACCAACTCGGCCCGGGCGCCTTCGAACATCATGACGCAGGTCGGCGAGGCATGGATGCCCAGCTTGTGCTCGATGGAGGCTGGCCAGAGCCCGTTGGCCTCCCCCAGCGAGCCGTCGTCGTTCACCGCCCGCTTGGTGGCCAGGAACAGGGAGATGCCCTTCACCCCGGGCGGGGCGTCGGGCAGGCGGGCCAGCACCAGATGGCAGATATTGTCCGCCGCATCGTGGTCGCCCCAGGTGATGAAGATCTTCTGGCCATGGAGCCGGTAGCCGCCCTCGCCATCGGGCTCGGCCCGGGTGGTGAGCGCGGCCAGGTCCGAGCCGGCCTGGGGCTCGGTGAGGTTCATGGTCCCGGTCCACTCCCCCGACACCAGCCTGGGCAGCACCAGGCGCTTCTGGCGCGGGGTCCCGTGCTGGGTCAGGGCCTCGATGGCCGCCTGGGTCAGCATCGGGCAGAGGCCAAAGGCCATATTGGCCGCATGGACCATCTCGAACACCGCCAGCTCCATGGCCTTGGGCAGGCCCTGGCCCCCGTGCTCGGGCTCGGCGGTCAGACTGTTCCAGCCCTGCCGGGCGAAGGCGCGGTAGGCGTCTGCGAAGCCGGGCGCCGCAGTGACCCTGTTGTCCGCATGCCGGGCGCCCTGCTGGTCCCCGGTCCAGTTGAGCGGGGCGAGCACCTCGGTGGAGAAGACGCCGGCGGCCTCCAGGACGGCGGTGATGGTGTCGGCGTCCAGGTCGGGGAAGCTCGACTTCACCAGATCCCCGTGGCCGGCGACGTTCAGGGCGAAGGCGATGTCGCGGACAGGGGCGCGGAAGGTCATGGGGTGCTCCTCTTGAGTGGCGCCTATCTAGGCCCGATGACGTTGCGTCACCAAGGCTTGAGCGCGGGGATGGCGACAAGCCGCAGCGTTTGCGGCTATCACCCGGCGGCCTTCAGGATGGGACAGACACCATGACGCATGCCGATCCTTCGGTCGAACGGGCCGCCCGCGCCCTGGCCAGCGGCGCCCTGGTCCTTCTGCCCACTGAAACCGTCTATGGCCTGGCCGCTGACGCCGCCGATCCCAGGGCCGTGACCGCCCTGTTTGAAGCCAAGGGCCGGCCGCGGTTCAATCCGCTGATCGCCCATGTGGCCGACCTGGCCATGGCCGAGACCTTCGCCAGGTTTGACGACCGGGCCCGCGCCCTGGCCAGGGCCTTCTGGCCGGGTCCCCTGACCCTTGTCCTGCCGGTGACCGATCAGGCGGCGGTCTGCGACCTGGCCAGGGCCGGCCTGGACAGCGTAGCGGTGCGGGCCCCGGCCCATCCCCTGGCTCAGGCCGTGATTGCGGCCCTGGGCCGTCCGGTGGTGGCGCCCTCGGCCAATCGCTCGGGACGGCCCAGCCCCACCACCTTTTCCGACGCCCTGGAAGAGACCGGGGTCTTCGCCCTGGCCGCCCTGGACGGCGGACCCTGCGCCGTGGGCCTGGAGTCCACCGTGGTCGCCCTGCTGGACGCGCCCCGCCTGCTGCGGCCCGGCGCAGTGACAAGGGGGCAGATCGAGGCGGTGATCGGTCCCCTGGCCAAGGCCGAGGATGACGCCAGAAGGTCCCCGGGGCGCCTGGCCCGGCATTATGCGCCTCAGGCCCCGGTCCGCCTTGACGTGACCATGCCGGAGCCGGGGGAGGCCTATCTGGCCTTTGGTCCGGACGCGCCGGAGGGTCCGCAGGTGTTCAATCTCAGCCCCTCCGGCGACCTTGCCGAAGCCGCCGCCCATCTGTTTACCTATCTCCGGGCCGCCGACCGTACGTCGCCCCGGGCCATAGCCGTGGCCCCGGTCCCGGCCCATGGGCTCGGGGAAGCCATCACCGATCGCCTAAGACGCGCGGCGGGCTTTGTCGGATAGGCTGGAAGGGCTAGATTTCCCCCATGACCATGTCCCTGCCCGCCGATGTCCTGTCGCGCCTCAAGGCCGTACTCGGCGAGGGGGGCTGGAGCCAGGACCCCGAGCGTCTGGCGCCCAAGCTCCTGGAGTGGCGCGACCGGTGGAGCGGCCAGACGCCGTTCCTGGCCCTGCCGGGCTCGACCCGGGATGTGGCCGCCGTGGTCGGCATCTGTTTTGAGGCCGGGGCGCCGATCACCCCTCAGGGGGGCAATACCGGCCTGGTGGGCGGTCAGATTCCCATGGGGGAGATCCTGCTGTCCACCGAGCGCCTGCGGGCGGTCCGCGATGTGGACGCCCTGGACGATGTCATGGTGGTGGAGGCCGGCGTCACCCTGGCCGGCGCCCATGAGGCGGCCCTGGCCCATAGCCGCCGCTTCCCCCTGGACCTCGCCTCGCAGGGCAGCGCCACCATCGGCGGGGTGATCTCCACCAATGCCGGCGGCACGGCGGTGCTGCGCTATGGGACCACCCGAGACCTTGTGCTGGGCCTGGAGGCGGTCCTGCCCAACGGAGAGGTCTGGAACGGCCTGAAGCGGCTCCGGAAGGACAATACCGGCTATGATCTCAAGCAGCTGCTGATCGGCGCCGAGGGCACCCTTGGGGTCGTCACGGCGGCCAGCCTGAAGCTGTTTCCGATCCTGCCGTCCCGGGCGGTGGCCATGGTCGGCCTGGCCAGTCCCCGGGCGGCCCTGGACCTGCTGGCCCGGGCCAAGGAGCGCGCCGGCGGCGGGGTTGAGGCCTTTGAACTGATGGGCCGGCTGGGGGTGGATTTCGCCCTCAGAAACATCCCGGGCCAGCGCGATCCCCTGTCCCAGGTCCATCCGTGGTATGTGCTGATCGAGCTGGCGTCCGGCGAGCCGGGCTCAGCCGAGCGGGTCCTGGAGCGGCTGCTGGCCGACGCCCTGGAGTCCGGACTGATCGCCGACGCCGTTTTGGCTCAGACCGAAACCCAGGCCCGGGCGCTGTGGTCCCTGCGGGAGAATCAGTCCCCGGCCCAGAAGCCCGAGGGCGCCACCTGGAAGCATGACGTGTCGGTGCCGGTGAGCGCGGTGGCCGAGTTTCTGGATCAGGCCGGGGCGGCCATGGCCGCCTTTGCCCCGGGCTGCAGGATCTGCGCCTTCGGCCATGTGGGGGACGGCAACATCCACTATGATGTGCTGCGGCCAGATGGCGGGGATGATGGGGCCCATGCGGCGGCCCGCGACGAGGGATCCCGCCGGGTTCACGATATTGTTGCGAGCCTGAACGGCTCGATCTCTGCCGAGCACGGCCTGGGCGCCATGAAGACCCAGGAGGCCCTGCGCTACAAGGCTCCGGTGGAGGTGCACGCCCTGCGCGCGATCCGCTCGGCCCTTGACCCCAAGCGCATCATGAACCCCCGCGTTCACTTCTAAACGCCCGGGGCGCCTTGGCTTTGTCACGAAGACCCGTCAAAGGACCGCCTCATGCTGTTTGTCCTTTCACCGGCCAAGGCGCTGGACTTCTCCGCCCCTGAGATCCGACTGGGCATGACCGCCCCGCAGTTCGACCAGGAGGTGGCCGAACTGGCCAGGACCACCCGCAAGCTCAGCGTCGCCGACCTCAGGCGCCTGATGTCCCTGTCCGAAAAACTGGCCGAGTTGAACCGGGCCCGGTTCCAGGCCTTCGACCCCGACAGCGAGGCGGGGCTGCAGGCGGCCCTGGCCTTCAATGGCGATGTCTATTCCGGGCTGGGCGCCCGGCAGATGAGCAAGGCCGATCTGGACTGGGCGCAGGATCACCTGCGGATTCTCTCAGGACTCTATGGTCTCCTTCGCCCCCTGGATGTGATCCAGCCCTATCGTCTGGAGATGGGGACGCCCCTGAAGACCCGGCGCGGGGCGACCCTCTACGACTTCTGGGCCGACCGGATCGCCCTGGCCTTGAACGCCGCGGCCAAGGACCACGCCGACCCCACCCTGGTGAACCTGGCCAGCCAGGAATATTTCGGGGCCGTGGACGCCAGGGCGCTCAAGCTGCCCGTGCTCGCCGTCCGGTTTCTCGAGGAGAGGCACGGTCATGTCCGGATCGTCAGCTTCTACGCCAAGAAGGCCCGCGGCCTCATGGCCCGCTGGGCCATCGACAACCGGATCAGCCGGGCCGATGATCTCAAGGGCTTTGATCTGGAGGGCTACGGGTTCGTAGCCGGTGAGTCCCAGCCGGGTGAGTGGACCTTCATCCGCCCGCAACCGAATGCCGCAGCGGCGGCCTGAACGACCCCAGGGAGAGACGGGAATGGCGGCAGACTATGGGATCGCCGGGCATGTGGCGATCGTCACCGGCTCCACCAGCGGCATCGGCTTTGCGCTGGCCTCGGCGCTCGCCGAACAGGGGGTCCATGTGATTCTCAACGGGCTGGGCGACCCCGCCCGCCTTGAGACCGACCGCCGGGAGTTGCAGGCCAGGACCAATGCCTCGATCCGCTATCACGGGGCGGACATGACCAGTCCCGATGAGATTGCCGACCTGGTGGACTATGCCCGCCGGGAGTTCGGGCGGCTCGACATTCTGGTCAACAATGCCGGCGTCCAGCACGTCTCGCCCGTCGAGGATTTCCCGGCCGAAAAGTGGGACGCCCTGATCGCCATCATCCTGTCCTCGGCCTTCCACGCCACCCGGGCGGCGGTGCCGATCATGAAGGCGCAAGGGCGCGGCCGGATCGTCAACATCGCCTCGGCCCATGGTCTGGTGGCCTCGCCCTTCAAGTCGGCCTATGTGGCGGCCAAGTTCGGCCTGGTCGGCCTGACCAAGGCGGTCGGCGTGGAGCTGGCCCGCACCGGCGTCACCTGCAACGCCATCTGTCCAGGCTATGTGAAGACCCCCCTGGTGGAGGCCCAGATCGGCGACCAGGCCCGCTCGCGGGGCATTTCCGAAGACCGGGTGGTGGACGAGGTGATCCTGGCCACCCAGCCCAACCGGGCCTTCGTCGAATACGACCACCTGGCCGGCATGCTGCTCTATCTCGTGTCGGACATGGGGGCCTCAGCCACCGGGGCCGCGCTCTCGGTAGACGGCGGCTGGACGGCGACCTGAGGTTAGAGGACCCGCTGTCCTTGGCTCAAGCGAGAGGCGCCGAGGCGGCCTGCGTCTCCGCATGACGGAGGTTCTGGTTGGTGGCAGTTGCGGACACTGGCATCGGACCTAGCTGTGAGGTCCAGGGTGCGCCAGCTGCGGACCTTGGATCCTGAGCGGGAACCGGACATTCCGGCCCGGATGAGAGTCCGCTCGGCGCCTGATCCACCACGAGCGAATTTGCCTGAGCGAAGTTTGCCCGCGCTTCAGAGGCCCTTGTAAGTTAGCCCCCGAGTTTCGCGAGTTCGTCCTTTAGCAACCGGGTGTCGCCGGCGAAGCTGGCGATCATCGCCGGGATCATGGTCGCGCGGCGCACCTTGTGCAGATTCAGAGGGTGTCCGGCGCGCAGCGCCACGAGGTGCAGGAAGGACAGCTGGCACCGCCCATTGCCGTCTCGGAAGGGATGGATCGCGTTCAGGTCCGCCAGAAAATCGGCTGCGCCCTCGATGAAGGCGTAGAAGTCCGCGCCGCCGGTGAAGGGCGGTGACTTCAGCCGGTCAAACAGCTTCCGCATGCTCGCATCGATATGCTCAGGATAGCAGAAGGCGTTGCCGTCCTTCGACGTGCGCACCGTGCGGTAGCGCCCCGCCCACGAATACACATCCTGGAAGAGATGACGGTGAACCGCACGATAGTGCGCGGGGCCGAACCGCCCGGCCGGAAGCGCCTCATCCGCACGGAGAGCGGTCATTTCAAGTTCGAAGGCTTCAAGCAGCCGAGCGTCGCGCAGGCCGGCGCGGTTCTTCAGGACATTCGTGCCCTTGTAGGCATAAGGATCCTCGAAGGCGTCATAGCCGCCTAGCGTCACTTCTTCCCAGCCAGCCCCGAATAGGTGCGGAGGACCTCAGCACGCCGCTCTTCTGCCGAGAGCGACGACGCCTTCAACATGTCGAGGCGCCGCCGACTGGACGCGCTAAGCCGGAGTCCTTCGACAGCCGTGATGGCGGCGAAGGTCTGAGTTCCGAGCACCCGGGAGCCGGGATTCTTGGACATCTTGGCAGAAGTCGACATGGCATAACCTTACATCAGCCGAGCGGAAAAGGCACGACGCTGTCGGATTCGACAAGCCGATTCAGCCTCTCCGGTGTGGGTAAATGAACCTCTTCACATCAAGGTAGAGCTGACTCTCCCAAGGTCGCCTCCGACCCCATCTCAGACGGCTAGGAGGACCCACCCCTCCCTCGCCCTTGACCTGTCGCCTTCGCCCCCTCACTTCACGCCTAACAAGTGTTTGAAAATGAGGAGGACGCCGTGGCTTACAAACCCTTTGACCTGACCGGAAAGGTGGCCCTGGTCACCGGCGGCAATGGCGGCATCGGCTTTGGCATGGTCGAGGCGATGGCGGAGGCCGGGGCCGATATCGTCATCTGGGGCTCCAACCCTGACAAGAACCGGACGGCGGCGGAAAAGCTCAGGCCCACCGGCGTGCGGGTGCTGACCCAGGTGGTCGATGTGGCCGACGAGACCGCGGTGGCGCAGGGCATGGAGGCCGCCGTCGCCCAGATGGGCGCGGTGCACACCGTGGTGGCCAATGCCGGTATCGGCGGCGGGGCGCGGTCCTTCTCCGAGTTTCCCACCGAGACCTATCGCAAGGTGCTGTCGGTCAATCTGGACGGGGTGTTCTTCACCCTCCGCGAAGCCTGCAAGCACATGGTCGCCCGGGGCGGGGACGGGCAGGGGGGCTCGCTGGTGGCCATCTCCTCCCTCTCGGCCCTGGACGGGGCGGCCCGCAACCAGGCCTATGCCGCGACCAAGGGCGCCCTGATCCCCATGGTCCGGGCCATCGCCGTGGAGCATGCCCGCTATGGGGTGCGGGCCAATGTGATCCTGCCCGGCTGGATCGCCACCGACATGACCGCCGCCGCCCAGGACAATGACAAGTTCAATGAGAACGTCATCAAGCGGGTGCCCATGCGCCGCTGGGGCGAACCGGCGGACTTCGGCGGCATGGCGGTCTATCTGGCGTCCGACGCCTCGCGCTTCCACACCGGCGACTCCTTCCTGATCGACGGCGGCTACGGGATCTTCTGATCCGATCACCACGCGCCGCAGGCGCCTGTCGTTCATCGGGCTCCGCCCTGACGCTGGGTCAGTGTTTGCGGCGGCGGCCGTCGGCGCCATGGTGGGGTCAACCAGAACACCACGGGAGATGACGCCATGACCCTGCACACGCCGCTTTGCGACCTGTTGAAGGTCCAGCACCCGATCATGCAGGCCGGCATGGGCGGGGTGGCCTATGCCGAGCTGGTGGCCGCCGTCTGCGAGGCGGGCGGCTACGGGGTGCTGGGCATGGCGGGCCGGTCGCCGGACTTTATCCGCCAGGAGATGCGCAAGGTCCGCAGGCTCACCGACAGGCCCTTTGGCGTCGACCTGCTGGCCGCGTCTCCGGAAAGCCTGACGGCCTCGGTGGAGATCATCATCGAAGAGGGCGCCTCCTCCTTCATCGCGGGCCTGGGCGTGCCCATGCCGATCATGGAGAGGCTGAAGGCCGCCGGCCTCCTGGTGATGGTGGTCTGCGGGGCGGTGAAGCATGCGGTCAAGGCCGAGCAGGCAGGCTGCGACGCCGTCATCTGCCAGGGCGGCGAGGGCGGGGGCCATACGGGCCTTGTCGGCACCCTGCCGCTGGTCTCCCAGGCCGTGGAGGCCGTGAAGATCCCCGTGGTCGCCGCCGGCGGCATATCCGATGGACGGGGTCTGGCCGCAGCCCTGGCGCTCGGCGCGCAGGGCGTCTGGATCGGCACCCGGTTCATCGCCTCGACCGAAGCCCATGCGGGCCAGGCCTATCGCGACGCGGTGGTGGCCGCCCAGGACGTGGATACGGTGCGCACCCGCTGCTATTCGGGCAAGCCCATGCGGGTGATGAACAACCCCTATGTGGCCGACTGGGAAGCCCGACCCCAGGACATCCAGCCCTTCCCCATGCAGGCCATGCTGTCCACCCGGACAGGGGTGATGGGGGGGATCGGCGGCCAGATCGAGGGCCTGGACCCCGACCGGTCCTGCTTCGCCATGGGCCAGTCGGCCGGGGGCGTCCACGACATCAAGCCGGCCGGCCAGATCGTCGCCGAGATGGTGGCCGAGGCCGAGGCCGCCATCGACCGGGTCGCCCGGCTGCGGGGTGTGGGTCGGGCCTGAGACCTCGCAAAGGGCATCAGGTCCAGGGTCAGGAGGGACTGTCAGGGCACTGACGAACTGAGCCGAACCCATGAGCGCTCTCCCTCATCTGCTCATCGGAGCGGCGATCAGACCCCGCGCCCCGGCGCGAACATTCGCCCGAGAGGCGCGAGACCGTGACAGGAGAGGTCTTGGCCCATAAAATTGAACCCATGCGTTCCGTCGCCATCCTTCTTGCCCGGTCCCTGCTGGCCCTGCCCCTGCTGGCCCTGCCCCTGCTGGTCCTGTCCCTGCCGGCCCAGGCTCAGGAACGCACCCCGGCCCAGCGCCAGACCCTGGCCGACATCGCCTATGTTCTGGGGGAGAGCCACGCCCTTCGGCAGGTCTGCGAAGGCGCCTATGACCAGTTCTGGCGCGACCAGATGATCGGGGTGACCGATACCGAGGCGCCCGACGCGGCCCTGGACCGGCGCCTGAAGGAGGCCTTCAATTCAGGCTTCGCCAGCCGACGGGCGGAGTTCCCGGAGTGCAGCCGGGCCAGCCGCCTCGCCGAGGCCGCCGCCGCCCGCCGGGGCCAGGCGCTGGCCGCCGGCCTTGCCGCCGTCCGCCATCGGGTCGATCCGCGGGAGGCCGAGGCCCGCCGACAGGCTGAGCAGATGGAGCAGATGGAGCAGCTGGAGGCCGACCTGTCCCTGCGCCCCTGAGGCCGGCTTCCGTCCCCATCATTAGGGTGAGACTCCTTGACAGGGGAGGCGACCTCACCATCTTGAGCCTGCGGGCCGGGCCCCTCTGACAGTCGTGGTGACTGTGATGTCGGACCGCATCGAGGGTGCTCGATGACGGGGCTCGGACCGATCCTGCCAGTTTGCGCGTTTGATCGTGGCGTTTGCGGCCCCAGTCGCCTGAGCGCTCTCGCAGAAGCGGGGCCTGCGCGCCTCTTTGGAGAATTTTCGTCTCGATGACTGTCGCCCTACTCATTTTCGGCGGACTGATTTTGCTCATGGCCGGGGGCGAGTCCCTGGTCAAGGGCGCGGTCGGCGTTGCCCGCCTGCTTCGCGTCTCACCCTTGCTCACAGGCCTGGTCATTGTCGGCTTCGGCACCTCGACGCCGGAACTGGTCATCAGCGTGACCGCCGCCCTGCGGAATTCTCCCGGCATCGCCATCGGCAATGTGATCGGCTCCAACATCGCCAATATCCTGCTGATCCTGGGGATTACGGTGGTCATTGCGCCGATCGCGATCCGCCCTGCTGTGATCCGCCGGGACATGATCGTCCTTGGCCTGTCGTCGGCCGCAGCCCTGCTGGCCGTTCTGGCGGGATTCATTGATCGCTGGTTCGGCGCCCTGCTAATCGCTGCGCTGCTGGCCTATGTGACGGTGGCCTACATCCACGAGCGCCGCATTACAGCCGCCGAGGACGCTGCCCAGGAGACTGCGCTGCCCAAGGCCCAGCCGCTGGCGCTGGCCAAGTATCTGGCGATGGCGATCGGGGGTATCGCCCTGACCATCTTTGGCGCCCGCCTGCTGGTCGGCGGGGCGATCGACCTGGCGGAGGGCGTAGGCATTTCCCAGACCATCATCGGTCTGACCATCGTTGCGGTGGGCACCTCGCTCCCGGAACTGGTGGCCTGTGTCGTCGCCGCCCTGCGTCGCCATCCCGAGGTGGCCGTGGGCAATGTGATCGGCTCGAACATCTACAATGTCTTAGGAGTGCTCGGGGTCACCGCCATGGTGTCGCCCGTCCGCATCCCGCCGGAGATCGCCCAGCTGGACATCTGGGTGCTGGTGGCCGCCACGGGCCTGTTTGCGGTGTTCCTGCGCACCGGCGGTGGACTGCATCGCCTGGAAGGCGTCGCCTTCCTCATCGCCTATGCCGCCTATGTGGGCTACCTGGCCCTGGGGTGAAGCCGGAACTGTCCGATCAGACCCTGGCGGCCTGGGCCTCTCGCAGGCCCTGACCGGCCAGGGCGTCGGCCCGCTCATTGAGCACGTGACCGGCATGGCCCTTGACCCAGCGCCAGTCCACCTGGTGCCGCTGCCGGGCCTCGTCCAGGCGCTGCCAGAGGTCAGCATTCTTCACCGGCGCCTTGGCGGCCGTCTTCCAGCCCCGGGCCTTCCAGCCGGGGAGCCACTCGGTGATGCCCTTCATGAGGTACAGGCTGTCGGTGTGCAGCTCGACCCGGCAGGGACGGTTCAGGGTCTCCAGCGCCTGGATGGCGGCCATCATCTCCATGCGGTTGTTGGTCGTCGCCGGCTCCCCGCCGCAGATCTCCTTTTCCCGCTCTCCATAGATCAGGATCGCGCCCCAGCCGCCGGGGCCTGGATTGCCGCTGCAGGCGCCGTCGGTGAAGATCATCACCTTGGGGGTCAAGACCGGTCCCCGAACAGGACAAGGTCGGCGGCGCTGCGATGGACGGCGAGCCTTCGCTCATATTCCAGCGGATCCTTCGGCCGCACCAGGGCGCCGGCCGGTGTGGCGCCCCAGTCCTTAAGCCGTGTCAGGAAGAACCGCATGGCCGCCCCGTGGGCCAGGAATGGCAGGGCGGCCCGCTCGGCCTGGTTCAGCGGGCGATGGCGCTCATAGCCGGCCAGCATGGCCCGGGCGCTGGTGATGTTGAAGCTTCCGTCAGCCTCGAAACACCAGGCGTTGAGCGCCACGGCGATGTCATAGGCCAGGGCATCGACGCAGGCGAAATAGAAGTCGATGGCGGCGGCGAACCGGTCGCCCTGGAAGAACACATTGTCGGGAAAATAGTCGGCGTGAATGATTCCCGTGGGGAGGCCCCTGGGCCAGCCGGCCGCCAGATGGGCCAGATCAGCCTCGATGGTGGCCGCAAGACCCGGCTTGAGGCCCTCGGCCGCAGCCTTGAGCCCCGAAAACAGGGGGACCCAGGCCCCCTGGCCAAGGTCATTGTCGCGGCTCAACCCGAAGCCCTCGGCGGCCAGATGCAGCCGCGCCAGCCCCTCGCCGGCTTCCCGGCAGTGGGTGGCCGAAGGGCGGCGGACCGACAGGCCTGGCATGAAGCCGACAATGGCCGCGGGCTTGCCGCGCACCGACTGGATCAGGGCCCCGTCCCGTCCCGGCATGGGGGTGGCGCAGGGATAGTCATGGTCGGCCAGCCAACGCATGAGGCCCAGGAAGAACGGCAGATCCTCGGGGCGCACCCGCCGCTCATAGATGGTCAGGATGAACCGGCCCCGGTCGGTCTCCAGCAGGAAGTTGGAGTTCTCCACCCCCTCGGCGATGCCCTTGAAGGTCTGCGCCACGCCAAGGTCATAGCGGGCGAGCAGCTCGGCGAGCTCCTCATCGGAGATATCGGTATAGACGGCCATGCCGGGGGCATGGGCGAGGCCGTCGGCGCGGTCAAGACGGCGAGACCCCAGGGGCGTCTTTTTCAGGGCGGTATCCGACGCCGCCTAGGCCTCCGTCAGCAGCCTGGGCAGTTTGAAGGTCACGGCCTCCCGTGCGGCCTCCTCCATTTCGATGGTCAGGTCGAACCGTTCGGCCAGCTTGTCGAGCACCCCCTGGACCAGGTCCTCGGGGGCTGAGGCTCCGGCGGTGACGCCGATGGTGCGAACCCCCGACAGCCAGGCGAAGTCCAGGGCCTGGGCGTCATCGATCAGATGGGCAGGGCAGCCGGCCCGGGCGCCCACCTCGGCCAGCCGTACGGAGTTCGAGGAGTTGGCCGATCCGATCACCAGCAGCAGGTCAGCCCGGGCGGACACCGACTTCACGGCCTCCTGACGATTGGTGGTGGCGTAGCAGATGTCTTCCTTGTGCGGCGCCGCCATCAGCGGGAAGCGCGCCCTCAGGGCTGCGACAATGTCGGCGGTATCGTCCACCGACAGGGTCGTCTGGGTGGCGAAGGCGATGTTGGCCGGGTCCTTTGGCGTAAAGGCCCGGGCGTCCTCAATGGTCTCGATCAGGGTGACGGCGCCCTCAGGCAGCTGACCCATGGTGCCAATGACCTCGGGATGTCCGGCATGGCCGATCAGGACGATTTCCTTGCCGGCGTCATGATGGCGCTGAGCCTCCACATGCACCTTGGAGACCAGGGGGCAGGTGGCGTCCAGATAGATCATCTGGCGGCGTCCGGCCTCGGCCGGCACGGACCTGGGCACCCCGTGGGCGGAGAACACCACCGGCCGATCATCCGGGCATTCGTCCAGTTCCTCCACAAACACAGCGCCCAGGGCCCGGAGGCGGTCCACCACATGGCGGTTGTGGACGATCTCATGGCGCACATAGACTGGCGCCCCGAACTTCTCGAGGGTCCGCTCGACGATCTGAATGGCCCGGTCGACCCCGGCGCAGAAGCCCCGGGGGGCGGCCAGCAGGATGGTCAGGGGCGGTCGGGGCGCGGCTGGGATCATGGGGAGAAATCTAGGGCTTCTGCCATTGCGCCGCCAGCCGCGTTGCGGCCTCAATCCAGAACCATTAGTAGAGGCTTCTCATGCGCGGTCTCTCCGCGCCGACAGAGTTGGACGTTCTATGCGCCGTTCCCTGCTATCGGTCATCGCCCTGGCGCTTGCCGTCACCTCATTCCCGCTGGAGAGCGCCGCCCAGAACCGACGTGGTCAGGAGGCTGACGGCCAGGAGGACGCCGCCGACCGCCGCCGCCGGGAGTCCGAATGGGGCGACCGCCAGGCGCCCCTGCCGCAACTGCGCAACGCCGGTCCCTGCCCCTTCGCCAAGGTGCTCTATGACGCCGGCCGCTATGTGGAGTTCGAGGGCGGGCGCGAAGCCTCGGCCGCCGTGGGCTTTTCCGGTGAGATCCAGGGGATTTCGGCGGGCTGTGCCTATGAGGATGACGAGCCGATCAAGATGGTCATGGAGGTGCTCTTCGAGCTGGGCCGTGGCCCGACCGCCCAGGGGGCGCAGAAGACCTATCGCTACTGGGTCGCCGTGACCAAGCGCAATGACGCGGTCATCGCCAAGGAGTATTTCGACCTGCCGGTGTCGTTCAGCCCCGGCCAGGACCGTACCTATGCCCGGCAGATGATCGAGGGCATTGTCATTCCGCGGGCTCAGCTGACCACCAGCGGCGCGAATTTCGAAGTCCTGGTGGGCTTTGACGTCACCCCGGAAATGGCCGAATTCAACCGCGCCGGTAAGCGGTTCCGCATCGATGTCGGCGCCGGCGTCGCCGCTGGGACCTCCCAAGCCAACCCATGACCGATCTCAAGCGGGGCCTCGGGGAGGCGGTTTCGGCCGCTTTCGCCTCAGCGGGTCTGTCGGCCGAGCTTGGCCGCGTGACTCCGTCTGACCGGCCAGACCTGGCTGATTTTCAGTGCAATGGCGCCCTGGCTGCGGCCAAGCAGGCAAGGCGCGACCCCCGGGAGATCGCTGCCGGCGTGGTGACGGCGCTGGCCAGGGATCCGCGCCTGGCCTCGGTGGAGATCGCCGGGCTTGGCTTCATCAATCTGCGTGTCGCGCCCGAAGCGCTCTCGGCGCGGGCCAATGAGATCGCCGCAGATCCGCGCCTGGGGGCGGGCTCGGTAGAGGCGCCGCGTCGGGTCCTGGTGGATTACGGCGGCCCCAATGTGGCCAAACCCATGCATGTGGGTCATCTGCGCTCCTCCATCATCGGGGAGGCTGTCAAGCGTCTCTATCGTTTCCGGGGGGACGAGGTGGTGGGCGACGCCCACTTCGGCGACTGGGGCTATCAGATGGGCCTGCTCATCGGCGCGGTCTGTGACGAGGATCCCTTCGTCGCCAAGCTTGTGGAACAGGTCAATGCCCGGAGCGCCCCCCTGACCCCCGAGGACCAGGCCAGGGCCTTCTCCGCTCTGGACGAACGCATCAGCCTTGCTGACCTTGACCGGCTCTATCCCCTCGCGGCGGCCAGGGGCAAGGACGACCCGGACTACCGCGACCGGGCGCGCCGGCTGACGGCTGAGCTGCAAGGCCACAACCGCGGCTATCACCTGCTGTGGCGGCACTTCGCCAAGGTGACCCAGGTGGCCCTGGCCCGGGACTTCCACGCCATTGGCGTGGATTTCGACCTCTGGAAGGGGGAGAGCGACGCCGATCCTCTGATCCCCGGCATGGTCAGGGATCTGGAGGCCAAGGCCCTGCTGGTCGAGGACCAGGGCGCGCGCATCATCCGGGTGAGCCGCCAGGGGGACAAGCGCGAGCTGCCGCCCCTGCTGGTGGTGTCCTCCGAAGGCTCGGCCATGTACGGCACGACGGACCTCGCCACCATTCTGGACCGCAAGCAGAGCTTTGATCCGCACCATGTCCTGTACGTGGTCGATCAGCGGCAGGCCGACCACTTCGAGATCGTCTTCCGGGCGGCCTATCTGGCCGGCTATGCTGAGGAGGGGAGCCTGGAGCACATCGGCTTCGGGACCATGAACGGGACGGACGGCAAGCCCTTCAAGACCCGCGAGGGCGGCGTTCTGAAGCTGCACGACCTGATCGAGATGACCCGGGACAAGGCGCGCGAGCGCCTGCGGGAGGCCGATCTGGGGGCGGGGCTTGATCCCGAAACCTTTGAGGACACCGCCCACAAGGTGGCCGTCGCCGCGCTGAAATTCGCCGACCTGCAGAATTTCCGCGGCACGTCCTATGTGTTCGACCTCGACCGCTTCACCAGCTTCGAGGGCAAGACCGGCCCCTACCTCCTCTATCAGGCGGTGCGGGTGAAGTCGGTGCTGCGCAAGGCCGCCGACGAGGGCGCACAGACCGGCGAGATCGTGATCGCCGAACCGGCCGAGCGCGAGCTGGCGCTTCTGCTGGACGCCTTTGATCACGCCCTGGCCGAGGCCTATGAGCGTAAAGCGCCCAATTTCATCGCCGATCACGCCTACAAGCTGGCCCAGGCCTTCTCGCGCTTCTATGCGGCCTGCCCGATCCTGATCGCCGAGCCGCCGGTCAAGGCTTCGCGCCTGGCCCTGGCCGCCGTGACCCTCCGCCAGCTCGAGCTGGCCCTGGACCTCCTGGGCATCGCGACGCCGGAACGGATGTAGTCTCTGCGCCCAGCAAGGGCGGGCGAGACGCTTGACAGACCCTTATTATTCCATAATCATAGAAATATCGAAACCAAGGCCGTTCAGGGGCTTCAGGCCCCAGCGGAACGGTCAACATGATCACGGAGTCCGTCCATGAAGCGTCTGCATGTCCACGTCTCGGTCGACGATCTCGACCGCTCCATCGGCTTTTACGCCACCCTGTTCGGCGCCGCCCCGGCGGTGATCAAGGACGACTACGCCAAGTGGATGCTTGAGGATCCGAAGGTGAACTTCGCCATCTCCACCCATGGCGCCCAGGCCGGCGTGGACCATCTGGGCATCCAGGTGGATGAAGCCGGCGAACTGGCTGAACTCTCCGCCCGGCTGAAGGCGGCGGGCGAGACGACCTTCGATCAGGAGAACGCCACCTGCTGCTACGCCCGGTCGGACAAGGCCTGGGTCAGCGACCCGGCGGGTCTGCGCTGGGAGACCTTCCACACCTTCGGTGAGGCGGTCACCTATGGCGAGGACGACGTCCCGGCGCCGACCGCGATGGAGCCCGCCGCGGCGGCCTGCTGTGGTGCGCCGGCCAAGGTCGAACCCGCCCCAGCCTGTTGCTGAGGCGCCGTTGACCGGCGGGGGTCTGCGCCCACTTTGCGCGTTGACTCCCGCCCGGCGATCGCGGAGTTTCGGCCAACTCCTCGCGGGAGAGACCGGGTCTGTCAGGGCCCGGCGCCGAAGGCGCAACCGCCCCGG
>CAMTXB010000071.1:0-37250 GCA_947085575.1 uncultured Caulobacteraceae bacterium
CCTATGGGCAAATCCAGACGCCGCCCTATCCGGGGCTCGCCCCGGATAGGGCCAACCCTGAACACAAACTGGCGGCGTGATCTGAACCTGAACCGACCTTAGCCAAGCCGCCGGGCTGTACGGACAACCGGCGCCACCTCAGTGATGTCGCGGAACTCGATGCCGGGCTTGGGATAGTCCGGAATCGTACGAATGACGGCGCGCAGGTCCATGGCCCCTCCCCTCTCTGGCGGGCCTCTGTTATGGCCGAAGGTGTGCGGCCCTGGCTATGGTCGCAACGGGATATGACCATGGTTGCGCGCGCCGCCCTGCTGGCCTGCGGTCTGGCCGCCTGGAGCGGCGGGGCCCTGGGCGCTGAGATCGCCTGCTGGCTCGATCGCGGGGTGCTGGTGGCGCCGGCCACGGCCGCCGGGGTGAGCGGCGATTTCATCATCGATACCGGCGCCGGCCACAGTTCGATCCATGACACCCGGGCCAGGGCCGCCGGCGCCGAGGGCGAGGTCCTGGTCGGGGAAGTCCGCCTTGCCGGCGCCCGGGTGGCGGAACGGGACCTGGCGGTCGAGGACCTGGACGCCCGGACCCGGGCCTTTCCCACCCCCATCGCCGGGGTGATCGGCGCAGACATCCTGAAGGACTTCGTGGTCGAGCTGGACACCACCCCCTGTCGCCTGACCCTGGCCTCGCCAGGCGCCCTGGCCCGCCCCGTCGGCTCGGACGTGCCGATCAGCTGGCGCGGCGCCTTGCCGGTGGTGGCCGGGGCCCTCAGTGACGGCCCCACGGCGCGGGCTTTGGCGCTCATTCCCGCAACCGGCCTGGACGCTGCGGTCCGGCTGTCGCCCGCCATCGCCACGGTTCCGGGGGCCGACCCCAGGGCCATGGCTCCCTTTGGGGAGGGTCGGGCCGAACTGCGCGCCCTGTCCCTGGGCGATACGCTCTTTGAACACCTGCAAGCGGGCCTGAGCGACGGGCAGGCGGACGCCGACGGGGCGGTGGGCCTGCAGGTGCTGGGACGCTGGCGGCTGCGGTTCGACTTCCCCGCGGGACGGCTCCATCTGGCCGACGAGCAAGAATGAGCCCGCCGGGTCGCCCCCGGCGGGCTCACCTATTGCGGCCTGACGGGACGCCCAGGGTCCCTTCCGATCTGACGGCTTCAGCGAGATCGTAAAAAAGGGCTCTAAAACAGAAGCCTAGAGCAATTTTTGACCCGATAACCGTTTCACACCTATCGGAAATTGCCCTAGTGGGCGACGTTGCGCCAAATGCGGCGATAGCTCGCATAGAGCAGGCCGGCGAAGATCACGAGATAGATCATCGCGCCGAATCCGAAGGCCTTGCGTTCCTCCATCTTCGGCTCAGCGGCCCAGTAGAGGAAGGCGGCCACGTCCTTGGCCTGCTGGTCGATGGTGGACGGGGCGCCATCGTCGAAGGTCACCTTGTCCGGCGCCAGCTGGGGCGCCATGGCAATGAAGCCTCCCTTTGGCGCAGGACCTTCGCCGGTCCAGAACGGAGTCGTGTCGCCGGCCATATAGGGATTGTAATACTGGCCCGGTGTCACCTCCAGACCCGCAGGCGGGTCCACATAGCCCGCCATCAGGGCATGGATATAGTCCGGGCCATACTTGCGAGCCTTGGCGATCACCGACAGGTCTGGGGGCATTGCGCCGCCATTGCCCGCCCGCGCCGCCGCCTCATTGGGGTAGGGGTTGGGGAAGGCATCAGCCGGAGTGCCCGGACGCTGGATCACGTCACCGGTTTCGGAATCGATGTCGTTGATCTGGTACTCTGCCGCGATGGTCTTCACGTACGGATTGTCGTTCGGATTGGGATAGGCCGGGTCATAGAACGGCCCGCCCCTCTGACCCAGGTTGCGGAACGACAGCAGGTCCATGCCGTGGCAGGCCGCGCAGACCTCCCGATAGACCTTATAGCCCCGCTGCAACTGACCCTGATCGAACCTGCCGAACGGGCCCTTGAAGCTGAAATCCACTGGCTCAGGGGTCTTGGCGGCCCCCGCGGCCAGGGCCGGACCCGTCACCAGGGCCAGACCCAGCGCGGCCAGAGCGATACCTTTACGCAGCATCGGGGCTCAACCCTTCTTTTCAGGCGCAGCGACAGCGCCGGCCGGCAGGCCTGCCGGAGGCGACAGGACGGGCGTGGATATCGACTCTGGCTGGGCTGTTGGCGTCTCGGTTAGACCGAGGATCGGTAGGACCACCAGGAAGTAGGCGAAGTAGTAGAGCGTAGCCAGGCGCGAGAGCCAGACAAAGCTGTTCAGATCAGCATCGATAAGGATGAAGGTCGACAGCCCCGGTATCACATGGTCGTCGGGGAGTTGACCACCGCAATAGCCGAGCACAAGGCAGGCCAGGACGAAGATCAGGAAGTGGAGCTTGGCCGTCGGGCGGTAACGCAAGGACCGCACCTTGGAGGTATCGAGCCATGGCAGGACGAACAGCACCGCGATGGCGCCGAACATCAGGACCACGCCGCCCAGCTTGTCCGGCACCGCCCGCAGGATCGCGTAGAACGGCAGGAAGTACCATTCGGGCACGATGTGGGTCGGAGTCACCAGGGGGTTGGCGGGGATGTAGTTGTCCGGATGGCCGAGTGCGTTGGGATTGAAGAACAGGAAGGAGGCGAACAGGATCAGGAACAGCACGATCGCAAAGCCGTCCTTCACCGTATAGTACGGGTGGAAGGGGACGGTGTCGGCCTTGGACTTCACGTTCACGCCCGTGGGGTTGTTGTTCCCGGGCACATGCAGGGCCCAGATGTGCAGGCCTACGACGCCGGCGATCATGAACGGCAGCAGGAAGTGCAGGGAGAAGAAGCGGTTCAGGGTGGCGTTATCCACCGCAAACCCGCCCCACAGCCAGGTGGTGACGGCCTCGCCAACCAGCGGCAGGGCGCCGAACAGATTGGTGATCACCACCGCGCCGTGGAAGCTCATCTGACCCCAGGGCAGCACATAGCCCATGAAGGCGGTGGCCATCATCAGCAGATAGATGATGCAGCCGAGGATCCAGAGCACCTCGCGGGGGGCCTTGTAGGATCCGTAGTAGAGGCCACGGAACATGTGGATATAGACGGCGATGAAGAACATTGAGGCGCCGTTGGAGTGCATGTAGCGCATCAGCCAGCCATAGTTCACATCGCGCATGATCCGCTCGACCGAGGCGAAGGCATAATCGACGTGCGGCACATAATGCATGGCCAGCACGATGCCGGTGGCGATCTGGATCATCAGGCAGACGGTGAGGATGCCGCCGAAGGTCCACCAGTAGTTCAGGTTCTTGGGCGTCGGGTAGTCGACAATGCTGTCCCAGCCCAGCCGGATGATCGGCAGGCGGATGTCGAGCCAGCGCTCAAAGCCCGTCTTGGGCTCGTAAGTGGAATGTCCGCTCATCGCTGTCAGCCCACCTTGACCCGGGTGTCGGAGAGGAACTCGTAGTCCGGCACCGGCAGATTGGTGGGCGCGGGGCCCCTGCGGATCCGGCCTGAAGTATCATAATGCGACCCGTGGCAGGGGCAGAACCAGCCGCCATAATCCCCGCCGGCGAAGGTCGGCACGCAGCCCAGATGGGTGCAGGCGCCGATCAGGATCATCCACTCGGCCTTGCCGGGCTTGTGGCGGGCCTCGTCGGTCTGCGGATCGGGCATGCTGGCCGAGTCGTCGGCGACAGCGGCGGCGATTTCCTTATCGGTGCGCTTTCGAATGAACAGGGGCTTGCCCCGCCATTTGATGGTGACCTGTTGGCCAAGGGCGACCTTGGACAGGTCGAACTCCACCGAGGCCAGGGCCAGGGTGTCGGCCGACGGGTTCATCTGATCGATGAACGGCCAGGCCATAACGCCCACTGCGCCCACCGCCGCAGCCCCTGCGGCTATATGGATGAAGTCGCGCCGGTTCGGGTCTTCGCCCGCGGCATGCGGATCGGGATTTTCGCCCACGACGGTGTCAGCCACCTTTAAGCTACCCTTCGGTTTTGGCGCCGGCCCGAAATAGAACCGCCACCCGTTCGGACGTTCACGATGAGGATCGCGACGCCCCGTCTGACGGCCTGATCAGAAGCTCTGTCTCAGGCCTGTTCTGGAACCCATATAGGGCGATGGGAAATGTCGCACTAGCCATCCCACACAAGTGCGGCGACAAGCCTCGCGATTCGTTCCATGCCCCAGCTAATTCCGTCGGTGGTTCGCTTAGAATGCGTTTGGCCCTTTTTCAACCGGACATTCCGCAAAACGTCGGCGCCGCCCTCCGGCTGGCCGCCTGTCTGGACGTGGATCTCGAGGTGATCGAGCCCTGCGGCTTCCCGCTGTCGGACAAGGCGGTCAGGCGTGCGGCCCTGGATTATGGCCGTCTGGCCCGGTGGACGCGGCGGGAGAGCTTCGAGTCCTTTCTGGCCGCCCCGGAGCGTCAGGCCGGCCGGCTGGTGCTGTTCACCACCCGTGCGGCCCAGCCCCTGCACAGTTTCGACTTTCAACCCGGGGACACCCTGCTCTTTGGCCGCGAGAGCTCAGGCGCCCCGCCCGAGGTGCATGCCGCCGCTCAGGCGCGCCTGCTGATCCCCCTCGCCCCCGGGGCGCGATCCCTCAATCTCACCGTTTCGGCGGCCATCGGTCTTTCGGAGGCGTTGCGCCAGACCGACGGATTCCCTAAGCCCCTGGTCCCATGACAGACGCCGCCACCCTCGATGACCGCAACCGCCGGGCCCGGGCCTGGTTTGACGCCCTCCGCGACCAGATCGTCGCGGCCTTTGAGGCCCTGGAGGATGACGCGCCCGGCGACCTCTACCCCGGCGACCCGGGGCGCTTTGAACTGACCCCCTGGGACCGGCCGGCCGGCGGCGGCGGGGTGATGGGCTTCATGCGCGGCGGCCGATTCTTCGAGAAGTGCGGCATCCATATCAGCCTGGTGCACGGAACCTTCACCCCGGAGATGGCCGCGACCATGCCCGGGGCCGATGAGGACCCTTCTTTCACCGCCACCGGGATCAGCCTGATCGCCCACATGCGCAATCCGCATGTTCCAGCGGTGCACATGAACACCCGCTTCCTGGCTACCCGCCAGAGCTGGTTCGGGGGCGGGGCCGACCTGACCCCGACCCAGGACTATCAGCGCACCCAGGAGAACCCCGACGCCATCGCCTTTCATGGCGCCATGCAGGCCGCCTGCGACGCCCATGATCCGGCCTGGTACGGGCCCTATAGGGCCCGCTGCGACGAGTACTTCTTCCTGCCCCACCGCAACGAGCCCCGGGGCATTGGCGGCATCTTCTATGACCACCACAATTCCGGCGACTGGGAGCGGGACTTCGCCTTCACTCAGGACGTGGGCAGGGCCTTTGCCCAGGTCTATCCCGCCATTGCGCGGGGTCGGATGGCCACGCCCTGGACCGAAGCCGACCGCCAGGAGCAGATGGTCCGCCGGGGTCGCTATGTGGAGTTCAATCTCCTTTACGACCGGGGCACCATGTTCGGCCTGAAGACCGGCGGCAACATCACCTCGATCCTCTCCTCCATGCCGCCCATGGTCAGCTGGCCCTGAGCCAGGGTCGAAGGGATTTGCCTCCGGCGGCTTGGCCGTGCGAGGGTCAGCCGATGCGAACCCTTTTGAGTTTCGCCGCAGTCGGCCTTCTCCTGTCGGCCTGCGGTCCGCAGAGTCCCGCGTCGGTCGAGCCGGTCGCTGAGGCTGGCCCGGAGCCGGCCCAGAGCCGGGCGGTGGTGGGGCCCATCCTGGTCACCTTCAGCGAGACCGGCGCCGGGGAGATCAATGGCGCCACCGAGTTGGACTTGGATCGCATCAGGGGCCACTTTCCCGACGCCGAGGTGCGGCAGGACCAGGCTGGCGGGCCAGACATCATCACCATACGCCGCCCCGACGGCCTCAAGGTCGACCTTCACCCCGGGACCGATCCCAAGCTGGTCGGCCGCATATTTGGGCGCGGCGGGCCGGTGGTGGGGCCCCTGGGGGAAGAGCTGGGGGCCGGATGGGTCGCCATGGGCTTTAGCCCGGACCTCTGCCTGAGCGGACAGGACGCGTCAGCGCCGACTCTGGTCTGCTTCCGGGCTGGCGAGCCGCGACTGGGCTACGTCTTCGCGCTGCCAGGCTTGGAGGACCCCGTCGAGGCGGCGCCCACCGCAGCCTTCCTCGAAGCGCGCGCAAAGCTGAGCGCGTTCGTCTGGACCGCCCCTTGAGGCCCTGAGGCTCAGGCGGACCGGTTTGTCGGGAGCCCATTGAGAAAGGCCGTGATCCAGGCTCCCAGGGCGGCGCGGTCGTCAGGGGCCTGATAGCTGGCGACCGCCTGATCGGCCTGGAGGTCATTGTATCGCGCGCCGCGCCTGGCCTCGATCAGGGCCTTGGCATAGGCCGGCTCGAACTCCGGATGCAGCTGTATGGAAATGGCCGGCTGGTCCCCATAGGCGAGCATGCCGAACGGGGTGAAGCCGCTGGACGCCAGCACCCTGGCCCCGGGTGGGGGAACCACCACCTGATCCTGATGGGAGGCGGCCGCCGCCAGGACGCTGAGCCCCGCAAGCCCCGGAACCGCCTCGTGCAGGTCGTAGGTATGCAGCCCCACACCCCAGCCCTTGGGGGACTTGATGACCTGGCCGCCGAAGGCCTCGGCCATGACCTGATGGCCAAAACAGACCCCCACCAGTCCCGCCTGCCCCCTCGCGGCCCGCAGGAAGGCGATCAACGCCGCGATCCAGGGATGGGGATCATGGACCCCCTCCGCCGAGCCCGTGATCAGATATGCGTCGCAGGCGTCGGGGGCCGGCGGCAGGGCGCCGGCTGAGGCATCGAAGACCACATAGTCATGGGCCTGCTCCCCCAGCAGACGCCGCAACATGTCAGGATAGCCGCCGAATTGAGCTTCGAGGGGCTCCGGCGGCGCCCCGGTCTTCAGAATCCCGACTCTCATCGCCCTAATAGGCCAGGCCCTGGGCGACGGCCTTGAGCTTTTCGATGGCCGAGAACTTGTCCTCTAGGAAGTCGTGGTCGATCCACCATTCCTCGACCTCCCGCAGGACCTGGCCGACCATCGGCCCCCTCGGCACCCCGGCATGGACCACCTCCTCCCCGCTCAGGGGGAAGGCCGGCGGCGTCCAGCTGTCACAGAGGGCCAGCAGGCCCCGCCATTGGGCGGCGGTGGCGGTGCGGTTGGACCTGGCCCAGGCGAGCTTGATCCGGTCATGGAAGGTCGGCGCCGACAGGGCATATACCGCCCGGCGGGTCTCCCGGGGGCTCATCCAGCTGGTGATCCGCAGCCCATGCCCCATGGCGGCGACCAGCCGGTCTCGCTCGGCCCCCGACAGCCGCAGGCGCTCGGCCGCCTGGGCCACGGCGATCTGGTCGGCCGGCAGAAGGGTGGCCAGACGCAGGAGGGGATCACACTCAAAGAGCATCTCGCATTCGATCTCGACCAGAGCCTCGAAAGCGTGGAGGTCGCCCACCGGCGGCAGGATCACATCAAGAATCCCGGCGGCGGCCATCTGGCTGACGCTGGCCCTGGGATCATCGGCGCCCAGCAGCTTCAGAAGTTCCTTGGAGATCCGCTCCCCCGGGCGCTCAGCCAGGGTGTCGCGCAGGGCCTCGCAGGCGGCCAGGGCCTCCGGATCGGCGGTCCCGCGCCCATACCAGGCCTGGAAGCGGAAGAACCGCAGGATCCGCAGATAGTCCTCGGCGATGCGGGTGCGCGCCTCGCCTACAAACACCACCCGGCGGGCCCTGGCGTCGGCCAGACCCGTGCCCAGGGGGTCATGCAGGGTCCCGTCGCGGTCGGCATAGAGGGCGTTGAGGGTGAAGTCCCGGCGCTGGGCGTCCTCGGTCCAGTCGGTGGTGTAGGCGACCACGGCGCGGCGGCCGTCGGTCTCAACATCCCGGCGCAGGGTGGTGATCTCGACGCTTCGCCCGTGGGCCAGCGCCGTCACCGTGCCGTGCTCCAAACCGGTGGGAACGGCTCTCAGCCCCGCATCGCCCAGGGCGGCGGTGACCTGGTCCGGCGTCAGGGTCGTGGCGATATCGATATCGTCCACGGGGGCGCCGATGACGGCATTGCGCACTGCGCCCCCGACCACCCGGGCGCAGCCTGGCCCACCCTTGGCCTCCAGGGCGTCGAACACCGCGACCGTGGCCGGGGCGTTCAACCAGGGGCAGGGACCAAGACGCTCGCTCATGGGGCGGGGGTTTCCTCTTCCTCGAAGCGGCCAGGGATGACCCGACCGTCTTCTCTGACTTCGGCCGGAACATAGACGTCGCCGCGGTTGTCCAGTTGGAACACGCCCGTCGCCATCAGCGAAAGACCAAACAGCACCGCCGAGGCGGTGATCAACCAGGCCCAGGGGGTGGCGCCCATGGGCCGGCCCGTTCGCTTGGACCACTCGGCCCAGATGAACCAGGCAATGAAGGGCAGCGCAATCAGCACCGCGCGGATGAGGATGATCCTAAGCAACTGCGCCTCCATAGAGCCGGTCGTACAGGGACCGGAGCATTCCGGCCGTGGCGCCCCATATGAACCGGTTCTCATGGGTCATGGCGTAGAACCGTCGCAACTGGCCTGAAAATTCCCGCTCATGCTCCTCGTGGTTGGAGGGATCCATGAGATAGCTGAAGGGAGTCTCGAACACATCGGCGACCTCAGCGGGGTTGGGGGTCACGGTGAATTCCGGGGCGATGAAGCCCACCACCGGCGTCACCAGAAAGCCGGTGCCGGTCCGGTAGGGGGTCGACAGGCCGCCCAGGGTCACCAGCTGGCGGGAAATCCCGACCTCCTCCTCGGTCTCCCGAAGGGCGGCTTCCCAGGTGGTCTCGCCGGGATCGCGCCGACCGCCGGGAAAGGCGATCTGGCCGGTATGCCGCCGCAGGGTGTCAGCCCGCCGGGTCAGCAGCACCGAATAGCCGTGCTCCCGCTCCACCAGTCCGACCAGCACTGCGGCCGGGGTCAGGGGCGCGGGCTCAACCGTCGGATCGACGCCGCGCGGGCCGAAGTGGGATTCCACCAGACCCTCGGCGGGCTCTCGGTCCTCCAGGGGGTCCAGGCGCTGGGTGATCCATTCGCGCAGGGCGCCCGCAGGCGAGGCGGGGCTCACGAGACCGGGGCCTCCACCGGACCGATGGGGAAGCGGATTCCCCCCGACTCCACGCTGAGCATCCCGTCCTGCTCCTCGGCCATGGCCGCCAGCTCATAGAACACCGGCCGGCTCACCAGGGCCTCCAGGCCCCGCCGGACATGCAGATAGGGGCGAGGCGCCTGGGTGACAGGGTCGATCTCCACCCGCAGGGCGTTGTCGGGGCCCGCCTCGACCACGTCGCCCACATTGGTGGTGAACCTCAGGACCGGGCGACCGGTGGCGTCGCTGTCCTGATCCAGGGCGATGGCGATGAAGGGGGCGTCATCGACGGTGATCTTCATCTTCTCCACCGGCGTCACCAGCCAGTAGCCGTCGGGGTCCTTGCGCAGGACGGTGGAGAACAGCCGCACCAGGGGCGCCCGGCTGATGGCCGCCCCCTCATGAATCCAGCGCCCATCGGCGGTGATCACGATGTCGATTTCGCCGGAATGGGCCGGGTTCCAAAGGTGAACCGGCGGCAAGCCCCGCCCAGGCGCCTGCCTGGCTGCTGCGGCCACCCCGTCCAGGCCGGGTTTGGGTTCAACCTCTGTCATGGCCAGAAGGTAGGCGTGGGGGCGGGAGGCCTCAAGGCGCCGTGACCGCGCCCTGGAAAACAACGCCGCCCTCGGTGGCCTCAGGATCCAGTCGGCGAAGCAGGAGCCGGCGGGGATCGACGGGACCTGGCATGGTGATCAGGCCTGTAGCTTGCGCCGAAAAGCCGAGCCGCTCGAAATAGGGCGGATCCCCCACCAGCAGCACCGCGCCAAAGCCCTCTCGCGCCGCCGCGGCACAGGCCGCCTCCACCAGCGCGCCGCCGGTCCCCAGGCGCCGCGCCCGGGCGTCCACCGCCAGGGGACCCAGGAAGATCATCCGGCGGCCGCCCACGGCGACTTCCGACTGGCGCGCCACCCCCACCAGCCGGCCGGCCTCATAGGCGCAGAAGGACAGGTCACGGCGCAGGGGGGCGATTTCCCGGACCCGTTCGGAGGCCTTGGCGAATCGGCCGGGACCAAAGGCCTTGTCCAGCAACGCCTCGATGGCGGCGCTGTCGCCTGGAGTCTCGGGGCGAAGATCGTGGGCGGGAACCCGAACGGGCTCCGCAACGGGGGAGGCGACGACGGTCATGGAGGCGACTTGCAGGCTGCGGGACAGACGGACCCGGCCCGCAGGTCGGCGGGGCCAGGGGGCTCTAAAGGGCGCGGATCACGCGCCCGGTTCGTCGCAGCGCAGCCATGGCGCCCCTCGCAGTCAGCCTCGACGAACAGGTCGTCGGTGACGGGGCGGATAAGGCTGAAGGTCGGCCAGGTCAATGGAAACCCGAAACGGGCGTTGCCGACCCCACCGACGCGGGCCAAGTTGCCCCGCCCATGACCCATGATCCCGCCACAGAGGCCCTGCCGTCTGCCCGCGCCCTGCTGAGCCAGAGATCCTATCTGCTGTTCTGGGGCTCCCGCTGGGCCGGCTCCCTGGCGGTGCAGATCCAGAGCGTGGCGCTGGGCTGGCACATCTATGAGCTGGCCCGCCAGACCATGAGCGTGGCCGAGGCCGCCTTCGTGGTCGGCATGGTGGGTCTGGTGACCTTCATCCCGATCTTCCTCCTGACCCTGCCGGCCGGCGAGGCCGTGGACCGCTATGACCGGCGCAAGATCCTGCTGATCTGCTACGGGGTGGAGATGACCAGCGCCGGCGTGCTGGCCGTGGCCACCTGGCAGGGCTTCGCCTCAGTCCCCCTGCTGCTCTGCGTGGCCGCGGTGTTCGGGGCCGGCCGGGCCTTCATGTCCCCGGCCGGCACGGCGCTCGGGCCCATGCTGGTGCCCCGCAGCCTGCTGCCCCGGGCCATTGCCTGGAATTCGCTCGCCTGGCAGACCGCCTCGATCATCGGCCCGGCCATCGGCGGCCTGCTGCTGGCCCGCTCTACGGCGCTGGCCTATGAGACGGCATTCTGCCTCTACCTGGCCGGGGCGGCCCTCACCTTCTTCATCAGCGGCCGCACCAAGCCTGACCTCCAGCCCGGCTCGCGCCTGGCCCTGATCAAGGAGGGGCTGGTCTATGTGTGGCGCCAGAAGATCGTGTTCGGCGCCATATCGCTCGATCTGTTCGCCGTCCTGCTGGGCGGCGCCACGGCCCTCTTACCGGTCTTCGCCCGGGACATCCTGCATGTGGGCGAGGAGGGCTTTGGCCTGCTGCGCGCCGCGCCGGCCGTCGGGGCCACGATGATCGCGCTGATCCTGGCGGCCCGGCCGATCCGGTCCAATGCCGGGATCACCATGTTCGCCGGCGTCGCCGTCTTTGGCCTGGCGACCATCGTGTTTGGCGTCTCCCAGTCCCTGTGGCTGTCGGTCGCGGCCCTGGCCATCCTCGGCGGCGCCGACATGCTCAGCGTCTATGTGCGCCAGACCCTGATCCAGCTGGTCATTCCCGACCAGATGCGCGGCCGGGTGGCGGCGGTCTCGACCCTGTTCATCGGCGCCTCCAATGAACTGGGAGAGTTCCGGGCCGGGGTCTTCGCCCGCTTCATGGGGGTGGTGGCCGCCGCCGTGGTCGGCGGCGTCGGCACGTTGATCGTCACCGGCCTTTGGGCCAAGCTCTTTCCCGACTTGCGCAAGGCTGACCGCCTCGAATAACACTTCGCGCAATATTCTTTTAGGGAGATAGGTCCATGGGCGTATTGGAAGGCAAGGTTGTCCTCGTCACCGGGGGCGGAAACGGCATTGGCCGGGAATGCGCGCTGATCGCCGCGCAGCAGGGCGCCAAGGTTCTGGTCAATGACCTGGGCGGCGGCCTGAAGGGCGAGGACGAGGGCTCCGCCGGTCCCGCCGAACAGGTGGCCCAGGAAATCCGCGCCGCCGGCGGCGAAGCGGCCTCCAACTCCGACAGCGTCACCAGCTACAAGGCCGTGGAAGGCATGGTCGAACAGGCCATGGACACCTTTGGCGGCCTGCATGCGGTGATCAACCCCGCCGGCATCCTGCGTGACGTGATGTTCCACAAGATGTCGGAAGACGACTGGGACAAGGTCATCGACGTGCACATGCGCGGCTCGTTCAACGTGGCCCGCGCCACCATCGAGCTGTTCCGCAACCAGAACGACGGCGCCTACATGTTCTTCACCTCGACCTCGGGGCTGATCGGCAATATCGGCCAGGCCAATTACGGCGCGGCCAAGATGGGTATCGCCGGCCTGTCGCGGATCATCGCCATGGAGGGCGAACGCAACAACGTCCGCGCCAACTGCCTGGCGCCCGTCGCCTGGACCCGCATGACCCAGTCGGTTCCGGTCAAGGACGAAGCCGCCGCCAAACGCCGCGAGGCCATGGCCCAGGCCATCCGTCCCGACCAGCCGGCCCGCCTGTCGGTGGCCCTGGTCTCGCCGGCCGCCGCCCATATCTCGGGCCAGGTGTTCGGCGCTTCGGGTGAGAACATCATCCTCTATTCCCAGCCCCGTCCGATCGCCACCCAGACCAAGGACACCGGCTGGAGCGTCGACACCATCCTGTCCGAAGCCATGCCGGCCATGAGCGACAAGTTCTTCCCGCTCTCGCGCGGTCCCCTGGCCAGCCAGGGCGCCGCCCCGGCCAAGGCTGGCGCCTAAACGCCAGCCGGTCACAAGACCGACACGACGAGGCCCCGGTTCGAAAGAGCCGGGGCCATTTCTTTGGGGGCATGGTGGTCATCAGGCCTAGGCGGCCATGAATCGTTCCCGGTGTCGTTCAAGATAGGTGGGGTGAGGCCAAAGCCGCTCGTCCTGTGGCAGGTGAATTCGGTTCATCTGTCTGGCAAAGAGGCCTCTCAATTCAGCCGGAACCTTGTTGTGAGACACAAGCAACTCAAACCTGTCTGTCACGGAAATGAGGTGCCGATCAAACAGCCAATGGACTGTTCCTGAAAGCGCCAGACCGTTCTGGACAACGTCAGGTCCTCCATCGGCGACACTCCAGATGTGCGCCGCCTGCACCTCAGAGCGCCCACCACCATTTATGATCCTCAGGCCGGTAACGGCGCAGCGATCATCATAAGCCTCGCAAATCTGGCGGCGAAAACTGGCATCCCGGATCTTGCGGCTAACAAGAATCTCCTCGACCCGTCGCACATGGTCGAGGCCGGGCACTGCGCCATCGACGAAGTGTGTCGCAATTTCCCCCAGGCCTGGGACAGCGACATCCGTAAGGCCTAGCCTGATAGCGTTCTCTAGAGCCAAGGTCTTATCAAGACCAGCGGCAACAATGGCGCAGAAATCTTGGTCCGCGAGGGGGCGTACCGACTTGCCATGGACACTTCGACCGACATCACGTCGGTCTACGGCGCGCACAGGAGCTTCCCAGTACCGGCCGCCCGCCTCGAACGAAACAACCCTATCGAATGGCAAGTAGTCGGAGACATATGCGTACATGTGCGCTGGGCGCGCCAGATCAGCTTCAAGGTGGGTTACGCGCGCTACAGCGAAATAGCCGGGCTGTCCCCCTCTCCGGGTTCCTCGGTAAACGATCCAATCCCCAACGGCCGCTTCTGCGGATGCAAGGTAACCTTCGCCCTTAGTCGGGAAGTGATACCGGCGCACGATTTCGTCGTCATAGCCGGAGTTCGGCTTTGCATCGAAGACGGCCTTCAACCGATTAACTCCCTCTCGTCACACGCTCGATGCGATCTTAACAAGCGCGCAGAGCCTAGCTTGAGCTGGAAGAACTGAATCGGGAAAAGCGTGTGGCCCTGGTCAGGCGCTGGGGGCTTTATCCTGAGCCCGCCACGCCTCCCGCGTCAGTTCCCAGTAGACGCTCCGCCGCACGGTCCCATCGGGCCGCACCGTCTCCCGCTCGCCCATTCGCACGAAACCGGCGCCGTCGATGGCGGCGATGGAGCGGACATTGTCCAGGGCTGCGGTCAGGCCGATCAGGCGCACGCCCAGGGTCTCGAACATGAAGGCTGCGGCATTGGACACCCCGCCCCGCCCGCGACCGGCATTCTGGCGGTCGGCCCGGGCGGCGCCGGCGATCTCGGCCGAGGACCGGTCGGGCCAGACGGAGATGCGGGCATAGCCGGCCACCGCGCCGGCCTCGTCCAGGGTGACCGACAGGAGGCACTCGCCGCGTCCGTGCGCCGCCCGGCTCTCCGCCACCCAGCGGGCGATGTTGTCGCGGGTGAACGGCCGGGGCAGGTCATAGATCGGGTCGGAGACCCGGGGATCGAGGAAGAGGGCCAGCAGGCCCTCCACATGTTCCGGTCCCGCCAGCACCCGATCATTCACCGCCCGCACGGCCGCGCGGATGGCGGCCTCCTCTTCCGGGCTCGCCTGCAGCACCGTCACCGGCGGGGCGCTCATGGCCCGCGCCTCAGCCGATCTTCACGCCCGGCGGCGGGACCGAGTCCTCCGGCACGAAGAAGTCCGGCATCAGAGGGGCGGTGGGATCGACCCGGTACTTGTCGAAGTCCCGCTCGCCCTCGCCATAGAGGAAGGTGTCGTCGATCAGGAAGTTGCCGGTGAAGTCCCGCGAGCGCTTGTTGAAGATGGCGTAGGCGGCGTCGGCCATGATGTCGGTGGTGCGGCAGCTTTTCATGCCCTCCTCGCCGGCCAGGGCGAACTGGATGGCGGCGGTGGCGATGCCGGTGCGGGGCCACAGCGCATTGAACGCCACCCCGTCCTCGCGGAACTCCTCGGCCATGCCCAGCACGCACATGCTCATGCCGAACTTGGCCATGGTGTAGGCCACATGCCCCTTGAACCAGCGGGGGTTCATGTCCAGCGGCGGCGACAGCATCAGGACGTGGGGATTTGTGCTGCGCTTCAGGTGCGGAATGCAGGCCTTGGAGGTGAGATAGGTCCCCCGGGCATTGACCTGGTTCATCAGGTCATAGCGCTTCATGTCGGTCTGAAGGGTGCCGGTCAGCTGGATGGCCGAGGCGTTGTTCACGCAGATGTCGATGCCGCCGAACCTCGCCGCCGCCTGCTCGACGGCGTCCAGCACATTGGCCTCGTCGCGGACATCGACGATCAGCGGCAGGGCCTTGCCGCCGGCCTGCTCGATCTCCTCGGCGGCCGAATAGATGGTGCCGGGCAGGTGCTTGTGGGCTTCTGCGGTCTTGGCGGCGATGGCCACATTGGCGCCGTCGCGGGCGGCGCGCAGCGCAATGGCCAGGCCGATGCCGCGGCTGGCGCCGGTGACGAACAGGGTCTTGCCTTGCAGGCTCATAGGGTCGCTCCCACAGTTTCTTCCGACAGTATCCACAGCCGTTCGGCCGCTTCCGGATCCTGGGCGTGGTCCATCACGCCGTGATTGGGCTTGTCCCTGGTCCAGGGCATGGCCACCGAGCAGTCCTCCAGATAGAGGCCGCCCTCCCCTTCCAGCTCTTCGGCCACGGCGGCCCAGACGCTGGTGGAGGCGCCCTGTTCGGGGGTCTTGAAGCCCTCCACCGGCTTGCCGTCCTCGTCGATCCAGCCCAAGGCCGCCATCTCCTCCTGGGACAGGTGACGCTGCAGCGGCGTCATGATGCCGCCGGGCATGACCGCGTTGGCATTGATTCCGTGCTCGGCGAACCGCTCGTCAAAGGCCAGGGCGAACAGGGCGTTGGCGGTCTTGGACTGCCCATAGGCCTGCCACTTGTCGTAGGGGCGGTTGCGATAATGGATGTCGTCGAAATGGATCGGGCTGCGGCGGTGGCCGATGGACGACAGGGCCACCACCCGGGCGGCCCGGTCCTCGTCGGCAGCGTTCATCAGGGCCCGGGCGAGGCCCACACTGAGCAGGAAGTGACCGAAATGGTTGACCCCGATCTGCATCTCCAGATCGTCGGAGGTGTAGGCCTGCGGGCAGGCCATGACCCCGGCATTGTTGATCAGCACGTCCAGGGGCGCGTCCCCCCAGGCGTCGACAAAGGCGCTGACTGAGGACAGGCTGGCCAGGTCGAGCGCGCCGGCCACCACCTTGTCGGCGCCGATGCTCTCATTGATCTGGACGGCCGCCCGTTCCCCGGCGGAGCGGTCCCGGACGGCCAGCATGACGTCGGCGCCGGCGCCGGCGAGCGCCCGGGCGGTCTCCAGGCCGATGCCGCTGGCGCCGCCGGTGACGATGATGTTGCGGCCATTGAGGTCATGCTCCCCCGCGACGATGCGGGCCGGCGTAAAGGCGCCGAACCTCACCGGCCGGCGACCTTGGCGAAATCAGGCGCCCGCTTTTCAGCGAAGGCGGCGAAAGCCTCCTTGGCCTCCGGCGACTTCAGCTGGTCGGAAAAGTGCAGGCCCTCCTTGTCCATGCGCTCGGCCAGGGCGACGGGATCGCGCATCAGCGCCTTGGTGATGGTGACGGCCGCCGACGGCCGGGCGGCGACAGCCATGGCGGCGGCGCGGGCGCGGGGGCGCAGTTCCGACCGGGGCAGAACCTCATTGGCGATGCCCCAGGCCAGGGCCTTCTCGGCGTCCACCGCCTCGCCGAGCACGAACATGGAAAAGGCCCGGGCGTGGCCGATGCGGGCCGGCAGGGTCAGGCTGGAGGCGGCTTCCGGCACCAGGGCCAGGTTCACGAACGGCGTGGTCAGGACCGCATCCTCGGTGAGATAGACGAGGTCGCAGTGCAGCAGCATGGTGACGCCGACGCCCACGGCGCGGCCATTGACCGCAGCCACCAGGGGGGTCCGGGCCCGGGCGAGGGCCGCCAGCAGGGGATTGCCCCCCCGACGGGCCTCATTGGCCGGGGCCTCGCCGGCATTGACCGCGGCGAAGTCGGCGAGATCGTTGCCGGCGGTGAACATGTCGCCCTCGGCCTGAATCAGCACGCAGCGGACATCCTTGTCGAACTCCGCGCCATCGATGGCCTCGCCCAGGGCCTGATACATGGCCCGGGTCAGGGCGTTCTTCTTTTCCGGGCGGTTCAGGGTCAGGGTCAGAACCCCGTCAGACGTCTCGGCGATGACATGGGCGTTCATGTCGGTCCTCTCTCTTTATCTTACTGGGTAAACTCTAGGCGGGCGCAGGGCGAGCGTCGACGGCGTTCTGGCCCGGCAGGCCTGCACAACCCTGTCAGTCCCCGTTCATCGTCCCCGGTGCAGGATCGCAAAACCCCGAAAGGCCGGTGAGAGCTGTCGAAAGGCGCCGGTTGGAGGGGGAAAATCCGGGCGCCACAGTTTGGTCGTCGAAAGACGCCACCTTGACCCCAATCGCTCGCGGAGTCTTATCTCCGCCCAGAGGAACCACCCCCCAGGAGATGAGCTAATCATGAGGCGCAAGACAATCGGGCTCGCCGCAGCCCTGGCCCTGGTCGCCCTGGCGCCGGCCGCTGTGATGTCCCAGTCCCGGGACTCCGGCGTGACCGAGAAGGCCCGTACCCAGGGCATGGCTGAAGCCCCAGCCGCCGTGCAGGCCGGTGGCCTGAACTGCCAGGTCGTCGATGCCCGACTGATCGGCAAGAACGAGAACCGCCGGGCCAAGACCTCCACAGCCTATTATGAAGTGGACTGCCAGGAGGGCATGGGCTTCGTGATCGAGGCCGTGACCGGCGGCGCCACCAGCTTCTACACCTGCCTCGAGGCGGCGGCGCCGACGGAGGACGGTAAGCCTTCCGCCCTGGCCTGCCAGCTCCCGGGCAACCAGAACGCCCAGGCCGAGATCGCCAGCCTCGCCGCCAAGGACGGGGTCACCTGCCCGGTCGTCAACAGCCGCTTCATCGGCCGCAGCCAGACCAACAGCTTCTTTGAAGTCGCCTGCGAGGGCGGGATCTCCGGCTACATCGTGAACACCAGCAATCCGGCCACCCCCGACGCCAAGGTCGACGCCACCAATTGCCTCCTCTACGACCAGGCCGAAACCAACATCCGTTGCGAACTGGGCGATGCGGCCTCGCGCCTGCGGGTCGTCGACCAGATGGCCGCAGCCGACGCCAAGAACTGCGCCGTCTCCGAGCGTCGGTTTGTGGGCGCCACCACCGACGGCTCCACCTATGTGGAGGCCGCCTGCGAAGACGGTAAGGGCTATATTTACAAGGTCGCCACGACCGGCCAGCTGGCGGATTCCTGGGACTGTGCCCGCGCCCTGGGCATCATGGGCGGCTGCACCCTGACCGACGCCCGCGAGGCGGCCACCGAGCAGGCTGCGCTCTATACCCGCCTGTCCAAGGCCGCCGGCTTCGACTGCGACGTTGAAAAGTACGCGGTATTCCCGGCCCAGGGCGCCAAGGACGTGGTGGAACTGGTCTGCCGGGGCGGCAAGCCGGGCGCCGTCGGTGTCTTCGAACTGAACAGGAGCACCATCTATAACTGCGCCTACGCCCCGATCGTCGGCTATCGCTGCGGCCTGAACCCCGAAAGCAGCGCCTATCCCACCCTTACCGCAGACCTGAAGAAGCATGGCCGCGACAACTGCGTCGTGTCGGGTCAGCGGATGGTGGGCAAGACCGCCGACGGCTCGGCCTATATCGAGGTCGCCTGCGCCGACGGACTCGCCGGCTACATGATCCAGTACAGGCAGAACCCCATCAGCTCGGTGGAAGCCATTGGCTGCGCCTTCGCCAGGGGGATCGCCGGCGGCTGCAAGCTGCCCGGCAACAGCTGATCGGTTAGATTCGACCTGAAGGCGGGGGTCCGCAGCCCAGGCTGCGGACCCTTTGCCTTGCAGGCCCGTCGCTTTGCAGGCCCGTCAGACGGCTCGGATGGCTCAGCCGATCGCCGCCTCGATGAACATTGGCCCCGTCTGGCGCATGGCGGCGGCGAATGCGGTCTCGAAGGACTCGGCGGTTTCGCAGCGTGTGGCGGGAAGCCCCAGGGCCTTGGCCATGGACACCCAGTCGATCCTGGGATCCCCCAGGTCCAGCAGCCTGGCCGCCGACGGACCCGCCTCGCCCGCGCCGGTGCGGCCAAGCTCGATATTGAGGATCCGGTAGGCGTGGTTGGCGAACACCACCACGGTCACGTCCAGATTCTCCCGGGCGATCGTCCACAGGCCCTGGACGGTGTACATGGCCGCCCCGTCGCCGTTCAGGGACAGCACCTTTCGGTCAGGGCAGGCCACCGCCACCCCGATGGAGAGCGGGATCGCCTGGCCGATGGCCCCGCCGGTCAGGGCCAGGACCTCATGGGGCGCCGCCGTGCCGCACTGGCTGGCCGCCCCGCCGCCCGAGGTCACCGAGTCGTCGCAGATGATGGCCCCCTCCGGCAGGTGCCGGGCGATGGAGACGCCGGCAGCCTGGGGGGTCATGGCCCCAGTGGGCGCGGCCTCCGGCCGCTTCAGGGGTTGGGCCGGCCCCGCAGCCGGGGCGTCCAGGGCGTCAGCCAGGGCCCGCAGACCTGCGACTGCGTCCTCGCCCCGGCTGGCCAAGGTCATCAGCGCACAGCCCTCGGGCGCCAGCAGGCTCGGGCGGTCCGGATAGGCGAAGAAGGCGACTGGCTGGCTGGTGCCGGCCAGCAGCATCAGGTCGGTTCCGGCCAGGTCGGCCAGGGCCGCCTCGCCGAAATACTGCATCCGCCCCGGCTGGAAATGGCCCGCCCCCCGGACCTGCCGGGCGACGAAGGTGTCGGCCAGAACCCGCACGCCATAGGCCGAAAGCCGGGCGGCCTGGACCATGGCCTCGGCCCGGCAGGCCTGGCCGCCGATCAGCAGGACGGTCTTTTTCGCACCGCGCACCGCCCTGGCCGCCGCCTCGATGGCGCCGCCGGTCGGGGGAGGCCGATCAGGCTTCCTGGCCTTTACCGCACCCACCGCGGTCTCGGTCCAGGCGGCGTCGGCGGGCAGGATCAGGCTGACGGGGCCGCCGGGGGGGCCGAAGCTGGCGGCGACCGCCTCGGCGGCGAGCGCCGACACATCATCGGCGGCGTCAGCGGACTTCACCCACAGGGAGTTCGGCCTCACCAGGGTGGGAATGTCGGAATTGAGCGGCGCGTCATACTGCCGGTGATAGGTGGCGTGGTCGCCGATCACATTGATCAGGGGGGTGAAGGCCCGCCGGGCATTGTGCAGATTGGCCAGGCCGTTGCCGTAGCCGGGTCCCAGATGCAGCAGGGTGCAGGCCGGACGATCCGCCATCCGGCCGAAGCCATCGGCGGCGCCGGTGGCCACGCCCTCGAACAGGCAGAGCACCGGCCGCATCCTCGGTTGGCCGTCCAGGGCGGCCACGAACTGCATCTCACTGGTGCCGGGATTGGCGAAGCAGGCGTCGACCTCATTGGCCAACAGGGTCTCGATCAGGGCATCGGCGCCGTTCATCAGTCAAACACCATCACATCAGCGGGCGGGGGATCGGCGAAGAGGCGCGACAGCGCCTCAGCGCGGCGGGTTCGGGCCAGGGCCTGGGCGACATAGCCCTTGTCGGTGACTTCCCCGGAGGCGCCATCGGGCCCATCGGTCAGCACCAGGGCCCGGGCGATCCGCCCGCCCCCCCGGGCCTTGGCGTTATGGGCGACCAGCCCCTGGGCGACGGCGGCCTCGATCTCGGCCCGGTCGCGGCGGGGGTCGGGATAGAACATCAGGCCGAGCGCCGCCTGACCCTCGCCACAGACCACCGCATCGGTGACTGATCCGCCGATGGCCGAAAGGGCGGCGATCCGCACCTCTCCCACCGGGACAAATGTGCCGCTGGCCAGCTTGAAATTCTCTGAAATCCGGCCGTCAAAGGCCAGCCCAAGCTCCGGGCGCTCTGCATCCACCAGCCTTGCCGCGTCCCCCAGGATGTAGAAGCCATCCTCATCAAAGGCCTGGGTCGACAGATCAGGCCGACCAAGATAGCCGGGGCTCACCTGCGGCCCCTTGACCCGGAATTCCAGCTTGCCGGCCACGGGGACCAGCTTCACCGCCGTGCCGGGGACCGGCAGGCCGATGAGGCCCATGCGGTCATTGGGCCAGTGGACATTACAGGCCGTAGGGCCGGTTTCGGTGGCGCCATAGCCGCTGGCGAAGCTGATCTTCTCGCCCACGGTGCGGACGGCCACGGCCTGGATGCGGTCGCTGATGTCCTGGCCCAGGCTGGCGCCGCCATACTGCATGAGGCGCAGGCGGGAAAAGAAGGTGCGGGCCAGGGCCTCGTCCTTCTCCAGCTCGTCCACCAGCAGCATCCAGCCCGCCGGGACCATGTTGTGATAGGTGGGCGCAATCTCCCGCAGGTTCCGCACGGTCTCGGCAAACCGCGCCGCCGTCGGCTGTCCGGCGTCGATATAGACGCTCCCGCCCCGGGTGGCGCCCATGTGCAGGATCGAATTAGCGCCCAGGCTGTGGCTCCAGGGGGCCGAGTTGACCATCACCGGCGGCTCGTCGTCGTCGAAACACGCGGCGATCTGGGCGGAGTTCAGGGCCAGGGCTTCCTGAGTGATGATCACCGCCTTGGGCAGGCCCGTGGAGCCCGAGGTCAGCAGGTACTTGGCGTGGTGGCCGGCCCGTGCGATCGGCGCCGCCGCCTCGCCATAGAGTTCAGCAAGCGCAATATGGCCAGGCTGGCCGTGGCTGGCGGCGATGACCGGCAGGCCCGCCAGGATTTCAGCCGACAGGCCGGTGGCGAAGCGCTCGGCGTCCTCGGTGAACACCGCAGCAGGCCGCAAAGCCTCGCAGGCATGGGTCAGCCGCGCCAGGTCGGCGCCAGCCAGTCCGTACTGCGGCGAAACCGGCGCTACCGGCGTCCCCTGGCTCATGGCCGCATACATGAGCAGGGCGTGATCGATGCCATTATGCGCCAGGATGAGGATCGGCCGGGACCCGGTCAGACCCCGGGCGACAAGCCCCCCGGCCAGCTGGGTCACCGCCTGCCAGGCCTGGCCATAGGTCAGGGTCCGCCATCCCTCGCCCTGGCGCTCGGCCAGCCAGACCCGATCAGGCGCCGCCTGGCTCCAGTGCCGCAGGGCTTCGTGCGGGGTCTGGAGGGTCCGGGAAAAGGGGGTCGGGTTGGCGAGAATCAGAGTCCCGTCGGGCCGGCGCTCCACCTCCAGGCGCCGCGGCGCATAGCGCGGGTCACGGAGAGGGGCGGATTCGATGCGAAGCTCTGCGTCCATATGACCTTATGGCCGTTCCACCAGTCGCCTGAAAAGGGGTGAACGGCGTCAAGCTGATCAGGGGCCACGCCCTGGGCGCTCAGATTCCCTGTCGCAGGCGGCGCCGATGGCGGCCCAAGCCTCTGAAGTGAAGCCAGGTCGACCGGCCCTGGCGCGCGCCTGACTGGCCTCGGCCCTGGCGCGGCTGGCGGGATGGCTCTCGAAGACCGCCCAGATGGTCCCGGCGGCCTCATCTTCGCCTGCGGTCTCCTCCTGCGCCAACTGGTCGAAGAAAGTGGCCATGCCCGTCGAGGAGAGCCCGAGCGCGTGCAGCAGAGCCTGGCCCCGCGCATCGGCCTGACCTTCAGACTGTCGACTGTGACGCATGTCGGTGGCGGCCCCGGCCAGCAAGACCGTCTGTTGCGTAACCCCGGTTCCTCCGCCCACCACGGCGTCCAGGACGAGGCCGAGGCCCACGGAACGCCACAGGGCTTCCATGGCATGTCGCTGCTCCACATGAGCGACCTCATGGGCGATTACCGCTGCGAGTTCGTCTGGCTCAGCGGCATCAATCAGACCTCCGGTGACCAGGATGGTCCCGCCAGGCAGGGCGAAAGCATTGACCATCTCGGCTTCCACGGCGCGAACCCGGATGGGAAAGGGGCTGTCTGAAACCTCGCCCAGCTGAGTTCCCAGGGCCTGGAGGGCCATTTGCCCGGGCTCCCCCCGGCATGGGGGAAAGGCCAGGGTCATCTGCGCCTCAAGACTCTGGCCCATCCGATGCTCCAGGTCAGGCGGGGTGGCCCGGGCCAGGGGCCCGGCGGCCAGCGGCAGTCCGACAAAGACAGATAGCAGGATTCCCATTCCGCCGGCGGCCAGCACCGCCAGCAACCGAAAGGCCCGCCAGCGGTCCGCCGCCCTGGTCCGTCCACTGGACATCCGCCAGGCGGCCGCCTGGACGATCAGGCGCTCGGGCGCGCCGCGCCGGGTCAGCCGAACATCCGGACCCAGGGCCTCAACCTCGATTTCCGATACTGGCCACAGGCGCGGCTCCCCCGCCATCTCGAACCGCAGCACACCGCCGGCGACCTCAAGGTCGCAGGCTTGGGCCGCCGTGGTCTGGCCGTCGTACAGGCGCGCACGCACCGCCCTAGACCAGGGAAATATCGAAGGCGTCGGCGAGTCCCTCGCCCTGGCGTGGCCCCCGATCCGTGGTCTGTCGGACAGCGGCGAGGTCAGCCTGTCCCTCGAGCTCCAGACGGTTGATGATGAAGCGCGCCGTTCGGGCCTGGATCATCGGCAGGAGCAGGCCCAGGGATAGGATCGCCAGCAAGGCGTTGCCTAGGATCAGCCCCAAGACCGCAAAGGCGGTCAAGTTCAGCCGGGCGCGCACACCGCCGAACCGAATACCGCGCACCACGGCCCGGAGGACGGCGGCGCGGTAGGACGCGCTGGCCAGCACCATCACCAGCACCCCCAGCATCGCGGCGAGGTAGACGGCGCCGAAGCGGACCCCCTCGGGTACGGAAGATTCGTCAGACGTCTCGGCGCCCATGAACATCATGGCCACGCCGGCAATCAACCCATAGGCCAGCAGACCCCCCAGCCAGGCGAGCGCAAAGGGGCCATAGAGGTTCTCCTTCTTCGCGGCCTCAAGATTGAAGGCAAAGCTCTGATCGCCGAAGCGAAGGCCCGACCACAGGGGCGCGGCGTTCCGCAGCTCAGCGGCTGGCCAGTACCAGCCCAGGGTGATCACAGTCAGAAAGACGCGGCCAAGATAGCCCAGGCCATATTTCACCCCCGATCCCGACAGCTGAAATCGGACGCCCCGCCAAGCGGTTCGGCTGGCCTGGTAGCGCGTCGCGGCAAAGAAGGCGAACCCGACCACAGCGATCAGGCCGATGTATAAGGGCGCCAGCAGGATCAGGCCAAGTGGCCCGAGCAGCTGCACTCCCAGGACCACCAGGAGAAACACCACGGTCAGGGCGGTGGCGATCAGAAAGCCGACAAACAGCTCCATGCCGCGGCCTGTATACTCCAGGGCCTCATCGTTGAGATAGGTCGACGCCCATATCCGGCGGCGGACCTCGGTCCGTCCCCAGAAGCGATAGAGGGTCAGGGTCAGGAGGTTCAGTATCCCGACCTTCAGGCTAAGACCCAGATAGTCTCTCAGGCGGGCGCGCTGCGACAGCCGCAGCCCCTCGCTTGCCCCTGCCGGCGGGTTGATGTCCGTCATGATGGCCCAGCTCCCCTTCCCCTTGAGACGGAGTCTGGCACAAATGAGGAACATTCGGCAATGGGGCGCGGTCAGCCTCGGTGCGCGAGGGTCTCGGCGAACCGGACGGGCTCTCCCACGCCCCCGGCCACCACTTCGTCATCGCGCATGACCGCCCGGCCGCGACCGCCGAGGCCTGGGACAGGTCACCGATGACGGCGTTCTTGCCCCCTGGATGCCGGGATCTGCGCCGCCTCGACCAACATGATTTACGATCTCGCCCCCGCCTATGAGGAAATCATAGGCCGCATTCATGGATTTTCTCTGTCTCTTCAAGCAACTGATACGCAGACCTAGCAACGCTGTCGACGCTCAGGTCCATCATATGACAGAAACGTTGGTTCAGATCGGGATCCTGTATTCGGATTTGCTCGAAGGTCCGCCCGCCGCGTACTACGCGGGTCAATGGACCCCATGGTCCGTAGAGCGTTTCATCTGAGGGGCCGAAGAGTCCCAGGGTCGGGGCGCCGGCCGCTGCGGCCAGGTGCATCAGCCCGGTGTCATTGCCCACGAACAGTCGGGCCTGCCGCAGGGCGCCATAGGCGGTGAGCAGGTCTGCCTTGCCCACCAGGTCGATAAATCTCGCCTTGGGGACCACATGGCGCAGGGACGCGACGACCCCGGCGTCTTCCTGGGCGCCCAGCACCATCAGCCGCGCCCCCCGCAGCGCGCCGCCTTCGCCCAGCAGTCGAATGGCCAGCTGAGCAAACCGCTCCAGGGGCCAGGTCTTGCCCACCCAGTTTGCGGCGGGCGCCACCGCCAGGATGGGACCCTCTCCCGCCGTCAGGGAGAGCGCCGCAGCCTCAGTCTCCGGGGAGATGAAGATGTGCGGGGCGGGGGGATCATCCTCCAGCCTCAGCAGCCGCGCGGCTTCGATGACCCTATGCTCCGCAGGACCCGGCTGAGGCTTCAGGATCGCCCGGCGCCTGGTGCGCACGAAACTGGCCATGGCCGAGCCCCGCAGGTCGACCACCAGCCCCCATCGCCGACGCCGGACCCGGCGCCACAGGGCAAACCAGTGGGCGGGGCGGTCGGGGCTGGGGAGGGTGATGATCGCGTCCAGCCCGGGCATGTCAGCAAACAGCGGCGCGGTCGCCGGTCCAGCGACAATGGTGAAGCGCGCATTGGGGATCTCGTCGCGCAGCTTGGCCAAGAGCCCTGACGACAGCACCGCATCCCCGATCCGGGCCATGGTGATGAACAGAATCGGAAACGACCCTTGCGTCATGGACTTGTTATAGATGTCCCCTGTCTGACGTGCGAGCCGCCTCGATCCCAAGTGTTGTCACATGGTCCACACCCTGAACTATGTCCGGCTGCAAAGCCGCGCCCTCATCGCCCTGGACGGGGCCGACTGGCGGGATTACCTGCACAATCTGATCAGCCAGAACGTGGAAACCCTGGCCGAAGGGAAGATTCGCTTCGGCGCGCTCCTCACCCCCCAGGGCAAGGTGCTCTATGACCTGTTCGTGATCGGCCGGGCGGACGGATGCTGGCTGGACGTGGCGGCTGAGCACCGGGCGGCGCTTCTCCAGCGGCTGATGATCTATCGGCTGCGGGCCAAGGTGACGATCGCCGCCGGGGGGGCCGGGGTCGCGGCGATGTTCGGCGAGGGCGACACCCCGGGCGGGGGCTGGCTGGCCGATCCCCGCCTGCCGGCCCTGGGCTGGCGGGGCTATGGCGTACCGGCGCCGCAAGGGGTCCGCGAGGCCGATGAGGCTGACTATTCAGCCTTTGCCCACGCCCTGGGTGTTCCGGTATCCGCAGACTGGGGCGTGGAGAAGACCTACCCCATCGAGGCCAATTTCGACCTGCTGGACGGGATCGATTTCAAGAAGGGCTGCTTTGTCGGCCAGGAGACCACCTCGCGCATGAAGCGGCGCGGCACGGTGAAGACGCGCTTCCTGCCGATCACCTTTGCGGGCCAGGCGCCGCCGCCGGGCGCCGAGGTTCTGGCGGGCGATCTGCGCGCCGGAGAAGTGCTCAGCGGTTCGACGGGCCAGGCCATGGCGTCCCTGCGTCTGGACCGGATCGAAGGCGCGGACCTGACTGTGGACGGACGACCCGTGCGGGTCCTGCGGCCGGACTGGTTTGAGCGGGCGCTTGAACGATAGGCGGCGAGCTTGCCCCAGGCGCCTGCGGCCGCAAAACTCCCGCCCATGAGCAGCGACCTGATTCGATGCGGCTGGCGGGGCATGGCGGGGGACCCGCTATACGAGGCCTATCACGACACCGACTGGGGCGTGCCGGAGTACGACCCCAGGGTCCTGTGGGAGAAGCTGGTGCTCGACGGCTTTCAGGCGGGGCTTTCCTGGATCACCATCCTGCGCAAGCGCGAGGCGTTCCGGTCGGCGTTTGCCGGCTTTGATCCTGAACTTGTCGCGCGCTTCGGCGAGGCTGACCGCGCCCGGCTGATGGCCGACGCCGGCATGGTCCGGTCCAATGCCAAGATCGATGCGGCGATCGCCAGCGCGCGGATCTATCTGGACATGCGCGAGAAGGGGCGGGACCTGTCGACCCTGCTCTGGGCCTTTACCGACGGCAGGCCGATCCAGAACCGGTGGAGCGCCATCAGCCAGGTCCCGGCTCAGACGCCCCTGGCGGTGGAGGTGTCCAAGGCGCTGAAAGCCGAGGGCTACAAGTTCGTCGGCCCGGTGATCGTCTATGCCTTCATGCAGGCGGTCGGCATGGTCAATGACCACCTCACCTGTTGCTTCCGCCACGACCAGGTCGCGGCCATGGGCGCCTGATGGCCCGCAAGCCTGTATCGCCCATGGTCCCCGACCTCCGGCTGGAGTCTGCCTGCCCTTCGCCGGTATGCGGCATCGACGAGGCCGGACGCGGCCCCTGGGCGGGTCCGGTGAGCGCCGGCGCGGTGATCCTCGATCCGGCGCGCATTCCGCCGGGCCTGAACGATTCCAAGAAGCTGACCGCCAGGGTCCGGGCAGGTCTGGAGATCGAGATCAAGGCCGCCGCCATCGCCTGGGGGGTCGGGTTCGCCTCGGTGGAGGAGATCATTGAGCTCAACATCCTGCGGGCCGCGGGCCTGGCCATGCGCCGCGCCATGGAGGGCCTGGGGGTGTCACCGGCCTTCGCCCTCGTGGACGGCAACCACCCCTTCGAGCTGTCCTGCCCGGTGAAGACGGTGGTGGGGGGTGACGGCAAGTCCCTGTCCATCGCCGCCGCCTCGATCCTGGCCAAGGTCGCCCGTGACCGGCTGATGATCGAGATGGACGCCCGCTACCCCGGCTACGGCTTTTCCAGCCACAAGGGCTATGGCGCCCCGGCCCATGTCAGCGCCCTGGCGCGCCTGGGACCCTGTGAGATCCATCGCACCACCTGGGCGCCGGTGCAGAAGGCGCTGCGGGGCGAATGACCCCGTAGCGGCCGGGTTTTCAGCGATCCCAGGGCTGCGCCTGGCCTTAAGTCTTCATTCACCACGTTTCGAAACGGCTCCTTCACCACGATGGGGGAGGATTCCCTTCTGTGAAATCCGAGGGGCGTCCATGAGCTTTCCCGCCGAGACCATCATTCAGGGCGACTGCCTCGAGGAGCTGAAGAAGCTCCCCTCAGGGTCGGTGGACCTGGTCTTCGCCGATCCGCCCTACAATCTGCAGCTGGGTGGCGACCTGCTGCGGCCGGACAACTCCAAGGTCGATGCGGTCGACGACGACTGGGATCAGTTCGAGAGCTTTGCGGCCTATGACGCCTTCACCAAGGCCTGGATGACCGAGTGCCGTCGGGTGCTGAAGGACGATGGCGCCCTGTGGGTGATCGGCAGCTATCACAACATCTTCCGCGTCGGCGCGACGTTGCAGGACCTGGGGTTCTGGATCCTGAATGACGTGGTGTGGCGCAAGTCCAACCCCATGCCGAACTTCAAGGGCACCCGCTTCACCAACGCCCATGAGACGCTGATCTGGGCGGCCAAGTCCCGGGGGGCGCGGCGCTACACCTTCAATTACGACGCCATGAAGATGGCCAATGACGAGCTGCAGATGCGCTCGGACTGGACCTTTCCCCTGTGCACCGGCGAGGAGCGGATCAAGGACGCCGCCGGGGTCAAGGCCCATCCGACCCAGAAGCCCGAGGCCCTGCTGCACCGCCTGATCCTGGCCTCCACCAAGCCCGGCGATCTGATCCTGGACCCGTTCTTCGGCTCGGGCACCACCGGCGCGGCGGCCAAGCGGCTGGGTCGGCGGTTCATCGGCCTGGAGCGGGAGGATGAATATGTGGCCGTGGCCAGGACCCGCATCTCCAAGGTGATCCCCGTCTCCCCCGAACACCTCCAGGTCACCGGTTCAAAGCGCGCCGAGCCCCGGGTGCCGTTTGGCCAGATCGTCGAGGCGGGCCTCCTGCGCCCGGGCGACGTCCTCTACTGCCCCAAGGGCGAGCGGGCCGCCCAGGTCCGGGCCGATGGCAGCCTGGCGGTCGGCGAGATGACCGGCTCGATCCACAAGGTCGGGGCCATGGTGCAGTCTGCGCCGGCCTGCAACGGCTGGACCTATTGGCACTTCAAGTCCGACGCTGGCCTCGCCCCCATCGACGTCCTGCGGATCAAGATGCGCAAGGACGCCCCGGCGCTGGCGGCTTAAGACCCATTGCATCCCGTCGGCCCCCCGGCTCGACCCCAGGGTCCATGAACACTGAGGCAGGCGGGTGTTCATGGATGGCCCGGTCGAGCCCGCGGCGGTCCGGTTCACGCTGGATCCAGAGCCATTTCGACCTGAGGGCCGTCTCACACCTATCGCAGAGTGCTCAGGGGCCAAGGGTAGCTGTCCTGGATCTGTGGCGGGGTCTGGAGGAGGTCTGGTGAGCTGGTCGAGACGGGGTCGGCGCATGCGGTTGGCGCGGACGAGGGTTCCGGCCCCTCCCGCCCTGACAAAAGATCGCCGCAAAATGCGCCGCCGGAGAGGTCTCGTTAACCTGGGCTCATGGATTATCATGGACAGTGCGGTCTTAGGGCGTGAATCCGGGATAGCCCATCCTGGACCCCTGACCCACCTGGCCCCTTTGGCCACAGCCGGGCGCTGGGAGGCGTTCAGAGCATGACCGGACCGCCCCTCGCCACCAGTGGCGAACTGATCACCGTCGTCATCGGCGAGCAGCGGTTCGCCATCGACATCCAGCTGGTGCGGGAAATCCGCGGCTGGACCAGCTCGACCCCCCTGCCCAACGCCCCGGACTATGTGCTGGGGGTCATCAATCTGCGCGGGGCGGTGCTGCCGGTGCTGAACCTGGCCGCCCGCCTGGGCCTGCCAGCCAGCGAGGCCCGCTCATCCTCCGTGGTCATCGTCGTCGACCTGGTGGGGCGCACCATCGGCCTGCTGGTGGACGCGGTCTCCGACATCATCAATGTGGGCGAGGGCGAGATCCAGCCGGCCCCGGTGATCGGAGCGGCCTCCTCCAAGGGTCTGGCCCGGGGCATGATCACCACCGACGAGGGGATCATCACCCTCATCGACATGAACGGCATCCTGCCCACCCCGGAGCTGGCGGCAGCTTAGAGCCCTTTCGGATCTGATTGGGTCAATCAGGTCGGAGGGGGCTCGGAGTCAAAAGATTTGCAGCATTTTTCGGCCTGATGACCGCTTCACATCTGTCGGAAGGGCTCTATCCCCACCGCAGCACTCCACCACATTGACGGCCAGCCCGCCGATGAGGCCGCAGGTGAGCCCCAAGGCCGCCTCTGAAGCCCCGCCCTGAGCCTTTGACAAGGCCCGGCGCTCCGACCACCCTTGGCCCATGACCCGCGCCCCGTCCCTCCCGGCCCCGTCCCTGCCGTCCCTGCCGGCCCAGCCCGCCCATGTGCCCTGGCCCACCGCCGCCTGGCCGGAGGCCGCCCTGCCCGCCGGCGCCCGGCCCCCGGCCCTGGAGGCCCTGATGGCCACAGCCTTTGCCGGGAAGGACACCGTGCGGCTGGGGGAGACCCACGCCCTGCTGGTGATCCAGGGGGGGCAGATCGTGCTGGAACGCTATGGGGAGGGCTTTGGCCCCGACGCCACCTATCCCTCCTGGTCCAAGGCCAAGAGCATCACCCAGGCCCTGGTGGGTCTGCTGGTGGCCGACGGCAGGCTCGACATCCACGCCCCGGCCGACGTGCCCGAATGGCGTGAGCGCCCCGATGATCCGCGGGCGCAGATCACGCCGGACCAGCTCCTGCGCATGTCCAGCGGTCTGTCCTTCGTGGAGGACTATGTGCCCGGCCACGTCTCCGATGTGATCGAGATGCTGTTCGGGTCCGGCAAGGCCGATGTGGCCCACTATGCCGCCAGCCGGCCGCTCGCCCATCCCCCGGGGAGCGCCTGGTCCTATGCCAGCGGGACCACCAACATCGTCGCCCGCTGCGCGGCCCGCGCCCTGGGCGTCGATGGCCCAGGCTTGGAGGCCTTCATGCGCCGGCGGCTGTTTGAGCCGCTCGGCATGACCAGCCCGGCCCCCAAGTTCGACGCCGCCGGGACCTTCATCGGCTCGTCCTTCTGCTACGCCACGGCCCGGGACTTCGCCCGCTTCGGCCTGCTCTATCTGCGCGGCGGCCGCTGGGAGGATCGCCAGCTGCTGCCGGCCGGCTGGATCGACTATGCCCGCACGCCCACCCCGCAGCCGGCGGTGCGCGAGGGCGACTATGGCGCCCACTGGTGGCTGAACCTCGCCGGTCCCGGCTCGTTCAGCGCCAATGGCTATGAGGGCCAGTACACGGTGCTGGTCCCCGACCTCGACCTGATCCTGGTGCGCCACGGCAGGACGCCCCTGGACAAGAAGGACAACGTCAAGACCTGGATCGCCCAGGTGGTCGACGCCTTCCGGTGAGACCCTGGAGCCCCTTCCGACCTGATTGCCTCAATCAGGTCGAACAGAAATGGCCAGGCCTCAGCCCCTTGCGATCACCCTGCGTTGTGCCACCCTGGGCGCCTGAATCGATCAGAGCCGCCCGGCGGCCGACCAGCCCCGGGGAGGGCCAATCCGATGAGCATGCCGCCGACGATGGGGCTGCCGACCAGGGGCGCGCCCTGGGGCGAGGTTTCGGCCCGTATGGACCAGATGGCCCAGGGCGATGTGAAGTGGCGGGACGGCAAGGCTGCGGTCTATGTCTTCAATGCCGGGGCGGAGATCGAACAGGTCCAGAAGGCGGCCTATGCCAGGTTCGCCTCGGAGAACGGCCTGGGGCCAGCCGCCTTTCCCAGCCTGAAGCAGATGGAGGCCGAGGTGGTCGGCTTTGGCCTTGGCCTGCTGCATGGCGACGGGGCCTGCGTCGGCAACATGACCAGCGGCGGCACCGATTCCATCCTGATGGCGGTGAAGGCCGCCCGGGACCATGCCCGCAAGGTCCGCGGCCTGACCGGCCAGCTGAACCTGGTCCTGCCCCGCTCGGCCCATCCGGCCTTCGACAAGGCGTGTGCGGTGATGGAGATCGAGGTCCGGCGCACCCCGCTGAAAGACCTGCTGGCCGATCCTGAGGCCATGGAGGCGGCGATTGACGGCCAGACCATCATGATCGTCGGCTCGGCGCCCTGCTTTCCCTTTGGCCTGATCGACCCCATTGAGGCCCTTGGCGCGCTCGCCCTTCGGCGCGGTGTCTGGCTGCATGTGGACGCCTGTGTCGGCGGCTATATCGCGCCTTTCGTTCGCATGAACGGCGCGCCCATCCCGCCTTTCGACTTCGAGGTTGAGGGGGTGTGGTCCATCTCGGCGGACCTGCACAAGTACGGCTACTGCGCCAAGGGGGCGTCCACCGTCTTCTTCCGCAGCGAGGCCCTGCGCGCCCACATGATCTTCGAGGTCGGCGACTGGCCGGCCGGCAAGATGGTCACCCCCACCCTGGCCGGCACCCGGCCCGGCGGCGCCATCGCCGCAGCCTGGGCGGTGATGAATGTGCTGGGGGTCGAAGGCTACCGGGCCAAGCATGCCGAGGTGACCGAGGCGCGCCAGGCGATCGGCGAGGGCGCGCAGGCCCAGGGCTGGCGCCTTCTGGGGGATCCGAAGCTCGGCATCCTGGCCTTCACCCGCGACGACGTGAACCCGTTTGCTGTTCTCAAGCACCTCTATGGGCGCGGCTGGGTGACCAGCGCGGTGACCGAGCCGGCCGGCCTGCACCTGATGCTCTCGCCGGTTCACAAGGGCGTCGTCGATACCTATCTGGCGGACTTGTCCTGGGCGACCCGGGCCGCAAGGGGCGATGGCGCCCGTCCGGCGGAGGCGCGCTATGGGGGATAGAAGAATCGCCTGGGGGCTGGTGGCGGCGGTAGCCGTGCCCATGGCCCTGGTGGGCGCCTTCCTCCTGGCCCGGAGCCAGCTCAACGATGGGTCCGTGCCCCAGACCCAGGTTCTCCCCGGGGTCGGCGAAGGCGTCACCGTCCTGGCGGTCTGGGCTCATCCCGATGACGAAATCACCTGCGCCGGGTCCCTGGCCCAGATGGCGGCCGCCGGGGCGCGGGTGGTGCTGGTCTATCTCACCCGGGGCGAGGCCGCCCAGGGGACCGGCTACACCCCGGAGCAGCTGGCCAGGGTGCGGACCGAGGAAGCCAAGGCCGCCGGCCGGCTGCTGGGCGCCGAGACCGTCGAGGTGCTCGACTTCCCCGATGGCGGCCTGTCGCGGATCGATCCCGCCGGATCCAAGGCCGCCATCGCCGAGCTGATCGGCCGCTACAGGCCGCAGGTGCTGGTCAGCTTCGATGAAAAGGTCGGCTTCTATGGCCATCCCGACCATGTGCGCACCGGCGAGTGGGTGCGCGAGCTGTTCGAGGCCGCGCCTGGCCAGGGCGCCTGGCCGCGGCTGCTCTATCAGGTGACCCTGCCCAGGGCCCTGGTGCGCCTGGCCCTGCGTCTGGTGGAGGCATTCCGCAACAACTATCCCAAGGGGAAGGATGCGGGCCTGCCGCCGCCTCAGTTGGCGGTGAACATCTCTGGCCAGGCCCGGACCAAGCGCGCCCTGCTGGACGTCCACGCCTCCCAGGCGAAGATCATCGCCGATGTGCAGCCCTATTATGACCGCCTGCCCGCCTGGCTCTATTATCGGCTGTTCGACCGGGAGTACTTCGTCCAGCACCGCCGGCGCTGAGGCGCCTCACGGCGCGGGATCCCCGGCCAGCACCTCGCGGCGATGGTGCAGGGCCACGGCGGCCGGCAGGCTGCTCCAGCCCTGCAGCGGGCTGCCCGGCGCATAGGGCGGGGAAAAATACTCCACCGCCCCTGGCCAGCCGTTCTGGAGCGATGTCTCCCACCAGCGGGTGAGCGGATAGCGCCACCCCGCCAGGCCCCGCCGCAGGAGCTCTCCGGCATAGAGCCCGTCGAGCCAGGGCCAGTCGGCGCCATTGTGATAGCGGAAGCCGAAGGCGCTCTTGGCCCGCACATCGGCCCGGCGGCCATAGGGCGGGAAGGCGCACATCACCCCCCAGTCCCCCCAGGGCTGGCCAGGATTGGCGCGGCTTTCCAGATGCTGCGCCACGGCGGCCAGCACCGCACGGGCCCGCGCCGGGCTCACCGCGTTCCAGCGCAGAAGGGTCAGGCTGTCGAGCGCCAGATGCGCCTCGGCCTCACCGTCCAGTCCGCCAAAGTCGGCATACCAGGCGCCGGTCCAGAGGGCCTCGTCCAGGGCGGCCCGGGCCGCAGCCGCCGCCTGCCGCGCCTGGGCGGCGAGGATGGGATCAAGCACCTCGCCCAGCCGCGCCACGGCGTCAGCGGCGCCAATCCACAGGCCGATGTCATAGGCCACCGCCCCCGAGCGATAGACATTGTCGGCCCAGTCGCGGTCATGGCGCGGCTTGCGCGGCAGGCCTTGGCCGGCTTCGGCCAGCCGCTGATACCGGCGAAAGACGGCGCAGACCGTCGTCCAGTGGCGCTCGGCGACACGCCTGCGTCCCGTGACACCGACCAGATCATCCACCGCCAGCACGAAATAGAGCGGGCTGTCGAAATGGTCGCTCCACCACTCGTTCGCCCGTCGGCTGTCACGCCCCACCTGCGGCCGGCGCCGGCGAAGCTCATCCCAGGCCGCCGACTGGGCCGCCCCGCTGACGATCACCCCGCTGGGCGCCTCGCCGTCCGGCCCGACGCCTGCGGCGAGCAGATCGATCTGGGCCTCCACGATGTCCGGGGCCAGGGGCAGAAGGGCCTGCAGGGTCCAGTAGCCATCCCGGAAATAGGTCCGGGCCGGGGCGCTGTAGGCGAGGCCCGCCGCCAGGCCGGCAAAGCCGCCGCCTGGGGCGCTGCGGATGCTGGAGCGCGCGGCGTGCAGCCCCTGTCGCACCAGGCTCCGCAGCAGGGGATCGGCCGAGGGCAGGCCATCGCAGGCCTGGGCATAGGTCCTGGCTTGCCGCCGGATCTCGGCCGGCGAGAGGGCCAGGGCCCGGGCAAGCTCGTCCTCGTCGGCCCCGGCGGCGAGGATCACCTCCCCGCCGTGGTCGCGAAGGGCCAGCCGGCCCCAGGGCAGGTCGACCCGGCGCCAGCCGTCCCGGGCGAAGACCCTGGCGGGGGGATAGGCGCTCTCGTCCCAGGCGGCGGGCCGGCGGGCCGGAACCAGCCTGCCCTCGAGGCGGCCAGCCACCAGCAGGGCCGGGGCGCTCTGGGCCGTCCAGAGGCCGCACCCGTCGCCCTCGACCAGGTTCGGCCCATAGGTGAGCCGCCCCTCCGGCGGGGCGAACCTCATCCGGCAAAGGTCGCCGGCGCCCCAAAGGGCCAGAGACAGCCAGCCGTCAGCGCTCCACAGGCCCTGAAGCCGCGGCGCCATGAACGGCAGATCGACGGGGGCGGCCGCATCAAGCCCGCCATCGGCCAGGGGCTGGAGCCTGGGCGGCGTCAGGCGGCGTTCGTCCAGAGCGGCGAGGCGGCCTTCATGAAGCGCAGGCAGAAGGTCACCCGGGCCTGGTCCCTGCCGGTCTCGGGATCGGCGATCAGCACGTCGAACCAGGCGGCCTCGGCCTCGGGGCTCTCGGTGACCGCGTGCAGCCGGGTACGGGCGACATAGGCTGCCCCGGCCCGCAAAGGGCCCTCCAGGAACTGGATTTCCACCCCGCCCAGCTGGCCCTGGTCGACGAGGCCGGCGCCCACCGCAGGGGCCCGGGCGGCGGCGGCGAGCTCGACCACCTCGGACGGCGACAGGGCCATGCCCGGCCCTGCCCCCGAGGTGCGCAAGGCAATGTCCCAGGCCTCGGCGCCGATGCGCAAGCCCGCCAGGATGCGGATCGCGCTGCGGGGCGCGGCCTCCTGGGTCAGCAGCCGCCGGGCAAGGTCCGAGCCCGCATCGGCGTGATCGGCGGCTGTCCCCTGGCACACCAGGGCCATGGCGGCGTCGCGCATCTCCAGCCGCGCCCGCTCCCGACCCGGCGTGGCCTCGGCCCGCAGGGCGCCGCCCTCGGGGGCCCTCTGCCTGAACATCACCGAAAGATTGCCGCCGGCCCCCCAGGTCTCCCCGTAGAGCTCATCCAGCAGGGGGACAAAGGCGTCCAGATGGGCGGCCTCCCCCAGGGGGCCGGCCCGGGCGCGTGACGGTTGTGGCGGCGCGACCACAGTCGTCCCCGCCGCCGCCTCCCCATGTGCGAGGCGCATCTTCGTTTCCTTCCCGTACCCGATCATCTCGCCGGGCTTTTTGGTTTCAGGCAGGGAAAGCCGGCGAGCCTGCCGGCGCCCTGGTCCGCCCGCGCCCCTCTGGCCGCGATCACCGACGGGGCATCCTGGCACGGCGATCCGGGAGCGTCACGACGCCAATTGTCGCCTGCCGGACACAGGACCGTCACCGGCGCTGGGGCCTTGAGAGCGGCGGAGGTCGGAGAAGGCGGGGGGCACGAAGGCCACGAAGGGGCGCGAAGAACACGAAGGAGAGGGCGGTCGCCGCCTAGCTGTGGAGCCTCAATAGGTTGTCCGGATCCAAGCCGAGTCGGCTGATGGGCGTCTGTGACTTTATCCCGCCGTGTGGCCGATGCCAGTTGTAGCGGTGCAGCCAGGCGGGCAGCTCGGCGGCTCGGTGGTCTGAGCTGTCGTAGAGCTGAGCGTAGGCCCACTCCCTGAGGCTGGTCTGGATGAAGCGCTCGGCCTTGCCGTTGGTCTTGGGCGTGTAGGGCCTGGTGCGGATGTGCTTGAGGCCGGTCCGACGCCCTGATCGATGTCGGCATCGACTTCGCCTGGCGCCAGTCCCGGTTCCGCCTGCTGCCCAAGCCCAAGGCCCAGGCCAGGCCCCAGAAGGTGTCGGCGCCGCGGGAGAAGGAGACGGTGCGTTAGGGGTTCGTCTCGCCCCTACTCCCGCTTCAGCAGGCGCTCGGTGAACATGTTGCCCCACCACTTGGCCCGGAAGTCGGCCTTCATGGCGGCGGGGTCGTAGGCGGGGCTTTCGACCCATTCGACGAAGGAGAGGCCGGCCGGCTCACCCTCCGCCAGATAGCGTTCGAACACATAGTCCAGCACGCCGGTCTTGCCGGCCTTCATGTGCAGGTAGCGCAGGTGCAGCTGGTCGAGCGCCTGCGTGATCGTCTTGCCCTTGCGGAAGTGCATGTAGAAGACGCTCATGATGCCCGCCCGGTCCGCCCCGGACTTGCAGTGCATCAGGGCGGGGTACTCGATGGTCTCGAACAGGTCCCGGGCGCCCAGCACCCGGGCGCGGCTGGGGACTTCCCGGGAGGTGATGGTGAAGTCCACCAGCGTCAGGCCGAGCTCTTCGCAGGCCGCCTTCTCCAGCACATGGAAGCTGCCGTCGAAGCCGCCGCGCAGATTGATGACCGTCTTGATCCCGCGGGCCTTCCACCCGGCCAGCTGCTCGGGCGAGGGCTGGTTGGTGCGCACCAGTTCCTCGCTGATCCAGTGGGCGTTCTGGAAGCGCAGGCGCAGGAAGGCGTGGTCGTTCCACATATAGTCCCGCCGGGCGCGCTTGCGGCCTTCGGGGGTGCTCAGGTCGAATTGGGCCAAGGGGCGCTCCGGACACTTTCCGCCTACCTAGGCG
>CAMTXB010000072.1:0-23921 GCA_947085575.1 uncultured Caulobacteraceae bacterium
ACCTATCTCGAGACCGGGGAGCCGGTGGGGTCGCGGACGGTGTCGAAAGGCGGGGTGCATCTGTCGCCCGCCTCGATCCGCAACACGATGCAGGATCTCACGCTGGCGGGGTTGCTGGCGGCGCCGCACACCTCGGCGGGGCGGATCCCGACCCATGCCGGCCTGCGTCTGTTCATCGACGGCCTGCTGGAGATCGGCGACGTCGGGGCAGAGGAGCGACGGGAGATCGACGCGCGCCTGATCGGACGCGGCAAAGGCTTCGAGGAGGCGCTGAACGAGGCCACCGCCCTGCTGTCGGGTCTGGCGGGCGGGGCCGGCATCGTCGCCAGTCCGGTGCGGGACGCGGGCGTCAAGCACGTGGAGTTCGTGGCCCTGGGCTCGGGTCAGGCGCTGGCGGTGCTGGTCGCCGACGACGGGACGGTCGAGAACCGGCTCATGCCGCTGGCCGCCGGCGTGACGCCGTCGATCCTGCAAGAGGCGTCGAACTTCCTATCGGCCCGCATGAAGGGCCGGCTCCTGTCCGAGGCGCGGCTGGAGATGGGGGCGGAACTGGCCGCCGCGCGCAGCGAGCTGGACGCCGCCGCCGCCCGTCTGGTCGAGGACGGGCTGGCCGCCTGGTCGGGCGGGGCGGATCGGGAGCGGTCGCTGATCGTGCGGGGGCGCGCCAACCTGTTGCAGGACGCCGGCGCCGCCGAGGATCTGGAAAAGGTCCGGATCCTGTTCGACGATCTGGAGCAGAAGGAACAGTTGATCGGCCTGCTGGACGGGGTGCGCGAGGCGCAAGGGGTGCGCATCTTCATCGGCGCTGAAACCCGGCTGTTTTCGCTTTCGGGTTCCTCCGTGATCGCTGCGCCCTATATGACGGGGCGACAGAAGGTTCTGGGGGCGATCGGCGTGATCGGCCCCACCCGCCTGAACTATGCCCGGATCATTCCACTGGTGGATTACACCGCCAAGGTCCTGGGCCAGGTGATGAATGCGTAAGGAAGTAGAGAATGTCCGACGATCACTCGCCCGCTGAGACGGATGCCGTCGCCGACGCCGCCGTCGAGATGATGGAGGCCCTGAAGGCCGAGAACGCCTCCCTCAAGGAGCAGGTCCTCCGGTTCGCCGCCGAGGCGGAGAACACCAAGCGCCGGGCCGAGCGCGAGGCCAATGACGCCCGGGCCTACGCCATCCAGAAGTTCGCCCGCGACCTGTTGGCGGCGGCGGACAATCTGTCCCGGGCCACCGCGTCCGCCCCGGCCAATCTCGAAGATCCGACGGTGAAGAACTTCGTCCTCGGCATCGAGATGACCGAGAAGGCCCTCCAGGCGGCCTTCGAAAGCAACGGCCTGAAGAAGATCGAGCCCCCCCGGGGGCAAAGGTTCGACCCGCACAAGCACCAGGCCATGATGGAACAGCCGGCCCCCGACGTGGCCGCCGGCGGGGTGCTGCAGATCCTCCAGTCGGGCTACGAATTGTTTGGCCGCATCGTCCGCCCGGCCATGGTGGTGGTGGCGGCCAAGGGCTCGGGGGCTGATCTGGCGCCGCCGCCGACGGAAGCCGTAGCCTCCAATCCCTATGCCACGGGCGAACCCGAGGAGGCCGGCGGGGCGGTGGACAAGAGAGCCTGAAATCGATCAGGTGAGGAAGACCCCGCCGGGGCTTTCGCAGGCGGGCCAAATGAGTAAAGTCCCAGGTCCCCTCCATCCGGGGGGCGCTGGCGAATCGTGTCGCCGGCGCAGGGAGGTTCGGACGGAATCATGAAGCTGACGATCGAACGCGCCGCGCTCCTCAAGGCGCTGGGTCATGTACAGAGCGCGGTCGAGCGCCGCAACACCATCCCGATCCTGTCCAATGTGCTGCTCTCGGCCGAGGGCCAGCGGCTGAGCTTCTCGGCCACGGATCTGGACCTGGAGATCACCGACGAGGCCCTGGCCCAGGTGGACCAGCCCGGCCAGATCACCGCGCCGGCCCACACCCTCTATGAGATCGTCCGCAAGCTGCCTGAGGGCGCCGATGTCGCCCTCAGCTTCACCGGCGAGGATCCCCGCCTGACGGTCCAGGCCGGGCGCTCGCGCTTCAACCTGCCGGTCCTGCCGGCCGGGGACTTCCCGGTCATGTCCGCCGAGGGCCTGTCGGCCCGGGTCGGCGTCGATGTGAACGAACTGATCCGCCTGATCGACAAGACCCGGTTCGCCATCTCCACCGAGGAGACCCGCTACTATCTGAACGGCCTCTATCTGCATGTGGTCAATGACGGCGGCGTCCAGAAGCTGCGCGCCGTGGCCACTGACGGCCACCGCCTGGCCCTGGCCGAAATGCCGGCGCCGGAAGGCTCGGTGGGGGCGCCCGGCGTCATCGTGCCGCGCAAGACCATCGGCGAGGCCCGCCGCCTGCTGGACGACGCCGGCGAGCAGATCGACCTGCAGCTCTCGCCGCAGAAGGTGCGCTTCGAGCTGGGCGCCACTGCGCTCACCTCCAAGGTCATCGACGGCTCCTTCCCCGACTATGGCCGGGTGATCCCCAAGGACAACGACCGTATCCTGCGGGTGGACAACAAGCTGTTCGCCAAGGCCGTCGACCGGGTGGCCACCATCTCGGCCGAGAAGAGCCGCTCGGTGCGCATGGCCATTGAGCCAGGCCGCATCATCCTGACGGTCCGCAACATGGAGGCCGGCCAGGCGGTGGAGGAGATCGAGGCTGACTATTCCGGCGAGGCCTTCGAGCTGTCCTTCAATGCCCGCTACATCCTCGATGTCACCGACCAGATCAGCGCGCCGGAGGCCGAGTTCCGCTTTGGCGGGCCCAATGACCCGGCCCTGGTGCTCGACCCCGCCGACAGCGACGTCCAGTACGTGCTGATGCCCCTGCGGGTCTGAGGCCCTACAGGCCCGGACCGGTCAGGCGCTGGACCGCCGGGGCCGCAGATGACCGCCTGAGACTTCGCGTCTGGCCGCCAAACCGGCTATGAGCCGTCCGTGACCCGCGCCGTCCTCACCCGCCTGACCCTCACCGACTTCCGGTCCTATGTCCGGGCCGAGCTGGCCCTGGACGGCCGGCCCGTGGTTCTGGCCGGACCCAATGGCGCGGGCAAGACCAACCTGCTGGAGGCCGTCTCCCTGCTCACCGCCGGCCGGGGCCTGCGCGGCGCGGCCATGGCTGAGTTCGGGCGACGCCTGCCCGGCGAGGCCAGGGGTCGGGCCTGGGCTGTCGCCGCCGAAGTGACCCTGGGCGAGGAAACCCTGAAGGTTGGCACGGGCGTGGAGGCGGCCGGCGCGGCCCGGCGCACCGTGCGGCTCGACGGCGAGACCGTGCCGCCGGGCCGGCTGTCTGACCTGCAACGCCAGGTCTGGCTGACGCCCGCCCAGGATCGCCTGTTCCTGGAGGGCGCCTCCGAGCGCCGCCGGTTCTTCGACCGGCTGGTCTATGCTGCGCGCCCCGACCACGCCGTCCAGGCCAGCGCCTATGACAAGGCCCAGCGTGAGCGCATGCGCCTGCTGACCGATGGCCCCCACGATCCCGCCTGGCTCAGCGCCCTGGAGGCGCGGATGGGACTGGCCGGCGCCAAGATGGCCAGCGCCCGGGCCGCCACCCTTGCCGGCCTGCAGGCCGAGATCGACAGCCGCGGCGAACGTCCCTTCCCCCAGGCGCGGCTCGACCTCACCGGCGAATGGGAACAGATGGCCAGGGACAGCGTTGAGACCCCCGAGATCGAGGGGCGTCTGGTCCAGGCCCTGGCCGCCGCCCGCGACCGGGACGCCAGCGCCGGCCGCGGGCTCACTGGCCCCCACCGGGGTGACCTTGCGGTCCTCCACCTGGAGAAGGACCGTCCGGCGGCGGAATGCTCCACCGGCGAGCAGAAGGCTCTTGTCCTGAACCTGCTCCTGGCCCAGGCCGCGAGACTTTCGCGTGCAGAATCAGCGCCAAACCCTATATTGTTGTTGGATGAAGTCGCAGCGCACCTGGACCGCCGTCGGCGAGGGGCCCTGTTCGACGAAATCGAGGCGCTCGGCCTGCAGGCCTTCCTGACCGGAACCGACGAGCACCTGTTCGACGACCTTCGCAGCCGAGCCCAGGGCGTCCGGGTGGATGCTTCAGGCCTGGCCCTATTGGACGCGTAAGAAGAACCTCATGAGCGACGAGACCCAAGGCGCCGGCGACGCCCCCGAGAGCAACGGCCAGGCCGAATATGGCGCGGAGTCCATCAAGGTGCTGAAGGGCCTCGACGCCGTGCGCAAGCGGCCGGGCATGTATATCGGCGACACCGACGACGGGTCTGGCCTGCACCACATGGTCTATGAGGTGGTGGACAACGCCATCGACGAAACCCTGGCCGGCTATGCCAGCCGGGTCGAGGTGATTCTCAATGGCGACGGCTCGGTCACGGTCACCGACGATGGCCGCGGTATTCCGGTGGACATGCACGAGGGCGAGGGCGTCTCCGCCGCCGAGGTCATCATGACCCAGCTGCATGCGGGCGGGAAGTTCGACCAGAACAGCTACAAGGTCTCCGGCGGCCTGCACGGGGTCGGCGTTTCAGTGGTCAACGCCCTGTCGGACTGGCTGAGGCTGAAGATCTATCGCGGCGGCAAGGCCTATGAGATCGAGTTCCGCCGGGGCGATACGGTCTCGCCCCTGGTGGAGACCGGGGTCGCTCCCCTGCGGGAGAACGGCCTGCCGCTCTCCGGCACCGAGCTCACCTTCTATCCGTCCACCAGCACCTTCGCCCACATCGACTTCGACCGGAAGACCCTGGAACACCGGCTGCGGGAGCTGGCCTTCCTCAATTCTGGAGTGACCATCTGGCTGAAGGACTTCCGCGGGGCCGAGCCCTTCGAAGAGGTCATGTCCTATGCCGGCGGCATCGAGGCCTTCGTCCGCCATCTGGACAAGGCCAAGACCCCGCTGCTCCGTGACCCCATCATCATCCGCGGCCGCCGCGAGAACGTCGAGATCGATCTGTCCCTCTGGTGGAACGACGGCTTCCACGAGAACGTGCTCTGCTTCACCAACAACATCCCCCAGAAGGACGGCGGCACCCACCTGGCGGCCTTCCGCTCGGCCATGACCCGGCTGATCACCTCCTATGCAGAGAGCTCCGGCGCCGCCAAGCGGGAGAAGGTCTCCCTGTCAGGCGAAGACGCCCGTGAAGGCCTGACCTGCGTCCTCTCGGTCAAGGTGCCCGATCCCAAGTTCTCCTCCCAGACCAAGGACAAGCTGGTCTCCTCCGAGGTGCGCCCGGCGGTGGAAGGTCTGGTGTCGGAGGGTCTGTCTACCTGGTTCGAGGAACACCCCAACGAGGCCAAGATCATCATTCAGAAGATCGCCGAGGCCGCCGCCGCCCGCGAGGCGGCCCGCAAGGCCCGGGATCTGACCCGGCGCAAGTCGGCGCTGGACATCACCTCCCTGCCGGGCAAGCTCGCCGACTGTTCAGAGAAGGACCCGGCCAAGTCGGAGATCTTCCTGGTGGAGGGGGATTCGGCCGGCGGCTCGGCCAAACAGGCCCGCAACCGGGACAATCAGGCGGTCCTGCCCCTGCGCGGCAAGATCCTGAACGTCGAGCGCGCCCGCTTCGACAAGATGCTGTCGTCCGACCAGATCGGCACCCTGATCACCGCGCTTGGCGCCGGCATCGGCCGCGACGACTTCAACATCGACAAGGTCCGCTACCACAAGATCGTCATCATGACCGACGCCGACGTGGACGGCGCCCATATCCGCACCCTGCTGCTGACCTTCTTCTACCGACAGATGCCGCAGATCATCGAGCGGGGTTATCTCTACATCGCTCAGCCGCCCCTCTATAAGGCGACCAAGGGCAAGTCGATCCGCTATCTGAAGGATGATCCGGAGCTTGAGGCCTTCCTGGTCAATGAGGGCGTCGACGGGGCGACCCTGACCCTGGCCACCGGCGAGCGCCTGGCCGGTCCTGACCTGCATGCCCTGGTGCAGACCGCCCGGGGCGCCAAGGCCAATGTGGACCGCCTGTCCTCCCGGGCCCCGGCCTTCGCCATCGAGCAGGCCGCCCTGGCCGGCCTGCTGGGGGAGAACGGCGACCTGGCGGCGGCGGCGCAGCGCCTGAACCTCTATGCCGAAGAGGGTGATGGTCCCTGGAGCGGTGAGACCGCCGCCACCGGCGGCTATGTGTTCAGCCGCGTCCGCCGGGGGGTCTCCGAGCGGGTGGTGCTGGACGACCTGCTGCTGAACGCCGCCGACGCCCTGCGCCTGGCCGAACGGGCGGCGGCCATGGCCGAGACCTTCGCCGCCCCGGCCAGCTTCGCCCGGCGGGACAGGGTGACCCAGGTTCGCGGCCCCCTGGACCTGTTCAATGCGGTGATGGAGGCGGGACGTCGTGGCCTGGCCGTCCAGCGCTATAAGGGCCTGGGGGAGATGAACCCCGACCAGCTGTGGGAGACCACCCTGGACGCCGAGGCCCGCACCCTCCTGCAGGTCAAGGTGGCCCATGCCGACGACGCCGACGGCATGTTCACCCGCCTGATGGGGGACCTTGTGGAGCCCCGCCGGGAGTTCATCCAGGAAAACGCCCTGGACGCCGAGGTGGACGTCTAGATCCAGCCCAGGCCTGGACAGGCCGCGCCATCTCCTGAACTCTCTGGCCCTTGAGGAAACACGCGCCGGAAACCGGCAGGGAGTTGGCCATGGCTTTCACCGAATACGCCGAGCATGACGGGCTGGGTCTCGCCGCCCTGGTGGCCAGGGGCGAGGTCAGCCCCGCTGAGCTGGTTGAGGCCGCCATCGAGCGTATCGAACGCCACAATGGCGTGCTCAACGCCGTGGTCCACAAGGCCTATGACGAGGCCCGCGCCACCGCCGCAGGCGACTTGCCTGACGGGCCCTTCAAGGGTGTGCCCTTCCTGATCAAGGATCTGGGCGCCCAGGTGCAGGGCTGGCCCCGCACCTCGGGCAGCCGCTTCGCCCAGGTGGCCGCCGACGCTGCCGACAGCGAACTGGTCGCCCGTTACCGCGCCGCTGGCGTCGTCCTGGTGGGCAAGTCCAACACGCCCGAGTTCGGCATTCCAGGGGTCACCAATTCCGACCAGCTGGGCGCCTGCCGCAACCCGTGGAACCCGGACCATATCTCCGGCGGTTCGTCGGGTGGCGCGGCCGCAGCGACCGCGGCGGGCATGGTCCCCCTGGCCCACGCCAGCGACGGCCTGGGCTCGATCCGCATACCTGCGGCCTGCTGTGGCCTGTTCGGCATGAAGATCACCCGGGACCGGACGCCGATCTGTGAAGTGGGCGACGGCGCGCTCGGCTTCTCGGTCCACCATGTGGTCAGCCGCACGGTCCGCGACAGCGCCGCCATGCTGGACGCCACCGGCTATCCCCAGGCCGGCGACCCCTTCCAGCCGCCGGCCAAGGCCGGACCCTATCTGGCGGAGGTGGGCCGGAGCCCGGGACGCCTGCGCATCGCCTGGTCGGCGGAAACCCCCAGCGGACGGCCCATTCCCGATGAGATGCTGGCCCATCTGCTGCGCACCGTCGATCTCCTGAAGGGCCTGGGCCACGAGGTGTTCGAGCAGGGACTGGGCATCGACTACCGCCTGCTCTACCGCGCCCAGGGCCTGGCCAGCGCCTCGAACCTCTCGGCCAATGTGGCCCGCTGGGTGGAGAAGCTGGGCCGCGAGCCGGGCGATGATGAACTCGGTCCGCTCGCCCGCCGTGCCTATGAGGCCGGTCAGCGGCTGAACGGCCAGCAGGCCTTCTGGGGCTTCCAGCAGCTGCGGCTGATGAACCGCCAGATTCTGTCGGCCTTTGAGACCTTCGATGTCTACCTCACCCCGGTGATGACCACCCCGGCGCCCAGGATCGACTGGCTTGACCCCAACATGGCCGAAACCCGGGAGTTCGATAAGCGCCAGGCGGCCACCTATGGCACAACCCCGCCGGCCAATTTCACGGGCCAGCCCTCCATGTCCGTGCCGCTCTGGGAATCGGAGGCGGGCCTGCCCGTGGGCATGATGTTCACCGGCCGCTTCGCCGATGAAGCCACCCTCTATCGCCTGGCCGGCCAGCTGGAGAAGGAACAGCCCTGGGCGGCGCGGCGCCCGGAGCTCTGGAACTGAGTCCGGCCCAAGCCCCCTGAATCCTGTCCGATCCGGCGGCGACCGCCGGATCGGACCCGGATTCTAGATCACGACGCCGAGCCTGGCCAGCAACAGGGCGCCGCCGCCAAAGGCGACCACGGCGGCCAGTTCGTACCACCTGAACAGTGGACCGCTTGGCGAGCGCATTCTCATCGTTTTCCCCCCCGGGATGTCAGTTGGTGTGAGAGCCCCACGGCTCAGTAAACGGCTCAGTAATAGGGCGCAGGCGGACGCTTGCCTGACCAGGTGAGATAGCCGGCGGAATCCCGGCCTGCGGCCTGGACCGGCGGGCCTGCACAACAGGGGCCAGGTCCGCCGCCGCCCGCATGGGCGTAGTCCGCGGGCGGCGGCGCATAGCCTCCGTGCGCCCCATGAGACCCGTAGATCAGCGGCAGCGCCGCCACGGGCTGCGGCGGCGGGTGATAGGCAGCCGGTTGCGCATGCGGCGGGCGATAGGCCGGCGCCTGCTCAGACCGCCGGGGGGCGCCAGCGCCCGTCTGGCGGGCCGGCGCCCGCGGCGGGGCAGCCGCAGGTCCTGCCGCGACCTGGGTTGGAGCGACCTCGGGACAGGCGGGAGCGGCGACCGGGGGACAGGCGCAACAGGCCGCGCCCTGGGCCAGTTGCGCCAGGGCCTCCGGCGCCGTCGATACGATGTCAGCGGCTGGCGGCGCCTTCTCGGTAAAGGGCCGTCCTTCGCAGCCGCTCAGCGCCAGGACCCCGGCCATGGCGATGAAGATCAGCGGAATGGACGAGATACGCATGACGGACGCTCCTGCGCCCGCACGCTGCGCGTTTACGCCTCGTTAGCGCTTCAGGATTCTCCCCTGGCGCGAAGAAAGGTGGTCACCAAGGTATCATAGGAGGCGAACCCCTTGTATTTGCGGAACTCTGCCGTCGCCCCCCGCCAGGCCCTGGCGAAGGCCGCCAGCCGATCAGGGTCCTCGGCCACGGTGTCGAGGGGCGCCCGCCAGATGCGGATGGTGAACAGGGCCGCCCCGGTGTCGGGAAGCCGGCGCAGGGTCTGGCGTTCCACCCTCAGATATAGCGCCCGGCCGGCGTCCTCAGGATCGATGTGGCTGATCTCGGCGCGGATGGGGGCGGACTCCGGGGTGAACAGGGCCTCAGAGTTCAACACCGTCCAGTTGCGTCGCTCCAGGATCAGTCCCGGCCGCAGACCATTGAAGATCCGTTCCAACCGGCCCCCGAACCGGGGCGCAAAGCCATCCACCGGGGCGTGAAGTTCCGCCAGGCTGAGGCCCAGGGCATCACGGGCGGTGAAGAAACTCGGCGCACAGAGGCAGAGTGCGCTCAGTCGCCAGACCCCGTCCCGCCGTTCCATCAGACACAGATCATCGGGAACCCTTCGGGCGGCCGCCATCAGGGGTGGCAGCCCCTCCTCCCCTGGAGCCGGACCGCGTACCTGGTTGACCAGGGCCAGGGCCTCGGCCTGAGCCGGACGGGAGCCGTCAGTCTCGCCCCATACGATGTCCGAATGGGCGGCGATCAGCGGGTCCTTGCGCCGGGCCGGGTCGGTCTCCCCGCCCTCCAGCCAGGCCGGCGCCGGAATGGGCCGCAGACCGATGGCGAAATCCCCGCCGGCCTCGGCCCAGGGGCTGTGGGGCAGGCTCACCGGCGCCGCCCCAGGCGAGGCGTCAGCCGCCAGACGCAGAGCGCCAAGGCCTCGCCGCTGAGATTGGCCAGGAGATCGGCCCACTCGCCGGAGCGGCCAAACCCCATGGTCGCCTGAGCCACCTCGACCCCGGCGCCCAGGACAGCGATGCCGACCAGCAGGGGCCAGCGCAGGCCAAAAACCAGGAGCCCCAGGCCCGTGAGGACGAAATAGGCCAGGGCGTGCCGCACCTTGTCGCCCCACAGCTCCGGGGCGAGGGTGGCCTCAGCCGGGGCCAGGGAGAGGAACAGGATCGCCAGCAGGCAGAGGATGAAGGCGGCAGCCCCGTAGCGGCGCGCCAGGGGGGACCGCCTGGCCAGGGGGGGAGAGTGGGGACGCAGGACCATGGCCCTAGCTTGCACGTCAGCCCTGCCCCCTCCAGGGCCTTTCTTTACATCCAATAGCGGTTTCACAGCCTTCCGAAAATGCTCTAGCCTCAGGGCGTAAAACACGCGTTTGAGGGGCGGAACGGATGGCGATCGAGGCGGTGATCTGGGACTTCGGCGGCGTCTTCACCTCCTCGCCCTTTGAGGCCTTCGCCCGTCATGAGGCGTGCATCGGCGCGCCCAAGGACCACATCCGCCGGGTGAATGCGACCAACCCCGACACCAATGCCTGGGCCCTGTTCGAGCGCAACGAAATCGACACCGCAGGCTTTGACACCCTGTTCCTGGAAGAATCCACGGCCCTGGGCTTTCCCATCCGCGGCGCCGATGTGCTGCCGCTGATCTCGGGCACGGTGCGTCCGCGCATGGTTGAGGCCCTGAAGCTCTGCAAAGGACGCTTCAAGGTCGGCTGCATCACCAACAACATGGTCAGCCACCACAGCCTGGGCGCCGACGGCGATCAGAAGCCCCGGGGCCTGATGGGGGAGATCATGCCCCTGTTCGACCATGTGATTGAAAGCTCAAGGGCTGGGGTGCGTAAGCCTGACCCGCGCATCTATCTGATGATGTGCGAGGCCCTGTCGGTGACGCCCGGCGCCTGCGTCTATCTCGACGACCTGGGGATCAACTGCAAACCCGCCGCCCGGCTGGGCATGACCGCCATCAAGGTGGTGGATGTGGATCAGACCCTGGCCGCGCTGTCCGCCGCCACGGGCCTGAGCTTTTCCAGCCGGGAGGCCGCCCAGTGAGCCGGCCCCAGCGCATGGACATGGCCCTGGCCCTGGCCCAGCTGCCCGCCTGGCGCGCCGGTGAAGGTGAGCGGGACACCCTGGTGCGGACCTTTGTCTTCGCCGACTTCAACAGCGCCTTCGGCTTTATGAGCCGGGTGGCCCTGATGGCTGAGAAGCTCGACCACCATCCAGAATGGTTCAATGTCTATAGTCGCGTAGAGGTCACCCTGACCACCCATGACGCCGGCGGAGTCACGGAGCTTGACCTCCGCCTGGCGCGCTTCATGGACGAAACGGCCGCCGCCTGAGGCGCCGACCAAACACCAAGACAAGATTTCCAGGGAGCCAGGCAGATGAGCGGACGGGTCGCAGGCAAGAAGGCCTTCATTACCGGGAGCGCCCAGGGCCTGGGGGCGGCCATGGCCGCCGCCCTGGCGACGGAGGGCGCCAAGGTCACCCTGGCTGACATCAATCATGAGGGCGCCAGGGCCCGGGCCGCCGAGATCAATGCCGCCTGCGGGTCAGAGGTGGCCTTTGCCCTGCCCCTGGACGTGACCAGGGAAGACCAGTGGATCTATGCCCTGGAAGCGGCGGATGCGGCCATGGGCGGGCTCTCGGTGCTGATCAACAATGCCGGGATCAGCCGCAGCGGCGATATCGAACAGCTATCCTATGAAGACTGGAGGCTGGTGATGGACGTCAATGTGGACTCCGTGTTCCTGGGGACCAAGCACGCCCTGAAATATCTGCGCCGGAACCAGCCGGGCTCGATCATCAATATCAGCTCCATCGCCGGGCTGATCGCTGCCCACAACAGCCCGGTCTACAACGCCTCAAAGGCCGCGGTCTGGCTCCTGTCCAAGGGCATTGCCCTGCACTGCGCCAAACAGGGCCTGGATATCCGCTCCAACTCCATCCACCCGACCTTTATCGACACGCCGATCCTCGACCCCCTGCGTCAGAGGTTCGGCAAGGAAGCGGCGGAGAGCAAGCTGGCCCGTCAGGTGCCCCTGGGCCGGATCGGCGCCCCTTCGGACATCGCCAATGCCGCCCTCTATCTGGCCTCCGATGAGAGCCGGTTCATGACCGGGGCCGAACTCAAGCTCGACGGCGGCATCTCGGCCATGTGAGGCCAAGGCCTCAGTTCACCAGGATGGTGCCCAGCAGCAGGGTCGAGCCCGTCTTGGCCAGGACCCGGTCGGCGTCCCGCTGCAGCTGCCGGCCGAGATAGTCGGCGTCCGGCAGGGCGGCCGGGGCGAGGCCTGCGGCATAGACCCGCAGGGTCTGGGAAAAGGCGGCGCGCAGCCTGGGCTGGGACAGCTCGGCCAGCTCCCGGAGCCTGGCGTCGGGAATGTCCAGGCCGGTCTCCACCGTCAGAACGGCGCGCCGTCCCCGCTCTCCGGTGACGGTGGCGGTGAGGGCCTGAAGCTGCAGGAAGGTGACTCCGCCGCCCTTCTTCTTGTCGCCCCCCTTGGGCGCGGCCGTGGCGGAGCCCGCAGCGAGGGCGGCGAGCATGACGGGCAGGGCGAGACGCAGCCGGTGAATCTGTTCCATGCGCCTCGGTGTGCCGCATTCATGGTTAGCGGTCTCTTTACGCGGTCGGTCGGAGACTGCGGCGAAGATTCGCATGGACCGCATCGGAGGCCGCCTTGGGCCGTTTCGCGCCAGACACCCTCGACCTCGACGGCAAGGTGATCCTTGTCACCGGCGGCACCGGCTCCTTTGGCCGCCGCTTCATCGACACAGTGCTCAGTCGCGCCAAGCCGCGGAAGCTCATCGTCTACAGCCGCGACGAGCTCAAGCAGCATGACATGCAGATCGACATGGCCGAACGCTTCGGTCCCGAAGACATGGCGCGCATGCGGTTCTTCCTGGGCGATGTGCGCGACCGGGAACGCCTGACCCTGGCCCTGAGAGGGGCGGATATCGTCATTCACGCCGCGGCTCTGAAGCAGGTGCCGGCGGCGGAGTACAATCCCTCGGAGTGCATCCACACCAATGTGCTGGGCGCCGAAAACGTCGTCTGGGCCTGTCTGACCAACCGGGTGAAGAAGGTGGTGGCCCTGTCCACCGACAAGGCCTGTAATCCGGTCAATCTCTATGGCGCCACCAAGCTCGCCTCCGACAAGACCTTCGTCGCCGCCAACAATCTGGCCGGCGATATCGGCACCCGCTTTTCCGTGGTCCGATATGGCAATGTTGTGGGCTCGCGGGGGTCGGTGGCGCCCCTGTTTCAGCGCCTGCTGGATCGGGGCGCCCAGGATCTGCCGATCACCGATCCCCGCATGACCCGCTTTCTCATCACCCTGGACGAGGGGGTGGACTTCGTCCTGTCCTCCCTGGACATCATGCGTGGGGGTGAGATCTTCGTCCCCAAGATCCCCTCGACCAGGATCATCGACCTGGCCGAGGCCATGGCGCCGGGCCTGCCGCACAAGATGGTGGGGATCCGACCGGGTGAGAAGCTGCACGAGATGATGATCTCCGCCGACGACGCCCGCTCCACCGTCGATCTCGGCGATCGCTACGCCATTGAGCCCGCCTTTGTGGAGTATGCTCGCACGCCCTTCGCCACGACGCATAGAATGGTCACCGAGGATTTCTCCTATGCCAGCGACACCAATGATGACTGGCTGACGGGCCAAGGCCTGCTGGCCCTGCTGGACGAGGCGCCGCCGGCCCGCCGACGCCGCGCCACAGACTGAGGCGTCATGGCCCTGCCCTTCCTGCCCTATGGTCGCCAGACCATCGAAGACGACGACATCGCCGCCGTGGCCGAAGCCCTCCGGGGCGACCTCCTGACCACCGGCCCCCGGGTGGAGGCCTTTGAGGCGGCCTTTGCCGAGGCCGTGGGCGCAGAGCACGCCGTCGCCTGCTCCAATGGCACCGCCGCCCTGCATCTGACCATGCTGGCGCTTGGGGTGCGCGAGGGCGATGTCTGCATTGTGCCGTCCACCACCTTCCTGGCGACCGCAAACTGTGTCCGCTATGTGGGCGCCGAGGTGGTCTTCGCCGATGTGGATCCCGACAGCGGCCTGATGCGGCCAGAGGATCTGACCGAAGCCCTGGGGCGCGCCGCAAAGCCGGTGACCGCCGTCCTGCCGGTGCATCTGCGCGGCGAGGTCGCAGACCTGCCTGCCATCGCCACCCTGGCCGAGGAAGCCGGCGCCGTGGTGGTGGAGGACGCCTGCCATGCCCTGGGATCGCGGCGGCGCTCGGGCAATGCCGAAATTCCCGTGGGATCAGGGCGCTGGTCGTCGGCCTCCACCTTCTCCTTTCATCCGGTGAAGACCATCGCCACGGGCGAAGGGGGCATGATCACCACCCCCGATGCCGGCTTGGCCGAACGCCTGCGGCGGCTGCGCTCCCATGGGATGGTCCGCCCCCCCGGGGCTGATCCCTGGTGGTATGAGATGGCCGAGCCGGGGTTCAACTACCGCCTGCCCGACATTCTCTGCGCCCTGGGTCAGGCCCAGCTGGCCAAGTTGCCCCGGTTCGCCGCCGCCCGTCAGGATCTGGCGGCCCACTATCTCGAGGCCTTGACGGCGCTTTCGCCTGCCGTCCGGGCGGCCAGGTCCCCGGAAGCCAGCCTGGCGACGCCCCACCTGCAATGTGTGCTCATCGACTTCGAGGCCCTGGCGCTATGTCGCCGGGCGGTCATGGACGCCTTGAAAGACCGGGGCGTCGGCAGCCAGGTCCACTATATCCCCGTGCACACCCAGCCCTATTATCGCCACCGCTACGGCGCGTTCAGCCTGCCCGGCGCCGAGTCCTGGTATGCGAGAACCCTGAGCCTTCCCCTCTATCCGGGCATGGCGCGGCAGGATGTGGACCGTGTGGTCGCCGCCCTCGGCGAGGCGCTAGGCCTGTCCTGAGGCGGCCATGCGGGATCAGGCCGCCAGGCCGGCGGCCTGGATCAGGGTGCGCACCTCGGTCATCCGCTCCGGCGAGCGGGACAGCTCGGCCCGGGTGTCGTCCAGGCGCACCAGCTTCAGGGCTTCGGCCTTGGCGCGATCGGCCGCCGGTCCCAGGGGCGCGGCCTCGCCGCAGGCCAGCTTCAGCAGCAGGGTCAGGCGGGTGGTCGCCGGGGCATTGGCCCGGGCCAGGCCCTGGGTCACCTTGGCGTCGGCCTCGGCCAGCCCCCCCAGATCCCCCAGCGTCTGCTGGATCGGCACATAGTCCGCGGGCAGCAGGCCCCCGCGCCCCAGGCCACGATAGAGCTTGGCCAGGCAGAACAGCCTCTGGGCCGCAGATGTCTCGGGATTGCGCGCATCCCGCTCGAAGGCCAGGGAACTGACCACTGCGGCCAGCCAGCGGACCGCCAGGCGCTTATTGGCCGCGCCGATCACATTCTCCACCAGCCAGAGCAGGGCCTCAGCCTCCTGCAAGGGGGTCTGGCCCTTGCCGAGATAGGTCTCCACAAAGTCGCCGGTGACCAGCATCTTGGAGCGGTTGACGAAGGCCTGATGGACATCGTCAAGGGGCACAAGGTCGCCGGCCGCCGCCGTCAAGGCCATGGCCAGGCCGCGGAGCAGATCGATTTCCCCAGCGCCGTCCTGGGGCTTGAGCCGACGGGGGCCATTCAGTTCCGTCAACACCCGCTTGGTCAGGGCGCTGCGCACGGCCCGGAAGTCCTCCGTGGCCAGCCAGCGGGCCAGGCGCTGGGCCGGCTCTGACAGCTCGGGCATGATCTTGGCCACCGACGGCTCGATCCTGATCAGCGCCTCCACCGCATCATGGGCGGCCAGGCGGGTCATGGCCGCCAGACGCACGCCCAGATCCAGGTCCCTGCCGATCAGGCCGTCCAGACCCGCCGCCGAACCTACAATCTCCGCCAGGGGCTGTTCGATGGTCTGCAGGGCCAGGCCCCGGGGCGGTCCGGCCAGCGGGGCGGCGTCGGCCAGATCCAGCAGGCGGGAAACCTTGTCGCTCCAGTTCCGGGCCGGGGCGATGGACGCGGCCACCCCTGCGCCCAGCAGATAGGCCCGCTCCGGCGCATGGGAGATGCGCTCGGCCGCCGCAGCGAAGCCTTCCCTGTCGATGTCGGGGAGATGGCCTCTGCGGGCGTCTCCCAGCAGCCGCTCGATGGCCCGCTCCACCAGACCCTGGAACGCGCGCATGATCTCATGGATGGACACGCTGCGCGCCTGAGATTCCGGCACGGCGATTTTCTGAATGGCGTGCTGCAGTTCAACTCCGGACGCCTCGAGCCGTTCCACCAGGTCGGCCCGGTGCAGAAGCTCAAAGGGGGTGGCGTGGTTGCGGGCCAGCCAGCCATCCAGCAGCCGACCGATGCGCTCCCGGGCATGGACCGTGTAGAGGTCCTGCGGCGTCACGCAAAGGGGGTCGTTGCGCTCGGGGGTCTTCTTGACTTTGGCGTTGTCGGGCAGACCCAGGGACTGGATGACCACGGTCTGGAACTCGTTGGTCTCCGGGTTCATGGTCTCCTTGGTGACCTTGGCCGAGACGACCCGTCGCTCGGCCACCAGCACCTCGGCCGCGGCCACGGCCTGGGTCCGGTTCTCGGTCGCCATTTCCAGCGTCCAGCCAGAGCCAACTGACTTCCGGACGAAAACCTCGTAATGCACTTTGGCGCGTTCCATATGGTCTCTCCCCAGGACCTTCCGGCAACCTTGGAACAAGAGCATTAAGGTCCCCTTGACTGTGGGACAGGCTAATCTATCCGGAATTTAACCGTGGCTGACCAGGTCACGCCACATTGAGGCCATCAGGCGTAACCACTAGCTTCGCCAGGCGCCGAAGACTTCAGGAGTTCCATTTCCCATGGCCAAGATCACCCTGGTTGACGACGACGAGAACATCGTCACCTCGGTCAGCCTCGCCCTGGAGAGCCACGGCCATGCCGTGAAAGCCTTCTATGATGGCGCCGCAGGCCTGGCGGCCCTGGAGAACGAACCGCCGGACCTGGCCATCCTGGATGTGAAAATGCCCCGCATGGACGGGATGGAGGTCCTGCGCCGGCTGCGCCGCTCCAGCGACCTGCCGGTGATCATCCTCACCTCCAAGGATGACGAGATCGATGAGCTCCTGGGCTTCAATCTCGGCGCCGACGACTACATCCATAAGCCCTTCAGCCAGCGTTTGCTGCTGGAGCGGGTGAAGGCGGTGCTGCGCCGTGCCGGGGCCGACGGCGGCGAGGGGGTGGCCGGGCCGGTGTCCGAGGCCGAGGCCAGGGCCTTGAAGCGTGGCAAGCTGACCCTGGACCCCGCCCGCCACGACTGTCTGTGGGAAGAAAGGCCGGTCAAACTGACCGTGACGGAGTTCCTGCTCCTGCAATCCCTGGCCCAGCGTCCCGGCTTCGTGAAGAGCCGGGACAATCTGATGGATGCGGCCTACGACGATCAGGTCTATGTGGACGACCGGACCATCGACAGCCACATCAAGCGCATGCGCAAGAAGTTCCGCGAGATCGACCCTGAGTTCGATGCAATCGAAACCCTCTATGGCGTCGGATACCGGTATCGCGAGTCCTGAGCCGAACCCCAGACGCGGCTGGTGGCGCTGGCTGCCGAGTTCACGTCTGGGCCGGCTGATCATTGTCCTCAACCTGTTTGGCCTGGCGATCCTGATTTCCGGCGCCTTGGTCCTGAACGAGCTCAGGCGGGGTCTGGTCAATGCCCGGATCGACAGCCTGACGACCCAGGGCGAGCTGCTCGCCACCATCATCGACCAGGCCGCCACCGTGGGCGAACCCGAACCGATGATGGATGGAGCCTATGCCTCGGAGATCCTGCAGCTCCTGTCCAATCCCCGTTCACAACGGGCGCGGCTGTTCGACGCGGAGGGCCGACTGATCGCCGACTCCTACTGGGTCTCCGATCGGGTGGAATGGCGCACCCTTCCCCCCGCCCGGGTCCGCGGCGAGGGGCCGGGACTAGATCTGAATCCCAAGGCCGGCCCAGGGGCCGACCCCGAAAGCGCCCAGGCGGCCAAGGCGCAGGCCGCCCTGCGGGCCGAGGTGAACACCGCCCTGCGCGGGGTCCACTGGGCGGGTCTGCGGGACGGGGCCGACGGCGACCGGGTGGTCTCGGTCTCCATCCCCATTCAGCATGTCCAGGCGGTGCTTGGCGTCCTGACCCTCGAGGCGCGGGATGTGGACGAGATCATCGCCGCCGAACGGGCCGCCCTGCTGCCCTTCATCCTCATCGCCGTGGCCGTCTCCCTGATGTCCTCCCTGCTGTTGAACCGCCTGATCGCCCACCCGGTCAGGCGGCTGGCGCGGGCCGCTGACCGGGTGCGCCTGGCCAGGGCCCGGGCGATCTCGGTGCCGGACATTTCCAGGCGGGACGATGAGCTGGGCGATCTGTCCCGGGCCCTGGAGGAGATGACCCATGCCCTGTCGGAGCGCATCGACGCCATTGAACGCTTCGCCGCCGATGTGGCCCATGAGATCCGCAATCCCCTGACGTCCCTGCGTTCGGCCGTGGAGACCCTGGGCCTGGTGGAGGATCCGGCCGCCCGCGACCGGCTGATGGCGGTGCTGCAGAATGACGTGCGCCGGCTGGACCGCCTGGTCACCGACATTTCCAACGCCTCTCGCCTGGACGCCGAACTGTCCCGGGAGGCGCCGGCCCCGGTGGACCTGCGCCGGCTGATTTCCGACGTGGTCTCCCTGTATCAGGCCACCGCGCGCAGCGGCGAACCCACCGTGACCTTCGATGCGCCTGAGACCCTGGAGCCGGTGATGGTGTCTGGCCAGGAAGGCGCCCTTGGCCAGGTGCTGCGCAATCTGATCGACAATGCTCGCTCATTTAGCGCGCCGGACGGAGAGGTTCGGGTGGCCCTGGAGCGCCAGCGCGGCCAGGCGCAGATCACCGTCGAGGATGACGGCCCTGGGATTCCACCTGAGAATCTCGAGAGCATTTTCGAGCGCTTCTATACCTCGCGGCCCAAGGGCGCGGCCTTCGGGGGCAATTCCGGGCTGGGCCTGTCCATCGCCCGGCAGATCATTCTCGCCCACGGGGGAACGGTCTGGGCGGAGAACCGTCCTGACCTGACCGATGGCGGCGTCGCCGGCGCCCGCTTCACCGTCGCCCTGCCCGAGGCGCGGCGGTGATCCTGCATGGGGACCTCATCGCGCGTCCTGGGCCCAAGGGCTGGCAGGGCGTCCTGATCGAAGGGCCGTCCGGGGCTGGAAAGAGCGATCTGGCCCTCCGTTGCCTGCAGGTCGGCTTTCGCCTGGTGGCTGACGACCGCGTCGTCACCTGGGTCTCCGGCGGGCGGTTGTTTGGCCGGGCCCCTGACAATCTGGCGGGCCTGATGGAGATCCGGGGGCTGGGCGTGCGACCCATCAGCGCGCGCCCTATGACTCCGGTGAACCTCTGGATTCGCCTCGGGACTCCGGAACGTCTGCCTGATCTCGAAACTGTGACTCACCTTGGGGTTGAGATTCCCCGAATTGTGCTCTCCGGACTGGAGAATTCGGCCCCTCTGAAACTTGCTCACGCTCTCGATGCTCTTGGATGACAGCCGGAAGGCGCGTATCACAACCCGCTTCTGGTCCGCATCCTGCGACAGCACGGCCGACAGGGGATATCCGTTGAGAGCGTGGGCATGATCGGGCTCGTCATCGTCACGCACGGGCGGTTGGCCGCAGAGTTCGTATCGGCGATGGAGCATGTGGTCGGACCGCAGAGCGCGGTTGAGGCCATCTGCATCGGACCCGACGACGATATGGAACGGCGGCGGATGGATATCCTGGCCGCCTGCGCCCGGGCGGATTCGGGAGACGGGGTGATCCTGCTCACCGACATGTTCGGCGGGACCCCGTCGAACCTGGCCATTTCGGTGATGGAGCAGACCCGCGCAGAGGTGATCGCCGGCCTCAACCTGCCCATGCTGATCAAGCTGGCCAGCGTCCGCACCCGGTGTGACCTCGAAGACTGCGTGGCCGCCGCTCAGGAGGCCGGCCGCAAGTACATCTCCGTGGCCTCCTATGTGCTGGCCGGCGAAAAGTGACCGCCGAGCGGACGGTCGAGATTCTCAACAAGCGGGGTCTGCACGCCCGCGCTTCGGCCAAGTTCGTCCGGCTGGCCTCGACATATGAGGCCGAGGTGCAGGTCTCAAAGGATGGGCAAAGCGTCGACGCCCGCTCGATCATGGGCCTGATGATGCTGGCCGCCGGCCCCGGCAGCACGATCCACATCACCGCCGAGGGTGAACAGGCCAGGGCGGCCCTTGAGGCGCTGTGCGCCCTGGTCGCCGCCCGGTTCGATGAAGACCAATAGGGCGCCGCCTCCGCTCCATCGCCGGGATCAGGCCTGCACGACCGCGCCAGTTCCCATGGGGCGCAGGCCAAGCTCGGCCATCATCGCCGCATCGGTGTCCCTGTCCGGATTGCTGGTGGTCAGCAGCTTGCCGCCCACGAACATGGAATTGGCGCCGGCCAGGAAGCAGAGCGCCTGCAGCGCCCGGGACATGTGCTCGCGCCCGGCCGACAGGCGCACGACGGCCTTGGGACAGACGATGCGGGCGACCGCGATCATGCGTACGAACTCCAGCCCGTCCACCGCCTCGCTGTCGCCCAGCGGCGTGCCCGGGATGGGCATCAGATCGTTGATCGGCAGACTGTCGGGATGAGCCGGCAGGGTGGCGAGCGCGTGCAGCAGACCGGCCCGGTCCCGGCGGGTTTCGCCCATGCCGACAATGCCGCCGCAGCAGGTGGACAGTCCCGCATCCCGCACGGCCGCCAGGGTGTCCAGCCGGTCCTGATAGGTCCGCGTGGTGACCACCTGGTCGTAATAGTCGGGACCGGTGTCGAGGTTGTGGTTATAGTAGTCGAGGCCGGCGGCCTTGAGCGCCTTCGCCTGATCGGGCTTAAGCATGCCAAGCGTCGCACAGGTCTCCAGCCCCAGCGCCTTCACCCCGGCGATCAATTCCGCCACCTTGGGCAGGTCGCGGTCTTTCAGGTCGCGCCAGGCCGCCCCCATGCAGAAGCGCTGGGCCCCGCCGGCCTTGGCCTCGGCGGCGGCGGCGATCACGCCCTGGGCCTCCATGAGCTTGCTGGCGGCGACACCGGTTTTGAAGTGCTGGGACTGGCTGCAATAGCCGCAGTTCTCGGGGCAGCCCCCGGTCTTCACCGAGAGAAGCTGCGACAGCTGGACCTCGGAGGGATCAAACCACCGCCGATGGATGGCGGCGGCCTCGAACACCAGCTCCATGAACGGGCGCTCGAAGAGCCCCTCGATTTCCTCCAGGGTCCAGTCATAACGCGGCTGGGCGGGGTCGACATGGCGGATCGGGGCGTTCATGGGGGAGCACTCCTGGTCTGCGCGGCAGCGCAATCGCTTTGGTCCTCCCTATAGGATGCTTGGCGGGGGAGGAAAACGCCTTCGAATCGGAGCTGAACCGTGAGCGTCATTTCTGAAGAGACTGAACTGAAATTTCTGTGCGAGGCCGCCGATGTGGAGGCGTTGCTGGCCGCCGCCCCGTCGGGCGAGGAGCGGACAATGTCCCTGTCGGCGATCTATTACGACACCCCCGAACGCCGTCTGCGAGACCTGGGCGCTGGCCTGCGTATCCGCGACGAGCCCGGGGGCCGCCGCCAGACCCTGAAGACCGGCAAGGGGCTGCGTCGCCAGGAATACGAAATCGCCGTTGACAGTGAAGCGCCGGACGCCACGCACGGGCCCTTACGGGACCTGCTGGGACGCGAGCATGCGGCGCGGCTGGAGCCCCTGTTCGCCGTCCGGGTCCAGCGCCAGTTGCGCGACCTGGAATGGGAAGGCGCCGAGATCGAGCTGGCCCTGGACGAGGGTGAGATTGTCGCCGGCGGGCGCCAGACCAGCCTCTGCGAGGTGGAGCTGGAGCTGAAGTCCGGCGAGCCGGCCACCCTGTTCGCCCTCGCCCGCCGGCTGTTCGAAGCCGCCCCCCTCTATCTCAGCTTTGAGTCCAAGGCCGATCGCGGCTTTGCCCTGGTGGAGGGGGAAGACCCCGCCCGGGACCATGCCCCGGCCAGGCTGAGCCGGGAGATGACCGCCGCCGCCGCCTTCCAGGCGATTGGTCGGGCGGCCCTGGCCCAGATCGCCGCCAATGGCCTGATCCTGCGCCAGGGGGGCGACTCCCCTGAGGCCATCCACCAGCTGCGGGTGGCGATTCGCCGCCTGCGCAGCGCCATGAGCACCTTCGCCGGCCTGGTGGACGGGAAGGCCCTCGACACCCTCAAGAGCGAACTGAAGTGGCTGGCCGGCGCCTGTGACGAAGCCCGAAACCTCGATGTATTCCTCGACGAGACCTATAGGCCCGCTGCCCTGGCCGGGGCGGCGATCTACGGCCTGGCCGATTTGGGGCAGGCGCTAGAGGCCGCCCGGGGCAAGGCCCATGCTCGGGCGCGGGCAGCGGCGGCCTCAACACGGTTTCGCGCCCTGCTGCTGGAGCTGCACGCCTGGATCGAGACCGGGGACTGGCTGACCCGCCTCGCGGCGGGGGGCGGCCCGGCCCGGACCTTCGCCGAAGCGGCGCTGGGCGGCCTGCGGCGGAAGCTGGCCAAGCAGGGCCGGGGCCTGATGTCCCTGTCCGACAGCCAGCGCCATCAGGTTCGCATCCGCGCCAAAAAGCTGCGCTACGCCGCCGAAGCCTTCGCCCCCCTGCTGGGTGACAAGGCGGCCCGGCGCCTCATCAAAAAGACCCGGACGCTGCAGACCGCCCTCGGCGCCCTCAATGACGGCGCCACCGCCGAGACCCTGCTGGCTGGTCTAGGTCTGGAGGGACCGGCTCTCTATGCCGCTGGGCATCTGGCCGGGGAGACTGCAGCTGGCCGGGAGAGCCGGATGGCGGCGGCGGCCCGGGCCTGGAGCGCCTATCGGGCCGTGGACAATCCTTGGTAAGGAAGATATAAAGATATCTTTATGCGATCCTTGCTCCAGACCGGCGTCCCGGCTATAGAGCGCCAAAATCGCACCCTCGGGCGCGCATGCCCGCGCCGATGACTGGACCGCAGGACCCACCGACATGACCGACTACATCGTCAAGGACATCAGCCTGGCTGACTTTGGCCGCAAGGAAATCGAGATCGCCGAGACCGAAATGCCCGGTCTGATGGCGACCCGTGAGGAATTTGGCCCGAGCCAGCCCCTGAAGGGCGCCCGCATCGCCGGCTCCCTGCACATGACGATCCAGACCGCGGTGCTGATCCAGACCCTGGAAGCCCTCGGCGCCGAGGTCCGCTGGGCGTCCTGCAACATCTTCTCCACCCAGGACCACGCCGCCGCGGCCATCGCTGCGGCCGGCACGCCGGTGTTCGCCATCAAGGGTGAGACCCTGGTGGAGTACTGGGAATACGCCCACAAGATCTTCGAGTGGGCCGACGGCGGCTATCCGAACCTGATCCTCGACGACGGCGGCGACGCCACCCTGCTCACCGTGCTGGGGCCCAGGGCCGAGAAGGACCCCTCGGTCCTGAACAACCCGCAGAACGAGGAGGAGGAAGCCCTCTATACGGTGATGAAGCGCTATCTGAAGGAGAAGCCCGGCTTCTATTCGGCGATCCGCGCGGCCATCAAGGGCGTGTCCGAGGAGACCACCACGGGGGTTCACCGCCTCTATCAGATGGCTGAGCGGGGCGAGCTGCCCTACCCGGCCATCAATGTGAACGACAGCGTCACCAAGTCGAAGTTCGACAACCTCTATGGCTGCCGCGAGAGCCTGGTGGACGCCATCCGCCGCGGCACCGACGTGATGCTGGCCGGCAAGACCGCCGTGGTCATGGGCTATGGCGACGTGGGCAAGGGCTCGGCCGCCTCGCTGCGCAACGGCGGCGCCCGGGTGATGGTCACCGAAGTCGATCCGATCTGCGCCCTGCAGGCGGCGATGGAAGGCTATGAGGTCGTCACCGTCGAGGACGTGGCCCATGAGGCCGACATCTTCGTCACCGCCACGGGCAACCTGGACGTCCTGACCGTCGAGCACATGCGGGCGATGAAGAACAACGCCATCGTTTGCAACATCGGTCACTTCGACTCGGAAATTCAGGTCGCCGGCCTGAAGAACTTCAAGTGGGACGAGATCAAGCCGCAGGTCCACC
>CAMTXB010000073.1:0-17115 GCA_947085575.1 uncultured Caulobacteraceae bacterium
CCGCCTGCGCGGGGAGCTGTCCAAGGTCACCCACCATGGCAATGGCCACGTCTATCTGGCCCTGAAGGACGAGCGCGCCGCCATCGACGGGGTGGTCTGGAAGGGCTCGGTGCGCGGCCTGTCGGTGCGGCCGGAGCAGGGGCTGGAGGTCATCGTCACCGGCAAGATCACCACCTTCCCGGCCGGCTCGCGCTATCAGATCGTCATCGAGACCATGGAGGCCGCCGGGGTCGGCGCGCTTCTGGCCCAGCTGGAGCGGCTGAAGGCCAGGCTGGCGGCCGAGGGCCTGTTCGACCCCGCGCGCAAGCAGCCCCTGCCGGGCATGCCCGCCATCATCGGGGTGGTGACCAGCCCCACCGGGGCGGTGATCCGCGACATCCTGCACCGCATCCGCGACCGCTGGCCCTGCCGGGTCATCGTCTGGCCGGTGGTGGTGCAGGGCGATCAGGCGGCGGCCCAGGTCAGCGCGGCCATTCGCGGCTTCTGTGATCTGCCGGCGGGCGGCGACCTGCCCCGGCCCGACATCATCATCGTGGCCCGGGGGGGCGGGTCGGTGGAGGATCTCTGGGCCTTCAATGACGAGGCCCTCGTCCGCGCCGTGGCCGCCGCCGATATCCCGATCATCTCGGCCGTGGGGCACGAGACCGACACCACCCTGATCGACTTCGTCTCCGACCGAAGGGCGCCGACGCCCACGGCGGCGGCCGAGATGGCCACGCCGGTGCTGGCCGAGCTGCGGGCGGGATTGAGCGACCTGCACGCCCGCCTGCACCGGGGCGGCGGCCGCCTGGTGGAGGACCGCCAGGGCCGGGTGCAGAGCGCCGGGCGCAGCCTGGCCCGGGTTCCCGACCTGGTGGAGATGGCCGCCCAGCGCTTCAACCTGGCCGCCGGCCGGCTGAGCGCGGGATTGCAGAGGAATGCGGCAGCCCATGACCGCGACCTGGTGCGCATCACCAGCCGCCTGTCGCCTGGCCTGCTGCTGCGCCCCCAGGAGGTCCTCCGACAGCGGCTGGACAGCCTGACCACCCGGCTCGCCCCGGCGGTGATGCGCCAGACCGAGCGCCTGGCCGAGCGGCTGGGGGCGGTGGAGAAGCTGCGCCAGTCCCTCAATCCGGACCGTCCCCTGTCCCGGGGCTTTGCCCGGGTGCACCGGGCCGACGGCAGCCTGGCGCGGGAGGGCGCGGCCCTGCAGGCCGGGGAGCCCGTCACCCTGGTGTTCGCCGACACCCGCCGCAACGCCGTGGTGGATGGCGGCGGAGATGGCCCGGAGACGGCCCCCGCCCCCCGCCCCAGGCCCCGCAGGACAGCCCCCTCGCCCCCTGATACCGGCAAGGCGCAGGGCGACCTGTTCTGAGGCCTGTCGCCAGGGCCTGCATCCTGGTCCCTGCGCCTCGGGTCTGTTCGAGGCCCGCCGCGCACGCTAGATTGGCCCCATGAATGCCCATGATCGTGACCTTTCCGGCAAGCCCGCCGAGCGTGCCGTGCTGCACTATGGCGACGGCGAGTTCGTCGTCCTCAAGCCCGGCCGCCATGTGGTGTGCGCCGTCTCAGGGGTGAAGATCCCTCTCCAGGCCCTGCGCTACTGGAGCCCGGCCCTGCAGGAGGCCTATGCCGGCCCCGCCGAAGCCTTTGCCCGCTGGAAGGAGCACAACAGCTGAACCGGCTGCTGGATCGACGCGGCGCCCTGGCCGCCGGTCTGGCGGTCCTGGCCCTGCCGGGACTGGCGCGGTCTCAGACCGCCGCCCTCCCCCTGCGCCTGGAGGGGCGCTTCATGCAGGGGGGCGTGGCGGTGGGCCGGACAGTCCCCGGCGCTGCGGTGTTTCTGAACGAGGTTCCGGTGGGCGAGGCCTCGGACGAGGGCTGGTTTGTCATCGGCTTCGACCGTGACGCTGAGGCCGCTCACCACCTGCGGGTGGCCGCAGAGGGGGCTGAGACGGTCCGGCACATCATCCTTCAGTCCGGCGAATTCGACGTCCAACGGGTCGGCGGCCTGCCCGCCGATCAGGTCTCGCCGACGGACCCCGACCTGCTGGCGCGCATCCGGGCTGAAGCCGAACGCAAACAGGCCGGATTCGCCAGTCGGGCGCCGCGCACCGACTTCCGCGAGGGGTTCATCCTGCCCCTGGCGTCCTATCGCCTGACGGGCCGCTTCGGCGGCCAGCGGATTCTGAACGGCGTGCCGGCGAGGCCGCACTATGGCGTCGATCTGGCCGCCCCCCGGGGCGCGCCCATTGTGGCGCCGGCGGGTGGCCTGGTGTCATTCGCCGAAACCGGTCTGCATTTTGAGGGCGGCCTGATCCTGCTCGATCACGGCCAGGGTCTGGTCAGCGCCTATCTGCACCTTTCCCGCCTGGACGTGGTCGGCGGTCAGTCCGTGGTCCAGGGCCAGGTGATCGGCGCCGTAGGCGCCGAGGGCCGGGCGACGGGGCCGCATCTGTGCTGGCGGATGACGTGGCGGGACCGCAACCTCAATCCCCTGAGCCTGGTGGGCTTCCGCGCCGCCTGAAGCGGTTCAGCGCCGCTTGCGGGCATAGGTTTCGCTGGGCCAGCGCCTGTGCACCCAGAACCATTCGGCCGGGCGCTCGGCGATCCGCTCCTCCATGAACAGATTGATCCGTTCCACCGCCCGGGCGATGTCGGCGCTGCGGTCGCCGGTGGTGATCGGCTTGATCGGCGGATGCACGATCACCCGGAACCGGGCCTTGCCCAGGCGCTGCACCGACATGGGCTGCAGCACCGTGTCGAACCGGAGCGCCAGGCGCGAGGGTCCAGGGGCGGTGTGGGCCAGCCTGCCAAAGAACGGCGACGCCACCCCGCCATTGAACTTCTGGTCGTTCATCAGGGCCACCGATTCCCCGCGCCCCAGGGCGTCGAGCAGTTCGCGGGCCCCGTCGCCGCCCTTGGGCGCGAACAGCCGCACCCCATAGCGGAAGCGGTTCTCGCGGATGCGCTGGTCGAAATAGGGGTTGTTGGCCGCCCGATAGGTCATGTGGCAGACCACCCCGGAATGGGCGATGACCGCCGGCATAATCTCCCAGTTGGACAGGTGGCCTGAGATGAAGACCACCGGTTCGCCGGTGCGGGCGATCTCGGCCAGGCGCTCGGCATTGATGATTTCGACCCGGTCCCCCGCCGCCACGATGCGGTCGATCATGGGAAATTCCGCAAAGGTCCGACCGATCTGGCGCCATTGCTCGGCGGTCAGGGCCTCGATCTCCGCAGGAGTCAGGTCGGGGAAGGCGATCTGCAGATTGCGCAATGCCACCCGGTGGGTGCTGGTCAGGGGGCCCAGCCAGCTCAGGGCCGCCGCCCCGAAATCGGACACCAAATCTATGGGGAACAGGCGCGCCAGGCCGGTGATGGCGTCATAGGCCATGACCTCCAGCCGCCAGCCGAGGCGCTGGGCGATGGTCTGAAGCCGGGGGGGCGAGGCGCTCACCATCCTTTCTACTAAGGCGCGCTCTGCAAAAGTGGAACCCGGTTTTGTGACCGGGAGGCGTAACCCTGCGGAAACCGGAGCCCGACCCAGCGGTCCTGCCGAACGCGAATGGCGCTCGCTTGGCGCGCGACTTGCCACAATCGACCTATACCGTCCCCCTTCGGGACGGCTCGGCTTCTTAACCACAAGGGGGCAAGAGACATGGGCAATGAGATTGACGTCCACCTGGGTAAACGTCTTCGCCGGCGCCGCCGCCTGCTCGGCCTGACCCAGCAACAGCTGGCTGGCGCCTGCGGCGTCCGCTTCCAGCAGATCCAGAAGTACGAGTGCGGCGCAAACCGAATCTCCGCCGCCCGCCTCTGGCAACTGTCGGAGGCCCTGGAGGTGCCGGTGGCCTACTTCTATGATGGCCTGTCCGCGGCGGCTCAGACCCAGGCGGCCGAGGGCGAAAGCGGCGGCGAAGTCCTGGCCAGCAAGGAGACCATGGATCTGATCCGAGCCTATTACCAGCTGGGTGAGCGTCCCCGCCGGCGGCTGCTGGACCTGGCCAAGTCCCTCAACGGCGACAGCGAACTCAGCTGAACCGGCGATCCCGCGCTCGCGGGATTTCGCCGGGCCGCGCGGCAGGCTAAACGGGGGTCATGCTGAGCCCTGATCGTCTGCCCGCCCTCGAGGACTTCATCCTCGCGCTGAACCAGGCCGCCACCGATGTGACCCTGCCCCTGTTCCGGGCCGACCACGGCCTGGAGAACAAGGGCGGCCAGCCCGGCCTCAACGCCTTTGATCCGGTCACCGCGGCTGATCGCGGCGCGGAGGCGGCAATCCGGCGCCTCATCGGCCAGCGCTTCCCGGACCACGGGGTGATCGGGGAGGAATTTGGCGAGGACCGCCCGGACGCCGAGTTCGTCTGGGTGCTCGACCCCATCGACGGCACCCGGGCCTTCATCTCCGGCCTGCCCCTGTGGTGCGTGCTCATCGGCCTGCGGCATCAGGGCCATCCCGTCCTTGGATCCATCGGCCAGCCCTATCTGGATGAGGTCTATCTCGGCCATGCCGGGGGCTCGCGTCTGGTGGCGCGCGGAGTGTCCCGGCCCCTGAAGGTGCGGGCCTGTCCCAAGCTGACGGACGCCGTCATCGCCACCACAGACCCCGAGGCCTGTTTCAACGGCGCCGAACTGGGCGCCTGGACCCAGGTCCGCGCCGCCTCCCGGCTCGCCAGGCTGGGCCTTGACGCCTATGGCTATGCCATGGTGGCGGCCGGCAGCATGGACATGGTCATCGAGGCCGGCCTCAAGGCCTGGGACATCGAGGCCGCCATTCCGATCATCCAGGGCGCCGGCGGCCTGGTCACCGACTGGCGCGGCGCGCCGGTGGGTTCAACGGGCGGCCAGGTGGTGATCGCCGGCGACCGGGCCTGCCTGGACGAGGCCCTGGTCTCCCTCAGGCGCTCGGCGACGACGGGCTAGCCACCCTGGCCGCCAGGGCGTCGAACTCGGCGAAGAACTCCGCGCGCCTGTCGTCGGTCTCCATCAGGATCTCGTGCCGGGCGCCCTTGACCACCACCAGCCTGCCCTGGGGCAGGCTGCGGGCCACCTGGTCCTGAGCGGCGTTGTCCACCAGCCTTTCCTTCTCGGCCTGACAGATGATCACCGGGATGTTCACGCCAGCTAGGTTGCCGGGTCTGGCGAAGACGGCCGAAGCCCGCAGGGCGAAGTCCAGCCACCCCCAGGTGGGCGCCCCCAGCGCCAGGTCCCGGTGGACGGCGACCTGGGTCCGACCCCTCGCAAACCGCACCGGGTCATGGGTCAGCGCATTGTCGTCGAAGGTATTGTCAAAGGGGTTTCCGGGGTCCCCCATGCAATAGGCGCTCGCCCCACCGGTGAGACAGTTCCAGCCCGCCAGCAGCCGTACCGCCTGGGGATAGCGCCCGATCCGCAGCCCCAGCATCGGCGCCGACAGCACTGCGCCGGCAAACCTCGGAGCCTGCCCCCTGGCCAGGGCCAGCAGGCTCAGACAGCCGCCCATGGAATGGCCCACGGCGATCCAGGGCTTGGGAAGCCGGTCGTCATAATGCGCCAGAAGGGCGTCGAAATCGACCAAAAATGGCTCAAAACCTACCGCATGACCCTTCAGCCGATCGTCGGAGAGGTCCCGGTGCGACAGTCCCTGACCGCGCCAGTCGTGGGCCAGGACCACCAAGCCGCGCAAGGTCAGGTCCTCGATCACCTCGAAATACTTCTCGATCGCCTCGGTCCGCCCGCCGCTTAGCACCACCGTGCCCCGGGCCGGACCTCGGGCAGGAAACAGGGCCGCCCGCAGCCGCGCGCCCCTGGCGCCGGCAAACCATTCGGCCGCGCCCCCCGTCGGGACGGGAGCGGCGGGGATATCAAGCAGTGGCGCCAGTTCAGTCATGGGCAGGTTCTTCAGGCGGCCTGGGAGAAGAGGGTCTGGATCTGAGACTGCATGGACATGGCGAGGTCCATATTGGACATGCGCATCCGGCGGCTCGTCAAGGCGGTCATGGGGTCCAGGCGGCGGCGGCCAAGCGCAGCCACATCGTCCAGGCTGATGGTCACCACCAGATCGGCCGGGGCATCCTGATTGGTCACCACCGCCCCATCGATGTGGATGAAGCCTGCTCCCTTCAGGTCGATCTTGACCACATGGGACAGGGGCGCCCCGGTCCGAAGGGCGTCTGCGATGCGGGTGGTGAGTTGTTCAATCGTGGCCATTGGACCTCGCGGACGGGAGCAGGAGATTGGCCCGCCCCCGCCGCCAAGTAAACAAACCGCCCTGCACGCCTCGCGCCATGGACAGGCGGGCTGGAATGGGTCAATAGTTGCGAACTGTTCGCAAACTTGGGAGGCTCCATGCGCCGGCTCTCACTCGACGATCTCGACCAGATCTATCGCGCGCCCGGGAAGCTGGTGATGGACAAGGTCCTGGACCATGTGGAGCGCCATGGTCGGGCCTTCATCGGCCACTCGCCCTTCTGTGTGATCAGCTCGGCCGGTCCTGGGGGAATGGTGGATGTATCGCCGCGCGGGGGCGAGCCGGGCTTCGTGCAGGTGAGCGAGGATGGCAGGACCCTGTATCTGCCAGACCGGCCCGGCAACAACCGCCTGGACACCCTGCGCAATCTGCTGGCCGGGGACGGGCGGGTCGGCCTGATGTTCATGATCCCGGGGTTTGACGACGTCTACCGGGTCAATGGCACGGCCGGCGCCACCGATGACGCCACCCTTGTGTCACGCTTTGAGGAGTTCGGGCGGCTGCCACGGCTGGTGCTGATGATCGAGGTTCAGGAGGCCTTCCTGCATTGCCCCAAGGCGATCATGCGAGGTCGGCTGTGGGATCCTGACGCCCGGCTGGAGCGCAGCCTCCTGCCCAGCGGGGCGGAGATGATTTCCGACCAGCTGAACCTCGGCAAGCTGCCGGTAACCAACGAACAGATCATCGACAGCTATCGCCAGCAGCTGTGAGGCTGCTCAGGTGGGCTTGATGAACCTCAGGGTCATGCGGTCACTTTCGCCGATGGCCTCATAGGGACTGCTGTCGAAGGTGGGGTCGGCGGGCTGTCCCCTGGGCGCGGTCAGCCGGACCGGCGGCAGGGTCCAGACTCCGAAGGGGTGATCCTTGGTGTCACGGGGATTGGCGTTGATCTCGCTGGCCTCGTTCAGCAGGAAGCCGGCCTCCTGCACCAGCCGGATGACATAGGCCTGATCCACATAGCCGTCGGCCGCCATGGGGTCCTGCACCCCGCCGGGGTTTGCCCGATGTTCCACCACCCCGAATATGCCGCCCGGCTTCAAGGCGGCGAAGGCGTCGGCGAAGGCCTTGTCGGCGATTCCAGCGGCCATCCAGTTGTGGATGTTGCGGGCCGTGAGCACCAGGTCCGCCGTTCCGGCCGGGGCCATGGGACCGCTGGTGGCGCCGAAGGCAGTGATCTCCACGTCCCCGTAGAGCCGCGGACGGGACCTCAGTTTCTGGCGATAGGCCTCCACCACCTCGGCGGCGGCGGGATCGTTAGGCTGAAGATTGGCGGCGTAGAGCTTGCCCCCGGAGGCCGCCAGAAAGGGCGCCAGAATATCTGTGTACCAGCCGGCGCCGGGCCACATCTCGACCACGGTCATCCCCGGCTTGAGCCCGAAGAAGGTCAGGGTCTCCTGGGGCCGGCGCCAGGAATCCCGGGCCCTGTCCTGGGCCTCGCGCCAGTCGCCGGCCACGGCCTCCTCAAGGGTCATGGCCGACACTGGGGTGGCAGGAGCCGCCTCCTCGACGCGGTTACAGCCGGTGAGGGCCGCCGCCCCGCCAGCTGCGAGGCCGGAGAGCAGCAGGCCCCGCCGGGACAACCTTGACGCCTGCACGGATCAGGACGGCTTGACGAAGCGCAGGGTCATGCGATCACTCTCGCCGATCGCGTCATATTTGCCCCGGTCGAAGTCCGGATTGGCCGGCTCCCCCTGGCCAGCCGTCCGGCGGACGGGCGGAAGGGTCCACACCCCGAACGGATGGTCCTTGGTGTCCTTGGGATTGGCGTTGATCTCGCTGGATTCCGCCAGCTTGAACCCGGCCTTTTCCGCAGCGGCGACGACGACCGCCGTGGCCATATAGCCGTCGCGGGCGCCCTCGACCTGCGGGCGCGGATCGGAGCGGTGCTCCTCCACGGCCAGCACGCCGCCGGGCTTCAGCACGGCGAAGAAGTCCGCCAGCGCCTTGTCCAACATACCCTCGCGCCAATACCAGTTGTGGAGGTTACGCGCGGTCAGGACCAAATCGGCCGAGCCGGCCTCGCCCAGGGGCTTGGAGGTTGCGCCGAAGCCCACATAGGTGATGTCGCCGAACACCGCAGTGTCGGCATAGCGGGCGACGAAGGCCTCACGGCCCCGACGGCCGGCCTCGGTCACGGCCGGGTCTTCCAGGTCGATCACCGCGGCCACATAGGCGCCGTTGGTGGCCTTGGCATAGGGCGCCAGGATCTCGGTCCAGTAGCCGCTGCCCGGCGAAATTTCGATCACCGTCTGGCCCGGCTTAAGCCCCCAGAAGACGAGGCTTTCATAGGGATTGCGCGCGGCGTCACGGGCCTGGTGGGCCTCGGACCGCTGAGGTCCGGCGATGGCGCCGCGCAGGGCGGCGTCCTCGGCCTGGGCGGCCGAGCCGAGAATCAGCGCCCCGAGGGCGCCCGCGATCAAGGCGGGGAACTTGTCGTGAAACATGGTCTGGAGCTCCGGCAAGTCGTTGAGGCGGTGACCCTAGAGGGGTTGGCCGATCTGGCAAGGGCGTTGCGCGCACAAGCTCTTGAAACCCGCAAAACCCACCCCAAATCATTTCCGAAGGCGCTGGATGTCCGGGCCTTCCGATCGCTGGCAAGGCCCCCGTGGCTTGCCACAGATCGACTCCGCAACCTTGCTTAGACAAGAAGGATGTGACGCAAATGCGTACCCTCGACTTCTCTCCCCTCTATCGCTCCGTGGTCGGTTTCGACCGCCTGGCCGGTCTGCTTGAGACCGCCGCCGCTGACGCCGCCTCGGGCTATCCCCCCTATAATATCGAGCGCACGGGCGAGAATGCCTATCGCATCGAGATCGCCGTGGCCGGCTTCCGCTCTGAGGAACTGACCATTGAGGTGAAGGAAAACCTGCTCACGGTACAAGGCCGCAAGGCCGCCCATGAGGATGACCGTCGCTATCTGCATCGCGGCCTGGCCGAGCGGGACTTCGAACGACGGTTCCAGCTGGCGGACTATGTGGTGGTGAGCGAAGCCGCCCTGGCGGACGGGCTCCTGTCCATATCCCTGCGCCGTGAACTGCCGGAGGCCCTGAAGCCCCGTCAGATTCCCATCACCTCCGGGGCTGCAAGCCCTCTGATCAAGGGTAAGCAGGCCGCTTGAGCCGACCGGGCGGGGCTAGAGTATTTTCCGATAGGCATGAGACGTCTATCGGGTCGATAAGGGCTCTAGCCCTATGATGTAGAGCCTTTTTTGTCCGATCTGATTGACCCGATCAGATCGGAATCGGCTCTCGCTGGGGCGGCGCAGGGATGTGCCGCCCTTTTCAGCCGGGGGCGGCGAGGCTATCCAGACGGACGGACTCAGGGCGGGCTGAGGCCCAGAGCCAGGGTCATGTCGGCGCCGCGCAGGCTGGCGCCGCGCATCTGGGCGCCTTCGAAATTACAGCCGCGGACGTCGGCGTGGTCGAGAATAGCGCCGGTGAGATCGGCGCCCTGGGCCGTCACATAGCGCAGCTTGGCGCTGTGCAGGTCGCCGCGACTCACCCGATCGGCGCTGATCGGCAAGGGTCCGAGGATCGCCTCCCGCAAGTCAGCCTTGGTCAGTTTGGCGCCGGCCAGTTTGGCCCCGCGCAGATCGGCGCCGCGCAGACAGACACCCCGCATGTCGGCGTTCTCCAGATTGGCGCCCTGGAGGTGGGTTCCGGCGAGATCCATGCCGACCAGCACCGCCCCGCGCGCGCTCATGACCGACAGGCGCAGACCCCGCAGGCGTTGATCGAGAGGGCGCAGATCCAGGTCATCGAACCGGGCTGGAGTCCCCTGCTTGCCGCCGGTCTTGCACCAGTTCTGATTGGCCAATGCCATGTCATGGAGCTCATCGGCCCGCGCCATGGCCGCCTCGGTAGGCGCCGAGAGATTGCCTTCGATGGTGGCGCCGGAGATGCGGGCGGTACGGATGTCCACCCCGGTCAGGACGGCGGCCACCAAACGGGCCCCCTCCAGATTGGCCCCGCCCACGTCGGCCCAATCCATGATGGCGCCTTCCAGATTGGCGTCCTTGAGGTTGGCCCGGTTGAGCTTGGCGCCGCGCATGGAGCAGTCGGTGAAATCGGTGGCGAAGGCCGTGACGTCCTCCATCTGCGTGCCATCGAGACCGGCCCCGCAGAGCTTGGCGTGATCCAGTTCGCCCCTGCGCTGATGATGGATCAGGGACGTCAGGCCCTTGGAGGGGTGCGGCACGGCCACCTGCCCCACCCGGAAGTCGGCCTGGGTCAGATCGGCCTCGCTGAGGTCGGCCCCGCGCAGACAGGCGCCGCGCAGGTCGGCCCGGGACAGATTGGCCCGGCGCAGGTCGGCCTTGCGGAGATCACAGCCAAACAGGTTGGCCCGGGACAGATTGGCCCCGGTCAGGCGGGCGCTGTCGAAGATCGATGAGGACAGATCGGCGTCCTGGAGATTTACCCCGGCCAGATCAAGGCCGGTGAAGTCCATGAACCGCATCGAGGCCAGCTTGCCGCCCGGACGGCCGGTGATGAAGCGCTCGTGCGCGGCGAGGATCATCTCGATCTCGCCGCGGGACAGCTTCCGGCGGCCTGAAAGCGCGATGGCGGCTGACACAAGAAGACTCCCGTAGGTTTCCAGAACCCGCGACCTTTAGACGCACAACCGCGACTTAAGGGTTAAGAGGCCTCGGACATCTCAGCTGCAGGGCCTCAGATGATGTCGCCCAGGCCTCGCGCACCGACCCTGCGGGCGCCGGCGATGTTCACCTGTTTGAGCTGGGCGCCGGTGAAATTGGCCCGGAACAGGTCGGCGCCCTGAAGGATCGCCTGACGCAGGTCCGCCCGGGCGCAGTCGGTGTTCTTCAAGGTGGCGCCTGTCAGATTGCAGGGCAGCACGCGGTTGGAGCCAATCAGCAGCGGACCCATCTGCGCATCCCTCAGGTCTGCGCCCGAGAGCTTGGCGTTGATCAGCCGCGCCCCGCGCAGGTCGGCTCGCCGCAGATTGCACGCCCGCAGGTCCGCGCCGTCCAGCTGCGCCCCCTGGAGCTGAATCCCCTCCATGTCCAGACCGTAGAAAACCGCGCCCTTGGCCGACAGTGCGGTGAGATTGAAGCCGCGAATGGTCTCCAGGGTCCTGAGGTCGGCGCCGTCAAACACCGAGGGACTCCCCTCTTCGCCGCCGGTCTCACACCAGCGGGCATGTTCGCGGATCATGGTCTTGTAGGGCAGGTTGGAGACCGCCAGTCCGGAAGGCGCGTCGGTGAGCACCCCGTCCATCTCGGCCTGACTGACGTTCCAGGCATAGGTCTTGGCGCCCACCAGAATGGCATCGCGCAGATCGGCGCCCGCCAGGTCGGCCCCCGACAGGTCAGCCCCCTGGAGATTGGCGCCCGACATATTGGCCTGTTTGAGGTTGGCCCGGATCAGCTTGGCGTCCTTGAGAATGGCGTCGGAGAAGTCGGCCCGGGCGGCCATGACCCCGGATAGACGCGAACGCTCCAGATTGGCGCCGGCCAGAACCGCGCCCTGCACCTCCCCGGGTCGCGCCATGTGCTCGAGGATTCGCAGGCCCTTGTCCCGATCCGCTGCGGCGATGGACCCCTCCCGCAGATCGGCCTCGAAAAGATCGGCGCCCGTGAGATTGGCGCCCCGCAGGCAGGCCCCGCGCAGATCCGCCCGGCGCAGGGACGCCTCGGTCAGATTGGCGTTCTGAATGTCGCAGCCGAACAGATTGGCGTTGTCCAGCTTGGCGCCCTGCAACTGGCACTCGTTCAGACAGGCCCCAAGAAAGTCCGCGTCAGAAAGATTGCGCCCGCGCAGGTCCAGGCCGGTGAGGTCCTTCCAGGCGAACACCGCCCGCGCGCCGCCCGGTCGGGAGGTCCACAGGCGGTCGTGGCGCGCACAGACCGCATCGACCTCACCCTGGGTCAGGCGCCGGAGCTCGGGGATGGAGGTTGGGCGAGAGGCCAGCATCTTGCGCCATCATGCAGTCGAGATGACAACGCTAGCGCGGCAAGATTAACGAGCCCTTCGCAGGGTTAATCCTGCCGCTTCGGCGGGGCCGCCGGCCGATAGTGCCGGTAGAGCGCCTGGGCCTCGGCCATCAGGCAGCCCACCTGCACCTCAAGACCTGCGGCGGCCAGCCGAGCCAGACCCCGGCCATCGGCAAAGGGGGAGGGATCGCGGCAGGCGACGAACACCTGGCTGACCCCGGCGTCGACCAGGCGCTGGGCGCAGGACGCCGCCCCCGACGACCGGGCGCCGCAGGGCTCCAGGGTCACATAGGCCACCGCGCCCCGGGCCTTGGGGCCTGCGGCCTGCAGGGCCAGTTCCTCCGCGTGGGGCCGCCCGCCGATCCCGGTGGCGCCTTCCCCCGTGACCTCGCCATTGAAGACGATGACGCAGCCCACCGACGGGTTCTCTGCGGTCTGCCCCAGATGGGACTGCGCCAGGGCGATGGCCCGGCGCATATGCGCCTCATGGGCCGCCCGGGTCACGGCAGAGCCGGCAGGGGCTGGGCGCGGGTCTCGTCAAGATAACGGGCCGCCAACGGGGTGAGGGTGTCGGACAGCTGGATCAGCAGCGGATTGCCGGTAGGAATCTCCACATCGATGATCGACGCATCACTGAGGCCAAACAGCAGCTTGACGATGGCGCGCAGCGAATTGCCGTGGGCCGCCACCAGCAGGGTCTCGCCGGCGGCCAGGCGCGGAGCAATTTCCGCCGCCCAATAGGGCTGGACCCGTTCGAGGGTGGTTTTCAGGCTCTCGGTGAGGGGCAGGGCCACCCCGGCATAGCGGCGGTCGCCGGCGAAGTCATAGGCGCTGTCGGCGCTCAGCGGCGGCGGCGGGACATCGTAGGACCGCCGCCAGATCTTGACCTGCTCCTCCCCATGCTTCCGGGTGGTCTCAGCCTTGTTGAGGCCGGTGAGCCCGCCATAGTGGCGCTCGTTCAGCCGCCAGTCCTTGACCTCCGGCGCATAGGCCTGGTCCGCCGCCGCCAGGGCCAGCCAGCTGGTGCGGATCGCCCGGGTCAGGACCGAGGTATAGACCCGGTCAAACTGAATGCCGGCCGCCTTGATCAGTTCGCCGCCCTTGCTGGCCTGGGCCTCGCCCTCGGCGGTCAGGTCCACGTCCACCCAGCCGGTGAAGCGGTTTTCCAGGTTCCAGCGGCTCTGGCCATGGCGGAGCAGGACGAGGGTCGGCATGGGGCATCTCCGGGGGCGGCGGGGTTGTCCGTCCGGCTAGGGCGCGCCTTGAGCGCCGTCAAGCCGGCACATCGGCCTGGGACATGGCCGAGGCCGTCAGGAGCGGCTATAGCGAACCACGATGCTTGATCGCCTGTTCTTCCCGCTGGCGGCCCTGGCCGCCGCCCTGATCATCGCCCTGGCCCTCGTCTGGCCCCAGGGCATAGGCGCGCGCTCGCCAGGACCCTTTGGCCACGCGCCGATCCTGCAGAGCCCGGAGATGCAGGCGGCCATGCAACGCCAGACCGAGGCCTCGCAAAAGCGAATCAACCAGGCCCGAGAGACCATGCGCGGCCTGCAGGCCGAAGCCATCGCGGCCGAGCCATGAGCGCCGGTTTTGACGCCGTCGCCGTCGGCCGCCGGGTTCTGGCCGCAGAGGCAGCCGCCCTGACCCTGCAGGCCGAGGGACTGGGTGAGGCCTTTGTTCAGGCGGTGAACATTCTCTACGCCGCCAAGGGCCGGATCGCCTGCACCGGCATCGGCAAGTCTGGCCATGTGGCCCGCAAGATCGCCGCCACCTTCGCCTCCACCGGCACGGCGGCGTTCTTTGTCCACGCCTCGGAGGCGAGCCACGGGGACCTGGGGATGATCGGCCAGGAGGACGCCGTCCTGGCGCTCTCCAAGTCCGGCGAGGTGCGCGAACTCGCCGACATCCTGGCCTATGCCAAGCGGTTCAGGATCCCCCTGATCGCCCTGACGGCGGCGCCGGCAAGCGCCCTGGGCCAAGCCGCCGACGTGGTGCTGAGCCTGGCCGATGCGCCCGAGGCCACCGCCGCGGTCAGCGCCCCGACCACCTCCACCACCCTGCAGATCGCCCTGGGCGACGCCCTGGCGGTGGCGCTGCTGGAACGCCGGGGATTCACGGCCAGGGACTTCAAGACATTCCATCCGGGGGGCAAGCTGGGCGCCATGCTGCGCACCGTCGGCGACCTGATGCATGGGGCGGCCGAACTGCCCCTGGTCGGCCTCGACACCCCCATGCCCGAGGCCCTGCTGGTCATGACCGAGAAGCGCTGGGGGATCGTCGGGGTCGCCGACGAGACCGGTCGGCTGGTCGGCGCCATCACCGATGGCGACCTGCGCCGCCACATTGAAGGCCTGCTGACAAGGACCGCCGGCCAGGTCATGACCGCCGGACCGAAGAAGACCGCCCCGCCGACCATGATGGCCTCCGAAGCCCTGGCCCTGATGAGCGATCCAGCGCCCCCGGTCACCGTACTATTCGTGGTGGAAGACGATCGCCCCGTGGGCATTCTTCACGTCCACGACCTGCTTCGGGCCGGTGTCATGTAGCAACTGTCGCCGACCGCCCTTAAGGGCCTGCGCAACAGGCTGGCCTTCGGGCCCTCCACTCGCCAAAGCTGTCGTCCACCCACCTGCGGAGTCCCGATGCTTCTCGCCCCCAGCGCCGATCTCGTCCCCAATACGCTCGCCTATGAGAACCAGCCGCTGGTGAAAGCCACGGGGTTTCGGGAATATGATGCGCGGTGGCTGTTTGGTCCGGACATCAACCTGCTGGGCGTTGAAGCCCTCGGCATGGGCCTGGGCACGCTGATCCGGCAGATGGGCCAATCCAGGATCGTGGTCGGTCACGATTTCCGGTCCTACTCCCTGTCGATCAAACAGGCCCTGACCCTCGGCCTCATCCAGGCCGGCTGCGAGGTGCTGGATATCGGTCTGGCGCTCTCGCCCATCGCCTATTTCGCCCAGTTCGACCTGGACGCGCCCTGCGTCGCCATGGTCACCGCCAGCCATAATGAGAACGGCTGGACCGGGGTGAAGATGGGCGCCCAGCGCCCCCTGACCTTCGGGCCCGATGAAATGGGCCGGCTGAAGGAGATTGTCCTGGGCGGCGGCGGCGAGCGGCGTCCCGGCGGCAGCCTGACCCACGTCTCCGGCGTCGCCGAACGCTACATCGCCGATGTGGCGGAAGGCGTCAGCCTGACGCGCCCGCTCAAGGTGGTCTGCGCCTGCGGCAACGGCACGGCCGGCGCCTTCGCCCCTGAAGGCCTGCGCCGGATGGGGGTGGCGGTGGTCTATGAGATGGACTGCGAGCTGGACTGGACCTTCCCCCGCTACAACCCCAATCCCGAAGATCAGGAAATGCTGCACGCCATGGCCGAGGCCGTGCGCCAGTATGGCGCCGACTGCGCCCTGGGCTTCGATGGTGACGGCGACCGCTGCGGCGTCGTCGACGACGAGGGCGAGGAGATCTTCGCTGATAAGATCGGCCTGATGCTGGCCCGCGACCTGTCAGTGCTGCACAAGAATGCGACCTTCGTGGTCGATGTGAAGTCCACCGGACTCTACGCCACCGACGAGGTCCTGGCCGCCAATGGCGCCAAGACCGTCTACTGGAAGACCGGACACAGCTACATCAAGCGCAAGACCGCCGAGCTGAAGGCTCTGGCCGGGTTCGAAAAGAGCGGCCATTTCTTCTTCAACGACCCCATCGGCCGCGGCTATGACGACGGCCTGGTGGCGGCCGCCGCCATCCTGGCCATGCTGGACCGCAATCCCGGCAAGAAGCTGTCGGACCTGAAGAAGGCCCTGCCCGTGGCCTACACCTCGCTGACCATGTCCCCTCACTGCCCGGATGAGGAAAAGTACGGCGTGGTCGACAAGATCGTCGCTGAATACGAGGCCCTGCAGGCCTCGGGCGGCACGATCCTGGGACGCAAGATCGCCGAGCTGATCACGGTCAACGGCGTCCGTGTCGCCCTGGAGGATGGCTCCTGGGTGCTGGTGCGGGCCTCATCCAACAAGCCTGAGATCGTTGTCGTGGTGGAAAGCACCAGCTCGGCCGACGACATGCGCGCCCTGTTCCACAAGGAGGTGAAGCCCCGCCTGGGCCAGCATCCGCAGGTCGGCGCCTACAACCAGGAAATCTAGGGCGCACCGGCTGGTCTGGCGGCGGCGACCCGGTTTCGGCTAGACCAGCACGTGCTTCCGCTTGTCCATTGCGGCGGCTCCAGCGATTCCAGAACTAGGACCAACCCATGCAAGTGGCGATGATCGGGACGGGCTATGTGGGCCTGGTGAGCGGGGCGTGCTTCGCCGACTTCGGCCATGAGGTGACCTGCATCGACAAGGATGCCGGCAAGATCGACCGGCTGCGACAGGGCGGCATCCCGATCTTCGAGCCGGGGCTGGAGAGCCTGGTGGCGCGCAATGTGGCGGCCGGCCGACTGTTCTTCGAGACCGAGGCCGCCGACGCCGTGGCCAAGGCCGATGCGGTGTTCATCGCCGTGGGCACGCCCTCGCGCCGGGGCGATGGCCATGCGGACCTGTCCTATGTCTATGCCGCCGCTGAGGAGATCGCAGGCCTCATGGACGGCTTCACCGTGGTGGTGACCAAGTCCACCGTGCCGGTGGGCACGGGCGACGAGATCGAGAGGATCATCCGGGCCAAGCGGCCGGACGCCCAGTTCGCGGTGGTCTCCAACCCGGAGTTCCTGCGCGAAGGCGCGGCCATTGAGGACTTCAAGCGCCCCGACCGGGTGGTGGTGGGCCTGGAGGATGAGCGGGCTAGGCCGGTGATGAGCGAGCTCTACCGGCCGCTGTTCCTCAACGAGACGCCCATCGTCTTCACCGGCCGGCGCACCAGTGAGCTGATCAAGTATGCGGCCAACGCCTTCCTGGCCATGAAGATCACCTTCATCAACGAGATGGCCGATCTCTGCGAAGCCGTCGGCGCC